>JBBRTF010000005.1:0-130527 GCA_038244725.1 Burkholderiales bacterium
CGCAAGTACATCGAGAAGGATGCGGCCCTCGAGCGGCGCTTCCAGAAGGTCATGGTCGACGAGCCTTCGGTGGAGGACACCATCGCGATCCTGCGCGGCCTCAAGGAGAAGTACGAGGTCCATCACGGCGTCACCATCACCGATCCCGCGATCGTCGCGGCGGCGGAGCTCTCGCAGCGCTACATCACCGACCGGTTCCTCCCGGACAAGGCGATCGACCTCATCGACGAGGCGGCCTCGCGCATCAAGATGGAGATCGACTCCAAGCCCGAGGTGATGGACCGCCTCGACCGGCGCATCATCCAGCTGAAGATCGAGCGCGAGGCGGTGAAGAAGGAGAAGGACGAGGCGTCGAAGAGGCGGCTCGCGCACATCGACGAGGAGATCCGGCGCCTCGAGAAGGAATACGCCGACTACGAGGAAGTGCTGAAGAGCGAGAAGGCGCGCGTGCAGGGCTCGACTCACGTGAAGGAAGAGCTCGAGAAGGCGAAGCTCTCCATGGAGGAGGCCAAGCGCAAGGGCGACTGGCAGAAGATGAGCGAGCTGCAGTACGGCAGGATCCCGCAGCTCGAGAAGCAGCTGAAGGAGGCCGAGACCGCGACGGCTTCGGACGCGAACAGCAACAAGCTGCTGCGCACCCAGGTCGGCGTCGAGGAAATCGCGGAGGTGGTGTCGCGCGCCACGGGCATCCCGGTTTCCAAGATGATGCAGGGCGAGCGCGAGAAGCTGCTCCTCATGGAAGATCGCCTGCACCAGCGCGTGGTGGGGCAGGACGAGGCCGTGCGCCTCGTCTCGGACGCGATCCGCCGATCGCGCGCGGGCCTGTCGGATCCGAACAAGCCCTACGGCTCGTTCCTCTTCCTCGGGCCCACGGGCGTGGGCAAGACGGAGCTTTCGAAAGCGCTCGCGGAATTCCTCTTCGACAGCGAGGACCACCTCGTTCGCATCGACATGTCCGAGTACATGGAGAAGCATTCCGTGGCGCGGCTCATTGGCGCGCCTCCGGGATATGTGGGCTATGAAGAGGGCGGGCATCTCACCGAGATCGTGCGGCGCAAGCCCTACGCGGTGATCCTCTTCGACGAGATCGAGAAGGCGCATCCGGACGTCTTCAACGTGCTCCTGCAGGTGCTGGACGACGGCCGGCTCACCGACGGCCAGGGCCGCACCGTGAACTTCAAGAACACCGTCCTCATCATGACTTCGAACCTCGGCAGCCAGATGATCCAGCAGATGGCCGACCAGGACTACCAGGTGGTGAAGCTCGCGGTGATGGGTGAAGTGAAGTCGCACTTCCGCCCGGAATTCATCAACCGCATCGACGAGATCGTGGTCTTCCACGCGCTCGACGAGAAGAACATCGCGTCCATCGCACGGGTGCAGCTGAAGCAGCTCGTGAAGCGCGTGGAGGCGATGGAAATGGAGATCCAGGTTTCCGATGCCGCGGTGGCCGAGCTCGCCAAGGCGGGCTTCGACCCGGTCTACGGCGCGCGGCCGCTGAAGCGCGCGATCCAGCAGCAGATCGAGAACCCGCTCTCGAAGCTCATCCTCGAGGGCAGGTTCGGGCCGAAGGACACCATCGTGGTGGATGCGAAGAACGGGGTCTTCACCTTCCACAAGGCGAAGGCGGCGGTGAAGGCGGCTGCTTGAGGATGATCGAAGACATGGACAAGCCCCGCCTCGACATCGCCTTCGTCTCCGACGTGGCTTGCCCGTGGTGCGCGATAGGCCTCGCCTCGCTCGACAACGCGCTCGCCGGTCTGAACGGTGAAGTGGAAACGACATTGCGCTTCGAGCCCTTCGAGCTCAATCCCGACATGGACGCCCAGGGGCGGGAAGTGGTGCCGTACCTCGCGCAAAAATACGGCCGCACGCCGGAGCAGATCGCGGAAGCGCAGGCGCGGATTCGTGAGCGCGGGGCCGCGGTCGGTTTCGCGTTCGGGCCGCGCGACCACGTATGGAACACGTTCGATGCGCATCGCCTCCTCTACTGGGCAGGCCAGGAAGGGAAGGCGGCGCAGCTCAAGCGCGCGTTGCTTCACGCGTACCACGGCGAGGGGCGCAATCCCGGTGCCAAGGATGTGCTCGTGGAGCTTGCCGGCAAGGTCGGCCTCAATGCGGCGCGCGCGAAGGCGATCCTCGAGAGCGATGAGTTCGCAACGCAAGTGCGCGACCGGGAGGAGTTCTGGCGACAGAAGGGCGTGAGCGGAGTGCCGTTCGTGGTCGTGAACGGCACATATGCCATCGAAGGCGCACAGCCGCCGGAAGCCTTCGAGCAGGCGCTGCGGCAGATCGCCAACAGGGCGAGTCAGCCGGAGCTCGCGCCCAAGTAGTCGGGGGCCCCCGCGGCTGCCGCACCCGCCGCCCGTAGCTCAGCCCCCGCAGACCGTAACTCGTCGGAATCCGCTCGCACCCTCGCAGTCCCAACGCCAGACTCCCCGCATTGATTCCCAGGGGAGGACGAAATGTCGAAAGCTTTCGGTCGGTGGCTGCTGGCCCTCGCGGCGAGCGGGCTCGTTCTCGCGAATACCGTGGCAGCGGCGAGCAGTGGCCAGCTCGTCGGTGCCCAATGGCTGCAGGACAACCTCGATCGCGGTGACCTGCTCGTCATCGACGCCTCGCCCGGCAAGCTTCACGCCGCGGGTCACATCCCGGGCGCGGTGAACGTGGATGTCTTCTCTTACGGCGGACGCGACATGCTGCCGCCGGAGAAGGAGAGGCAGCTCCAGTCCTGGGGCGTCGATGGCGCGAAGACCATCGTCATCTACGACCAGGGCGGCACCTTCCTCGCGACGAACCTCCTCTTCGATCTCTACTACCACGGCTTTCCGCGCGATCGCATGGCGGTCCTCGACGGCGGGTTCGCGAAGTGGCGGGCGGCGGGCGGCGCGGTCACGAAGGAGCCCACGCCCAGGCCCGCGCCGGGCACGTTTCGCGTGACGCACCTGGAGGAAAGCGCGCGAGCGCGGCTGCCCGAATTCCTCGTCGCGAGTGGCGATCCCGCGCGCAGCACGTTGGTCGAAGCGCTCGACCCAGGCCAGCACTTCGGCGCCGACAAGTTCTTCGATCGCGCGGGCCACGTCCCCAACGCGGTCATGGCGCCTGCCGGAGATTTCTTCAACGCCGACAAGACCTTCAAGTCGCCCGAGGAGATCCGGTGGATGCTCTCGTACCTGGGGGCGACACCGGATCGCCACGTGTACTCCCATTGCGGCGGCGGCATCGCGGCCACCGTGCCGTTCTTCGCCATGAAGTTCATGCTCGACTACCCCGACGTGAAGCTCTACAAGGAGTCGCAGCTGGAATGGATGCGCGACGACCGCGGGCTGCCGGTCTGGACCTACGACGCGCCGCAGATGCTGCGCGAGAAGACCTGGCTCGCGGGATGGAATGCTCGAATGCTGCGCATGTTCGGCGTCTCGAAGCTGGCCGTCGTGGATATTCGCCCGGCCGCCGCGTTCATCCAGTCTCACGTGCCCTTCGCGATCAACGTTCCCGCCGAGGTCTTCCGCCGCGAGCTCGCCTCGCCCGCGAAGCTCGCCGAGTACCTGGGTGCGGCGGGTGTCGAGGCGGCCGACGAGGCGGTGATCGTCTCCAGTGGCGGCCTCAATCCCGATTCGGCCCTCGCATTCGTCGCGCTCGAGCAGCTCGGGCAGAGGAAGGTCTCGGTCTTCTCGGACTCGATGGACGATTGGGGATTCGCCGGCCTTGGCATGGAAAAGGCGGCCGATGCCGCGGACCCGAAGAAGCCGCCGGTTCCTCGCGCCGCGCCCAGGGTGTATCCGGCCCATCTGCGCGACGGAATCGTGATCCGCGATCCGCGCGAAACCCAGGGCCTCTATCCGAGGGTCTACGTGGCTTCCGGCAAGTCGCTTCCGGCGCGAGTGCCCGACGGCAAGGTGGTTCATGTGCCGTACACCGAGCTCCTGAACGCCGACGGCACGCCGAGGGCCGCGAAGGAGATCTGGGCGGCGCTGGTGAAGGCGGGTGTCCCGCGCTACGCCGAGATCGTGAGCTTCTCCGACGATCCCGGCGAGGCCGCGGCCAACTACTTCGTCTTCAAGCTGATGGGTTATCCCGACGTGAAGGTCTGGATGATGTGATTCACATCTGACGGAAGAGGTGCAGGTAGCTGCGGCTCACCGGTAGCACCTCTTCTCGCCCCTTCAGGTGGATTTGCCCGGTCTCGTTGGCGAGCCGAGTGAAGTGGCTGATGGCGCTGCGGTTCACTACCACCGAACGATGCACCTGCAGGAATCGCTCCGCGTCGAGCTGGTCCATGAGGTCCCTCAGCGTGGCGCGGATCAGGCCCTCCGCGAGCCTGCCGTCGGCCCGCCATGACACCAGCGTGTACTTCTCGTCGGAGCGCATGAAGTCGATGTCCTCGGCGGGAATGAGGCGCACCGCGTTCCCGACCGTCGCGTGGATCCACTTCAGGGGCTTGGCGCCGGCCTTCCTCGAAATGTGCGCCGCGAGCTGCTCGAGCAGCGCATCGGTTTCTGGCGGCAGGGGCCGCGCCGCAGCGAGCCGCCCCTTGAGCCGCGCCACCGTGTCCGCGAGGCGCTGCGCGTCCAGCGGCTTCACCAGGTAGTCGATCGCGCGCTGCTCGAAAGCTTGCACGGCGTACTGGTCGTGCGCGGTGACGAACACCAGCTGCGCGCGAGCGCCGATCTTGCGTGCCGCATCGACACCCGAGAGCCCCGGCATGTGCACGTCGAGGAAGCAGATGTCCGGCTTCAACGACTCGAACTGCGCCACCGCTTCGCGGCCGTTGCGCGCCTGCGCCACGACCTCGAGCTCCGGCCACATCTCGCCGAGCATGCGTGTCAGCGACGTGCGCAGCAGCGGCTCGTCATCGGCGATGAGCGCCGTCGGGCGGCGGGCGATCATGTCGCGGCCGCGAGCGCGGGGAATTCCGCTTCCGCGCGCATGCCGTGCGGGACGATCGCGGCGAGTCGCACCTGCGCGCCTTCGCCGTACACGATCTTCAGCCGCTCGCGCAGCGAGGCGAGCCCGGTCCCGGGCCCTTCGCCACCGACCCGCAGGCCCGCGCCCGTGTCGCTCACCTCGGCGCGGCAACGGCCATCGACCATCGTCACGCGCACGTCGATGCGGCCGCCTTCCTCGCTCGGATCGATGCCATGGCGAATCGAGTTCTCCACCAGCGTGAGCACAGTGGTGGGCGGGCATCGCACCTCGAGCGCCGCATCGTCTACATGCACGGTGTACTGCAGGCGATCGGGCATGCGCATGTGCATCAGCTCCAGGTAGGAGCGAACCAGCTGCAACTCCTGCTCCATGGTGGCCGCGGCCTCGTGCAGGCGTGGGACGGCCGCGCGCAGGTAGGCGATGAGGCTGTCCAGCACCGTGGCCGCCTGGGGCGAACCGGAGACGACCAGCTCGCGCACGTTGGCCAGCGTGTTGAAGAGGAAATGCGGCTCGACCTGGGCCTGCACCATCCGCAGGCGGGCATCGAGCGCCTTGCGCTCGAGCTCGCTCTTCGTGAGCTCGAAGGCGAGCGCCTGGTTGCGGGCCGCGAAATCCCGCTGGTTGAAGAGCGCCGCGACCGCCGTCCACGGCGCCACCAGCAGCCCCGTGCCGATCATCGTGATCATGCCGTTCACGCGCGCCGGGACCTTCCAGAAGGGTGTCGGATCGGCGCTCCCCGCGATGGCGTAGACGATGAGCACGGTCGGGGGAATCACGGCGGCCACGGCGAGAACCTGCAGGGCCCACCGCGCGATCCATGGCGGCAATCGCTTCGGCCACCTCTCGAAGATGCCGAAGGCGATGAGCGTGGCGAGGCCCAGCGCCATCTCGCGCGCGATGACCTCGAGGACGGTCGTCCTGGCGACGAACTTATGACTGATGAGCAAGCCCACGACGCAGGAGACGCCGAGGGCGAGGGCGACGCGGCGCCACGCGAATATCCGGGCGAGGCCGTCGGTGCTGGCGGGAGTCGGGTCGATTGCCATGGGCGACATTGTGCAGCCCCGCCGGCAGCCGGCGAAGCCGGATGCGACCGGTGGTGCCCCAGCCCGGTCGGGCTACGGCCTCGGGCGACGGCTGGCGGAGGCGAGCAGGGTCTCACGTGAAAAAAGGGCCGCGCGAGCGGCCCTTCTTCTTGCCCGGGCCTGCGGCGTCAACACCCGGCGGCGCATTTCCCGTGGGAGTCGAACTCCATCGTCTTACCGCTGAGCGGCACGTGCACCGGCACCTTGGTGGCCTTGATGAAGCGGTCGGTCTTCGAATCCGGCACCACCTTGCCGCCCTTGGTGCCGACCTCGTTGGCGTGCGAGGCGATCACCTCGTTCGGCTTCACCAGGTCGTTGATCACGTAGGCCGCTTCCACGGGGCCGGTGGTGAAGTTGTCGCCGATGTTCATCACGACGAGTTTGGCCCCGTAGAGGCCGCGCACCACCGTCTCCTGCTCGCTCACGACGCCGGTGTCGCCCGAGAGATAGGCGACGAGGCCGTTACTGAACTTGAGCACGTAGCCGGTGGCGTCCCCCACGTAGCCCGCGTATCCGTTTTCCTTCATCGACTTGCCGACCTCGCCACCGATGTAGTCGGGATCGAGGCCGTTGCTGTGCGAAGCCGGGACGGTGGCGATCTTCACGCCGCCCACGGTGGCGCTGCCGCCGAAGCGCGCGAGGAGGGAGTCCGACGCCTGGCCGCCGTTCGCCTTGAGCTTGGCGGCGAAGAACGCCTGCATCTCGGAGCCCGTGACCATCTTCGCCTTCTTGGCGAGCGCGATGTTCACCGCGTTCGAGTTCGGCATCGCGGATTCGGTCGTCTGCGGCTTGCCGCACTCGCCCGCGTTCACTTCCTTGATGTGCACGTTGCCGGCGTGGTCGCCGTGCATGTGGCTCACCAGCACCACGTCGATCTTACCCAGGCGCGGATCGGTGCCGCCCGCCACGCTGCGGCCCGGATCGTAGAGGATGCGAGTGCCGTTCGGATCCTCGAAGATGAGGGCGCGGTCCTGCGCGCAGAATTCCCCGTCGTGCGTGCCGAGGGGAGTGACCTTCACGTTCTGCGCGAGGGACGGGCTTGCGGCGACGGCGGCCATGCAGCCCAGGGCGGCCAGCCACGCAGCTTCCTGCTTTCTCATCGAGGTTCTCCTAGGGGTGTCGGGGCGGGTGGGAAGGCAGTATAGCCAGATCGCCCGGATCCCCCGGGATGCCCGCTAGGCCCGCTTCGAGCGCCGCTCTCCCACCGCGGGCCGCGGCACCAGCATTCCCACCTGTTGTCGGTACGCCCGATAGCGCTCGCCGAACTGCGCGACGAGGTCGCGCTCCTCGAACCAGATGCCGATGAGGATGTAGCCCGTCGTCGCCACCGCGAAGAGCAGGTGCCCGGCGGTCATCACGGGCGCGGCCCAGAAGGCGAGCAGGAAGCCCACGTAGAGGGGATGGCGCACGTAGCGATAGAAGAGCGGCGTGCGGAACTCGGGCGCGGGGATCTCGCGGCCGGCCCAGTTCGCGTACACCTGCCGCAGGCCGAAGAGCTCGAAGTGGTTGATGAGGAAGGTGCTCAGCAGCAGCACGCCCCAGCCCAGCCAGAACACGCCGCGGATCACGTTGGCGGCCACGGGATCGGTCACCGACCACAGCACCGGCGTGGCGATCGGGCGCCATTGCCACAGCAGCAGCGCGAGCGCGAGGCTCGCCATCAGGACGAAAGTGCTGCGCTCCACCGCGGGCGGCACGATGCGCGTCCACCACGCCTTGAACCCGCGGCGCGCCATCACGCTGTGCTGCACGGCGAATATCCCGAGGAGGAGCACGTTGACGACCAAGGCCTCGCCGAGCGATGCCGTGGCGCCGGTATCGATCGATTTGGGCACCAACACGTTGCCGACGAAGCCTATCGCATATAGGAACGTCGCCAGGAAGAAGAGATAGGCGGCAACGCCGTACAGCAGAGACAGGAAGGCACCCATGGTGAATCTCCTTTCGGGGTGGAGCTAGCGGTTGTTCAGGATTTGCGCGATTCGAACTGCGGTGCGCCGTGCGCCGTCGGACTCGACCGGTTTGTAGGTCACCGGCGCGTGCATCGCCTCGAGGGCGAGGTCGGCGAGCTGCGCGGGCGCGAGGCCGGCGTAGGCCACGGAGCGGTCCGCCCCATAGTTCGCCAGGCGCTTGCGCACGTGCAGGTTCTGCTCGAAATGGTTCTGCAGCGGGAAGCTGAGGAACGCCCGGCGCGTGGCCACCAGCTCCATGCAGGTGCTGAGGCCGCCCTGCACGAGGGCCAGGTCGCAACACGCTAGATGCTCGAAGAGGTTGTGGACATACGGGCGCACCTCGAGACCCTCGATCTTCGGCAGCGCGTCGGGCGCGAGGCGCGGGCCGGCGACCAGGATCATCCGCAGCCCGGGCGTCTCGCGCTTCATGCGCGGATAGGCCTGCGCGATCTTCTCCAGCAAGGGCAGGCCGACGCCGGTGCCGCCGATGGCCGCGATGGCGACCTTCTCGTCGCGGCCGTAGCCCAGGCGCGCGCGCAGCTTGTCGGTATCCGCATAGGCCGCGGCGTCGAAGGGCAGGGTGTAGCCGGCGTATTCGAAGTTGGCGTCGGTCCATTCGCGGATGGGCGGCAGGCCGGGCCCGAAGGGATCCTCCACCACGTCCTCGCGGTTGCCGACGAAGATCGCGGCGTCGCGCACGTACGGAAAGCGCGCGATGTGCTCGATGTCGTCGGCGTTGCGGTCGGCGCAGAGGTGCGCCTCGCGCTCGCCGCCGCTCATGGGCAGGCAGCCGACGAAATCCGTGAGGAAGACGAACGGCTGGCGCTTGAGCTCCGGATTCTCGTGGTAGTAGTAGTCCACTTCCCACGACTCGTCGCCGATCACCAGGTCGTAGTGCTCGTTCTCCACCAGGTCCGAGAACGTCATGAAGTTGTTGACCATCACCTCGTCCATGGTCCGCAGCGCGAAGAAGGCGTGCAGGTCGTGCTCTCCCGCGAGGTGCTCGAAGTGCCTGCTCTCGTTGGCGAGGCGCGCCGTGATCGGGTGCACGTGTTCGCCTTCGCGCTCGAGATACGGGGCGGCGGGATCGACCGTGAACCAGTCGATCTCCAGGTCGGGCTGCAGCTTGCGCAGCTCGCGCGCGATGGCGAGGTCGCGCTGCACGTGGCCCAGGCCGATGGGGCTCGAGATGAAGAGCGCGCGGCGCTTGCGGCTCATGGCGCGCACCCATCGGGAATTGGCCGGCATACCACCCACGAAATCGCGCACGCTGCGGTTGAACGCCACGGGATCGCGCACCGCGGTGAGGTGGCCGCCACCGCCGATGGTGAGCATTCGGGCGCCAGGGACCGATGCGCGGATCGCCTCGCCGCGCTCCGGGAACACGCGCCGGTCCGCGTCGCCGTGGATCACGAGCGTGGGGCACTGGATGTTGCGCGCGAGATCGCGCACGTCGGCGCCGAGCCAGCCGTTGCGCGCCCAATCCACCACCTCGCCGCTCGAGGCCCAGCCGTAGCGCACAGCGTCCTCGTAGGGCTTGGTCGAATGGGGCTCGGGGAAGACCATGCGGAAGAACCAGTCGAGGTAGGCGGCGTAATCGCCGCGAATGCGCGCGCTCTCGGCCTGCACGCGCTCGGCGATCTTCGTGTCGTCGATGCGCGCGTCGGCGTAACCGCCCGCGACGATCACGTGGCTCACACGCCCGGGTTGCTCGGCCGCGAGGCGCAGCGCCGTCATGGCGGTGGCGGAGATGCCGACCACGGCCAGCTTGTCGACGCCGGCTGCATCGAGGACGGCGACGAAATCGCGGTAGTAATGGTCGAAGGTGTAGGCGTCCTGCCCCGTGGGCCGGTCCGAGCGCCCGTTGCCGCGGCCGTCCATCACCACTACGCGGAAGTGCCGCGAGAGATAAGGGACCACCGCCTTCAACATGCCGGAGTGCGCGATCTGGAAGATGGGCGCGAAGGCGATCCAGGGGCCGGCATCGCCGAAGACGCCGTACCAGCAGCTCACGCCATCGTGGGAGGCGAAGCCTTGCGCGGCGGGCTCCACGGTTTCGAACGGGTGGGGCGCGCCATCGGGCAGGCGAGCGCCTTCGGGAAGGTCGCCCGCGATCTTCGCGAGGTAATCGGGCAGGCTCATGCGCGCTTGCGCCTTGCGTTGGGCCGCGCGGACTTGCGAACGCGCTCGTCCAGGTCCTCCAGCAGCATCTGCATCGCGTCCAGCGCCGCGCGATGCTGCCGCTGGTCGCCTGGATGCCCCAGCAGATCCGAGAATTCCATCCCCAGCCAGTACTCCGAGATCCAGCAGGCGACGACCTCGGCCGAGAAGGGCGGGGGCAGGCTCACGCCGCAATCTTCCAGCGTCGCGAATGCGTCGTTCACGCCCTGCCTCACGACCTGCTTCCAGGCGAGGATGCGCGGGATGAATTTCTCCCGCAGGTCCGCGTTCGAGAGGGAGGCGGCCCACAGCTCCGTCTGCACGCGCACGAAGCCCGAGGCGAGGTCGCCGCGATAGAAGCGGCGCGCCTCGGCCCATTTTTCGGCGAACGTGCCGGGGCGGCGGTACATGGAGTGCTGGCGATCGAGCAGCTGGCGGTTGGCCTCGTCCAGCACCGCGATCACCAGCTGGTCCTTGCTGCGGAAGTGGTAGTTGATGAGGGCGTGGTTCACGCCCGCGTCGCGCGCGATCTCGCGCATGCTGAGCGCGGCGTAGCCGTCGGTAGCCAGGCGCCGGAATGCGGCCTCGAGGATCTTGGCCTTGGTGTCCGCGGGCTCGACGCCGCTGAAGAGCATCGCCGGTGCGGATTGGGCAGCCCCGTGTCGCCGCATGGTTTTGTCCGTATGGT
Organism: Burkholderiales bacterium; assembly: GCA_038244725.1. Taxonomy (GTDB): domain Bacteria; phylum Pseudomonadota; class Gammaproteobacteria; order Burkholderiales; family Usitatibacteraceae; genus Usitatibacter. The sequence continues at coordinate 10,815 of JBBRTF010000005.1, forward strand.
TTAAACGAGTGGTTAAACCATAGCGCCGTCCGGCCGCGCCGTCAAGGGGCGAATCCGTCGCATCCCTTCACAGGAATCTTCCGTTGGGGGGTCTGCGGCCAACCGTTTCCGGTTTTCGGAAAGTCGACTCCGACTCGATCGGTCAGGCGCGGTCACGCAGTTCGGTGACGCCGCTCTTTTCGGCGCAGTGGTCGCAGCAGAACATGCGCCCGGACTTCTCGAGCCCGTGGCCGATGATCTTCATGCCGCAGTGCTCGCACGCGGGCGCCATCTTGTGGATCGCGCATTCGAAGCTGTCGAAGGTCATCTTGCGGCCGTCGGCCGCGATCACCTGGAAGGATTTGTCGTAATCGTTACCGCAACCGTCGCAGCGCGCCATTGCAGGCTCCTCGATGAAAGAGCCGGTTGGACATGTGCGGGGCGCGGCGGCGTTCGTGACGCCGCCCTGGGCTAGGCGCTTTCCGCCGGCAGGAAGCCCTCGACCGAGAGGTAGCGCTCGCCCGTGTCGTAGTTGAATCCCAGCATGCGCGAGCCCTGCGGCATCTCCTTCAGCTTCTGCGCGATGGCTTGCAGCGTCGCGCCGGAAGAGATCCCCACGAGGATCCCTTCCTCCTTCGCGCAGCGCCGCGCCATTTCCTTCGCCGCCTCGGGCTCGACCAGGATCACGCCGTCGATGGCCGACATGTCCATGATCGCGGGAATGAATCCGGCGCCGATGCCCTGGATCGGGTGGGGCGAATGCTTGCCTCCGGAGAGCACCGGCGAAGCGGTGGGCTCCACGGCGAACACCTTCAACTTCGGCCACTGCTTCTTCAGCGCGCGCGCGCAGCCGGTGATGTGCCCGCCGGTGCCCACGCCGGTGATGAGGGCATCGAGCCCTTCCGGAAAGTCCTCGAGGATCTCCTGCGCCGTCGTGCGCATGTGCACGTCGACGTTGCTGGGGTTCTCGAACTGCTGCGGCATCCATGAATTCGGCGTCGAGGCGATGATCTCCTGCGCCTTGGCGATGGACCCCTTGATGCCCTCGGCCCGCGGCGTGAGGACAAGCTTCGCGCCGTAGGCGAGCATGAGCCGCCGGCGTTCGACCGACATGCTGTCGGGCATCACCAGGATGCATCCGTAGCCCTTCACCGCGGCGACCATCGCGAGGCCGATGCCAGTGTTGCCCGAGGTCGGCTCGACGATCGTGCCGCCCGGCTTCAGCTTGCCGCTCTTCTCCGCGTCCTCGACCATGGCGAGGCCGATGCGGTCCTTGATGGAGCCGCCGGGATTGGCGCGCTCGCTCTTGATCCAGACTTCCGCCGGGCCGAAGAGGCGGTTGATGCGGATGTGGGGCGTGTTGCCGATGGTGCCGAGTACGTTGGATGCTTTCATGGTTCCCTCAGGAATTCTTCGACGCGTTGCACGAACTCTTTCGACTCCGGCTCGACTTTCGAGGCGAAGCTCGCGACCTTGGCGCCGTCGCGCGAGATGAGGTACTTGTGGAAATTCCATTCGGGACGCTGGCCCGTGGCCCTGGCGAGGCCGTCGAACACCGCCGAGCCGCCCGGCTCCTTTACCGCGGTCTTCCCGAACATCGGAAACCTGACCGCATAGGTGCGATCGCAGAAATCCGCGATCTCCTTGTTGCTGCCGGGTTCCTGCCGGCCGAAGTCGTTGGACGGAAATCCGAGGATCACCAGCCCGCGCGACCTGTACTTCTCGTTCAGCGCCTGCAGGCCCTTGTACTGGGGCGTGTAGCCGCAATAGCTCGCGGTGTTCACCACGAGGACCACCTTGCCCGCGTATTGGCAAAGGTCTTCCTTGCCGCCCGCGATGTTGTCGACCGTGTGCGAGAGGAGCGCGCCGCAGGGCGCGGCGCTCGATAGCGTCGTCATGGTGAGGAGGACGGCGGCGAGGAGGAAATCGCGCGGCGTGGGAGTCGTCATGGCGTGAGTTTAGCGCGAGTAGAATTCCACGCTTCCGACAACGCCCCGGGATCGCCCATGAGCTGTGCCTCTCCATCCGCGCTTCGAAAGCTCTTCACGCTCTTCGCGGTCGCTGCCTGCCTCGCCGCGCGCGCCGCATCGGTCGCGCCCGTCGCCGCCGAGAACGGCATGGTCGTCACCGCGCAGCATCTCGCCACGCAGGTGGGCGTCGACGTGCTGAGGAAAGGCGGCAACGCCGTGGATGCCGCGGTCGCCGTGGGCTACGCGCTCGCCGTGGTGTATCCCGCGGCGGGCAATCTCGGCGGCGGCGGCTTCATGACCATCCACCTCGCCGATGGCCGCAAGACCTTCATCGATTTCCGGGAGGTGGCGCCGCTTGCGGCCACGCCCGACATGTACCTCGACGCGAGCGGCAACGTGGTGAAGGGCCTGAGCTTGAAGGGCCACCTGGCGGTCGCGGTGCCGGGGAGCGTCGCGGGCATGGAGCACGCGCGCGAGAAGTACGCGACGTTGAAGCGCGAAGCGTTGATCGCGCCCGCCATCGCGCTCGCCGAGAACGGCTTCGTGCTGGACCCGGGCGACGCCGACATGTTCCGAAGCGCCGCCGCGGACCTGAAGGCCGATCCGCCGAGCGCGGCGATCTTCCTCGACCGGGGAGAGGCGCCCAGGTCCGGCTGGAAGCTCGTGCAGAAGGATCTCGCGAAGACGCTGCGACTCATCGCGCGCCACGGCCGCGACGGTTTCTACAAGGGCGCGGTGGCCGCGGCGATCGTGGCTTCGAGCGCGGCGGGCAAGGGCATCATCACCCAGGCCGATCTCGATCGATACCACACGCGCGAGATGGCGCCCGTGGAGTGCGACTACCGCGGCTATCGCATCGTCTCCGCGCCGCCGCCCAGCTCCGGGGGCGTGGTGATCTGCGAGATCCTCGATATCCTCGAAGGCTATCCGATGAAGGAGCTGGGTTTCCGATCGGCGCAGGGCGTGCACTACCAGATCGAGGCGATGCGCCACGCGTACATGGACCGCAACAGCTATCTCGGCGACCCGGACTTCGTGAAGAACCCGCTCGATCGCCTGCTCGACAAGGGCTACGCCGCGCGCATCCGCGCCGCCATCGATCCCGACAAGGCGGGCATCTCGCAGGACATCAAGCCCGGGGTGCCGCCGCACGAGGGATCCAACACCACGCACTACTCGATCGTCGACAAGGATGGCAACGCGGTCTCGGTCACCTACACGTTGAACGAGTGGTTCGGCGCGCGCGTGACGGCCGCGGGGACCGGCGTCGTCCTCAACGACGAGATGGACGACTTCACGTCGAAGGTGGGCGTGCCGAATCTCTATGGCCTGGTGCAGGGCCAGGCGAACGCCATCGCGCCCGGCAAGACGCCATTGAGCTCCATGAGCCCCACCATCGTGCTGAAGGACGGCAAGGCCGTGATGGTGGTGGGCACGCCGGGCGGGAGCCGCATCATCACGGCCGTGGCCCTCACCATCCTGAACGTGATCGACTACGGCATGAACGTGCAGGAAGCGGTGGATGCGCCGCGCTTCCACCAGCAATGGCTGCCCGAGACGACCAACATCGAGAACTATGCGTTGAGTCCGGACACGAGGAAGCTCCTCGAGGCGAAGGGGCAGAAGTTCTCGGGCCCGCAGCCGGCCAACCATCTCTCGGCGATCCTCGTGGGCGCGCCGGCGCTCGGCGGCAAGCCCGTGGGCGACAACCGCTTCTATGGCGCCAACGACCCGCGCCGCAACACGGGGCTCGCCCTGGGCTACTGACATCACGCTGTCAGCCGAAGCGCGTCGACTCTCTGTCCGGGCTAGCGCGGCCCCGTGCGCTTCGCCTGCTTCCGGTCCTGGATGAAGATCGAGAGGAGCAGCCACACCCCGCCGGCGCCCGCGCCGAGGAGGGTGAGGATCGCGAGCCCCGGGTATCCCATCAGCATGAACGACGTCTCGATCTTCATCATGAGCGAGGCGCCGATGATGAGCGCGGCGAGCACGATGCCCGTGGTGATGCGGTTGGCGATCTTCTGGAAGCCCTCCATGAAGAGGTTGGCGTCCACCGCCTTCACGCGAACCTCGATCTCGTGGTTGCCGAGCGCGTCCATGATCTTGTTCAGGCGCACCGGCAGGCCCGCCACGAAGTCCTTCAGCTCCAGGAGCGACTTCATGATGCTTCCCGAGGTCGCGTCCTTGTTCAGGCGCTTGGACATGATCGCGGCCGCGTTCCTGCGGATCGCCGCGTTGGGGTCGAATTCCGGGTCGAGGATCCTGCCCACCTCGTCCAGCTGGAGCAGCGTCTTGCCGAGGATGGTGAGGTCGCTCGGAACGTAAAGGCCCAGCTCGGCCGCCGCGCGCGTCACCTCCAGCAGCGTCATGCCGACGTTGATGTGCTGCAGCCCCTGTCCCTGCTGCTCGACGATGAGCTTCGAGATCACCTTGTTGAAGGCCGCGGTGTCGAAGCCTTCGGTGGTCTCGCTCACCTGCACGATCACGTTGCAGGCGTCCTCGCTCTTGCCCTCGCTGATCGCGATGAGGATCTTGAGGAGGCTCTCCCGCATCGCGGGCGTGGTGTGGCCCACCTGCCCGAGGTCCAGGAGCGCGATGCGGTTGTCCTCGGTGATGAAGACGTTGCCCGGGTGCGGGTCGGCATGGAAAAGGCCGTCCACCAGCACCTGCTTCAGGTACGCCTTGAAGAGCTGCTCGGCCAGCTCGCAGCCGTCCATCTCGAGGCGTGCGATCGGCCCGAGCCTGGTGATCTTCGCGCCGCGCACGTACTCCATGGTGAGGACACGGCGCGTGCTGTAGTCCATCACCGGTTGCGGCACCTGGATCGCCTCGAACTCGGCGAGGTTCTCGCCCATCGCGATGAGGTTCTTCGCCTCGCGCTCGTAGTCGAGCTCGTGGCGGATCGTGGTGCGGAATTCCTCGAGGATCTCCACCAAGCGGTGGCGCTTGCCCACCTCCGTATGCGCCTGGAAGAACTCGGCGATCTGCGACAGGACCTCGAAGTCGTCCTCGATCTGCTTCGCGATGCCGGGACGCTGCACCTTCACCACCACATCGCGCCCGTCGCGCAGCGCCGCGCTGTGCACCTGCCCGAGCGATGCCGCCGCGATCGGGGTCTCGTCGAAGCGCGCGAACGCCTTCGAGATGCGCGCGCCGAGCTCCGCCTGCACGATCTCCTCCACTTCGGCGTAAGAGAAGGGCTTCACCTTGTCCTGCAGGCGCGAGAGCGCCTTGATATAGGCCGGAGGGATCAGGTCCGGCCGGCCCGCGAGCACCTGCCCGAGCTTCACGTAGGTGGGACCCATCGCCTCCAGGTCGTCGGCGAGCTCGGCGGGCGTGGGCTCGCCTGCCGCCGGAGCCCGGTCGGCCGCTTGCATCGCCTCCTCGATTCCCATCTGCGTCACGAGGTCGGAGCGGCCGTACTTCCACAGCAGCTTCGCGATCTGCTTGTAGCGCTGCAGGTGCTCGGCGCCGAGCTTCATCGGGCTTCTACGCCGGCGCGGTGGCTTGCATCGGCGGGGTCGAGGGGGCTCGCGGCCATGGCGGTCTCCGGGATTGGAATCGGTGTTCGACGTGCGGCGCGGCGCATCGTTCAGGCGGAAATGTGCTGCGCTCCACAGATTTTCGCGGCGGGGCTGTGTAGATTTCCTCATCAAACGGCGGGCAGCTCTTACAATTGAAACCAGAACCGTTGACCCGTGATTTCGCCACGCCTCCCCTGCGCCGGGGGCTGAGCCGCATCGCAGAGCCATACGTCCTCTTTCCCATCGTCGCGGCGATCCTCCTCGCCGTGGTGTGGGGAAGCACCCTCAGCGTGATCAAGGTCGAGTACGGCACGGCGGACCGCGCCGCCTCGCAATCCACGCTCGAGCTCGCCGAGACGTACGAGGCGCAGGTCGTGCGCGTGCTGCGCGAGATCGACCAGTCGCTCAAGTTCATCAAGTTCGCCTACGAATCGGGCAACGGGCGCATCGATCTCGCGGACCTGAAGTCGAAAGGGCTCCTGCCTCCCGACCTCGTGTTCACCGTGGCAATCGCCAATGCCCGCGGCGACATCGTCGCGAGCTCGCGCGCGCCGGACATGACGAGCGTGGCGGGCCAGGAATTCTTCACCGAGCTGCGCAACGAGCCGGTCTCCGTGAGCCGGCCGCTGCCCACGCGCGTCGCGGGCGAATGGAAGCTGCATTTCAATCGCCGCCTCGACCGCGCCGACGGCTCGTTCGCGGGCGCGGCCATCGTCTCGGTCTCCGCGACCTACTTCGTGAGCGGCTACGAGACGCGCAAACTCGGCGAATCGGGCGTGCTCGCGATCCTGGGGCGCGACGGCATCTTCCGCGTGCGGCGCACCGGCGACTCGCTCTACTTCGGCGGCGTCACGTCCTATCGCACCGCGATGCCCGTGGACGTCGACGATTCGCCCGCGGTCACGCTCAACCGCTGGGACCACGTGCGCCGCTACACGAGCGCGCGCGAGCTCTACGACTTCCCGCTCGCGGTGATCGTGGGCCTTTCGGAGGCCGAGCAGCTCGCGCCCACCGACGATCGCGTGAACACCTACCTCTGGCGCGCCGCCGAGGGAAGCGTCGCCCTCATCCTCGTGCTCGCGGGGCTGGGCTGGATGGCCTGGAAGCTCACGCAGACGCGCGTGAAGGCGTATCGCGCGCTGCAGGACGAGATCGACATCCGCCAGGTCGCCGAGCATGCGTTGAACCTTCGCAACCGCGCGATCGAGTCGAGCGTGAACGCGATCCTCATCCTCGACGCGTCCCTCCAGAGCTATCCCATCGAGTACGCCAACCCCGCCTTCGAGGCCATCACCGGCTACCAGGCGGGCGAAGCCATCGGGCGCGGCTTCGAGTTCCTGCTAGGCGCCGAGCACGACCAGGCCGGCATGCAGGAGATCCGCCATGCGCTGCGCGAAAGGCGCGAGGGCCACGCGGTGCTGCGCAACTTCCGCAAGGATGGCCGGCCGTTCTGGAACGAGTTCTACATCGCGCCGGTGCGGGGCGACCGCGGCGAGGTCACGCACTACGTGGGCGTCATGAACGACGTGACCGAGGCCAAGAGCTACGAAGAGCAGCTCGCGCACCAGGCCAACTTCGACTCCCTCACCGGGCTCGCCAACAGGAACCTCCTGCAGGACCGGCTGCATCAGGCGATCGCGACCGCCCGCCGCGACGCGGGCTCGGTCGCCGCCGTCTTCCTCGACGTCGACAACTTCAAGCTCGTGAACGACAGCCTCGGCCACGACGTGGGCGACGAGCTGCTGAAGGTCGTCGGCGAGCGCCTGAAGGCCTGCGTGCGCGAAAGCGATACCGTCGCGCGGCTGGGGGGCGACGAGTTCGTCTTGGTGCTACCCACGAAAGGCGATGCCGCCTCCATCGAAAACGACGTGATCGGCGTGGTGAGAAAGCTCCTCGCGCAGGTCTCCCATCCGCTGGTCCTGGGCGATCGCCCGATCCGTCCGACGTGCAGCCTGGGCGTGAGCCTCTTCCCGCAGGACGGCGAAGACGCGGCCACCTTGCTGAAGAACGCGGACGCCGCGATGTACCGCGCCAAGGAGCTCGGCCGCAACCGCTTCCAGTTCTTCACGTCCGACGTGAACGATCGCATCCGCCGGCGCCTGGAGCTCGAGTCGAGCTTGAGGCTCGCGCTGGAGCGAGACGAATTCGAGCTGCACTACCAGCCGCAAGTGAACCTGCGTGAGGGCGGTATCGTCGGCGTGGAGGCCCTTGTGCGCTGGAACCACCCGCAGAAGGGGCTCATCGGTCCGAGCGATTTCATCGGCTTCGCCGAGGAGTCCGGTCTCATCGTGCAGCTCGGCGACTGGGTCCTGCGCCGCGCGTGCGCGCAGAACAAGGCGTGGCAGGAGGAGGGGCTGCCGGCGATCCCGATCTCGGTCAACATGTCGGCGCGCCAATGCGAGCAGGACGACATCGACCAGGTCGTCGCCAGGGCGCTCGACGAGTCGGGGCTCATGCCCAAGTACCTCGAGCTCGAGATCACGGAGAGCATCTCCATGGCCAACCCCGAGCAGAGCGTGCCGCTCATGTGGCGCCTGAAGGAGACCGGCGTCGCGCTGTCCATCGACGATTTCGGCACCGGCTTCTCCAACCTGAGCTACCTGAAGAGATTCCCGGTCGACCGCCTGAAGATCGACCTGTCGTTCGTGCGCGAGATCACCACCGATCCGGGAAGCCTCGCCATCTCGGAGGCGATCATCACGCTGTCGCATAGCCTCAACCTGCAGGTCGTCGCCGAGGGCGTGGAGACGCAGGGACAGCTGGAGCTCCTGGGCGATCGCAACTGCGACCTCATTCAGGGCTACTATTTCAGCCCGCCGGTCACGGCCGACGCGTTTGCCGCCCTGCTGCGCGAGGACCGCCGCCTGCCGCCGCGAAAAATCACGCACGACGCGCCCGCGCTCATCATGTGATGGAGGAGAAAACGATGACGGCACGACGGTTCCGATTCGCCGCGATCCTCGCCGCCGCGGCCCTCGCCGCCTGCGCGCGCGCCGACGACGCGCCGCTTTTCTCCCTGAGCGGCTTCGGCACCCTCGGGGCGAGCCGCTCCGACAACGGCGCAGCCGACTATCTCGTCGACGCTTTCCATCCCGACGGCCCCGGCCACACGCGCCGCTGGAGCGCCGACGCCGACAGCCGCGTGGGCCTGCAGCTCGCGACCCACCTCACCTCGCGCGTCTCGGCGGTTGTGCAGGTGGTTTCTGAGCAGCGCTACGACGGCTCCTACCGGCCCGCGGTCGAGTGGGCCAACGTCAAGCTGCAGGTCACGCCGGAGCTGAGCCTTCGCGCGGGGCGCGTGGTGCTGCCGGTCTTCACCGTATCCGATTCGCGCAAGGTCGGGTACGCCAACGTCTGGGTGCGCCCGCCCGTGGAGGTCTACAGCCTCGTTCCCGTCACCAGCAACGACGGCGTCGACGCGAGCTATCGCATGAGCGTCGGCGACGCCACCAACACTTTCCAGGCGACGCTCGGTCGCTCGGACTCGAAGTTTCCGGACAGCGCCGGGCTGGGCGCCGGCATGGCGAAGGCGCGCGACCTGGTGGCGCTCGTCGATACTTTCGAACGCGGCTTCTTCACCGCGCGCGCGACCTATGGGCGCGCGAAGCTCACCATCGACGAGTACACGCCGCTTTTCGACGCGTTCCGCCAGTTCGGGCCGCAGGGCGCGGCGATCGCCGAGCGCTATGGCGTGATGGACCGGCGCATCGACTTCCTCGGCTTCGGCGCGACCTACGACCCGGGCCGCTGGTTCGTGACCGGCGAATGGGCGCGCTTCGACACCCGCTCGGTGATTGGCAAGAAGAACGCGTGGTACGCGAGCGCGGGATACCGCGTCGGCAAGGCGACGCCCTACCTCACCTACGCGCGAATGAAGGCGGACAGCAACACTTCGGATCCGGGCCTTCCCCTGGCGGGCCTCGCGCCGCAGCTTGCCGGGACCGGCGCGCAGCTGAACGCCATCCTCAACGCGCAGCTCGCGGCGATCCCGGTGCAGGACACGGTCTCGATCGGCGTGCGCTGGGATTTCATGAGCAACGCGGCGCTCAAGCTGCAGTACGACCGCTTGTCGCTCGGCGCGTCCTCGCACGGCACCTTCGGCAACCTGCAGCCCGGTTTCCCCGTGGGAGGAAGAGTGCAGCTCTTCAGCGCCGCGGTGGACTTCGTCTTCTAGGCGGCGGCGACGTGAGACGCCTCCTCGTCTTCGCGATGGCGGGCCTCTGGCTCGCCAGCTTCGACGCGCTTTGCGACGACGTGGTCGCCATCGTCTCCGCGAAGAGCCCGCTCGCTTCCTTGCACGCGAGCCAGGTCGCCGACATTTTCCTCGGCAAGACCAGCCGCTTTCCCGACGGCACCCTCGCCATGCCCATCGACCAGGAAGAGGATTCGCCGGTGCGCGAGAAGTTCTACGCGCAGGTCACGGGCAAGTCGCCCGCGCAGGTGAAGGCGCATTGGTCCAAGATCATCTTCACCGGCCGCGGGCAGCCGCCGCGGCAGGTGGGAAGCAATGCGGAGGCGAAAAGGGCCATCGCCGAGAATCCCAACGCCATCGGCTACATCGACGCGAGCCAGGTGGACTCGAGCGTGAAGGTTCTGGCGTTGCGCTGACGCCTCACCCGAAGAGCGAGTCGAAGTTCACCATCGCGACGCCGGCGACCACGAGCGCGCCTCCGGCGAGGCGCATCGGCGTGATCTCGCGCACCGCGAGACCCAGCCATCCGTGGTGGTCGAGGACCATCGAGACGATCACCTGTCCCGCGATGATGAGCGCGGTCATCTTCGCCACGCCGATCCTCGGCGCGAGGAGCGTGGTCCCGAAGACGAATAGAGCGCCCAGCAATCCGCCGGTGAGCTGCCACGGCTTGGCCGCCGCGACGCCGGCGAGGTTCTGCACGCGATCGGTGGCCGCCGCCGCGATCGCGAGGGCGAGCGTGCCCACCGCGAAGGAGACGAGAGAGGCGAGGAGCGTGCTCGCGCCGAGGTGATTCTTGAGCTGGCTGTTGATCGCGGCTTGCAGCGGGATCATGCAGCCGATGGCGAAGGCGAAGAGAAGGTAGGGCATGGTGGCGGCCGGAATTGGGAATGCTTATTATCCGGCATGACCCAGAACAAGAAGACCCTCTACGAGGTCCTTGGCGTGCCGCGCACGGCGAAGCAGACGGACATCGGCCTCGCGTACAACCGGTTCCGCTCCGAGATGCAGAAGGAAAGCGCGATCCCGGACGCGCGCCGCGCGGCGATGATGAAAGTCGCCTACGAGACGCTCTACCACCTCGAGCGCCGCGCCGAATACGATGCGACCCTCGAGCCCGTGAAGGGGGGCAAGGGCGCGCCCCTGGCCGCGATCGTCGCGGCGCTCGTGCTCGCCGCCGGCGCCGGGGCCTATTGGAAGTTTTTCCGCGCGCCCGACAAGCCCGCGAAGGCCGCCGCGCTCACCAGCGAGCAGCTCCTCGCCGCCGTCTCCCCCTTCGTGGGGCGTGTGCAGGCGACGCTCATGTCCGGCGAGGTGAAGCCCGCCGGCGTCGCCATCGCGAGCGCCGAGGGCGAGATGGTGACCACGTGCCACAACCTGCCCGCCGGTGCCCAGCTCTCGGTGCTGCTGCCCACCGGAATGTCGAAGGCCGAGATCGCGCATGCGAGCGAGGATCTCGACGTGTGCACTCTGCACGTGAAGGACGTGGGCGCCGCGTTCGTGAAGATGCGCGGTGCCGAGCCGAGCCCGGCGGAGAAGCTCCAGGCGGTGGTGGCCGAGGGTTCGCGCCCGAACCAACTGCAGGAGGTTCGCGCACTGAAGACCATCGCCGACGCGAAGGGCGCGCTGCTGGAGCTGAAGGCACCGGGCCCGTTTCCCACGGGCACGCCGGTGATCGACGCCCAGGCGAGGCTCGTGGGCATCGTGACGACCCCGCATGCATTCGGCGAGGGGCTCGCGGTCGCGCTCGCGTCGTCACGGATCGCGCAGGCCCGCTCGGGAGGCGCCGCCACCGCGGTTGCCACGACGTCATCGACCAACGCTTCGACCGCGCCGCCAGCGCCGGTGACCCTGCCGGCGCCCGCCACGCGCGCTCCCATCCTCATGGGCGAGGGATTCGCCACGCTCTGGAAGGAGGACAGCGCGCTGCGGATGGTGGAGGTGCTCGACAACCCGAAGAAGGGACAGGTCGGCGTGCCGCTCGCCTACTGGACGAAATGGTCGGGCCGGGACCCCGCGCGCGCTTACGACACGCACTGCGTGGTGACCTACGGCGACCACGAGGAGATCGTGGCCGACTATCCTCAGGGAGCGCGCGAATATCCCGCGGACGGCTACTGGATGTGCGCCCTCGTGCGATTCAACACCGACCTCGACGGCCTCGAGGAAGGCACCTACCACTTCATGATGTTCGCCGACGGCCAGAAGGTCGCGGAAAATTCCATCCAGGTCGAAAAGCGATTCTTCACGCGCGGCACGTGGGCCGTGATCGTGGTCGTGCTCGGCCTCGCGCTTCTCGCGTTCCTGCGCAGGAACAAGGTCGTGAGCTATGCCGACAAGGGCTAGCACCGCCCTATTCTCAATTGTTCGGGCCAGCCGTCGGTGGGCGGCGCCCGCTCGGCGAGCCACCAATGGCTTGTGCGGCCCCGGGCGCGGTGGTAAAACTTGTTCTCGCGACTGCCGGGTCACCGCGGTCAGCGAAAACAAGGAAAACATTCGATGACCCCAACGCATAGGGAGAGAATGACAATGAATCGCACCACCTTGCTAGTCGCTTGCAGCGCCATCTTCATTTCCAGTGCGAACGCGAATACCCCGGTATTCCCGTTCACTCCAATCACCGGTGTCCAGTTCAGCAATGCCCTTACCGAAGAGCAACTTGCCCGGGAGTCGCACCTCAACGTCTCGCCGGACTCTGAAATGTTGAAGGCGAACCGCAGCAAAGGCGATGCCGTACGCAAAGCGTCCGTGAACATCTTCGGCTCGGTGAACAACAACGTGGGGTCGCCCCTCTGCGGCCTGATTCTCGCCAATGGTGTTTTCCAGTTCTCGTGCGCTCCCACGGGCTCTTACTCCTTGACCGTGCCGCTCGACAGCGCCGGCCAGGTCACGCTGTTCGGGTTCGTCGACGGGCATTTCCCGTACAAGGTATTGTTGAATTCCGGTGGCCGTTGGGACATGAACCTCAACATAGCGAGCGGCGGCGGCGGGGGGCCGCCGGTAACGACTACGTCGGTGATCACGTTCACGATTACTGACGGCTGCAACAACGGCATCCCGATCGACTACAAGTTCTATGACGAGACCAACCATCTCGTATGGCCCTCGAGCACGACGCATTATTCGACCACTGCCTACAACGGCGTCTATGCCCACAACCTCACCTGCAACAACAACGCGCTTGTCTGCTACGGTGGGCGCAGCGTCACCTACTACTGGGGCGTCGACCTCGACAATTCGAAGACGTGCACAGATTGCTGCATCTCCTGCCAAAGCGGAAACAGCCTGAGCCGTCGCCTTGCGTGCTGAGTGGGAGTTGGGGGGTGCTCACGGCGCCCCCGCCGCCCCCTCGTGAGGATCCCGATATTGGCGTACCAGTCGCTGCGCATTCACGGCAACGACTATGCATCGAACGACCTGAGGGCGATTGCGGCGGACTTGCGGCTTGTTACCGAGGCGGGCTTCAAGGTCGTGCCCCTGCGATGGGTCGTGGACGCATGGCTTGAGAATCGGGGAGGCGAGCTAAATGGAAAATTCGTCGCCTTCACCTGCGACAAGGGTGCCGACTTCGATGCCCTGGATCTGCCCCATCCGACCGTTGGCGCACAGAGAAGCGTGCTCAATATCCTGCGCGATTTCGCCTCCGAATTCCCGGGGCGGCAGGAAGCGCTGAACGTCACGAGTTTCGTCGTGGCGTCCCCGGAAGCTCGTACTACATTGGATTCGGCGTGCCTGATCGGGCGGGGCTGGTGGACGCACTCCTGGTGGCGCGATGCGATTTCCAGCGGACTCATGCACATCGCAAACCATAGCTGGGACCACAACCACGAGCTGCTTGACGGGCAGCCGCCACCGGGAGTGACAAGAGGAACGTTTTCCAACATCCGTACAAAGGAGCTCGCCGACGAGGAGATTGCGAGGGCGGCGCATTACCTGCGCGATGCCGCGCCGAATCCGGGGCTGGAGCTCTTCGCCTATCCCTACGGCGAGTCCAATGAATACCTTGCGAACGAGTATTTCCCCTGCCACGGCGGGCCGCTCGGGCTGAGGGCAGCGGTGACGACCCGCGCAGGGTTTCTGGAGCCGGGTTGCCAGAAATGGGAGATTCCGCGCTTTCTGTTCGGTCGAGATTGGCGTTCACCGAGCGAATTGCGCGCGTTGCTCGAGGAGGCGGCCGCGGCAGGCAGAAAATGGGTTCCAGCGCGAGTGGACGAGATCGCGGCGTCGCCACAAGGCGCGGAAAGGGCGAAAGACGCAAGCGGCTCGATGTCCGAAGACGGATTCCGCGCGCGTTACACCGAGGTGCCCAAGATACTTTCCGAATGGCTCGAGGTGCACCGAAAGCTTGACGGGCTCGACATCCTCGATTTCGGCTGCGGCCCGGGGATCACAGCGCTCGGTCTCGCCTTGAGTCACCGGCCACGGCGTGTGGTTGGCGTCGATATCGGAACCGACCCGGAGCTTTGCCTTCCGCTCGCCAAGCATCATATCGGGCTCGACAAGCTGCCGGATAACCTCGCGCTGCATCGGGTCACCCCGGGTCTCCTGCATGACAGCGCGGATCGTTTCGATGTCGCGTACAGTTGGTCCGTCTTCGAGCACGTCGACGAGCGCCTTGTCGACGGTGTGCTTGACCTCATCAGGTCAAGCCTCAAGCCGGACGGCTTGTTGCTGGTCCAGATCGCGCCCCTCTTCTACTCCGCCGAGGGCGCGCACCTCGCGAGCCGGCTCCAGGAGCCATGGGTGCACCTGCTGACCCAGCAGAACCTGCTGTATGAAAAGCTGGCAGCCTCGACACACGACAAGAAGGAGCTGGAAGCCCTTTGGGGCACCTACGCCACGCTGAATCGCATTACGGCCCCCGAACTGCTGGACCATGTCGAGCGCGGCGGCTTCGAAATCTTGCGGGTCTACACCACCAAAGACGAGCGTCCTGTGCCCGCCAGACTGGCTGCAATCTTCCGCGAGGACGTCCTGATCACCTCGCAGGTTGCGCTTCTCGGGCGACGTTGCTGAGTCCGCCGCGCCAAGCTCTAGCGCTTCCTCATCGCGACGAATCCCGAGGTTCCGAGAACGAGCGCCAGCAGGAGCAGCGACCATTCGGAGATCGTGGGAACCCCGGTCGCGCTGAAAGCGGCAAGTGACGAGCAGGTGGGCACGGTGATCGTGTCGGCATCGGTCAAGACCGTTCCACCGACCGCGAGCGCGTATTGAGCGCACCGCCCGGCCTGAACACGTAGACTCCCGGGCCGTTCAGCGTGACGGTGGTGTTGGCGGTGACGCTCATCGCGCCGCCGCCGAGGAAAGTGCAGGGGTTGCCCGTTCAATATGGCGACAGCGGCATTCTGGTCCAGCCCCACTTGCGGCGGGCACGGGTATTCGTCACGCGGTTGATGGTGAGCGGCGGGGTCACCGGGGCGAAGGTGATCGCGGATCCGAAAGGCGCCGTGATCGAGCTCACTGCGCCCGGCCCCTTCCCGACCGGAAGCCCGGTGATCGATTCGCAAGGGCACCTCGCCGGTATCGTCACGACGCCGCCCACTTTCGGCGACGCGATCATCGTTGCGCTCGGACCTTCGCGCGTGGCGCAGGGACGTACTTCGGCTGCCGCGGCAGCCGAAAGCGCCGTCGCGCTGCCGACATCCGCCACGCGCGGACTCGCCTTGTAAAGCGAGGGATTCACGACGCTGTGGAAGGAAGACTCCGCGCAGCGGCTCGTCGAGGTGCTCGACAATCCCAAGAAGGGCGGGTCGGCCTGCCGCTCGCGTACTGGACCCAGTGGGCGGGCCGCGATCCGACGCGCCGCTACGACCGCACTGCGTCGCGACCTTTGGCGATGAAGAGGAAATCGTGGTGGATTACCCGCAGGTCACCCACGAGTTTCCGGCCGACGGCTACTGGTACTGCGCCCTGGTGCGTTTCAACTCCGGGCTGGACAGCCTCTGCTCGCGTTTCTTCGACGCAACAAGGTGGTCAGCCACCAGGGTGAAATGACGAGGGGCGCTTTCGCGCCCCTCGTACGTTCTTCTCTGAAGCGCAACGGTTAGGTGTTGCGCCTGCGCATCGCTGCGAAACCCGCCAGGGCGAGGAGCGATGCGAGCATCACCATCGCCCATTCGGAGAGTGTCGGGATGCCGGTTCCGCCGCCAGCCCCGACCAGCACGCTCTCGTTCGCGCCGTTGCACACGTTTGTCGTCGGCGCGTTGTTGGCATCGCCGCTGTAGTTGGCGATCCAGCGATAGGTGCCGGTCACCAGAGGCGTGAAAGCCGCGGAAGTATAGGAACCGTTGCCGCTGACCGGCACCACCGACGTGAAGATCGCTGCCGTAGCGCAAGTCGCGTCATTGGGACCGAACAGGTTGAAGGTGATCGTCCCTGTGGGGGCGGCGGCGCCGAGGCCACCGTTCAAAGCCATGGTGTCGCTCACCGTCGATCCGAGCGCTATGTTGGCCGATGAAACCTGGGTGGTGCCCGTTGGGATAGCCAACCCGGGACCCGCGGCGCTGCACCCCCCGACGTTGCTGCCGCCGGCCAGCGTCACGTCACCCGCGGCGGCGACCAGGGCTCGGCCGGTAAGGCCCGAGCCGGTACCCAGGTGGACCCCCGATCCCGCGACAACGGTTCCTGGAAAGTTGACTCCATTGAGAGTCGCCAGGGTGGGGACGCGCCAGAAAACGCTGCAGGGATCGACGCCGTTCAGGATGACCGTCGAGCCAACGGCGGTCGTGATGTCGCTATTGAGCGAGAAAACGTAGATCCCCGCGCCGTCGAGGGTAATGGACGTCGGGATAATGGCGGTGCCGACAGCCAGCGCGTATTTCCCGGGCGTGTAATGGCCGTCGGCGGTGGGTCCGCCGGTGCTCAGGTTTGCCGTGATCGCCACGCCACCGGCCGGCGCGAGAAAGGGAGAATTGAACAGAGTGGTGGTCGCGCCCCGGGCAGCGATGGAGAATGCGTCGTTGCCATGGTTTGCGAATGGCGGAAGGATGGTGGCGTTCGCCGGAAAGCCGGTGATGAACGTGGCTGCCGCCGGATCGATGCCGACATCTCCGTTTATCGTGCTGAGGGGCGGGTTGGCCGACACCCCCGTTCCGCCCAGGATCGCGAAACTCTGGGCCGCACCTACGCTTTGGGCGATTGCCGGCGCGGAAACCAGGACCATCGCCGCGACTCCGGCGCTCATGAGCTTCATCGTATTAAGCGATCTCATCGAATCCCTCACTTATCTTTTCGCGGAGGAAGCTCCGCCTTTGTCCGGATATCGTACACTCTTGTTTAGCAAGGGGAAAGAGAAAAGAAAAGCGGCCCCGAAGGGCCGCGTGCCGTTTGCTGCATCTCAAGGCTCAAGCGCGTGGCTCGCCCCGCTCGTTCACGGTGACCGTCTGACCCGGAGGCGCCGTGAGTTGCGCGCGATGCTCGCGGCCGCGGAAGCTGTAGGTGACGTCCCAGTACGCGGGATGCGCCTGGCTCGTTACCGTCTCGCAGCGCTGGACGTCGTGGCCGGTGGAGTGGCCGTCGCGTCCCACGTTGGAACCGATGGCGCCGCCGGCGATGGCGCCGCCCACGGTCGCGAGATCGTTGCCTCGGCCGTTGCCGACCTGATGGCCGAGGATCCCGCCGATGACCGCGCCGGCGATGGCGCCGCCCACGTTGCGGTCGCCGCGATCCTGGCTCACCTGCTCGCGCTCGACCCAGCAGCGTTGCTCGGCTTCACCCATCACCGCGCGCACGGAGGTCACGTTCGCCTCGTAGAGACGCTCGTTGTGGCGGCGGCGTGCGTCGTAGGTGACGAGGGGCGCCGGTGCATAGCGGTTGTCCTCGACATGCATGTTCCGGCTCACGTTGCGAACCGACGAGATGCGATCGTCCAGGCCCATGGCGGCGAGCGACGGGTAGTTTCCGGGACGAAGCACGATGCAGCGGCCCTGGAAGCGCGCGTCCTGGCAGACTTCCCAGCGGTCGCGCGAGACGACCACGGACGAGGCGCGATCGTTGAAGCCGAAGCGCTCGAAGTTGCCGACCGACTTCTGCGTGGTGAAGGAACGGCCCTGGAAGCTGTCGTTCTCGTAGAAGGTGACCTGGGCCGAGGCCTGGGTGGCGATCGCCGTCGCGGCGATTGCGAGCGCGGTCCTGATCATTTGACGCGCATGTCGTTCTTGACGGACGACACACCCTTCACGGTCTTGGCGGTGGCGACCGCGACGTTCACGTTCTCTTGCGAGCTCACGAAGCCGGAGAGCTGGACCACGCCCTTGAACGTCTCGACGTTGATCTCGGCGGTCTTGAGGTTGGGCTGCTCGAAGATGGCGGTCTTCACCTTGGCGGTGATGACGGTGTCGTCGACGTATTCGCCCGTGCCTTCGGACCTGGAGGTGGAGGCGCAGCCGATGAGGCCGGCGGTGGCGAAGATCGCGAGGACGGGAATGAGGCTCTTGAAGTTCTTCATGTGGTACTCCTTGGTGAGCTTGGAGAGTACCGGGCGGCGATCGATCCGTCTGTACGATCGCGCACATTCAATCGCAGCGACTCGGGCGTGCCGGCGCCCATCGCGATATCACCGGCGCGCGATGAGGATTCCCACGAGGACGCCCGCAAGCGCGCCAAGCGCGGCGGCGGCGCCGGCGACGCGCCAAGGGTTGTCCTGCACGAACTGATCGGTAGCATGGGCCGCGGCGCCCGCCTGCTTCATCGACCGCTCGCGTAACCTTGCGAGGCGCTCGCCCGCGGCCGCGAGGTTTCCCTCGACGGAGGCGCGCCAGCTGGCCGTCTTGTCGGTCGCCGACGTGGCCACGGATTTGAGAAGCCGTTCCGTCTCGGCGATGACGCTGTCGAACTCGTCAAGCAACTTTTCCTTGGTGGTGTCGGCCTGCGGCTGCTTCATCATCGTGCGTCTCCCGTAGTAGTGGCGATCGCGAGGTTAACCCGGGCGCGCGCCGGTGTCGGTGCGGCAGCGCACAGCTCGCGCGGCTCGAGCAGCAGGAGCTGCGATGGCAGGTGGCGATGCCGCCGTCCCGACGATGCGGGCGGCGTCCTATCGCCCGGGCTTGACCTCGCCCGGGGGAGGCGAGAGCGCGATCAGCTCGCCGCGGAATTGCCGCAGCTTGGCTTTCACGCGCGCCTCGTTGTCGGCGCCGATGCGCATCAGCAGCTTCTGGCCCGCCGAGAGCGACTCGAGCTCGGGATCGGCGTACTCGAAGAGCACGTGGGGCACCACGAGCTTCGCCTGCTCACGGGCGGCAGGCGCCGCGAGCATGTGGTCGATCACCTCGATGAGGCGGTCGTTGAAGTACCCGGTGGGAAAGCCCAGCTCCATGTACGCCTGCTGGAAGAGCGGATAGAGGCGGGCATAGAGCGCGGTCACGCGCGCAGCGTCGAGGTTCTCGAACGCACCGACATATGCCGCGTATCGCCTGGAATTGTCCGGCGCGATGGCGAGCGTCTCGTCGCGCCCCTCAACCTTGAAGCGCCCGCCTACGGGACGCACCGGCGACAGGCGCAGCGAGAAGTGCTCGCGCGGCAGGTTGTCGATCGTGACGACGATGTGCCGGATCAGGTCCTCGGGAAAGACGAAGGCCAAGGCGCTGGTGCCGATCGCGTCGCGAAGGGCCTCGAGCATGGTCGCGTCGCTTTCGGCGAGGCGCGGCAGCGGCTTGGGCGCCGCGGCCTTCTCGGGCATCGGATGCATCGGTCCCGTGCGAGGCGCCGGAGCGGCGGGGGTCGCGGCGGCAGGGGGGGGCAGCTGCGGGGGCTGCGACAGATAGCGCCAGAGGAAATAGGCGCCCGCGGCGAGCGCGAGCACCAGCGCGACGAGCGCGACCGCAAGGGACGGGGATGCGGCCCCGCGGGGTGGTCGGGAAGGGCTCATGACGTGCGCGTTAAATATCGTGCCACGATATAGTTCAAGGTATCACATCGAGGGCGCGTCGGCGAAGGCCGACAGGGCCGTGGCCATCGCGCCATCCTCCGATCGGCGCTCGAACGGCGCGCCCGTGATCGGGTCCAATGAAGCCATCGCAGGAGAAAGCCCATGACGACGAACCGTTTGCGACCCATGATGCTCTGCACCGCCGTGGCTGCCGGCGCATTCCTCGCAGGCGCGGCCGGCGCCGCTGAGCTACGCGTCTACAAGCAGCCCAACTTCACCGGGGAAGGCCTTGCGCTGCATCGCGACGCCGCCGACCTGTCCGCCACCGGCTTCCAGGACCAGATCTCCAGCATCGAGGTGCGTACCGGGCGCTGGCAGCTTTGCACGCAGCCCGAATTCAAGGGCGACTGCGTGGTCATCGCGCGCGGCGATTACCCGACGCTCGAGCGCGTGCTGAACCATCGCATCGAGTCGGTGCGCAACGTCGCGCGCTACGGGCACAATCGCCGCTATGGCGCCGACCGCAGCCGCTATGCCTACCGCGGTGACTACTACGCCGACAACCGGCGCGACCGCGGGATGCACGATCACCTGCGGATCTGGGGCGACGACGGCGCTTCCTGGCGGCCGCCGAGCCCACGGGCCTCTGATATTCGGTAGCGGACATTGCACCCGCCGCGGCTGACCTATTCGTAGCTCAGCACGCGATGGGCGCGATCAAGTTCCGCAAGGTGGAGATCCGTCCGCTCTGATTCCCGCGAGCTCGTCGTGCGCGGCGCTCCCCGCCGTGCGACGGGCCTCGCCGGCGAGGGATAGCGGCGTCGGTAGCGTAAAATCGGCGCATGAATTCCGATTCTCCGATCGCGCGCGAGACCGCGCGGCGCCGCACTTTCGCGATCATCTCCCACCCCGACGCGGGCAAGACCACCCTCACCGAGAAGCTGCTCCTCTTCGCGGGCGCGATCCACATCGCCGGAAGCGTGAAGGCGCGCAAGGCGACGCGCCACGCCACGAGCGACTGGATGGAGATCGAGAAGCAGCGCGGCATCTCGGTGGCGAGCTCCGTCATGCAGATGGAATATCGCGGTCACGTGATCAACCTCCTCGATACGCCGGGCCACCAGGACTTCTCCGAGGACACCTATCGCGTGCTGACCGCGGTGGACGCGGCGCTGATGGTGATCGACGCAGTGAACGGCGTCGAGGCGCAGACCATTCGCCTCCTCGAGGTCTGCCGCGCGCGCAATACGCCGATCATCACCTTCATCAACAAGCTCGACCGCGAAGGCAAGGAGCCGCTCGCGCTCCTGGACGAGATCGAGCGCATCCTCAAGATCCCCACG
This sequence comes from Burkholderiales bacterium, assembly GCA_038244725.1. Classification (GTDB taxonomy): domain Bacteria; phylum Pseudomonadota; class Gammaproteobacteria; order Burkholderiales; family Usitatibacteraceae; genus Usitatibacter. Next base: position 31,688 of record JBBRTF010000005.1, read on the forward strand.
GTCCCCTTCACGTGGCCCGTGGGCATGGGCAAGCGCTTCGGCGGCGTGTTCGACATCCGAGCCGACCAGATGCGCGTCTTCAAGGCGGGCGAGGACCGCCGCCAGGACGACGAGGAGATCATCTCGGGCATCGACAACCCGGACAACGCGGATCGCTTCGGCGGGGAATTCACCCATGCGCGCGGCGAGATCGAGCTTCTCGAGGGCGCCTCGCACGAGTTCCACCGCGAGGAATTCCTCGCGGGCAGGCAGACGCCGGTCTTCTTCGGCTCGGCCATCAACAATTTCGGCGTGAAGGAAGTGCTCGACGCGCTGATCGACCTCGCGCCCGCGCCGGGCCCGAAGCCGGCGGTGCAGCGCGTGGTCGAGCCCACCGAGGAAAAATTCACCGGCGTCGTCTTCAAGATCCAGGCGAACATGGACCCCGCGCACCGCGACCGCGTGGCCTTCGTGCGCGTCGCCTCGGGAAGGTTCGAGCGCGGCATGAAGGTGAAGCTCGTGCGCACCGGCAAGGACGTGAAGACGGCGAGCGCGGTCTCGTTCCTGTCTCAGCGCCGCGAGATCCTCGAGGACGCCTACCCCGGGGACATCGTGGGGCTTCCCAACCGCGGTGTGCTCCAGCTGGGCGACACGCTGACGGAAGGCGAGACGCTGCAGTTCACCGGGCTGCCCTTCTTCGCGCCGGAGATCTTCCACACCGTGGAAGTCGCCGATCCGATGCGCAACAAGCAGCTGCGCACCGGGCTGCAGCAACTGGGCGAGGAGGGCGCGATCCAGGTGTTTCGCCCGCACCAGGGAGGGCCGCTCCTCTTGGGCGCCGTGGGCCAGCTGCAGCTGGACGTCGTGGCGCATCGCCTCGAGCACGAGTACGCCGCCGCGGCGCGCATGCGCCCGAGCAACTACAAGCTCGCCCGCTGGGTGACCGCGGCGGACCCCGCGGAGCTGGACCGCTTCATCGAGGCCAACGCCTACCGCGTCGCCTACGATGTGGTCGACGCGCCCGCGGTCCTCTACAACCATCAGCTCGAGCTCAAGGCCGCGCGCGAGATCTGGCCGAAGATCGAGTTCCACGCCATGCGCGAGCACGGCGGGCTCGCGGTGCACTCGGGGCTGCTCGCGGCGTAGCGCGCGGGAAGGTCCAGGCGCAGCGTCCAGTTCCCGATCTGCCGCGAAAGATCCGAGAAGCACTCGAAGGTCACGGGCTTCAGCACGTAGCGGTTGGCGCGCGGCTCGCCGTTGACGGCGCGTTCGCCTTCCTCCTCGGTCGAGCACATCGCGACACCGGAATGCGGCGAAGCGCATCGGCCGCGCGGACTTGCGCGAGCACCTCGTAGCCGTCGGGCCTGGGCATGTTGAGGTCCAGGAGGATCGCGTCGGGCAGCGGAAAGCGCCGGCGCATGCCGAATTGCCCGCGTGCGAAGAGGTAGTCGAGCGCTTCCTGCCCGCCGCGTGCGACGCGCACCGCGCCGCCGAGGCGATGCCGGCGCAGCGCCTCGAGCGTGCGTTCGACGTCGAGGAGGTTGTCGTCAACCAGGAGGATGCGGATCTCGTTGTCCATTGCGTGGCTCCTTAGGGTTCGCGAAACCAGTTTCCCTCCGCGCGGCGCGCGCCGTCCTTCAGCGGGCTTAAGCGTTCTAAATCCATGGTCCTCCCGGACTACAATCGATCGATGATCCGCATCGCGCTCGTCCTCGCCGCAGCATTCCTCGCCGTCGCCGCGCCCGCGCGCGCCGAAATGAGCACGGTCTGCACCGTCACCGTCAATTCGCCCGACGAGCGCGAGACGTTCCGCCGCTACCTGCCGGAGGACAAGTTCCGCTTCGTGGAGCTGGTGGAGCGCGGCCGCCCCGACTGGCTCGCCTCGGCGTGCCGGCAGAAGGTGCGCTGCGACGTGCTCATCGTCTCCGGGCACTTCGCCGGCACCGAGTTCTACTCGTCGAGCTTCGAGGTGAACGAGTCCCTGCCGGTGGACGAGATGGAGCGGGCGCAATGCAGCGCCTCGTGCCCGGGGCTCTTCTCCGGGCTGAAGGAGGTCTACCTCTTCGGCTGCGATACGCTCAAGCCCGAGCCCGTGAAAAGCGCCATGCCGGAAGTGATCCGCAGGCTGCTTCGCTCCGGGCGCACGCGCGTGGAGGCCGAGGCGGCGGCGCGCGCCCTGAGCGAAAGGCACGGCGAGGCGAGCCGCGACCTCATGCGGCGCATCTTCTGGAACGTGCCGGTGATCTACGGCTTCCAGTCGCTCGCGCCCTATGGGCGCGTCGCCGGACCCATGCTCGAGCGCTACTTCGAGGCGGGAGGCGCTGCGGACGTGGGGAGCGCTCGCCCGAGCGAGGCGCTCCTCAAGCTCTTCGGGCCGGCCAGCATGACGGTGGCCGCGGGCCTCGACGATTCCGATCCGAACGCGGATTTCCGGGCGCAGGCGTGCCGCTACTACGACGATCGGCTCACGCCCGCGGAAAAGCTCGGGCCGATACACGCGACGATGCGCGGCGGCGGGGCCGAGTTGCGCATGTCCTTCGACCGCATCGAGCGTTTCTTCGAGTCCCTGAGCGAAGGCGAGCGCGAGGATCCTTCCTACGTGAGCGCGCTCGGCGCTCTCGCCCGCGACCGGGGCACGCGCTCCCGCTACCTCGGGATGCTGCGCGACACCGAGGACGCGGCGCTGCGCGTGCGCATGGTCGCGCTCGCGCGCTCGGTCGGCTGGCTCACCGCCGACGAGCAACGCGCGGAGCTCGGGCGCACGATCGCCGACGTGCTCGCTTCGGGCTCCGCGAGCTACGGAGACGTCGATCTAATCTGCACTCTCAACAAGGATCACGCCCTGGACGTGGAGCTGCGCCAGGTGATGGCCTCGGGCCCGGGCGCGACGCGCACGCTGCGCGACGCGGCGCGTGCGTGCCTGGGCAGCACCGATGCGCGCGCGCAAGTGCTGAAGGCCCTCGCGAGCCCGCACGAAGAGGACGTTCGCGTCGCCCAGGCGTACCTGCGCCACCAGCCGATCGTCGCCGAGGACGAGCTGCGCGGCGCCGCGCTCACCATCGCGAAGATGCCCGGCTCGAGCGCCCAGGTGCGCGCGTTGGAGACGCTGGCGCGCCATCGCATCGGCGATCGCGAGGTGCTGGACGAGCTCTCGCGCCTCTACAGGCGGGCCTCCCTGCCGGGCGTGCAGCGCGCCGTCGCGGAAATCTTCATCCGGTCGGGCGACCGTTCGCTCGACACGCCCGAGTTCGTCGCGTTCCTGCGCAACTACCGCCTGCCGTCGGGCGGCAACGACCTCGTGGACGTGCTCATCGCGCAGCTTCAGGTGCAGATGGAAAACGCGCGATAACCCTTCGCCGTGGCGCGGGCGCATACTGGGAGTGCCGGTCAGCCTCGTCATGGCTTTTCGCCGTGGCGGCCGACTCGGAAGGACGAGACATGCCGAGCCCCATTTCCGCGCAGGACCTCTACGACCACCTCGTGCGCGAGTTCGCCAAGGTGCGCTCCGACAAATGCCGCACGTGCACCGTGCCCAAGCCGTTCTGGGGGCCGTCGGCGGGCAACGGCACGGGCTACTGGTACATGGAACCCGGCACCCAATGCCCGCACGGCTGCCGCCAGCTGATCGCGCAGATCTGGGCCAAGGCGACGACGGACTACGACATCACCAACGTCACGCGCGTCGCCATCGTCGGCTGACGCGGTTCACCCAAGAAGGTCACTTCAGCAGGAGCTTCTGCACCCGCCAGTTGAGGAGCTCCGCGACGAAGACCACGTGCTCCGAAGGGCACGCGATCTCGTGGATCCAGCCGAATTGCTTCGATTGCTTGCCGGATTCGCCGAGCACGCCGAGCACCTTGCCGTCCAGGCTCAGCTTGTAGAGGCGTCCGGGATAGGCGTCGGACGTGAAGAGCACCGGGTTCGGTCCCGGCGTGATGCAAAGCGTCCAGGGGGCGCCCGGCGCGAACGTGCCCTGGCGAGCGTTGGGATCGGGCTTGTTGCCGATCGCCGGGCGCGCGGCCGGATCGAAGGGCACGTCGATCGTCATGGAGCGCAGGAACTTCCCGTCGCTGTCGAACACCTGGATGCGCCGGTTGAAGCGGTCGGCCACGTAGATGTTGCCGTGCGCGTCGGCGGCGATGTTGTGCGGCGTGTTGAACTGCCCCGGCTCCGTGCCGCGCTCGCCCCACGACTTCAGCCAGTTGCCGTTCTTGTCGGCCTTCGCGACGCGGGAGTTGATGTAGCCGTCGCTGATGTAGATATTGCCCTGTGGATCCCAGGTGACGTCGGTCACCTGGCGGAAGCGCCCGTCCTCCGCCGGAAGCGGCGGCTTCGGATGCTTCACGGGCCCCGTCTCCTCGTCGGAGGCTTCCTGCTTGCGCCCGAACACCATCACCACCCGGCCTTCGGGATTGAACTTCACCACCATGTCCGAGCCCTTGTCGACGGCCCAGATGTTGTCGTCCTTGTCGACGCGCACCGAATGAGCGAACGACCACGCGTACAGGTTCTTGCCGATCTCGCGCAGGAAGCGCCCGTCGGGCGCGAATTCCAGCAGCTGTGCGGCGGCCGCGGCATAGGCAGGCCCGGTCGTGTTGCCGCGCGAGAAGACGTAGATGTTGCCCTTCGAGTTCACCGCCACCCCGGTCACTTCGCCCAGGTGCATGTCCTTCGGGAGCTTGATGGGGTCGGGCACGGACTCGAACTCGATCACCGGGACTTGCTGGGCGAACGAAGACGATGCGGACATGATGAAAAGTGCGGCGAGCCAGCGCTTCATGGAGCCTCCGGGGGAAATGGGGACGTGGCGCGCACGATTCTGTCACAGCCCGCCGCCTGCCGGGATCGCAGCGCCCGCTCGACACGCTCGAGCCTTTCGCCGACGTCTTCCGCGCGGCATGCTCGCGCCGCCGGCCCGTTCGGGGTCGAGCTCGTGATCCGAGGGCGCATTCCGCGCTAGAGTTACGCCATCCAGCGCGAAAGGTTGATCATGCAACGATTGGTAACATTGGGCGTGGTGCTGCTCGTCGGCGCGTGCGGTGGGGGAGGCGGGGGCGGTTCGAGCGGCACGCCCGCGCCGCCGGCGGCGTTCACCGATCCCGTCACCTATGCGAGCAACCCTCTCGCGTCGCTCGCGAGCGCCGACGAGATCACCGCCGTCTCGCGCCACCAGATCGTGCTCGGCGGCATCACGCTCAACTACACCGCCACCGCGGGCCACATGACGGCGCGCTCGCCCGGCAGCGGCGCGCCCGAGGCCTCGTTCTTCTACGTCGCGTACACGGCGGACGGGCGCGACCCGGCCACGCGGCCGGTCACGTTCTTCTACAACGGCGGCCCCGGCTCGGCGACGGTGTGGCTGCACCTGGGCTCCTTCGGTCCCCGGCGGCTCGCCGCCGGCGCGCCGTCCACCAGCGTGCCCACGCCCTTTGCGCTGGTGGACAACGCGGAAAGCCTCCTCGACGTGAGCGATCTGGTCTTCGTGGATGCGATCGGCGCCGGCTTCTCGGAGGCGATCGCCCCCAATACCAACGCATCGTTCTTCGGCGTGGACGCCGACGCGGCGGTGTTCCGCGACTTCGTGATGCGCTACGTGGCGCTCAACGGCCGGGCGCAATCGCCCAAGTTCCTCTTCGGCGAGTCGTACGGCACGACGCGAAGCGCCGTGCTCGCCAACCTCCTGGAGAGCGCCGGCGTCGCGCTGAAAGGTATCGTGCTGCAGTCGTCCGCGCTCAACTACAACAGCAACTGCGGAATCACCGCGACGCCGCTCGTCCCGTGCACGGGCTACGTCCCGACGTACGCGTCCGTGGGCGCGTGGTACAACCTCGACCTACCCAACCCCGCGCCCGCGAACCTTCCCGCCTTCGTCGCGCAGGCGCGCACCCTCGCGAGCACGCAGTACGACCCGGCGGTGCGCCGCTTCATGTCCATGGCCGCGCCTCTCGACGCGGGATTGCTCGCGCAGCTCGCCAACACCACGGGCATGCCGGCATCGCGCTGGCAGGCGAAGCCCAACATGGACCCGGGCACATACCACGACAACCTCGTCGCGGACACGGTGATCGGCTATTACGACGCGCGCGTGAACGTGCCCGCGGGCTCGCCGCTCGCGGCGGAGCAGGATCCGTCGAGCACCTTCATCACGCCGTCCTTTGCGCAGGCCATCACGCAGTACCTCGCCAACGACCTTCGCTACACGACGCCGTCGAATTACGTGCTCCTCGCCAACTCCACGATCCGCAACTGGAATTTCACGCACGACGGCGCGCAGCTCCCCGACACCGTTCCCGATCTCGCCGCGGCGTTCGCGCACAATCCGAAGCTCAAGGTGTTCTCGGCCAACGGCTACCACGACCTGGTGACGCCCTTCTATACGACCGAGATGGACCTCGCGCGCCTCGGCGCCAATCCCAACATCACGGTCCGCTTCTACAGCGGCGGGCACATGACCTACCTGGACGACGCGGCGCGGGTGCAGCAGAGGGCCGACCTCGCGCAGTTCTACCAGTCGGCCATCGCGGCGGCGAAGGTCTCGATTCCCGGCGTGCCCGCCAGCGCGGCGTTCGAGACGCGCCCGCCCGACGCCGCGGCGATGCCGCCCGCGGTGATGGATGGGCCGCTGCCGCGCCTGCAGGTCCCGCCGCAGCTGCGCAAGGCGAAGCCCGCGCCCGCCACCGAGGGCGAGGCGCTGCGTCTGCAGGTGGAGCGCAAGATCCGCCAGGGCTTCGACGCGGCGGACACGGACGGGAAAGGCTTCCTCACGCTCGATGAGGCGCGCGCCGCGGGCCTGGGCTATGTGGTGCGCAATTTCGAGGCGATCGACGAGCGGCGCGCGGGACGCGTGAGCTTCGACGACGTGAGGCGCTACATGCACGACGAAGGCTCCCGCTACTAGCGCCGGGCCGCGCGCGCTACCCGGCCCGGCCGGCCTGCAGGTATTCCTTCACTTTCTGCGCCGAGGGCCCCACCGCCTGCACGGCGGCAACGAGCTTGTCTTCGGTGGTGAGCAGGGCCTTGCACCAGAAGGCGAGCTCGGCGGCGCTCTCGATCTCGATGGTACGAGGATCGTTGCCGCGGAAGCTGTTGTCGATCGCCGCCTCGCGTTTCCGGTCGCCCATGGTCTTGATGCAATCCCGTAGTGCGGTACGGCATTCTAGCGGGTTTGCGCGAACGCCGATTGCCGCGACTGGAAAGAATTGCCGTGAGCGGTCGAGGCAACGGTCGTTCCTGGGCGCCACGCCATCCCCCGAGCGAGCCATCCGCGAATGGGCCAAGGGAACGATGCGCCGCCATGGACAACGTACCTTGGTACGGCTTATATCCTGACTGGGGTCTCGCGTGAAAAAATCCTAAGGAGTGAGGGCCGGTGCAGGAAGGCGTCACCATCGGGCGGCTGGCGAAAGCGGCGGGCGTGAACGTCGAGACGATCCGCTACTACCAACGCCGGGGCCTCATCGGCGAGCCGAACAAGCCCCCGGGCGGCCACCGGCGCTATTCCCCGGCCGTGATGCAACAGATCGCGTTCATCCGCCGCGCGCAGCAGCTCGGATTCTCGCTCGCCGAGGTGAAGGGCCTCATGGATCTCTCCGATTGCCGCAACCCGAAGGCCACGCGCCTCATCGCGGAGAAGAAGCACGCGAGCCTCGAGCTGCACATCGCCCAGCTCACGGCCATGCGCAGGAAGCTGAAGTCCCTGATCGACAAGTCGCGCAGGGCGCCGAAAGGTCGGTGCCCGATCATCGAGGCGCTGAGCTCGGACCCCTGAACGCCCGCGCGGTTACGATACGGGGATGAAGATCCTCGAGAGCCGCGAAAAATACACCGCCCCCCGCGAATCCGCGCCCGCGCCTTTTCGTCTACGCTGCGGGCATCGCCCGGATCGCGCAGGTGGGGCCGTGAGGTCCCCGCAAGGGCATGACGGAGCCGAGCGCGTGAGTAGATGAGCCCGAGCGTCTTCCGCGACCTCACGATTGGGGGGGCCGTGTTCCTGGTCGGCTTGAGCCTTCTGGGGTTCGCCTTCTTCGGCGACGAATCGAGCTTCCGCGCGCCGCGCTGGGTGGTCGCCGCCGTGGCGCTCTCCTTCATGCTGAGCGGCGCGCTGCCGTTGAAGCACGCGATCGCCGAGGGCGGCATCCTTCCAAAAAACCTCTACGTGAATCTCGCGGTCTGCGCCGCGCTGGTGCTCTTCGCCCTCGCGAACGTGTGGCTCATGGTGGCCATCGGGCCCGAGGGCCTCGCGCTGGACCTCCCCTTGTCGCTGCCGGCCGAGCTCGACGACTGGGTGAAGAGCCTTTTCTTCTACGCGGTGACCGGCGTCGCGGCGGCGCTGAGCCTGGTCTACGCGATATCGATCTTCGGCAACGCGCTTCCCGCGCTCGGGCGCCCCGCGATCGTGGCCGTGGCCGCGCCCATCGCCGGCATCCTCGCGTGGGTGGCGATCGAGTGGTACTCCAAGGCGGCGCCGCCGCTGCCCCCGATCATGTACCTCTCCTTCGACCGGCGCTTTCCCGGCGACGACTATCTCGCGCACGCCGAAGGCGACGAGGTCATGGCGCGCGCGGGCAAGCAGGGAAGCGGGCTCTTCGTGGGCGGCAGCGGCGACTGGCTCGAGGTCGAGGCGCCACGCGGCTTCGACACGGGCCACGGCCTTACGCTGGAATTCTGGATGAAGCGCGAGAGCTGGGTGAACCCCTACGTGAAAGGCAGCCGCTTCCAGACCGTCGCCACGGTCGAGGTGGAACGCGAGTACAAGGGCCATCCCGAGCTGCAGCAGATTTCCTTCTCGATGGAGCTCGCCGTGCCGCGCGAGCGCGAGAAGGAAAGGAACCTGCGCGCCGACTACTACGTGTTCCGGCCGGTGGCGCGCCTGGGAGAGGTGCGGGTCGCGACGGCCGGCTCGGTGAAGATCGCCGCCGAGCGCTGGACCCACGTCGCCGTGGTCTACGACCGCTTCCTCTTCGACCGCGTCCGCCTCTACGTGAACGGCCACCTGGTGGCGCGCGCGCTCCCCTTCGGGTCGGCGCCGGGCTTCGCCGACATTCGCAAGCTGCGCCTGGGCACCCTCTACGAGAGGAACGGCGCATACCGCGGCATGATCGACGAGCTGAAGATCTACGCACGCACGCTCTCGGACGAGGAAATCGTCGCCGCCGCGTCGCGCTAGGTCGCCTCCCACCTACGCGGGTGGTTCGTGGCCACCGGGCAAGGCGCACGATCGAGCGCTCACCCTGGCCGAAAGGAGAGCCCGATGCTCACACGTCACGTCGCCCTCGTCACCGAGCAATCGAAGGTCACCATGCGCGAGCTCTCCGCGGTCGCCGCGGCGCTCCAGAAGCAGGCCACGCGCGACCTGGGCCCCATCTGGCAGATCGAGTCCACCGTGACCGCGTTCCAGAAGCTCGAGGACCTGCCGCTCGACTACTGGCCCGTCATCCTGAAGGACGACATCGGCGACCCGAGCGCGGCCGGCTATCACGAGGACGAGAACGGCCAGCCCTTCTCCCTGGTGGAGTACTCGCGTGGCTGGACCCTCACCGCGAGCCACGAGGTGCTCGAGATGCTGGTGGACCCGTTCGGTCGGCGCATGGTCGCCGGCCAGTCGCCAGTGAAGGGCCAGGGCCGCGTGCGCTTCCTGCTGGAGGTGTGCGATCCGAGCGAGGCGGAGAAGTACTCGTACCACGTGAACGGCATCACCGTGAGCGACTTCTACACGCCGCATTTCTTCGACCCGAAGAAGAGCGAGGGCGTGCGCTACAGCTTCACAGAGTCGATCACGGAGCCCAAGCAGGTGCTGCCCGGCGGCTACCTCAGCTGGTACAACTCCGAAAAGCGCGAGTGGTGGCAGCGCACGTATTTCGGCGCGAAGCCCTCCGACACGCGGCTCGCGGGCTTCAAGGCGAGGAACGGCAACCTGCGCGAGGCGCTCGACCGCTTTACGGAGGTGGCGCGCGCACGCGCCACGGGCCGCCCGGCGCCGCTCGCTGGGGGCACGGCGAAGTCGCGGCTGGCGTCCATGGCACGGCGCGCGCAGGATGCGAGTGGAGCGCTTCCCGCGTTCCCGCAGCGGGCGAAGAGCCTGCGTGAAACCATCGCCGCGGTGAGCCGTCGAAAATAGGCCATGCCGAAGGAACCCAAGCCCACCCCCGCGCAAAACCGGCGCGCTGCCCGGCTGCGGGGTCTCATCGAGAGCGCCGCCGAAGGCAGCGTTGCGCCCGCGCCGAAGACGCCGCGCGAAATCACCGACGAGGCCGCGCGCGAGAAGCGGGCGCGGCTGCGGAAGCAAAAGTAGGGCGCATTCGCGCGATGCACCCGTCCTGTACGATTTCGTGCCGGGATTCGCGCCATCGAAGGGGAGCAGCATGAGGATCCAATGGTTTGCCGCGCTCGCGGCAAGCGCTGCGCTTTGCGCCGGTGCGGATACCGCGATCCAGGGTATCGCGAAGCCGGCAGGCGCGGCCGCGAAGGAAGGCGCGGCGCCCGCCATGAAAGCCCCCGGCATCGGCGCCGTACGCCTGCAGCTCGCGCCGATGGCGAGCGCGAAGGCGAAGAGCATGGAGGGCACTCTCGAACCCAACCAGATCGGCGTGTCGCGCCGCGACGACGTCGAGGCCGAGCCGCGCATCGATGCGGCGCGCCTCGAGTGGCAGGCGGCCGCGGGCGGATTCGCCGCGCAGTTCAGGGTGGTTTCCCCGGGAGCCGCGGCGTTGCGCGCGGGCCTTCGCTTCGAGGCGCTGCCGCGCGAGCTCGAGCTGCGCGTCGCCCAACCCGGCGCCGGCGGCGCTCTCGAGGCGATCGCGCTCACCAGCGGCGCCGATCTCATCAAGCTTGCGCGCGGCGCGATGCCGATCGAGCATTGGACCGCGACCAGCGTGGGCGAAGAGCAGGTTGTCGAGCTGTGGAGCCCGCGGGCGCTCGACGCGCGGGAGCTGCGCTTCGCCGTGTTCGACGTCTCCCACCTCTTCCAGCGCCCGCTCGAGCCCCTGCGCCCCAAGGCCCTCAGCTTCACCTGTCACGTGGACGTCGCGTGCATCGCCGATGCCAACGTCGCGGCCGACAGCAAGGCGGTGGCGAAGATGGTGTTCAGCAAGGGCGGCGGCACGTTCGTCTGCACGGGCTCGCTCCTCAACGACCGCGCCAACTCGCTCACGCCGCTCTTCGCCACCGCCAACCACTGCATCTCGTCGCAGGCGGCCGCCGCGTCACTCGAGACCTGGTTCTTCTACGCCGACACCGTCTGCAACAGCTTCGCGCCGCAGAGCCCGACGCGCCTGAACCAGGGCGCCGTTCTGCTGGTGGCGGACTTCGATTCCGATTTCGCCTTGCTGCGCCTGAATAGCGTCGTTCCCGGCAATGCCTTCTTCCTGGGCTGGGATCCCGCCAATCTCGCCGCGAACCAGCCGGTCTTCGGCATCCACCACCCGGACGGCTCATGGCAACGCTACTCGTCCGGAGTTTTCCTGGGGCTCGCGCGCGTGAGCAACTCGGCGACCCACGTGACCTTCGCCGAGCTCTTCAACAGCGTGAAGTTCACCCAGGGCATCGTCGAGGGCGGCAGCAGCGGCTCGCCGCTCATCACCGCACCGGGAGTCTTCCACGGCACGCTCTTCGGCAGTCCCGACACGAACACGTGCGGCGGCAACGTGTACGCCTCGTACTCGAACTTCAACGTGACCTATCCCCTGGTGAAGACCTTCCTCGGCGGGCCCAATCCCGTCGATGACTACGGCGACGCTCCCACGGGCGCGGGCGCGGTCGACGTCAACGCGAAATTCGTCGCCAACATCAACAGCGACGCGGACGCGGACTGGTTCCGGTTCGTGATCGCCGCGGGCGGCCAGTGGACGGTCGCGTCCTTCGATCCGGCGGAGGGCGCGGGCGTCGACGTGAAGGCCGAGATGTACGCGGCCGACGCCAGCACGGTCCTCGCAAGCAACGACGACGTCTCCGATACCGACCGCAATTTCCGCATGGTGCGCGCCATGACGCCGGGCACCTACTACGTCCGTGTGACCGGCGTGAACGGCGCGACCGGGCGCTACGGCCTGCGCTCGAGCTATCTCCTTCCCGACGACTTCGGCGATTCCGCCGCCACGGCGAGCGACCTCGCCATCAACGGCACGCGCGCGGGGATGCTCGGGGTGCTGAACGACCAGGACTGGTTCCGCCTCACTTTCACCGGCGCGGGCACGTTCCATGTGAATTCCACAGGCACCACGGACACCATGGGCGCTCTCTACCAGGCCGACGGCACGACGCTCATCGACGAGAACGACGATGCCGATCCGCCGGACACGAATTTCGGCCTCACGGCGACGATCTCCGCGCCGGGCGTGCGCTACCTCAAGGTGAGCGGCTTCGACGGGCAGACCGGCCCCTACACGCTCGCGACCTCGTTCATCGCGGGGACCACGGCGCCGAACTACACCGACATCTGGTGGAATCCGGCGGAGTCGGGCTGGGGCATCAACGTGAACCACCAATCCGACACGCTCTTCGCCTCGCTCTTCACCTACGCTGCGGACCGCGCCGGGCTCTGGCTCGTCGCGACGGTGACCCGGCAGTCCAACGGCTCGTACACCGGACCGCTCTATCGCACCGTCGGCCCGGCGTTCAACGCTTCGCCCTGGACCGCGACCACGCCGACCCAGGTGGGCACCATGACGATCACCTTCGGCGCCACGACGGGCACGCTCGTCTATTCGGTGAACGGCACCGCGGTCACGAAGACGATCCAGCGCCAGGTGTTCGCGGGAGCCTCGCCGGAGTGCTCGTCCACGACCGGATCGCGCGCCTCGGCGACCAACTACCAGGACCTGTGGTGGAATTCCTCCGAGTCGGGATGGGGGATCAACTTCGCGCACCAGGGCAACACGATCTTCGCAACGCTCTTCACCTACGGAGCCGACAATCGCGACATGTGGCTCACCGCGACCATCACCCGGCAAGCCGATGGCTCCTTCTCCGGCGATCTCTACCGCACCACCGGCCCCGCTTTCAACACCACGCCGTGGACGCCGATCGACGTGCAGACGGTGGGAACGATGCGCGCCTCCTTCGCCAACGGCGCTTCCGGGACCCTCAGCTACACGGTGAACGGGATCGCCGTCACAAAGTCCATCGAGCGGCAGGTTTTCGCCGCCGCACCGACCCTGTGCCGATGATCCATGGTCCGCTCGGATAGCTCGCGCGCCTGGTAAATGCATGCCGCGCCCGCACCTTGTCGGTTCAGAATCACGAAATGGGAACGGCAATGCACCACACATTCCGCGTGGCATGCGCGTTCGCCGCGCTCGCGCTCCCCGGCGCGTTCGCCCAAGCGCAGCAGGCGTCTCCCGCGGGCGACATCGCTGCGGGCGAGATTCGCGCCGAGCCCGAGGTTCCCGCCCGCGCCGGCGTTCGTCCCCGCGCCAAGGACCCGCCTCGCCGATCCCGCGCGCATCGCTCACGGGCAGCCGGTGTGGTACGTGATGCCCGGGGGAAGCTGGAGCGCCGACACCTACACGGGCACGCTCTATCGAACGGCCACGGCGCCGATCCCGTTCCTCAGCGCGCCTTTCGACCCGCGCGCGGTGTCGAGCACGCCCGTGGGCTCGATGTCGCTGCGCTTCGGCAGCACGACGTCGGCGACCATGAGCTACACCATCGACGGCGTGAGCGGCACGCGGGAGATCAGCCGCCAGTCTTTCTAGTCAGGACTGCCCGCGGCGCGCCGACTTCTTGCGGTTGGCGCGCTTCGCGGCGCTCTTCGACTTCGTCGACGCGGCCCGGCTCTTCGCCACCGCGTCCTGCGCGTTGCCCACGGCTTTCCGGGTCTTGCCGGCGGCGCGCTTCACCGCGCCCTTCACTTCCTGCTTCGGGCTGCCGATGAGTCGTCCGATCGTCTGTTGGATCCTGCCGACCACGTCGACGAAGGCGCCCTTCAGGGTGTTCTTGTTCAAGTTGCGCTCCGGGATGGTTGAGTCCGCATCTACGACCCACAGGGTAGCGCAGTGTTCCTTCGCGAGGTAGCGCACGCCACGGCGTTTTCCCTCGGAAAATCCGGGAAAGCCTTGTACAATCGTCGCCAATTACTTGCCATTGCCGCGATGAAAAAACCTTTCCCCGTTCCTGTTCGCGTGACCTACCGCTGCGAGAAGTGCCCCGCGTATTGCTGCACATACACCGAGATCGAAGTGACCCAGCGCGACGTGGCGCGCCTCGCGCGCCATTTCGACATGGGCCTTCGCCAGGCGCAGGAAAAGTTTACCAAGGTCGACGCCAAGGGCACGCGCATGCTGCGGCACAAGAAGGACAGCATCTTCGATTCGTCCTGCATGCTCCTCGACCAGGAAAAGCGCCGCTGCACGGTCTACGACGCTCGCCCGGGCGTATGCCGCAAGTATCCCGACAGCACCCGCTGCGGGTACTACGACTTCCTCAAGTTCGAGCGCGAGCAGCAGGACGACCAGGAGCTGGTCGCCCTCACGTGAGAAGGGGCGCGAAGCCGCGCCCCTCGTTTCGCGTACCGCCGGGATCGCGCTAGCGCGAGTTGTCGCGCGAGTTGCGTGCGTCGCCTGCGTTCTTCTGGATCTTGCCGCCGGCCTCCTTGGCGAGGCCTTTGGCTTCCATCGCCGGGCTGCCGATGGCGCGGCCCGCGTTCTTCTTCGCCTTGCCGGCCACTTCCTTGGCGCGGCCCTTCATCTGGTCACGGTTCGTCTTCGGTCTCCTCGTGCACGTTGTCGAAAATGCGTGTTGCCCGGGTGCGACCGTGCCCGTGAGCACATGTTCAACTGCGTGATGCCAACGGCTTACGCATTGCCCTGCGCGGGAGGTTCGGTGGAAGGGTCCTGTGGCGCGGCCGGCTCCGGCTGCTGCTCGCTGGCCTTCTGCTGCTTCTTCGCCTCTTTCTTCTGCTTCTTGGCGAGCTCTCTTTGGCGCTTTGCGAATGCGTAATTCGGTTTCGGCATCAGGTTCTCCAGGTTTGTGTGCGGGGTGGCTCTAAGGATAGCCGCTTTACAAACGGAAACAACAAAAACGCGCCTCATGGACGCGTCGCACGGTTTCGGAAGGCCATTTTCGCAGATGATGATCACGAGACTTGCCGTAGCCTCCCACGGCAAGGGCTTGAGCCCGGCGTCCGTACTCCCGCCGGGTTTTTTTTTCGTGCCGGCCCCATTCTAGCGTTTCCAGCGCGACTTCCCGGGCGCCGCCTCGGGAAATTTCTTCTCGGGTAGGATGGCGCATCGTCCGCGCGGGCGAAGGCGCTCGCGCGTACCAAGGAGTGAGGAGGCCATGGCGAAGGGCAAGTCGAGCCGCCTCGCGGAAGCGATGCGCAAGCACGCGTTGTCGTATCCGCAGGCGCACGAGGTTTTTCCCCGGGGCGAATCCGCCTTCAAGGTGAGGGGGAAGACCTTCGGCTTCCGGGCGGTCGCACCCAGGCGCCTGGTGGCCGAGCTTGCCGATCCGCCGAGGCCGCCATGAGCATCGTCGACCACCTGGGTTTGGCCGTCGCCGAAACCGAACGCAGCAAGGCCATCTATGTGAAGGCGTTGTCGCCTCTCGGTATCGCGGTCGTCATGGAAGGACACGGTTGGGTGGGGATGGGAAGGGACGGCAAGCCGGAATTCTGGATCGGCGGCGGCGATGGAGCCGCGAGGGGGCCCGTGCACGCCGCTTTCACGGCGGCCGATCGCGCTCAGGTGCGAGCCTTCATCGAAGCGGTCTGCCACAAGCCGGAGTAGATGCGGCGCCGCAAGCTTCAGCGGTCCT
This sequence comes from Burkholderiales bacterium, assembly GCA_038244725.1. Classification (GTDB taxonomy): domain Bacteria; phylum Pseudomonadota; class Gammaproteobacteria; order Burkholderiales; family Usitatibacteraceae; genus Usitatibacter. The sequence goes on from JBBRTF010000005.1 coordinate 47,417, forward strand.
TCTACGATCGCGACACGATCCTCGTCGCACGCGAGCTCCTCGGCAAGCACCTGGTGCACGTGGTCGACGGCATCGCGCGCGTGGGGCGCATCGTCGAGACCGAGGCGTACCTGGGACCCCATGACCTCGCCGCGCATTCGGCGCGGGGCCTCACGCCGCGCACCCGTGTGATGTTCGGTCCGCCGGGCCACGCGTACGTCTACCTCGTCTACGGCATGCACTGGTGCATGAACGTGGTCACGGAAGGCGAGGGCCACGCGTCGGCGGTGCTGCTGCGGGCCCTCGAGCCCGTGGCCGATCTCGACGGGCGCACGCAGGGTCCCGCGCTCCTTTGCAAGGCGATGGGCATCACCGGAGCGCTCACCGGCCATGACCTCGCGAGCTGCGAGCTCTTCGTCGCCGATCCCGGACCCGCCCCGCCCATCGCCATCGTGAGGCGCCCGCGCATCGGCGTCGACTACGCCGGCCACTGGACGCGTCGCCTGCTGCGCTTTTACATCCGCGGCAATCCCTTCGTCTCCAGGAAGTAACCAGGCCTTATCGGGGGCGATACCAGCCGTCGGGCGCGTGCAGGAAGCGCTCGGTCGAGCGCAACTCGAAGGCGCGCGAATCGCCGTTCCACTGCCAGCACTCGATGCCGATGTCGTCGGGGGTGATCTGCAGGGCGTTGAAGCTGTTGGACTCGCCGCGCCCGCGCACCGAGGTCGCCGTGCCCGCCTGCACGATGAGCGCGTTGTGACCGGGGATCTTGTAGCGCTCCGCGGAATGCGACGTGTTGGTCTTGTGCAGGTGCCCCGACAGCATCACGTCCACGCCGATCAGGGCGAATTCGCGCATCGCGCGCACCGCGTGGTCGACGATGTGGGACTCGTCGTGGTCCTCGGGCACGTCGAAGGGATGGTGGGTCACGATGATCTTGGCGACCGCCGCCGGAAGCGCCGCGATCTTCGCTTTCATGCTCTCGACCTGCTCGCGGTTGATGTTGCCATCCTTGAACGTGAGGGAGCGCGCGGTATTCAATCCGACCACGGCGATCTCGTCGTCGATGTAGGCGGGCTCGAGGTCCGCGCCGATGATGCGCTTGTACTTGGCGAGCGGCGTGAACATGCGTTGGAAAACGTTGTAGAGCGGCACGTCGTGGTTGCCCGGGACGACGAGGCGCGGTCCCGGCAGCGTATCGAGCCACGCCCGGGCGGCGCGGAACTGCCAGGGCTTCGCACGCTGGGTGAGGTCGCCCGAGACCACGACGAGATGCGGCTTCAAGGCCCGCACCCGAAGGCGAAGCGGCTCGAGGAGATCCTCGTCGACGCGTCCGAAGTGCAGGTCGGAAAGATGGACGATGGTCCTCATGGGCGCCTCCTCAGGCCGGCGCCGGCGCCGGCACCACCACGCGCAAGGCCCGCGCACGGATGCGGTATTCGAGCGGCATCTTCATCACCGCCACCTCGCCGTCGGTCGCCACGGGCATGACGCGATGGCGGGTCTGCACGCTCACGTGCTCGGCACTGAGGGCCTCGAAATCCTCGTCCTGGCGCAGCCTCCCCACGAGCGCGCGCAGCGCGAGCCCCAGGAGCCCGCCTCGCCCGCGCCTGCGCGTGAGGTAGATGCTGAGCCTGCCGGCATCGATGCGCTCGCGGCTGCCCAGTTGGAAGCCTTCGAGCTCGTAGGCGTTGTTGCCGATGAAGACGAGCGGAGTGCGCCGGACCTCGCTCGCCCCGTCCACATCGAGCCGCACCTCGAGCATCGGGTGGCGGCTCAGCACCTTGAGCGCGGCCCAGAAGAGCGCATGCCACTTGCCGCGGCCCAGGCGCCGGCGCTGGCTGTCGCGCATGCGCACCAGCTCCGGATACAGGCCCAGGCTCGAGTTGTTCACGAAGATCCGCTCGTTCACTTGCGCCACGTCGACCTCGACCTGGTGGTTGGCGACGATGACGCGGGCGGCCTCCTCGAGGTCGAGCGGGATGCCCAGGTCCTTGGCGAAGTGGTTGAGCGTGCCCATGGGCAACAATCCCATCGCGCTCGGGCTCGCCGCCACGGCGCTCGCGACCGCGTTCATCGTGCCGTCGCCCCCGCTCGCGACCACGACCGCGTGGCCGGCCTCGACGGCCTCGCGCGCGAGGCGGGGAAGGTCGGCGCCGGTGCGCGCGTGCAGGATCTCGACCGTGGCGCCCGCTTTCGCGAAGGCGGCGGCGATCGCCTCGATGTCCTCCGGTGTGCATCCCCGGCCCGCGGTCGCGTTGACGATCACGGGTACCGCGCGCTCCATCATGGCGCCGGCTGCGGCGCCGAGCCGCTGTGGCGCCTGGCATAGGCGCGCACGCCCACCAGGCAGGCGACCAGCCACACCGTGCTGATGCTCGCGGCCGCCAGCACGTCGCTCAGGAAATGCACGCCCAGGTAGATGCGCGAGAAGCCCACCAGCGCCACCATGAACGCGCAGGCCGCGACCGCGAGGATGCGCGCGGCGGTATTCCTCATTCGCCACACCATGTAGGCCGCGAGGAAGCCGTAGAAAAGCGTCGCGCCCGCGGTGTGCCCGCTCGGGAAGCTGCTCGAGGCGAGGGTGAGGAGGGGATCGTCCCACGAGGGGCGCGCGCGGTTGAAGAGGTGCTTCAGGATCACGTTGAGCAGGAGTCCGCCCGGGACCGCGAGCGCGAGCGAAAGGACCCAGTAGCGGTCGCCATGGCGCCAGATGAAGTACGCGGCGATGGCGGCCATCACCGGAATGCCGGCGGTCGAATGCATTTGCGTGATCGCCAGCAGGAACGCGGTGAACACGGGGCTGCCATGGGTGTGCAGCCAGACCGACACCTGCATGTCCTGCTTCAGCACGGGCGCCGTGGTCCAGACGCTGCGCGCGATGATCGCGAAGAGCGCCGCGGCGAGCACCATGACCGCCATGGCGATCCAGAAGCGCACGTCGCGCGGACGCTTGATCTGCAGGGCGTCCATCAGCGCGCTTGCCTTCCGGGCCCGCCGTTGCGTCCGATTCCGTGGTCCCCCATCGCTCTTGCCGCGGCCTTTCCCATTCCCAATGCCGTTCGATCATTGACCGCGCGATGCGTTCGCGACGAGAATCGGCCATGACCCGCCCAATCCTCGCCCTCGCCGGGCTCCTCATCATGGCCTCCTGCGCTTCCACGCCTTCCGTCACCTCGTCGCTGCGCGCGGAGATGGCACCCACCGGCGTGTTGCGCGCGGCGGTGAACTTCGGCAACGTCTCCATCGCCCAGAAGGACCGGCGGGAGGCGATCCCCGCGGCGTGGGCCCCGACGTCGCGCGCGAGCTCGCGCACCGCCTCGGAGTGCCGATCCGCTACGTGGTCTACGATACTGCGGGAAAGGTGGCCGACGCCGCGCAGGAGAGCGTCTGGGACGTGGCCTTCCTCGCCGTCGATCCGCAGCGCGCCCGCACCATCGCCTTCACCGCGCCGTACGTCGAGATCGGAGGAACCTACCTGGTGCGCGCCGACTCGCCGCTCGCCCGCGTCGCGGACTTCGACCGCAAGGGCACGCGCATCGCGGTGGCGAAGGGCTCCGGCTACGACCTCTTCCTCACGCGCACGCTGAAGGATGCCGAGCTCATCCGCGCCGCCACCTCGCCTGCCGCGGTGGAGCTCTTCCGCGCCCAGCGCCTCGACGCGGTCGCCGGCATTCGCGAGCTCCTCACGCAGAACACCCGGCGCGATCCGTCGCTGCGCGTGGTCCAGGACAACTTCATGACCATCGGACAGGCCGCCGCGGTGCCGCGCGGGCGCGACGCTTCCGCGCGTTACCTGCACGATGTGGTCGAGGAGCTCAAGGCCTCCGGCTTCGTCTCCCAGGCACTGAAGCGCAGCGGTTCCGACGACGCCACCGTCGCCCCGCCGGCGAAGTAGCGCGCCGTCATTTCGGCAGGTTCGCCTCGATCAGCGCCCGCGAGATGGACTGCGGCGGGGAGAGCTCCGGCAACGCGTCCCCCGGGCCGAACCAGCGCGCCTCGGCGATCTCCGCGGCGTCCACCCTGATCTCGCCGCCGGCGTACTCGGCGGTGAACGCGATCATGACCGAGCCCGGGAAGGGCCAGGACTGGCTGGCGAAGTAGCGAAGGTCCTTCACGAAGAGGCCCACTTCCTCGTGCACTTCCCGATGCACCGCGTCCTCCACCGACTCGCCCGGCTCGAGGAAGCCCGCCAGGGCGCTCATGCGCCCGCCGGGGGGCACCGCGGCGTTGCGCGCGAGCAGGATCGCGCCGCCCTTCTTCACCAGCACCATCATCGCCGGCGCGATGCGCGGGTAGGCGACGTGGCCGCACGCGCACTTCATCGCGCGCTGGCCCTCCACCATGTGCATCGGCTTGCCGCACGCGCCGCAGAAGCGATGGTTGCGCGCCCAGTCCGCGATCTGGAACGCGCGCCCGGCGATCGCGAGGGTCGCCTCGTCGACGCGCCCGAAGAGGGAGCGCAGTCCCTTGAACACGTATCCTTCGGGCGGCTTCGCATCGCGCGCGACCCACGCCGCCGCGCAATACTCCTTGCCGTAGACGCCCACCGGGAATACGCGTTCCGGACCGATGGCGAGCGACTTCACCACCGCGGGATCCGGGAGCGCAAGGCCGGCTTCGCGCAGCAGGAGCTCGCCGCCGCGAAACACGAACGTGCGTGGGCTGTCGTGCGCGATGGGCAGGGTGAGAGAGGAGAACGAGGCCGGCGTGACGATCATGGTCCTGGGGCTTGTGCGCGTATCCTCGCGGTAGCTTACAAGAAGGCCTGGCCCGCACCGGAAACTTCCCGTCGCGCGCGCGAGTCTCACGCACCCCGTTCGCACCTTTCGCCTCCAAGAGGTATTCCATGAACCGCAAGCACGGACTCGCCGCTTTCTTCGCAATCGCCATTGCGCCCGCCGCATTCGCCAACTACACCGTGAAGATGTACTCGATCGATGCCCGCGGCCAGGACGCCTCCGTGGGCAGCATCCACGTCGCGGCGAATCCGAAGGGCGGCGTGGTCCTCACGCCCGACCTGAAGGGCCTGCCGCCGGGCGACCACGGCTTCCACATCCACGAGAAGGACAATTGCTCGGCGATGGAGAAGGACGGCAAGCTCGAGCCGGGCGAGGGCGCCGGGCCGCACTTCGACCCGAACAAGACCCACAAGCATGGGGGGCCCGCGGGCGGCGACAACTACTCCGACGATCCCAAGCCCAACGGCGGCGGCGGTGCGCGCATCGCCTGCGGCATGGTCCAGGCGGGGGAGAAATAGCATGCCGGCACGCCGCGTGGCAGTGATCGTCGGCAGCCTTCGCAAGGAAGCGTTCTCGAGGCGCACGGCCAACGCGCTTCGCGCGCTGCAACCGCCCACACTGAACCTCGAGATCGTCGAGATCCGCGATCTTCCCCTCTACAACCAGGACCTCGAGACCGACAGTCCGCCCGCGGCGTGGACGGCGTTCCGCGAGGCGGTGAAGGCCCACGACGCGGTGCTCTTCGTCTCGCCGGAGTACAACCGCTCGATCCCGGCGCCGATGAAGAACGCGATCGACGTCGGATCTCGGCCCTACGGCAAGGCGTGCCTGAACGGCAAGCCCTGCGCCGTCGTGACGACCTCGCCCGGCGCGTACGGCGGCTTCGGCGCCAACCACCAGATCCGCCAGGCAGTGGTCTTCCTCGACATGCCGATGATGCAGATGCCCGAGATGTACATCAACGCGGTCGACAAAGTGGTCGACGCCTCCGGCAAGGTGCAGGCGGACAAGCGCGAGATGTTCGCGAACTTCCTGCGGAAGTTCGCGACCTGGATCGAGCGCAACATTCCTTCGGCCTGAGATGGCTCAGGCAGCCGATCCGGGAAGGGCCGTGCTGGTGGCGCTCGGCGCGAACTTCGCCATCGCCATCACCAAGTACATCGCCGCTACCGTGACGGGCTCCGGGTCGATGTTCGCCGAGGCGGTCCACTCGAGCGCCGATTGCGGCAACCAGCTCCTGCTCCTGCTCGGCATGAAGCGCGCGAAGCGAGCGCCGACGCTGGACTACCCCCTCGGTTTCGGCAAGGAAACGTACTTCTGGTCGTTCATGGTGGCGATCCTGCTGTTCACCGTGGGCGGCGTGTTCTCGATCTACGAGGGCTGGCACAAGCTCGCGTCCCCGGAGGAGCTTAAGTATCCCGCGGTCGCGCTGGGTGTCCTCGCATTCGGCATGGTCGCGGAGAGCTTCTCGATGTGGGGGGCGCTTCGCGAGGTGAACAAGGCGCGCGGCGCCCAGAGCCTCTGGGCTTGGTTCCGCGGTTCGCGCGAGAGCGAGCTCGTGGTGATCTTCGGCGAGGACCTCGCGGCGTTGCTGGGACTCGCGTTCGCCTTCGTGGCCGTGCTCGCCACGTGGCTCACGGGAGAGCCCGTCTACGACGCCGCCGGCGGGATTGCGATCGGCGTGCTGCTGGTGGCCGTCGCCATCGCCGTGGCGATCGAGGTGAAGGCGATGCTCATCGGACAGGGCGTCGAGGCGGGCGTGCGCGCCGAAATGATGGCGTTCCTCGAATCCCAGGACGGCGTCGAGCGCGTGATCGAGCTCCTCACGCTGCACATGGGCGCGGACGTGATGGTGGCGGTGAAGGCGAAGGTGCGCTCGCCGGGAAGCGTCGACGCCTTCGTGGACCGGATCAACGAGATCGAGGCCGCGTTCAAGGACCGTTTCCCGCAGACGCAGTGGATCTTCTTCGAGCCCGACGTGCGCTGACGGCGCTTTAGCGCCGGGCGCGGTTGTAGAGGAGGATCGCGCCTGCGGCGATGGCGCTCGCCAGCACCAGCGCGTTGCCCACCACGAAAACCCGGTCGCCCACGAGCGCGCTGTAGGCAAGGAACAGCGTCGACGCCGCGATCTGGCCGACGAAGAAAAGCTTGCTCACGCCGTGCTTCACCCGGTCGCGCCATTGCTTCCACGCCTGTCCCGACATGGTGAGGAAAAGCGCGGCCACGCCGGACCATCCTACCCAATGGGTGGCGTCGAATGCTCCCATGTCCATCCCGATCGGACTGCACCGGGAAACTCGCGGTTCCGGGGCATGGCCGCAAACGGTTCGCATTTTTGACTAGAATCGCCGCACTTCAGGACGTGAAGGAATTCAAGAATGGATCCTGTGTGAACGACCCCACCAACCCTTCGCGCGAGCTCGACGCCGCCAGCATCCGTGCCGCCGCGCAACGCATCGCCTCCCATGTACGCCGCACGCCGGTGGTCGAGGTCGACGGCGCCGATTTCGGCGCGCTGGGCGCGCGCCTCGTCTTCAAGCTCGAGTTCCTGCAGCATGCCGGCTCGTTCAAGACGCGCGGCGCCTTCAACCACCTCCTCACGCGCGACATCCCCGAGGCGGGAGTGGTGGCTGCGTCAGGCGGAAACCACGGCGCCGCGGTGGCTTATGCCGCGATGAAGATGGGGCGTCCCGCGACGATCTTCGTGCCGAGCGTGGCGTCGCCCGCGAAGATGGAGCAGATTCGCGGCTACGGCGCGCGCCTCGAGATCGCGGGCGATCGCTACAACGACGCGCTCATGGCGAGCCAGGAGTGGGCTGCCCAGTCGGGTGCCGCCGCGATCCACGCCTACGACCAGGTGGAGACGCTGCAGGGACAGGCGACCGTGGGCCTCGAGTTCGAAGAGCAGGCGAGCGATCTGGACGCGCTTCTCGTGGCGGTGGGCGGAGGAGGGCTCATCGGGGGCATCGCGGCGTGGTACGCGGGCCGCATCCCGGTGATCGGCGTCGAGCCCGAGGCGGCGCCCACGCTCACCCGCGCGCTCGCCGCGGGCGAGCCCGTCGACGCGCCCGCGGGCGGCCTCGCCGCCGATTCCCTCGCGCCCAAGCGCGTCGGCGCCCTCATGTTCCCGATCGCGCAACGCCACGTGGCGCGCACCGTGCTCGTGACCGACGACGCGATCCGCGCGGCGCAGCGCGCGCTCTGGAAGACGCTGCGCGTCGTCGCCGAGCCCGGCGGTGCGGCGGCGCTCGCGTCCATCACGTCGGGGGCATGGACGCCGAAGGCGGGCGGGCGGGTCGGCGTGCTCCTCTGCGGGGCGAACACCACCGCGGTGGATTTCGGCTAGATCTCCGGGGGTCGCAAACGTCAGAACCGGCGTCCATGTGCCTTCCGCGTAATCGTCCAGCGTGTGAGCATCGGCGCTCGCCGCGCTTTGTGAAGCGGGGAATTGGATGCCATACCCGGCCCGAATCATCGCCATGTCGATATTCACGGACTGGGGGTGATTGAGATAGCGCCAGTTCTCCGATATAGCCCTGTTCTGGACGATGAGGTATTCCAACAACGCCTTAGCGTCCCCGGCGGGATTGCCCATCAACTGGGCACTTGTGGAAGCACGAAATCTCTTAGCGTGAGCATCTAATTCGGCGGGCTGTTGAATTGGCAGTCAGCCTCTCATTGGCGCACGTCGGTCAATCCAAGGTTGATTTCGCAATCCAAAGTTTGGATTCGCCCGGGGGGCGCTTGCCGTCCGCGCGTTGTTGGCGCAGCGGCCATTTCAACGTCACGCACGGGAAAATGTCACTATCCCGCGAGTAGCCAGTCCGTCCACTTTCCCCAAGGGAGAACAACATGAACTATCGCAAAGTCCTGCGCAGCGCTTGCGCGTTCGCCACCACGTTGCTGCTGTCCGCATCGGCAAACGCCCAGATCTTCCGGGCCTACGTCGCAAGCGACGGCAGCGATGCAAATCCGTGCACGCTCCCCGCGCCCTGCCGCCTGCTCCCCGCGGCGCTGGCGGCGGTCGCTGATGGCGGGGAAGTCTGGATGCTGGATTCAGCCAACTACAACACAGGCCCGATCAACATCACCAAGTCAGTGAGCATCCTGGCAATTCCCGGCGCTGTAGGCAGCGTCGTGGCCACGGGGGGAGATGCGATCGACATCGCGACGGCGAACATCAACGTCACGCTGCGCAACCTGGTGATCGTTCCCCTGCCGGGCACGGGCTTCGCGAACGGCGTCAGCATGACCGCCGGCGCCAGCCTCGTCGTGGACAACTGCGTCGTCGCCAACATGCCGAACAACGGCATCAACGTGGTCGCGAACGCCAAGGTGCGCGTCACCGGCTCGACGATCCGGGGAAGTGGGAGCACGGGCATCTGGGTCCAGGGAGCATCTGGCGGTACCGCATATGCCGACATCGCCGAATCGACCATCGACGGAAACGCAGCTCAGGGCGTTGTCATAATCTCGAACAATGCGACCGCTCTCGTGAAAGCCTCGATTCGAGACAGCCGCATCGTCCAGGGAGGCAATCATGGCGTGCTAGCCCAATCCGGTTCTGGCGCCACCGTCACGTTCGCGGTCAGCAACAACATCATCTCGAACAACGGGAACGCTGGGATCGGAAGTTTCGGCGCCGGCGCCAAGGTTTGGGCGAGCGGAAACTCCGTGAGCGGCAACTCGACCGGCCTCCAGAACATCGCGGCCCTGTTCGAAAGCGCGGGCGACAACGCCGTGCGCAATAATGCCTCCAATACCTCGGGAATCATTTCTCCGGTATCCACCATGTGACGCGCCGAGAGATCCCAGACAAGGAAAGAGCCCGCCTTGCTCGTCATGCGCTCTTCGACTCGCTTCCCGGCGCGCGGTTCCACGCTAAAGCTGCGGACCGAGGAATCCGACCACGTGCTCCCAGGCCTTCTCGGTCCACGGGCGCGCCGCCCACTCCTCGAAGGTGACGCGCCTCGCGCGCTTCAGGTCGTTCTCGAAATCGGCGCTCTGGCGCTCGGCGAACCCGCGGTCGTGCACGTTGAGGTTCGCCTCGTCGTTCAGGCGGAAGGAGCGGCTATCGAAATTGGTCGACCCTACTGAGGTCCACACGTGGTCGACGATCAGGATCTTGCAGTGGAACATGGTCGGCTGGAACTCGTACAGTTCCGCTCCTGCCCGCAGGATGTCGCCCCACGTCGAGCGCGACGCGCCGCGCACGAGTAGAGAGTCGGTGATCGGGCCGGGGAGGAGGATTCGCACCTTCACGCCGCGTTTCAGGGCGGCGGTGAGCGCGTCCAGCGCCACCTTGTCGGGCACGAAGTACGCCATGGAAAGGTCGATGGATCGCGATGCCGCCGCGATCGAGATGAGGTACATGAGATGCGTGCTGTCTGCACCGCCGTCGGTGGAGCTCTTGAACATCTGCGCGAAGAGCGGCCCTTCGGGCTTTTGCGGCGGGAAGTACTCTTCGCCGTTCAGCACCTCGCCGCTCACCTTGGTCCAGTTGTCGGTGAAGGCGGCCTGCATCTGCGAGACGACAGGCCCCTCGACGCGGTAGTGCGTGTCGCGCCAGTGGTCCTTGTCCTGGGCATGGCCATTCCAGTTGTCCGCGATGCCGACCCCGCCCGTGAAGCCCACCTTGCCGTCCACGACGAGGAGCTTCCTGTGGGTGCGGTTGTTCAGGCGATCGAGCGTGTACCACTTGAGCGGATGGTACTTGCGGATCTCCACGCCCGCGGACTTCATCTCATCCACGAGCCTCGCATCCATCTTCTGGCTTCCGGCCCAGTCGACGAGGATGTGCACCTTCACCCCCGCCCTCGCGCGCTCGGCCAGGGCGTCGGCGAACGCCTGGCCGATGTCGCCAGACCAGTAGATGTAGGTCTCGAAGGAGATCGTCTTTCGGGCCGCGCGGATCGCCGCCAGCATCGCGGGGAAGATCTGCTCGCCGTTGAGGAGCGTGTCGATGCGGTTGCCCTCGACGAGCGCCGGACCGAGGAGCACGCCCATCACGCGGATGAACTGCGGGTCCTCCACGCCGTAGCGGTGGGCGATCTCGCGCTTCACCTCCTTCTCCGGGCTCGCGAAAAAGTTCATCCCGAGGATGGTGACGACGCTCGTCACGAGGAGGACGAGGATCAGCTTGGGCAGTGAGAAGCGGAATTTCATCGCGGCTTGAATGCGCGCGCGGCGCGCCAGGGTTGGAATGCCCCTACAGACACGCGTGCGCCCGCAGCGTTCCATCGCGCGCTCACAGGTGGGGCTTCACCAGCATCCATGCGCCGCTCGCCGTGTAGAAGAGCCCGAGCGTCATCACCGTCGAGCGCGTCCAGAAACGGAACGACGCGTCGTCCATGCGCTCGAGCACGCGCCGCGAGAGCGACGTGCCGGTGAAGGCGAGGAGCACCATCATCGCGGCGAGGTGCGGATGCACGTTGCCGCCTTCGACCGCGACGAATGCGCCGAAGTACGCGATCTTGAGGATATGCGACAGGCTCTGCGTGATCGCCTTGGTGGCGACGACCGCGTGGCGCGTCATCTTCGAGCGCACGAAGAACACGTCGAGGATGGGCCCGGAGACGCCGGCGGTGAGCGAGAGCGCGGAGCAGATGAGGCCGCACGCGAAGGAGTGCCCGCGGCGCTCGACGTTGAGGTGCAGCTTCTCGGGAAGGACGAGGGTCATGAAGGGGGTGAAGCCCATGACGATGAGGGCGATGGGCTTGCCCACCACGATCTTCACCACGCCGAAGAAGGCCGTGGCCGCGAGGGCGCCGTAGAGATAGCCGCGGAAGACGCGCCAGTCGACGTCGCGCCTCCAGAGGAACGCGCGCCACCCGTTGGAGGCGAGCTGCGTGATCCCGTGCAGCATCATCGCCACCGGCAGCGGCAGCACGGCGAGGAGGATTCCCATGAGGATCATCCCGCCGGCCATCCCGAGGATTCCGGAGATGAAGGACGTGACGAGCGCGGAGACCGCTAGGAGCGCAAGGACGGCGGCGGACGGCATGGAAGCGCCTTACGGTACCACGTCCTATCGCTTGAATAGCCAGTACCCCTTGGCGATCGCGACGCCGAAAGCGAGCCCCATCGCGGCGGCGTAGCGGCGCGGCGCGTCCGCGACGGCGACCGAGAGCGCGAGCGAATAGAGGAGCGCGATCGCCATGAAGAGCGTCGCGCCGAGCAGCACGATGGCCGCGTCGAATTCGTCGCCGGGCTCGAGCACCCCGGGGCCGCGCGCGAGCGCCGCGAACATCCGCGTGAGCTTCCACGGGTCCTCGTCGTAGACCACGGCGCTCGCGAACTGCAGCAAAACGAAGGCGAAGGTGCCCGCGAGGAGACCCGCCTTCAGCGCCGCGGCGGCATCGGGACGGCGGCGCGCGAAAGCGTGCGGCTGAACGCCCAGCGTCTTGGTGTGGAGGTCGGCCTGCAGCATGGCGAGGGCTGGTTGGAAGTCGACAAGGGTTCCATTGGAACCCTTCCATGCGGGCGATGGAATCGTCCGCCCCCGATCGCGGATGTAGGAGTTCACGCCGCCGAGGCGACGGCGCCTTCCTGCTCGAGCTTCGCGACCTCGGCGCTGGAATAGCCGAGCGCGCCGAGGACCTCGCGGGTGTGCTCGCCGAGGAGCGGCGCCGCGCGCGTCACCGCCCCGGGCGTATCGGAGAACTTGATCGGCGTGCCGAGCGCCTTCATCCGCCCGGCGCTGGGGTGCTCGACTTCAATCACCATCTCGCGCGCCGCCACCTGGGGATCCACGAGCATGTCGCCGATCTTGTTGACCGGGCCCACGGGAACGCCCGCCGCCTCGAACTCGCCGATCCAGTGGGCCGAGGCGCGCGTGCGCAGGCGCGCGGCGATGAGCGGCGTGAGCGCCGCGAGATTCTTCATGCGATCGCCGTTGGTGCGGAAGCGCGCGTCCGCGGCGAGCTCGGGCATCTGGATCACCTTCACGATGCGCTCCCAGTTCGACTGGTTCGCGCCGCCCACGTTGATCCAGCCGTCGGCGGTGGGAAACGCCTGGTACGGCGCCGTGAGGATGTGCGCCGAGCCCGTGGGCCCGGAATTCTCCCCGGTGGCGAAGAAGATCGCCGATTGCCAGAAGGTCTGCTGGATCGCCGCTTCCATGAGCGAGGTCTCGACCATCTGGCCGCGTCCCGTGCTTGCGCGTGCGACGAGGGCGGAAACGATGCCCAGCGCAGCGAGGATGCCCGCGTTGATGTCGGCGATCGACGTGCCGCTCTTGGCGGGCGGACCGCCGGGTTCCCCGGTGATGCTCATGATCCCGGCGAAGCCCTGCGCGATGAGATCGAAGCCGCCCTTGTCGGCGTAGGGGCCGGTGCGCCCGTAGCCCGAGATCGCGCAATAGATCAAGCGCGGATTCAACTTCTCCAGCACGTCATATCCGAGCCCGAGTCTTTCGAGCGTGCCCTTGCGGTAATTCTCGGTGACCACGTCGGCGTCGGCGAGAAGCCGCTTCACCACCTCGAGGCCGCCCGGCTTCTTGAGATTCACCGCGATGCCGCGCTTGTTGCGGTTGAGGATCATGAACGCCGCCGATTCGCCGGCGACGCTGGGCTCGGTGTAGCTCCTCGTGTCGTCGCCGCCGGGAAGCTTCTCGACCTTGATCACGTCGGCGCCCATGTCGGCGAGCAGCATCCCGCAGGTGGGGCCGGCCATGATCTGCGCCAGCTCGATCACCTTGATTGCCTTCAAGGCGCCTTTCATCGCTACTTGCCCTTGAACTCGGGCTTGGCCTTGGCGAGGAAGGCCTTGTAGCCGATCTGGAAGTCCCCGGTCCCGAAGCAGGCGAATCCTTCGTCGTATTCCTCGCGCGTGAGCGCTCGGGGATCGCGCAGGCGGCGCGCGAACTTCTTGTGCCAGCGCGCCACCAGCGGCGCGCCGTCGGCGATGCGCTGCGCGGTGGCGAGCGCCTCCGCCTCGACCTCGGCGTCGGGCACGACGCGCGTGACGAGTCCCTTTTCCTTCGCCTCCTTCGCGTCGAAGACGCGCCCCTCGAGGAGGATCTCCAACGCGGTCGCTTCGCCCGCGAGCGCGATGAGCGAGCCGATCTCGGCGTATGCCATGACGAGGCCGAGCCTCGCGATCGGAACCCCGAAGCGGCTCGACTCGCCGCAGATGCGGATGTCGGCGAGCCCCGCGATCTCGAGCCCGCCGCCCACGCAGATGCCGTGGATCTGCGCGACCACGGGATGGCGGCAGCCGGCGATCGCGTCGATGGTTCGGCGCATGTCCTCGCCGTAGGCGCGCGCCTGCCCGACGTTGGAGCGCTCCGTCTCGAATTCCGAGATGTCGTTGCCGGGCGCGAATGCCTTCGTGCCGGCGCCGCGGATCACGACGCAGCGCACCGAGTCGTCCGCGCCGAGCGTGGTGAACGCTTCCCCCAGGCGCTTCCACATGGGCCGCGTGAGGGCGTTCAGCTTCTGCGGGCGGTTCAACACCACGGTGGCGATGGCGCCGTCGCGCTCGACGAGGATCTCTTCGCTCATGGGCTCACTTGTAGAAGAAGTGGACCAGGCCCAGGCCGAACTCGGGCACGTAGGTCACCAGCAGCAGGATGGCGACCAGCACCGCGATGAAGTAGATGTTCACGCGGCTCACCTGCCACACAGACGCCTTGGCGATGGAGCAGGCGACCATCAGCACCGAGGCCACCGGGGGCGTCTGCTGGCCGATCCCCAGGTTGATCGTGACGATGAGCCCGAAGTGGATCGGATCGATGCCCACCGATCGCACCAGCGGCATCACCACCGGCACGACGAGGATGATGGCCGCCGCCGAATGCAGGAACATGCCGAGCAGGAGGAAGAGCACGTTCAGCAGCGCGAGCACGAACCACTTGTTGCTGGTGAGCGCCATGATGCCCTGCGCGAGCTTCTGCGGCGCCTGGATCTCGGTGAGGAAGGTGCCCAGCAGCGCCGAGGCCGCCACCAGCAGCATCACCACCGCGGTCTGCACGCCGCCTTCGACCATCGCGGCGCGCAGGTGCGCCAGGTCGAGCTCGCGATACACGACGAGGCCGATGAAGAGCGCGGCGAGGACGGCGAGCGCCGCGCCCTCGGTGGCGGTGACGATGCCGCCGAAGATCGCGCCGAGGATGATGACCGGCAGCGTGAACGCCCAGAACGCCTCCTTGAACGTGCTGGCGACGCGCGTCCAGCTGAACTTCTCCTCGATGGGAAGGTTGTAGCGCACGGCGAACCAGTACGCCACGCCCATGAGCGAGATGCCGCCCAGGGCGCCCGGCACGATGCCCGCGACGAAGAGCTGCACGACCGAAGTTTCCGCCATCACCGCGTAGAGGATCATCGGGATCGACGGCGGGATGATGACGGCGAGGGTCGCCGCCGAGGACATGATCGCGGCGGCGAGCGGAGCGGGATAGCCTTTCGACTTCATGGCCGGGATCAGGATCGAGCCCAGCGCCGACACGTCGGCCACCGCCGAGCCGGAGATCTCGGCGAAGAACATCGAGGCGCCGATGCTCACCATCGCGAGGCCGCCGCGCACGAAGCCGAGGAGGGCGCTCGCGAAGGCGATGAGGCGCTGCGAGATTCCCGAGGCGTTCATGATCGCGCCGGCCAGGATGAAGAGCGGGATCGCGATGAGCGGAAAGTTGGTGGCGCCGTTGTAGAGGACGATGGGCAGGTTCGGGAGCACGTCCGCGCCCTGCATGTAGACCATCGACACGACCGCCACGATGCCGAGGGCCGCGGCGATGGGCACGTCGATGAGGACGAGTGCCAGCACGCAGGCGAAGACGAGGACGATCGCCATCAGTGCGAGGCCCCGCCGCTCGACCCGGGTCCGGCGAGCGCGTTGGCGAGGACCTTCGGCAGCGTGAGGAGCTCGGCCGCGACGATGAGGACCGCGCTGATGGGCACCACCGACTGCACCCAGCTCACGCGAATGGCCGGCAGGCTCACCAGGTGGTCGGTGGCGAGGACGCCCAGCACCTCATAGCCCGTCCATCCCATGAGGAGGAAGAAGCCGATGGTGAGGACTTCGGCGATCACGCGCATCACGAGCTTCGCCTTCGGCGCGAGCAGCGCCATCAGCTCGGGGCAGCCGATGTGCGCGCGCTTCACCGAAGCGAGGGCCGAGCCGTAGAACGTGAGCCAGGCGAGCAGGATCGAGGCGACCTCGTCGTACCAGACGAGCGAATAGCCGAGCGTGCGGAAGACCACGCCCGCCGTCACCTCCACCGCCATCACGCCCATGAGCGCGATGATGAGCCACTCGAGCGCGCGCTCGTAGCCGGCGCGCAGGCGTTCGAGCCCCACCGATTACTTGCCGAGCGCGATGGCGCGATCGATGATTTCCTGCGATCCCGGGACTTCCCTCGCGAACTCGTCGTACACCGGCTTGGACGCGGCGATGAACGCGTCCTTGTTCGGGGTGTTCACCACCATCCCCGCCGCCTTGAGCTTGCCGAGGAGCTCGTCATCGTCCTTCTCCGCGGTCGAATAGACGAAGGCCTGCGTCTCCTTCGCGGTGTCCTCGAGGACCTTGCGCACGTCGGCGGGAAGCGTCGCCCACTTGCGCGATCCGGCCACGAGGTAGGCCGGCGTGTAGACGTGACCGGTGAGGGAGAGGTACTTCTGGACCTCCTGGAACTTCGCGCTGTAGATCTGCGTGAAGGGATTCTCCTGCCCGTCCATGACGCCCGTCTGCAGCGCGGTGAAGACCTCCGAGAACTTCATCGGCGAGGGGTTGGCGCCGTAGGCCTGGAACATCTTCACGCGCCATTTGCCCTCGGGCACGCGCAGCTTGATGCCCTGCAGGTCCGCCGGGACGTTGATCGGGCGCTTGTTGTTGGTGATGTGGCGATAGCCGTTCTCCCAGACGGCCAGGACCTTGAGGCCCTTCTTCTCGGCCTCCGGCGCGATCTTCGGCCAGAAGATCTCCTTTTCGATGCGGCCCATGTGCGCGCGGTCCTTCACGAGGTAGGGCATCTCGAAGACGCCGAAGAGGTCCGCCTCGGAGGACATCACGGTCGAGGGCACCGCCAGGTCGACGGTGCCGAGCTTCAGCTTCTGCAGCAGCTCCTTGTCGCCGCCCAGCTGGCTCGAGCCGAACACGACCACCTTCGCCTTGTCCCCGAGCTTGGCGTTGGCGCGGCGCGCGAATTCCTCGGAGGATTTCGCGAAGAGCGATCCCGGCTCGCCCACGTGGCCGAGCTTGATCTCGGTCTGCGAGAATGCCGTGGTGGCGAAAAGGGCGATGAGGGGCGCCGAGACGAGCGTCCAGATGCGGGATGGTCCTTGCATGGGAATTTCCTCCGGGTGTCGTTATGCAGCAAGTCTAAAACGCGCAGCGGCAAATGTGCGATTGACTTGGGTGATTGACTTCCTACCTGGAAGGATACAATCGAAGCTACTTCCAGCTCCCGCCGCGATTCGCCCCGTGTCCGTCGCCGCCCCTCCCGCCGCCAGCTTCCGAAGCGACGCCACCGTCATCTCCCTGGTGGGGTTCGCCCACGGCACGTCGCACTTCTTCCACTTCCTCATCCCGCCGCTCTTCCCGTGGCTCATGCTCGAGTTCGGCCTCACCTTCACGCAGGTGGGCGCGATCATGTCGACGTTCTTCGTGGTCTCCGGCATTGGCCAGGCGCTGGCGGGATTCGCGGTCGACCGGTTCGGCGGGGTGCGCGTCCTTTGCGCGGGCGTGGGGCTCCTCGCCGTGGGCGGGCTCGCGTACGCGTCGGCGGCCAACTATCCGATGTTGCTCGCCGCGGCGGCGATCGCCGGCGTCGGCAACTGCGTCTTCCATCCCGCCGACTACACGATCATGAACCGGCGAGTCTCCACGCCGCGGCTGGGCCACGCCTTTTCCGTGCACGGGCTTTCGGGGACGCTCGGCTGGGCGGCGGCGCCGGTCTTCGTGACCGCGATCGCCGGGGCGAGGGGATGGCGCGCGGCGTGCGTGGGCGCGTCGCTCGTGGGGCTTGCCGCGCTCTTGTTCCTTCTCTCGCGCCGCGGCGACCTCGACGACGCCGCGCGGCTGCAGCCGCACGAGGCTTCGAAGCACGCGGGCGGCTCGTTCGCGTTTCTCGGCGTGGGCGTGGTGTGGATGTGCTTCGCGTTCTTCCTCCTTTCGGTGATGGCGTTCGGCGTGCTGCAGAATTTCGCGCCGCCGCTCCTCGAGCGCACCTACGGCCTTTCCCTCGCGTTCGCGACTTCCGCGCTCACCGCCTACCTCCTGGGCAGCGCCGCGGGCACGGCCACCGGCGGCTTCTTCGCCGCGCGCGGCGAGCGCGAGGACCGGCGCGTCGCCGTATCGCTCTCGTTCGCGGCGCTTTGCGCGGTCGCGCTCGCCTCCGCGTGGGTCCCGGGCTGGAGCGTGGTCGCGCTCATGGCACTCATGGGATTCGGCGTCGGATTCATCGGGCCGTCGCGCGACATGCTTGTGCGCCGCGCGGCCACCAGCACCTTCGGGACCGGGGCGTTCGGACGCGTCTACGGCTTCGTCTACTCGGGCATCGACGCCGGGCTCGCGCTCGCCCCGCTCGCCTTCGGCCCCTTCATGGACGCGGGCCGCTACACGCTCGTCCTCTGGGGCGTGGCCGCCTTGCAGGTCCTTGCCGTCGGCACCGCGCTCGCCGTCGGCTCTCGCTCGCGAAAATAAGTCGTGTCAGGTACGACATAAAAAGTCGTACCTGACACGGCTTATCTTTGCAGGAAGCGCTGCTCGACGAAGCGCCACGAAGCCCAGGCGATCGCCGTGAGCGCCGCGAGGTAGAGCGGGAGCGACAGCCACCGCGGGATCGCGGCCGCGTAGGCGTTCCAGAGGAGCAGCAGCGGCAGGTGATAGAGGTAGGCCGAATAGCTGATGCGCCCCGCGAAGGCGAGCGGGCCGCGCGCGAGCGCTCGTTGCGCGAGCCCCGAGCGCGTCGTGACGGCCCAGAAGAGGAGCGCGGCGAGGCACACGGGCGCCACGATCCAGGTGAGCTCTCCCAGGAGGCGCCCGTCGAAAGCCATGAATCGGTAAAGCACCGCGAGCGCGCAGGCGGCTGCGATGGCCACCATGGTCCGCTCGACGCGCTGCGGCTCGTGCGAGCGCGACCGCAGCCACGCGCGGCCGAGCACGATGCCGAGCGCGAAGTGCGCGAGATAGCTCGGCAGCTGGTGCAGGAGCAGGTAGCGAACGATCGACTCCGGCCAGCCCCAGTGCGACCCCAATGCCATTTCCGCGGCGACGAGGGCATCGAGCCCGCCCCGCACGCCGACGTGCCACAGGACGGCGAGTGCGATCGCCCCCGCGGTGGCCGCATGGGTCCAGCGCACGAACAAGGGTGCCACGAGCGGAAGGAGCAGGTAGAACTGCGCCTCGACGGCAAGCGTCCAGAGCGCTCCGTTCACCTCCATCGAGCCGCTCGTGAGCGGGGTGGTGTTGTGGAGGAAGAGCGCGTGCATGACCGCGTTGAAGAGGTACACGTACAGGTCCGAACGCCAGTAGCGCGAGCCGGCGAGAAGCGGCAGCACGATCGCGAAGAGCACCGCGAGCTGCACGTAGTAGGCGGGCACGATGCGCCGGATGCGCCGCACGTAGAAGCCGCGCGCCGACGGCGCGGGGATCGCGCGCCTCGCGTGCACGAACCATGGCAGCGCGAGGAGGAAGCCCGAGATGAGGAAGAAAAGGTCCACGCCGAGGTAGCCCGCGCCCACGACGGGCTCGAGCCAGCGCGAACCGGCGACGAGCTCCACCCAAGGGTCGCCCGCCTTGGCGCGCAGCGCGTACACATGGAACGCGATCACCCACGCGACCGCGATCCCGCGCAGCCCGTCCAGCGGCGCGATGCGGCCGACTTCCTCGCGGACGCTCTCGGCGGCCATCAGAAATCGGCGCGCCCGGCGTAACCGGTGAGCTCCAGGTAGCCGCGGCCGCGGGTGCCGTCATTGCCTTCGACGTTCACCGCGCCCTCCCAGTAGATATTCCCCGTGGACGCGCGCGCGTCCAACTCCTGGTCGTCCATGAGCGGCTCGACGCGCCATGACTTTCCCGCCGCCTCGATGTCCATGGCGACGGGATAGACCGTTCCCGTGCGCGGCGATTTCCATGAGCGGCGCGCCGCGAAGCGCACGGCATCGCGCCCGGAGAAGAGCGGCGGCGCGCCCGGCCTGCCCAGCGTGGCGCTCGCCCAGATCGGCGTTCCATCCTTCGCGCGAATGCGAAACGCCATCAATGCGCCGCCGCCTTCGAGGTTGGCGCCGAGCCAATCCCAGCCGACCGCGTCCGCGGCAAGGAGGCGGCTCGACCACTCGTGGTCGAGCCATGCGCTGCCCTTCACCTCGAGCGTCTCGTCCGCGGAGCGCACGTGCCCTTCAACACGAAGCTGCGGCTCGCTGTAGTAGTAGCTCGCCTCGCCGGCGCCGGGACCCTTGCGGCTGAATCCGCGCTCGCCCTGCAGGAGCACGGGCTCGGTCGGCGTCATCGCGAGGTCGAGAGCGAAGCCGTCCGCATCGATGCGAGCGCGATACGCGTTGTCCTCGCGCGCGAGGCTCCAGTCGTCGATGCGAACGGCGGTGTCGAGCGCGCTCGCTTCCACCAGGCCCTTCAATCCACGCGCCGAGCGCTGGTCGTGAAGCAGGCGCCCGCGCGCGGGATCGGCGAGCGCCGCGTGCGCGAAGAAGAGCTGCGACGGGCTGAATCGGCTCGGGTTCGCCTCGGCGCCGGGATTGCGCACGCGAAAGAAGGTGACCTGGAATCCCATGGGCCCGCGCTTCGTGTCGAGCTGGCCGGTCACGTACCACCACTCGATGCGATGGCCGGGATGGGCGCCCGCATCTCGGGGAAACCCGAGCGCGCGTCCCGGCGTGACCGGATCGAACGCGAACGCCTCGATCACGAAGAGCATGAGCGCGGCGATGAGCCGCTTCACGCTCATGCGTCGTCCTTCACGGCGAGGACGGCTTCCTTGCGCACCGCGAGCGCCGCGCTCACGCGCGCGCCGATCGCGCACATGACGACGACCGAGGCGGCCAGCGCGACGAGCGTGGCGACGGGCCAATGCACGGTGAGGCTCCAATGGAACGACTGGCGATTCACGACGTGGACCAGTACCAGGCTCACCGCGATGCCGCACACGAGGCCGAGCGCCGCGCCGAGCGCCCCGGTGGCCGCCCCCTCGAGCGCGATGAGGCCGAGCACCTCGCCGCGCGTGAGGCCGAGGAAGCGCAGCACGCCGAACTCGCGCCGCCGCGACCAGGCGAGCGCCGCGAAGCTCGACGTGACCCCTGCGAGCCCGATCACGATGGCGATCGCCTCCAGCGCGTAGGTGACCGCAAAGCTGCGGTCGAAGATCTCGAGCGAACGGCGGCGAAGGTGGGCGGCGTCCTCGAAAGCGAGGCCCCGCGAGCGAGGCAACGCCGCCCGGATCGCGGCCTCGCCCTGCGAAGCGTCGACGCCGCGCGTGAGGTGCACCGCGAGGTCGTTGGCCATCGCGTCGCCGGTGAGAGCCCGGTAGCGCTCGGCCGGGATCAGCACCGCGCCCCACGTGCGCGCGTAGTCGCGGATCACGCCCGCGACCCGCAACGGCGTATCGCGACCGGCGATCGGCAGCCGGATGCGATCGCCCGCCTTCCAGCCGTGCAGGTCGCGCGCCGCTTCCGAGACCCAGACGGGAATCTCGTCTCCAGTGTCGGGCACTCCGCGCGGCACCGCCTGGAAGCCGTCGAGGATGCGCGCGTTGATCGGCCGCGCGATGAGCGTGACGGGAGGAGCGTCGGCATCGAGGACCAGGCGATCGAAGCGCAGCGGCTCGACCGAGGCCACTTGCGGCAGCGCCTCGACGGCGCGCAGGTCTTCGGCGGAGAAGGCGCTGGCCGCCGCGGGCGAGCGCACATAGAGGTCCGCGCCCACCACGCCCAGGAGCCAGTCCTCGAGCGACACGCGAAACGAGAACACCATGATCGCCATGGCCGCGCACAGCGACGCGCTCACCACGATCCCGGCGACGCTCGCGGCCAGATGGCCGGGAAGGTGGCGCACCTGCTCGAGCGCGAGGCTCGCCACGGGAGCGTCCGGGGGGGCGATGCGCGTGAGGATCGCGCGGCAGAGCGGACCGACGGCGGCCACCGATGCGCCGAGCCACGCGGCGATCGCACCGTAGCCGCCCAACGGCAGGCCGGCGACCGGCGGCACGAAGAGAAGCGGGACGCCGAGGATCGCGAGGGCGAGCGCAAGCCTCGCGCCGCCGGCCGAGGCCTGCGGAAGGTCCATCGCGCGATCGCGAAGGGCGTCCGCGACCTCGATCCGCCCGACGGCTCGCGCGACCCAAAGCGCGCCGGCGACGGACATGCCGATGCCGAGCGCGGCGATGAATGCGAGCGCCGGCACGTCCGCGGTGAAGCTCGCGCTGGAAGCGCTGAAGAATCCCGCGCCCAGGTCGCCTCCCGCGCGCTCGAGGAGGAAGCGGCTCACCGCGAGACCCAGCACGGTTCCGATCGCCGATCCGGCCGCGCCGATGAGCGCGCCCTCGAGGATGAGGAGCCGTGCCACGCCGCCGCGCGTCACGCCCAGCGCGCGCAGGAGCGCGAACTCCTGGCGCCGCCGCGCCGCCTGCAATGCGAGCGTCGAGAAGACGAGGAAGGCGCCGGTGGCGAGCGCGACGAGCGCGAGCGCGTCGAGGTTCACGCGGTAGGCGCGGGTGATGGCCGCGGCGCGACCGGAAAGGGAAGCGGCGCCGGAGGCCACGACGCCGGCCGGAAGGATGCGAGCGGCCTCGGCGCGAAAATGCTCCGCGTCGACTCCGGGGCGAAGCCTCACGTCGATGCGCGAGATCGAGCCCACGCGCCCGAAGAGACTCTGCGCCGCCGCGATGTCCATCACGCCGAGCTCGCCGCCTGCCTCAAGGCCCGCGAGGATGCCGGCCACCCGCAGCTCGAGGATGGCCTTGCCCGCGGCGACTCGCAGCGTCGATCCTTCGCGCGCCGCGAGCCGCGCCGAGGCCGCGGGCGAGAGCCAGATCGCGGCCGGGTCGAATAGACGCGCGACGCTGCCGGCGCCGGTCTTCGCGGCGTCCACCACGAAGGCCGGTTGCAGGCGCACGGCGCGCAGCGCGTCGATGCCGAGGATGCGCAGGACCTGCGGCCCGCCGGAGACCGCGGCCTCGATCTCCACCACCGGGCTCGCCGCGGCTACGCCGGGAAGGGAGGCGAGGCGAGCGAAGGCGGCGTCGTCGAATCCGTTGCGCGGCCCGCGGATCTCGACGTCGGCCTTGCCGGCGAGCGCGTGCGCGGCGCGGTCGATCTCGGCGAGCGCGGAGGCGTGGATCGTGTGCACGGCGCCCGCGAGGGCCACGCCCAGCGCGATCGAGGCGAGCGTGAGCGCGAGGCGCAGCCCGTTGGCGGCGAGCGTGCCGCGCACGAGGAGGGCGGCGAGCGCGGCGTTCATCGCGCCTCGCCTCGGAGCTTTCCGCCGGAAAGCCTCATGACGCGGTCTGCAGCGCGCGCGGCGACCCGCGAGTGCGTGACCATGAGCGCCGCGGCGCCCGCACGCCGCACCGCGTCGCCCAGGCATGCGAGCACCGCGCCCGCGTTGGCCTCGTCGAGGTTTCCCGTCGGCTCGTCGGCGAGGACGAGGCGCGGGCCGTGCACCAGCGCGCGTGCGATCGCCGCGCGCTGCATCTCGCCGCCCGAGAGGGAGCCTGGACGCCGCTCGCCGAGCTCGCCCAGCCCCACCGAACGCAAGGCTTCGGCCACGCGCCGCTCGCGCACGGCGCCGTGGATCGCGTTGAGGGCGAGAGGCAACGCCACGTTCTGCGCGACGCTGAGATACGGGAGGAGATGGAACGCCTGGAACACGAAGCCCACGTGGCGGCGTCGCCACAGGGCGAGCGCGTCGTCGTCGCCGAAGTCGACCGCTTTCCCGTCGAGGCGCACCTCGCCGCGATCGGGCCGGTCCAGGCCCGCGACGATGTTCAGCAGCGTGGACTTGCCCGAGCCGGATTCGCCGACGATCGCGACCCACTCGCCGGGCGCGACGTCGAGATCCACCGCGTCGAGGAGGGGCGCGCCGGGCCCGAAGGACTTGCCGAGCCCGCGAACCTGCAGCATCAACTCACATCCAGGCCATGACCCCGAGGACCGCGCCGACGAGGGCGGAGAGGGCGGCGCCGACGAGGAGCCAGCGCTTCTGCGTGAGCACGGTGATCGAGGCGAGCGCGATGGCGATCTGCAGCAGCGTCATCGACAGCGCGAGGAAGTGGTGCGGGTGCAGGGCGCGCTCGCTCATCTCGTTGAACTTCTTCGACTTGGCCTCGTGGTCCTTCGCCTGGACCTCGATCTCCTTCTTCTCCTTCGCGTAGCGCGCGGCCTCCGACTTGTAGAAATCCACCCAGGCCGGGTCGGTGTTGATCGCCACGGCGAGCTCGGCGAGGTTCTGCTTCATGCTCTTCGCCTGGTAGAAGTTCCACTGGTCGGAAGCTTCCGCGCGCTCGAGCACCGCCTCGTTCTTGAAGAGGAGCGCCTTGTTCTGCGTGTCGCCGCCGAAGAAGCTCACGATGGCGCCCACCGTGGCGAGCACCGCCGTAAAGATCGCTACCTGCTGGCCCAGCCCCGGCGTGTGCCCTGCGTGCTCGACGGCGTGATCGTGGGGGCCGTGGACATGGATTCCGTGCTCGGACATTCACGCTTTCTTGGCTACTGGCCGGAAATATAGTGCTCCAGCTGCTCGATGGTGAAGTCCTGGTCGGCGATGATGTCGCTCACGATGTCGCGGATCGACACCATTCCGATCACGCGGCCGTCGTCCACCACCGGCAGGTGGCGGATGCTCTTTTCGCTCATGAGCTGCATGCATTCGCGTGTGTGCGTGCGTGGGTTCACCACGATCACGTTCGCGGTCATCACCTCCTCGACGCGCGTGGTGTCGGAGGAGCGCCCCTTGAGGATGATCTTGCGCGTGTAGTCGCGCTCGGAAAAGATCCCGGCCAGGCGCCCGCCGCTCATCACGATGGCGGCGCCGATGTCCTCGGCGGCGAGGACCTTGATCGCATCGAGCACGCTTTGCTCGGGGCTCACGGACACCACGCGCCCGGTGGGCTTCACCCTCAAGAGCTCGGCGACGGTTTTCATCTTCGTGCCTCCTTTGGCCATGGCGGTTCGCCTCTGATGCTCACATGTTCGGGTAATTCGGGCCGCCGCCGCCTTCCGGGACGACCCACACGATGTTCTGCGTCGGATCCTTGATGTCGCAGGTCTTGCAGTGCACGCAGTTCTGCGCGTTCACCTGCAGCCGGGGCGCGGCGCCTTCGCTCACGAATTCGTAGACTCCAGCAGGACAGTAGCGCGTCTCGGGGCCTGCGTAAACCTTCAGGTTCACCTCGACCGGGACGCGCGGATCCTTGATCTTCAGGTGCGAGGGCTGGTCCTCTTCGTGATGGGTGTTCGAGACGAAAACCGAAGAGAGCCGGTCGAACGTGAGCACCCCGTCGGGCTTCGGATAGTCGATCGGCGCGAAGCGCTCCTTCGGTTCCAGCGCCTCGTGGTCGGCGCCGTGATGCGCGAGCGTCCAGGGCGCCTTCCCGCCGAACACCACCTGGTCGATCCCCACCATCGCCGTGCCCAGGTAGAGGCCCTTCGACATCCACGGCTTGAAGTTGCGGGCGCGATGAAGCTCCTCGCGCAGCCAGCTCTTCTCGAAGGCCCCTGGGTAGGCGGCGAGCTCGTCGGCCTCGCGCCCCGCGCCCAGCGCCTCGAAGGCGGCCTCGGCGGCGAGCATTCCCGACTTGATTGCGGTGTGCGTGCCCTTGATGCGCGAGGCGTTGAGGAAGCCCGCGTCGTCGCCCACCAGCGCGCCGCCCGGGAAGGTGAGATTGGGCAACGACTGCAGCCCGCCCGCGGCGATCGCGCGCGCGCCGTAGGAGATGCGACGCCCGCCCTCGAAGAATCCGCGGATCGCCGGGTGCGTCTTGTAGCGCTGGAATTCCTCGAAGGGATACAGGTAGGGATTGCGATATCCGAGGCCTACGACGAATCCGACCGCGACCTGGTTCGCCTCGAGGTGATAGAGGAAGGAGCCTCCATAGGTGTCGCTTTCGAGCGGCCAGCCCGCGGTGTGCACCACGAGGCCGGGCACGTGCCGCTCGGGCTTCACCTCCCACAGCTCCTTCAGGCCGATACCGTAGACCTGCGGCCCACGCCCTTCGCGCAGGCGGTAGCGCTCCTCAAGCTCGCGCCCCAGGTTGCCGCGGCAGCCCTCCGCGAAGATCGTGTACTTCGCGTGAAGCTCGATTCCCGGCTGGTAGCGCGCGGTCTTCTCGCCGTTCCTGCCGATGCCCATGTCGCCCGTCGCCACGCCGCGCACCTTGCCGTCGTCGGTGAAGAGCACTTCGGCCGCCGCGAATCCCGGATAGATCTCCACGCCCGCCGCCTCGGCCTGCGTGCCGAGCCAGCGGCACACGTTGCCGAGGCTCACGACGTAGTTGCCGTGGTTCTTGAAGCACGCCGGCAGCATCCAGGAGGGAACCTTGCGCGCGGCCTGCTTCGAGAGAAAGAGGAAGCGGTCCTCGGTGACGGGCTGGTTCAGCGGCGCGCCGCCCTTCTTCCAGTCGGGCAGGAGCTCGTTCAGCCCGATGGGATCGATCACCGCGCCGGAAAGGATATGGGCGCCGACCTCGGAGCCCTTCTCCACGACGCAGACGGTGAATTCCCTGCCCGATGCGGCGCAAAGCTGGCGCAGGCGGATCGCGGTGGCGAGCCCGGACGGGCCGGCGCCGACCACCACCACGTCGTAGGTCATCGATTCGCGTTCGCTCATTCCGGAATTCTACTTCGTCGGCGAATTCGGCTCCGCGCGACGTACCCACGAATTCAGCACCGCGCGCGCCTCGAGGGAGATCTCGCTCGCCATGAGTCCGACCGGCCCCAGGCCACGGGCGACGCAGGCGTCGGCGGCGGCGCCGTGAAGGCAGACCGCATATTGCAGCGCTTTTTCGGGATCGAGCTTCTGCGCGAGCATCGCGCCGACGATTCCGGCGAGCACGTCGCCGCTGCCCGCGGTGGCCAGGCCGGGATTGCCGGTGGTATTCACCGACCAGCGCCCATCGGGAAAGGCGCAGATGCTGCCCGCGCCCTTCAGCACCACGTGCGCGTTGAAGCGCTTGGCGAGCGCGAGCGCCGATGTGAGCCGGTCCTCGTTCACCTGCGCGGTCTTGCGGTGCAGGAGGCGCGCCGCTTCCGCGGGATGCGGCGTGAGCACGGTCGCGGCATGGGTGCGCGCGGCGAGGTCGGTCTCGAGCGTCGCGTTGAAGGCGATGGCGTTGAGCGCATCCGCGTCGAGCACCAGCGGCTTCGCCGAAGCGATGAGCGCCGGAAGCACGGTGCGCTCGAACATCGACACCGAGGTGGCCGAGGGCGATTGCCCCGCCCCGGGGCCGGCGATGACCACGTCGGCGTCCATCGCGTCGTCGACCGCGCCCAGCATGAGCTCCGGGCGCATGGCGTCGAACGCGGGCGCGTCGCTCGCGAGGAGGGCGGCGCGCACCTTGCCGGCGCCGCATTGCAGCGCGGCGCGCGCCGCGAGGAGCGCCGCGCCCACCATGCCGCGGGTGCCCCCGATCACGGCCACCGAGCCGAAGTCGCCCTTGTTCGAGTTGGCGTGGCGCGGGGCAAGCCACGACTTCACGACGGCGGGGGTGAGCAGGAAACCGCGCGCCTCGACTCCCGCATCGTCGAGCGCGCCGAGGTCGTCCAGCACGATCTCGCCGCAATGCTCGATGCCATCGGAAGTGTGAAGACCCACCTTGTGCGCGAGGAACGTGAGGGTCCGGGTGGCGCGCACGGCCGCGCCGCGCGTCGCGCCGCTCGCCGAATCGATGCCGCTCGGCACGTCGATCGCGAGCACCGGCGTGCCGCTCGCGTTGATGCGCCGGATGATGTCCGCGAACTCGGATTCGACGTCGCGCGAGAGTCCCAGGCCGAGCAGTCCGTCGACGATGAGCGACGCGCGCCGCCCCTCCGGCCATCGGACGACGACCTTTCCGCCGCGCGACGAATAGCCGTCGCGGGCGACGCGCGCTTCGACGGCCTTGGGCTCGCCGCCCGTCACGTCGTACACGACGACCGGGTGGAAGCTTTCGGCGAGATGCGCCGCCGCGACCCACGCATCGCCACCGTTGTTGCCCGGCCCGGCGACGACGAGGATCGGCGCGCCGGTGTCGGCGGCCAGCGCTCGCGCCGCCTGCGCGACCGCGCGGCCGGCGCGCTCCATGAGCGAGGGCCCGGCGTGGCGCGCGGCGCGCTCCTCGAGCGCGCGTACTTCGGCGGGCGTGAGGACCGGGACCGGCTTCACGGCGCGAGCACCGTATCGCGGGCGACGGCGAGCGTGTCGGGGTAGTCGAGGCTGTAGTGCAGGCCGCGGCTTTCCTTGCGCGAAAGCGCCGAGCGCACGATCAGCTCCGCGGTGAGCACGAGGTTGCGCAGCTCGATCAGGTCGTTGGAGACGCGGAAGCTCGCGTAGAACTCGTGGATCTCGTCCTGCAGCAGCTGGATGCGGTGAGCCGCGCGTTCGAGCCTCTTGGTGGTGCGCACGATGCCGACGTAATTCCACATGGTGCGGCGCAGCTCGTCCCAGTTGTGCGAGATCACCACTTCCTCGTCGGCGTTGGTGACGCGGCTCTCGTCCCACTCCGGGAGCGCCGGGACCGGCGCGGGACCCTGCGAAAGGATGTCCTGGGCCGCCGACTCGGAGAACACCAGGCATTCCAGCAGCGAGTTGGAGGCGAGGCGGTTGGCGCCGTGCAATCCCGTGCTCGCCACTTCGCCGAGCGCATAAAGGCCATCCACGCCTGCGCGGCCGCGCAAGTCGGTGACGACGCCGCCGCACGTGTAATGCGCCGCCGGCACCACAGGGATCGGCTGGCGTGTCATGTCGATGCCGAACTCCAGGCAGCGCGCATGGATCGTGGGGAAGTGCGTCTTGATGAAGTCCGGTCCCTTGTGCGTGATGTCGAGATACACGCAATCGATGCCGTGCTTCTTGATCTCGAAGTCGATGGCGCGCGCGACGATGTCGCGCGGCGCGAGCTCCGCGCGCTCGTCGTGGCGCGGCATGAAGCGCTCGCCGTCCGGGAGTTTCAGCAGCCCGCCTTCCCCACGCACCGCCTCCGAGATGAGGAAGGACTTGGCATGGGGGTGGAAGAGGCAGGTCGGGTGGAATTGGATGAACTCCATGTTCGAGACGCTCGCCCCGGCGCGCCACCCCATGGCGACGCCGTCGCCGGTCGCGGTGTCGGGATTGGTGGTGTAGAGGTAGACCTTGCCGGCGCCTCCCGTGCACAGCACCGTGTGGCTCGCGCCGATCGTCTTCACCCGGTTCGCCTTGATGTCGAGCACATAGGCGCCCAACACCCGGTTCGCGCCGGCCGTGCCTCCCAGGTGCTTGCCGGAGGTGATGAGGTCCACGCCGATGTGCCAATCGAGCACTTCGATGTTGGGGTGGCTCTTCACCCGCTGGACCAGGGTCTTCTGGACCGCGCTGCCGGTGGCGTCGGCGGCGTGGACGATGCGCCGGTGGCTATGGCCTCCCTCCCGGGTGAGATGCAGCTCGTCCTGGTGGTCGTCGTCACGCGTGAAGGGGACTCCCTGCGCCACCAGCCATTCGACCGAGCGCCGACCGCGCTCGACCACGAAGCGAACCGCATCCTCCCGGCAGAGCCCGGCGCCGGCGATCAAGGTGTCGCGAATGTGGTCCTCGATGGAGTCGGAACCGTCGAGGACGGCGGCGATGCCGCCCTGGGCCCAGCTCGAAGCTCCGTCCAGCAGTTCGTGCTTCGTGACCAGGACCACCTTGCGGTGATCGGCCAAATGGAGTGCGGCTGACATTCCAGCCAGACCACTGCCCAGGAGGAGGACGTCGTAGTGGCTCAATAGTAGGGAGTCAAGATGGAGGATGCCGCGTAGGAAATAGCCCTACATGGCGAGGAACTATTTTCCTACACTTCTGTCACTTCGAGACACTCAAGAAATGCGTGCCAAAGGAATGAAATCTTTGAGCTTTATAATACCCCAGGAGGCCAAGAAGCCCTTTGTGGCGCCGGCGGCCGCACAGGGGGGACTCGCAGGTCTGGCCCCAACGACGAAAACACCAATACAGGGCCGCATGAGCGACAGGGAAGTCGACCAGCTCCTGGTCGAGAAGGCGCAAAAGGGGGACAAGCACGCCTTCGAGATGCTGGTGATCAAGTACCAGCGCAAGCTCGAGCGCCTGCTATCGCGGGTGATCCGTGACCCTGCGGAGATCGAGGACGTGGCCCAGGAAGCCTTCATCAAGGCCTACCGGGCGCTCCCCAATTTCCGTGGCGACAGCGCGTTCTACACATGGCTTTACCGGATCGGCATCAATACGGCGAAGAACTACCTCATCGCCCTGGGCCGGCGCGCGCCGACCTCCACGGAGTTCGACAGCGAGGAAGCCGAGGGATTCGAGGACGCCACGGGCCTACGCGACATTAATACACCTGAAAGCCAGCTCGCCACCAAACAGATCGCCCAGACGGTGAACGATGCGATCGCGGCGTTGCCGGAAGAGTTACGCACGGCGATTACGCTTCGGGAGCTCGACGGGCTCTCGTACGAGGAGATCGCCCAGATCATGAATTGCCCGATCGGGACCGTCCGGTCGAGGATTTTCAGGGCGCGTGAAGCGGTGGCCGAAAAGCTCCGCCCGCAGCTCGGCACGAGCAAGGATAGACGCTGGTAACAACGAAGTCCGGGGCTGCAACCCCTCAAAGCAGTGCCCTTCGCGAGAGACGAAGGCAAATTGACAGGAGCAGGACATGACCCAGGAACTTTCCTCGCTGATGGACGGCGAGGCCCCGGCCCACGAAGCCGGCATCGCGATTCGCTCGTGCACGGCGAGCGTCGAGCACAAGGAAACGTGGTACCTGTATCACGCCATCGGAGACGCGATGCGCGGGCAGGCCCCGCGGATCCTCGCGCTTCCCGACGAAGTGATCGAGGCCCTCAAGTCGCAGCCCACGGTGCTCGCTCCGCGGCGCCGCGTCATCGACTCGACCTTCGCGCGCGTCGCCTTCGCGGCCGCCGCCTCGGTCGCGACGCTCGGCGTGGTCGGCTGGATCGGCAGCCAGGGGGGGCAGGCGGATACCGCGCCCGTCCTTGCCAAGGCGAATTCGCCGATCCAGGCGGTCTCCAACAAATCCATCGTGCGCGAGAGCGCTCCCGACATGCAGGCGTACCTTGCCGCCCATCGGCAGTTGCCTTCCGCGGAGCTCTACCGTGCCGTGAGCAACCAAGTCCCGGCCACGGCTCGATGAGGGTTGCGGGTTCGGCGGGCGGGCGCCGGTGGATTCCGGCACTCGCCCTCGGGGCGGCCTGCTGCGCGCAGGCCGCCGCCCCGGGGAGCGATCCCCTCGCATGGCTCCAGCGCGCCGCCGAGGCGGCGCGTTCGTCTTCGTACGGCGGCACCTTCGCGCACAGCAACGGCGAGCGCACCTCGACCGTGCGCATCACGCACATGAACGTGAACGGCGAAGAGCAGGAGCGCATCGAGCCGCTCGACGGCCCGCGCCTGGAGATCGTGCGCAGGAACGACGAGATGTTCTGCTACTTCCCCGACGCGAAGACCGTGCGCCTCGACCGGCGCGTGACCCCGCGATTCTTCCCGGCGATCCTGAGCCCCGAGCCCGGCGCGATCGCTTCCAGCTACGACGTGAAGCTCGGCAAGACCGAGCGCGTCCTCTCGTACGACTGCCAATGGATCCGCCTCGATCCGAAGGACAACCTGCGTTTCGCCCAGGCGCTGTGCTCGGAGGTGAACTCCGGACTCGTGATCCGCGCCAAGACTTTCAACGACCAGAACCAGGTGATCGAGCTCTATACGTTCACGGACCTGAAGACCGGGCACGAGGTCGCGAAGAGCGACGTGCGCTCGACCTTCAAGGCGCGGGTGAAACGCTGGATCACCGACGCGCAGCCGCGCGAGGAAGCCCGGAGCGTCGACACCGGCTGGATGGTGACCAACCCGCCGGCCGGCTTCCGGAAGGTGAGCGAGCTGCGCCGCACGCTCCCGGGTCGCCCGCAGCCGGTCTCGCAGCTCATCTTCAGCGACGGGTTCGCGAGCCTTTCGGTGTTCGTGGAGCCCAACGTGCCGCCCCGCGCCGCCGACACCTCGAGCGAGGACGGCACCACCACCTTTTTCGTCCACCCGATGGGCGAGAACCTGGTCTCCGTGCTCGGAGAGGTCCCTCTGGCGACCGCGCAACAGGTCGGGCGCAGCGTTGCCCGCCGACCCTGAATTCTGTTACACCAAGCACTGGAAATTATTTCCGGCACGCCCCATCTGAGCACCGCCGGCCTCGCGCCGGCCCTCTTCCCCACTTCCGAACCAGAGACTCGATCCATGAAAACGATGCAGGCATCCCTCGTTGGCGCGTTGCTCGCAATCGGCATTGCGACCCAGGTTCCCGGCCTCGCGCAGGCCCAGACGCAGCCCCCGGGCCGCGTGGCCACGCCCGCGGTCCCGGGCGCCTCTGCGCAGATCCTTCCGGACTTCGCCGACCTCGTCGAGAAATACGGCCCCGCGGTCGTCAACATCAGCACCGAGACGCGGGCGCAGCAGCGCCAGCAGATCCCGGGCCTGTCCGAGGACGATCCCTTCTACGAGTTCTTCCGCCGCTTCATGCCTCCGGAGGGACGAGGCGCGCCCCCGAACGGTCGCGGCGAGCGCAAGGCCCCGCAGGCGCCCGAGGCGACCCCGCGCGGGCCGCTGCGCCCCTTCGGGCTGGGCTCGGGCTTCATCGTGTCGCCGGACGGGTTCATCGTCACCAACGCCCACGTGGTCGAGAACGCCGACCAGATCAACGTGCGCCTGAACGACAAGCGCGAGTACAAGGCGAAGGTGATCGGCGTCGATACCCGTAGCGACGTCGCGGTGGTGAAGATCGACGCCACCGGGCTGCCCACGGTGAAGATCGGCGACATGAGCAAGGTGCGCGTGGGAGAGTGGGTCGTTGCCATCGGCTCGCCGTTCGGCTTCGCCAACACCGTGACCGCGGGCATCGTGAGCGCCAAGAGCCGCGACAACGTGGGCGCCGATCCCAACGTGGACGCGGTCCCCTTCATCCAGACCGACGTCGCCGTGAACCCCGGCAATTCCGGCGGGCCCCTGCTCAACATGCGCGGCGAGGTGATCGGCATCAATTCGCAGATCTTCTCGCGCACCGGAAGCTTCGCTGGCATCTCGTTCGCGATCCCCATCGACTACGCGTTCAACGTGGCCGAGCAGCTGATGAAGACCGGCAAGGTGACGCGCGGGCGCATCGGCGTGTCCATCCAGAACGTGAGCCGCGACCTCGCCGACAGCCTCGGGCTGGGCAAGGCCGACGGTGCGGTGGTGGGCGCCGTGGACACCGACTCCCCCGCAGCCAAGGGCGGCGTGGAGGCGGGCGACGTCATCCTCAAGATCGACGGGCACGTCGTCGAAGGCTCCGCGGACCTCTCGCGCACCATCCGCGCCCTGCGTCCGGGCAACAAGATCACGCTCACCGTCTGGCGCAGCGGCAAGACGCGCGAGCTGCCGATCACGATCGGGGAATTCAAGGACGACGAAGCCCCGAAGGTCGCCTCCGCCAAGGACAAGGCCGAGCCCGCCAAGACCGACAAGCTCGGCCTCGCGGTGAAGGAGCTCACCTCCGAGCAGAAGAAGGCGATGAAGGTCGCCAACGGCGTGACCGTGGAGGTCTCCGACGGCGCGGCCGCCGCCGCCGGCGTGGGTCCCGGCGACGTGATCATGCGCGTGAACAACACCGAGATCACGGGCGTGAAGTCCTTCAAGGAGGCGGTGGCGAAGCTCGACACCAAGAAACCGGTGGCTCTCCTCATCAAGGACGAGCAGGGGCAGCGCTACATCACGTTCCGCCCGGAAGTCGGTTGATCCAGCCGACCCTCACCGTTCTCAGCCGCACGTACTGCCACCTATGCGAGGACATGATCGCGGCCCTGCGGCAGCTCCAGGGCCGCTACTCGTTCGCGATCGAGGTGGTCGACATTGACAAGCGCCCCGAGCTCGAGGAGAAGTGGGGCGACAAGGTGCCGGTGCTGCTCGACGGGGATCGCGAGCTTTGCCATTACCACCTCGACGCCGCGGTCGTTGATGCGCGCCTCGCGCGGATGAAGTAAAATGCTGCACCGCAAAAGGGCACGGAAGTGCCCTTTTTAGTTGCGCGAACCCGTCTTTCGCGCCCTCGAGCCGCGGCCCGGCGCGAGTTTGCGCCGCTTCGTCGGACCGTCATTCCGCGCCCGCCTCACCGCTGCTACAAAGTACCCGAACACCGCAATGGACCATATCCGCAACTTCTCCATCATCGCCCACATCGACCACGGCAAGTCCACGCTGGCCGACCGCCTGATCGAGCGCACCGGGGGGCTCTCGTCGCGCGAGATGGAATCACAGGTGCTCGACTCCATGGACCTCGAGCGCGAGCGCGGCATCACCATCAAGGCGCAGACCGCGGCGCTGAAGTACAAGGCGCGTGACGGGCGCATCTACGACCTGAACCTCATCGACACGCCCGGCCACGTCGACTTCTCCTACGAGGTCTCGCGCTCGCTCTCAGCCTGCGAGGGAGCGCTACTCGTGGTGGACGCCTCGCAAGGCGTCGAGGCCCAGACCGTGGCCAACTGCTATACCGCCACCGAGCTCGGCGTGACGGTGGTGCCGGTGCTGAACAAGATCGACCTGCCCTCGGCCGCGCCCGATCGCGTGATCCACGAGATCGAGGACGTGATCGGCATCGACGCGACCGACGCGGTCTACACGAGCGCGAAGACCGGGGAGGGCATCGACGACGTGCTCGAAGCCGTCATCGCACGCATCCCGCCGCCGAAGGGCGATCCCGAGGCGCCGCTGAAGGCCCTCATCATCGACTCGTGGTTCGACAACTACGTGGGCGTGGTGATGCTGGTGCGCGTGGTCGACGGGGCGATCAAGCCGAAGGACCGCATCAAGCTCATGGCCACGGGCGCGCTCCACCTCACCGAGCAGGTCGGCGTCTTCACCCCCAAGGCGGTCGCCCGCGAAAGCCTTTCCGCGGGCGGCGTGGGCTTCGTGATCGCCGGCATCAAGGACCTGAAGGACGCGAAGGTGGGCGACACCGTGACCCTCGCCGATCGCCCGGCCGCCGCGGCGCTGCCCGGCTTCAAGGAGATCCAGCCCCAGGTGTTCGCCGGGCTCTATCCGGTGGAATCCAACCAGTACGAGTCGCTACGCGACGCGCTCGCCAAGCTCCAGCTGAACGACTCGAGCCTGCGCTACGAGCCGGAGACTTCCCAGGCGCTCGGCTTCGGTTTCCGCTGCGGGTTCCTCGGCCTGCTGCACATGGACATCGTGCAGGAGAGGCTCGAGCGCGAGTACGACATGGAGCTCATCACCACGGCGCCCACCGTGGTCTACCAGGTGCTCACCAAGGACGGCGCGGTGACCGAGATCGAGAACCCGTCGAAGCTCCCCGACCCCTCGACGATCGAGGAGATCCGCGAGCCCATGATCCGCGCGACGATCATCATGCCGCAGGAATACGTGGGCCCGGTGATGACGCTCTGCGAGCAGAAGCGCGGCACGCAGGTGAACATGCAGTACGTGGGCCGCCAGGTGATCCTCACGTACGACATGCCGTTGAACGAGATCGTGATGGACTTCTTCGACAAGCTGAAGAGCAACTCGCGCGGCTACGCATCCCTCGACTACGAGTTCCGCGAGTTCCGCGCGGGCGACCTCGTGCGGCTCGACATCCTCATCAACGGCGACAAGGTCGACGCGCTCTCGCTCATCGTCCACCGCCAGAGCGCCCCGTACCGCGGCCGCGACCTCGCGCAGCGCATGAGGGGCCTCATCCCGCGCCAGATGTTCGACATCGCGGTGCAGGCGGCCATCGGCGCCAACATCATCGCGCGCGAGAGCATCAAGGCGCTGAGGAAGAACGTGCTCGCCAAGTGCTACGGCGGGGACATCACGAGGAAGAGGAAGCTCCTCGAGAAGCAGAAGGCCGGCAAGAAGCGCATGAAGCAGGTGGGCAACGTCGAGATCCCGCAGGAGGCCTTCCTCGCCATCCTCCAGGTCGAGAGCAAATAAGGAGAAGAACCGAGATGCCGCAGCAAGGACTCGACTGGGAAATGATCGCGATGTTCGCCGCGGCGGCGAGCGCCGCGGTGATCGCATGGGACTTCATCGCCTCGCGCGGCGGGGCGGAGCGCTCCGATACCCGCAAGGGCATCCTCGAGGTCGCCTGGCCCGTGCTCTTCATCGCGGTGATGGGGCTCCTCCTCAAGTTCACCGATTTCGCCGCGGTCCTGCTCCTCGCGGCCGTCATCACGGGGCTCCTTTGGCTCTACGACGCGACGTGGGCGAGGAAGCGCCGCACCTCCGGGGAGGCCGAGCCGGTGGTGGTGGACATGGCGCGCGCCTTCTTCCCGGTGATCGTGGTGGTCTTCCTCATCCGCTCGTTCTGGATCGAGCCCTTCAAGATCCCGTCGGGCTCGATGAAGCCCACGCTCCTGGTGGGCGACTTCATCCTCGTGAACAAGTACACCTACGGGATCCGCATCCCCGTGATCAACAAGAAGGTGCTCGACGTGAACGAAGTGAAGCGCGGCGACGTGGTGGTCTTCCGCTATCCCGCCGATCCGTCCGTGGACTACATCAAGCGCGTGGTGGGCACGCCCGGGGACAAGGTGGTCTACCGCGGCAAGCGCCTCACCATCAACGGCGAGCCCGCGGCGATGCAGCCGACGGGGTTCTACACGGACGCGGAACTGAACTACCTGAGGCTTCCCACGTGGCACGAGAAGCTGGGCGACCACAACCACCTCATGATGATCGTCCCGGCGCAGCCGCCGGTGGACCTCGCGCAGGTGCGCCAGTTCGCCGATAGAAAGAATTGCGAATACAATGACGACGGCTTCAGCTGCACGGTCCCCGCGGGGCACTATTTCATGATGGGAGACAACCGCGACCAGAGCAGCGACAGCCGTTACTGGGGATTCGTGCCGGACGATCACATCAAGGGCCGCGCATTCCTCGTGTGGATGAACTTCGGCGACTTCAAGCGCATCGGCACCACGATCGAGTGACAAGAGCAAGATGAAGCGCAAAGGGGGATTCATGGGCAAGCAGCGGGGCGTATCGCTCACCGGGCTCATCATCACGCTCGCGGTACTGGGCTTCCTGGGTGTGATGGCGGCCAAGCTCATGCCCGCCTACATCGAGTTTTTCGCGGTGAAGAAGATCTTCGCGTCGATGGAGCAGGCGGGCGACCTCAAGGGAACCGTGCGCGAAATCCGCAAGTCCTACGAGACGAGGAACGCGATCGAGGACGTGAAGAGCGTGAAGGGCGAGGATCTCGAGGTAACCAAGGAGGGCGGCGAGACCGTCGTCTCCGTCGCGTGGTCCGTGAAGGTGCCGCTAGTGAGCAACATATCCGCGTGCATCGACTTCGCGGTGACCACCGCCAAGTGACGCGCAAGGCGGCGCGCGGCGCGGACGCCCTCGAAGGCCTCGCCGAGCTCGAAAGCCGCCTCGGCCACGCGTTCGCCAACGCCGATCTCGCGCGCCAGGCGCTCACCCATCGCAGCTTCGGCGCGCCGCACAACGAGCGGCTGGAATTCCTCGGCGACGCGCTCCTCAACTGCACCGTCGCCACGCTTCTCTACGAGCGCTTCCCGAGCCAGCCCGAGGGCGACCTGTCGCGGCTGCGCGCGGGGCTCGTGAACCAGTCCTCGCTCTCGGAAGTCGCGCTTCGCCTGGGCCTGGGCGAAAGGCTGCGCCTGGGCGAGGGAGAGCTGAAGAGCGGCGGCTTCCGGCGCCCCTCGATCCTCGCCGACGCGCTCGAGGCGCTGCTGGGCGCGGTCTTCCTCGACGCGGGATTCGACGCCACGCGCCGGGCGGTGGCCGCGATCTTCGCCGAGAAGCTCGACAACGCGGCCAACAAGCCCGTCAGCAAGGATCCGAAGACGGCGCTCCAGGAGCACCTTCAGGGCCGGGGCCTGCAGCTGCCGCGATATTCGGTGCAGAAGACCGAGGGCGAGGCACATGAGCAGACATTCGTTGTCGAATGCCGTGTGGACGACCTGGGAATGATGGCGAGCGGCAAGGGACCCAGCCGGCGCGCGGCCGAGCAATCGGCCGCCGAAGGCGTGCTCGCGGAGCTCGAGAAGGCGCCGAAGAAGAAGAAGGCATGAAGATGAGGCCTGAGGCATGAGGAAGAGCGTGAGGCGTGAGTAAGGAAGCCTTCCGGACCGGCACGGTCGCGATCGTCGGGCGTCCCAACGTCGGCAAATCCACGCTGCTGAACCACGTGATCGGCGCCCACGTGGCGATCACCTCGCGCAAGGCGCAGACCACGCGCCACCGCATCCAGGGCATCTTCACCGACGCCTGCGCGCAGTACATCTTCGTCGACACGCCCGGCTACCAGACGCAGCACGTGAACGCCCTGAACCGGGAGATGAACCGCACGGTGGGCCAGGTCGCCAACGAGGTCGACGTGGTGGTGTTCGTGATCGAGGCCAACAACTGGGATCCGCGCGACGAGCCGCTCCTCAAGCTCATCCCGCCGAAGGTGCCGGTGATCCTCGCGTTGAACAAGGTCGACAAGGTGAAGGACAAGGCGCAGGTCGGCAAGACGCTCATCGAGGCCAACGCCAAGCGCGATTTCGCCGCGCTGGTGCCGGTGAGCGCCTCGAAGGGCACGCAGCTGAAGGCGCTCCTCTACGAGATCCGCAAGCGACTGCCGGAGCACGAGGCGATCTACCAGCCCGACGAGATCACCGACCGCCCCGAGAAATTCCTCGCCGCGGAGCTCGTCCGCGAGCGAATCTTTCGCCTGCTGGGCGACGAGCTGCCGTACTCCACCGCGGTGGACATCGAGAAGTTCGAGACGGCCGGCGACCTGCGCCGCATCGCCGCCACCATCTACGTCGACAAGGCGAGCCACAAGGGGATCGTGATCGGCGAGAAGGGCGCGACGTTGAAGCGCATCGGCACCGAGGCGCGCCACGCGATGCAGGAGCTCTTCGGCTCGCGCGTGCACCTCGAGCTCTGGGTGCGCGTGAAGAGCGGCTGGGCCGACAGCGACATCTCGCTGCGGCAGCTTGGATACAAATAAGTCGTGTCAGGTACGACATAAAAAGTCGTACCTGACACCACTTTTCCGTCGTCATGGATAAGGGCTACGTCCTCCACAGCTACCCGTACCGCGAGACCAGCCTGATATTGCAGGTGTGGACGGAAAAGCACGGCCGCATGGGGCTCGTCGCCAAGGGCGTGCGCCGCCCGAAGTCGGCGAGCCGCAGCGTCTTGATCCCTTTCCAGCCGCTGTCGCTCGACTGGTTCGGGCGCGGAGAGCTAAGGACGCTCAAGACCGCGGAGCCCGCGTCGCCGGCCACGCCCCTGGGCGGATCGAGCCTGCTGTCCGCCTTCTACCTGAACGAGCTGCTGCTGAAGCTCACCACGCGCGACGATCCGCACGAGGGGCTCTTCGAGGCCTATGACGCCGCCATCGCCCAGCTGCGCGCGTTGTCGCGCATGGCCTCGCGCGCCGCGGCCCACGCCGCCGCCGAGCCCGCGCCCGAGCCCGCGCGCGAGATCGAGCCGATCCTCAGGCGCTTCGAGCTGCGCCTGCTGCAGGAGCTGGGCTATGCGCTCGAGCTCACACGCGAGGCGGGAAGCGGCGCGCCCATCGAGGCGCAGGGCGAATACTGGTACGTGGTCGAGCGCGGCCCCGTCGCGGCGACCGAGGGGGCGGCCCACGCGAATGCGGTAAGATTGCGCGGCCAAACGCTCATCGACCTCGAGCGCGGCCACCTGGAAGACGCCGTCACCGTCGCGCAATCCAAGCAGCTCATGCGGCTCCTCATCCATCACTCGCTCAACGGCCAGGAGCTCGCCACGCGCATGGTCGTGCGCGACCTGCAGCGCATCGAGGAAAGCGAAGGATGATCGAGCTCGGCGTCAACATCGACCACGTCGCCACGGTCCGGCAGGCGCGGCGCACCTACGAGCCCGACCCGGTGTGGGCCGCGGTCGAAGCGCACCTGGGTGGGGCCGACGGCATCACCGTGCACCTGCGCGAGGACCGCCGCCACATCCAGGACGAGGACGTGCGGCGCCTGCGCGAGCTCACGCACATCAAGCTGAACCTCGAGATGGCCGCCACCGACGAGATGGTCGCGATCGCCTGCGCCGTGAGGCCGGAGATGGCGATGCTGGTGCCCGAAGGGCGCCTGGAGGTGACCACCGAGGGCGGCCTCGACATCGTGGGGCAGGAGTCGCGGCTGAAGGAGGTCGTGGCGAGGCTCGCCGGCGCGGGCATCGTCTCCAGCGTCTTCATCGATGCCGAGACGGCCCAGGTCGAAGCCGCGGCGCGCATCGGTGCGCGCGTCTGCGAGATCCATACGGGGCCCTACGCCCACGCATTCCACTCGCGAGGCCGCGACGCCGAAGCCGCGCCCGTGGTTGCCGAGATCGAAAAGGTGCGCGCCGCGGGCGAGGCGATCCGCGCGCTCGGCATGCGCTTCAACGCGGGCCACGCGCTCAACTACGCGAACGTGGAGCCGATCGCCGCGCTCGCCGGCGTGCGCGAGCTGCACATCGGCCACGCCATCGTGAGCCGCGCGCTGTTCGTGGGCATGCGCGAGGCGGTGCGCGAGATGAAGGGGTTGATGTCAGGCGCGAGGCACGAGGCGCGAGGCACGAGATGATCGTGGGGATTGGAACCGACGTCTGCTCGATCGAAAGGATCGGCAAGTCTCTCGAGCGCTTCGGCGACCGATTCGTGAAGCGCATCCTCACAGTGGAAGAGCGCCCGCGATTCGAGAGGACCAAGGACAAAGCCGGGCACCTTGCAAAGCGCTTCGCGGCCAAGGAGGCATTTTCGAAAGCGATCGGCACCGGCATCCACGCGCCGTTCACGTGGCACAGCATCTCGGTAACGCGTAACGCGAAAGGAAAACCGGGGATCCTGCCCAACGCCGCGATGGCGAAACACCTGAAGAAACTTGGCATCGCGACATTTCATATTTCACTCACCGACGACGCGGGCGTGGCCGTAGCCTTCGTGGTGCTGGAAGGAGAGGATCTCATGCCTCACGCCTCACGCCTCGTGCCTCGCCGATGAAGCTCGGACCCGTCATGGCCGACGTCTCCGGCCTGGAGCTCACCCCCGACGACATCGAGCGCCTGCAGCATCCGCAGGTGGGCGCGGTGATCCTCTTCGCGCGCAATTTCGCAGCGCCCCTGCAGCTCATCCAGCTCGCGCAATCGATCCGCGAGATCCGTACGCCGTCCCTTCCCATCGCGGTGGACCACGAGGGCGGGCGCGTGCAGCGCTTTCGCCACGGCTTCACCGCGATCCCACCGATGGCCGAGCTCGGCAAGCTCTGGGACCGCGACCCGGCGCAGGCGATCGCGGCGGCGCGCGGCTGCGGCTTCGTGATCGGCAGCGAATTGCAGGCGCACGGCGTGGACTTCAGCTTCACGCCCGTGCTCGACGTGGACTACGGCGAGTCGAGCGTGATCGGCGATCGGGCGCTGCACTCCGATCCGAACGTGATCGCCGTGCTCGCCGAGGCGCTG
Organism: Burkholderiales bacterium; assembly: GCA_038244725.1. Lineage (GTDB taxonomy): Bacteria > Pseudomonadota > Gammaproteobacteria > Burkholderiales > Usitatibacteraceae > Usitatibacter. The sequence continues at coordinate 88,741 of JBBRTF010000005.1, forward strand.
CAGGCGGGTCTCAACGCCTCGGGCATGGCGAGCGTGGGGAAGCACTTCCCCGGGCACGGCTACGTGCGCGCCGATTCCCACCACGAGATCCCGGTCGACGACCGCACGCTCACCGAGATCTCGCACACCGACCTCGTACCGTTCCAGCGCCTCGCGCGCTCGGGCATGGGCGGCATGATGCCCGCGCACGTGGTCTATCCCAAGGTCGACGCGAAGCCCGCGGGCTTCTCGAGCGTCTGGCTGCAGAGGATCCTGCGCGAGAAGCTCGGCTTCGAGGGTCTCATCTTCTCCGACGACCTGTCGATGGAAGGTGCGTCCACCGCGGGCGGCGTGATGGCGCGCGCCAACGCGGCGCTGAACGCGGGCTGCGACATGGTGCTCCTCTGCAACGACCCGCGCGCGCAGGACACGCTGCTCGAAGGCCTCGAGCGCAGGCCGATCGCTGCGACGCTCGCCAAGCGCCTCGAGAAAATGCGCGGCAAGGCGATCTCCACGGTGGCGATGAAGGCGAACGCCGCCTACCTCGCGGCCACGGAGAACCTGGCGCGCATCCGCTCCAGCTAGGCGCGAGGCGCGAGGCGCAAGAAAAGACCGTGGCGACTTTCGATTCCGCGGAGTTCGTGAGCGGACTCCCCAATCTTCCCGGCGTCTACCGCTTCCACAACGCCGCCGGCGAGCCGATCTACGTCGGCAAGGCGGGCGACCTCAGGAAGCGAGTCTCGTCGTACTTCCAGAAGAATCTCCCGAGCCCGCGCACCGCGATGATGGTCTCGCAGATCGCGGGCGCCGAGACGACCGTCACGCGCACCGAGGCCGAGGCGCTGCTCCTCGAGAACAACCTCATCAAGAGCCACCAGCCGCGCTACAACGTCCTCTTCCGCGACGACAAGAGCTACGGCTACATCCTCGTCACCGGCCACAAGTATCCGCAGATCCGCTTCTATCGCGGCGCGCACCAGAAGGGCAACAAGTACTTCGGTCCCTTCCCGAGCGCGTGGTCGATCCGCGAGACCATCGGCCACCTGCAGAAGATCTTCAAGCTGCGCACCTGCGACGACACGGTGTTCAACCACCGCTCGCGGCCTTGCCTGCTGCACCAGATCGGGCGCTGCTCGGGCCCGTGCGTCGAGCTCGTCACGCCCGGGCAATACGAGAGCGACGTGCGCCATGCCGAGCAGTTCCTCGAGGGCGAGGAGAGCGACGTGATCGAGGACCTGTCGGCGAAGATGACGCTCGCCGCCGAGGAGCGCAACTACGAGCAGGCCGCGCTCTACCGCGACCAGATCCGCATGCTGCAGCGCATCCTCTCGGGTCAGGCCGTCGAGTCCGCGGGCAAGGGCGACGTGGACGTGATCGTGGCGGTGGAGCGCGAGAGCACGTGGTGCGTGACGCTCGCCATGGTGCGGGGCGGACGCCACCTCGGCGACCGCAGCTTCTTCCCGGCCAACGCCGCCGGCAGCGACGCGTGCACCGTGGTGGAATCCTTCATCGACCAGCATTACGCGCAGCAGCCCGTGCCCGGGCGGGTGATCGCCGACCAGCTCCAGGGCGGGACCGCGACCGAGGCGCTATTGGGCGACATCGCGGGGCGCGCGGTGAAGCTCGTCACCAAGCCCATCGGCGAGAGCCGCACGTGGGCGGAGATGGCGCGGCGCAACGCCTCCCTCGCGCTGGGCCAGCGCCTCGCCACGCAGGCGACCCAGGAGGTGAGGGCGGCGGCGCTGCAGGAGTGGCTCGGGCAGGAAGCGCCGGTGACGCGCATCGAGTGCTTCGACATCAGCCACACCATGGGAGAGGCGACGGTCGCCTCGTGCGTCGTGTACGACAAGGGCGCGATGCAGAATTCCGAATATCGCCGCTACAACGTGAAGGGCGTGACGCCCGGCGACGACTACGCCGCCATGTGCTACGCGCTCGGCGTGCGCTACAGGAAGCTCGCGCAGGGCGAGGGCAAGACGCCGGACTTGATCCTCATCGACGGCGGCCTCGGCCAGATCAACGCCGCGCGCGCCGCGATGCAGGACCTGGGCTTGCATACGATCCGCATGATCGGCGTGGCGAAGGGCGTGGAGCGGAAACCCGGCATGGAGCAGCTCTTCGTGGCGGGCGAGGACGAGCCCAGGCGGCTTCCACCCGACCATCCGGCGCTGCATCTCATCCAGCAGATCCGCGACGAGGCGCACCGGTTCGCGATCACCGGGCATCGCGCACGCCGCGGAAAGGCGCGCACCGCCTCGCGCCTCGAGGAGATCTCCGCCGTGGGGCCGCGTCGCCGCCAGAGACTCCTCGAGCACTTCGGTGGACTTCAAGGCGTGTTGGCTGCGAGTATCGAGGATCTGGCGCGCGTCGAGGGCATCAGCCGGACCCTCGCCGAGCGCATCTACCAGGAGCTCCACTAGGTGAAGGCGCGCTTCAACTTCCCGCTTTTCCTCACCTGGCTGAGGATCATCGCGATCCCGCTCTTCGTGGCGGTGCTGTACGTGCCGGAATCGTGGATCAGCGAGCGCACCGGCAACATCACCTCGATGTGGATCTTCATCGCGGCGGCGGTGACCGACTGGCTGGACGGCTACCTCGCGCGCCGCTGGAACCAGACCACCTCGTTCGGCGCCTTCCTCGACCCGGTGGCCGACAAGCTGATGGTGGCCGCGGCCCTCATCGTGCTCACCGAGAAGGGGATCGTCGACCCATTCGCCTCCCTCATCATCATCGGCCGCGAGATCACCATCTCGGCGCTGCGCGAGTGGATGGCGCAGATCGGGCGTTCCAAGAGCGTGGCGGTGAACATCTTCGGCAAGGTGAAGACCATCGCACAGCTCATCGCGATCCCGTTCCTCCTCTTCAACGGCGTGCTCTTCGGGCTCTTCCACACCGTGGTGGTGGGCCGCGCGCTCATCTGGGTCGCGGCCTTCATCACCCTCTGGTCGATGGTGGTCTACCTGAAAGCGGCGTGGGCGGCGCGGGAACTCTGACAGGCCCATGGCGTCATCACCGGCGTGCGCGCGAATCCAGTTATCCCTTGCGATTCCGGGGCATGCGGGAGGATTGCGGTTGAATGGGAGCCCCGGAAACGCTATAATTCGTCGTTCGTCGCGGCAGTAGCTCAGTTGGTAGAGCGCAACCTTGCCAAGGTTGAGGTCGAGAGTTCGAGACTCTTCTGCCGCTCCAGCATTTCGCGGGGGAAATCGGCGAAAACCGGTTTCCCCCGTTTCCCATCCGGACACTGCGCCGTGCAATGCGGCCTTTGCGGAATTGAGTAGTATTCGGTTGTCGTGCCCCGAGGCGGGGTAGCAAAGAGGTTATGCAGCGGATTGCAAATCCGTCTAGGCCGGTTCGATTCCGACCCCCGCCTCCAAACTCAGCTTCTAGCGGCCCCGACTCTCACTCGTTTTCACTCTGTATGAGAGTGCGGGTGCGGCTAGGCACGTTGTTGCTTGTCCACCCAAATCCGAGTAAATTGTGGGTAAGGGCGAGGGTAACTGCTGTTTTGGGTACCCGGTGCCGCGCGATCCAATTACGGAACCCATTACCCACAGGGTGCGACAAATGCCGAAACACAAGCTGACTGAGCTAAGAGTCCGAAGCGTGAAGGCGAAACAGAAGTCGTATCGCCTCTCGGACGGTGAAGGGCTTGCGCTTTGGATTTCTCCCAGCGGTGCTAAGTCGTGGCAATTGCGCTATCGGCTCGGAGGAAAAGAACAGATTGCTACGCTAGGCAAGGCGGATCGATTGAGCCTATCTGACGCCCGCAGTAAGGCACAGGAGCTTCGCAAGCTGGCAGAGGTTGGGGAACAGCTTACGGCGCACAAGCACGCGCAGCGAGCTAAGCGCCATTCTGATACCGCGACTACGTTCGGAGTGTTTTCTCGGACGTGGATTGATTCGGAAGCAAGGCGCGAGCGTTGGACCGCAGATTACAAAGAGGAGGTTGAGGCTAGCCTCAAGAACCACCTTTCGAAGCTAGACCGACTGCCAATTTCGAAGATTACGGCTGCTGCTGTCGCGCCATATCTTCATGCTGTGGAGCGCGGCTCACCCAGTATGTTCGAAAAGGTGAGGCGCAGGCTTCGCGCGATACTCGATCACGCAGTCGAAAAGGGCCTGATTGCCAGCAACCCTCTTCCGCACACTCAACGGCGAAAGCGCATGGGGGAGCGCCGCCACTATCCCGCTGTCACGGCTCTAGAGCCGTTAGGCGACATTCTCCGTGCTGCCAGGGCGTCCGATCCCTGCAAAGGGGTCCGACGAGCGCATGCGCTGTTAGCGTTCACTGCAATGCGAGTGTCTGAGGTCGTCGGTGCTAAGTGGGACGAGTTGGAGCTTGACACTGCTAGTTGGGCGATACCGCGCGAACGAATGAAACGAAAGGATAGCCAGCGCGGCCCCCACATTGTTCCGATCCCGCCGAAGCTGTTGACCGCGCTCCAGGAGTGGAAGCAGAGCGACGGCACGGAAGCGGTCTACGTCTGTCCAGCGCCTCGCGACTCAGAGAGGCCAGTTACAGCCGAGGCTATAGAAAAGCACTATCGCAACGCCTTGAAACTTGCCGGTAAACACTCTCCGCATAGTTGGCGCAGCGCGTTTTCGACGGTATGCCGCGAAGCTGGAAAGGATGGCGATGTGGTCGAGGCGCAACTTGACCACGTTGTAGGAAATAAGATCGCGTCTGCTTATGACCGCGCTCAACGCTTAGACCTCCGGCGTGAACTTCTAAATTGGTACGAGAAGACGTTGATAGCCGCACGCGATGGAGCCGCTGTCCTTCAGATGAAGTCGCGATCTGTTTGAGCGCGGGAAGGGTGCCTAGTCGGGTAGACCGGGGGGAGGTGTTTTATGGGCAGATGGGCGCGCCCGTGTTTCACGCCTCACATTTTCCAAACATATCCATACCCCCTCAATTTGCATCTGCGCCCTGTCGCTAATGCGAAAAGATCGACCTTCGGCCGCCTTGGGTCGGCGTAATATCTATCGCTTCTTGCGTTCGTCCCCAGGAAAGGGCTTTAAGTGGCCACTTCTTCATGCCTCAGATCCAAGCCGTCCGTGAGAAGAGTGGCCGCGATTCCGCTCGACTCGATTCCTGTGCGGCCTTTGGGCTTGCTAACGTCCAATCATCCTGCGCGTCGTAAGGACAATGCGGTGCCGAATCCGCTAAATCCGGTGGAAGGCAGAGAAGGGTTTCGCGTTGCAAATCGATGATGGCCAAAACGCCGACAGTCTTAAGCACCACCTTCCGCGAGTATCAGCTTGGAAAGCTAATTGACAGCGGAGGAACCGGCATTGTCTATTCCGCTACAACGGAGGATGGAGCCGAAGTTGCCATAAAGATATTGAATCCGCAGTTCGTAACGAGCCAAAAGCGAAAGCGATTTAAGAACGAAATCGGCTTTTGCTCCGTTGACCGGCACGCTTCAATTCTTAAGGTGATTGACTCAGGGCTTGCACCTGAAAACCTCAGCAGATCCCCATTCTATGTAATGCCTCGCTACCCAATGACTCTAAGGGACGTATTTGCGAAGCCAATGGCTGGCGAGGCTGCCCTAAATCTGTTCGGTAAGATACTTGATGGCATGGAAGTAGCGCATAAAGCGCGCGTTATCCACCGCGATCTCAAGCCCGAAAACATACTCTGCAAGGACGGAGGCTCAAGCCCCGTAATCGCAGATTTTGGCATTGCCCATTTTACTGAAGATGATTTGATAACTGCCGTTGAAACTCAGAAGGCAGAGCGGTTAGCAAACTTCGTGTATTGCGCGCCAGAACAACGCAAGCGGGGATCAACAGTTGACCACCGCGCCGACATTTTCGCCTTGGGACTGATTCTCCACGAAGCGGTTACTGGGCATGTTCCTCACGGCACCGGCTATCCAACCGTCAGGGACTCCCTACCAGAGTACGGCTTCTTGGACGCCGTCATAACCAAAGCGATTCAGAACAATCCTACTAATCGCTATAGCACCATTGAAGGCTTTCGGGAGGACTTGGCGGTTCGGGCGAAACGCTCTCTGGATCAGCGCGAACTTGAGCGTCTCAAGGCGATAACGGTACCAATTCCGGAATTTGCCGATGACGTCGTAAGAAATCCGATTGCCGTAAGGAGGGAAGACATTGACTATCGAAATGGAACGCTTCACCTCAAGCTAACAAGCGCCCCGAACCCTAGATGGCTGAAGTGTTTCAATGCAGAGGGCATGTCCGGGTTGACGAACTTTCTGGCCGACCAATGGACTTTTAGCGGGGATCAGGCGTCAATTTTCTGCCTAGAACAGAGCGTTGAGCAGGCCATTTCTCAGTTTAATGGGTACCTTGGCCAAACTGCCGCCCGCTATGCGAGGGAACTTGAAGCGGTAGCGCGCCAAGATCGTGAGGTTCGGGAGAAGCGGTTGCGGCAACGAATTGAAGAGGAAGAAACACGTCAACGGGTTCTAGCGAGACTCGCGCCATTGCGCTAGCGAAATTGCAAATTCGCTTCTATGAGCTTTCGCAAGCCGGGGGAGGGTGTTCTTAGTGACACCGAAGGCCAGTGATGCGCGCCAACACCTTCCTAGCGTATCGCGGTCCCTTTAACTTGAACTGTTGGGCTTCTCGGGCCTCGCAAGGCGCTTGATGGCCGCGGGGCGGCGTGGGGATGGTGAACCCTCTACCGCACGACAAGATGCAGTCAAGAAGTAGACGGAGGTCGTGACAAATGAGAGATGGACTAATCCGGGTTGCTCGTGAGTATCTCGCCGCAAAGAGGAAGCAGTTCAAGGGGCACGCGCTCGCCAATTACATTCGCCGGGACTTACCGGCTCAAGCCAGCGCCCTCTTGGGCGCGGAATACAAGAAATACAAGATCAAGGGAAGTGCTGGGCAGGGACGCTGGGCGGATAGTCCATGGCTTGCCCTCATGGATCCGTTGGTCACGGGGTCTGCAGAAAAGGGCTATTACGCTGTCTACCTATTCAGCCCGGACTTTAGTCGTGTAGTGCTGACGCTTGGCCTTGGCGCCTACTCAGTGAGAAAGGAGTTCAAGTCCAGAGCTCCAGAGGTCTTGAAGGAGCGTACGAGAATTCTGCGTTCTAAAGTTCCGGAGGCAAGGGGGCGTTTTCAGTTTGAGGGATTCGGAGTTGGATCGCCGGCCCACCAGGGAGAGGATTGGGAGATTTCGAGCGCCTTTGGCAAGGTCTACGCCGTAAGTTCAATGCCGTCGGACTCCGTCCTTGCCGATGACCTGGCTGAGATGCTTCGGCTCTATGGAATCGCAATATTCCGTGGAGGCTACACGGTGCTTGAGGACCAGGAGGACTTGGAGGAGGAGGAGGGCCCTAAGAGGAAACCGGGTGAATCTGAGAAGGAATACCTCGAGGGGCAGCGCCGATTCCGTTTTCATAAGCGGATGGAACGGGCGCGCAATTCGGCGCTTGTCCGTGACGTAAAGGCTCGTCACGGCTTCACCTGTGAGGGATGCGGATTTGAGTTTTTCCGCGTTTATGGGAAAGCTGGCATCCGTTATATCGATGCGCACCACTTAACACCCCTACACTTGCTAACCGGCGACGGTCCGCGGCGGATGAATCCGGATAGCGATTTCGCCGTGTTGTGCGCTAACTGTCATCGAATGATCCACAAGATGGGATGCCCATCGCTTGCTGACTTTCGGACCAAGCTTGCCAATGACTACTTGGAGCTCAGCGGGAGATTGTTTGGGAAACGCCCGGGGAAATAGGCCGGCGATGCCTCACGCGTGGGCGAGCCCCCCTTTTTGGCGGTCTGGCCGCCGCTTATCGTGTGACTCTATTTGGGCGCCATGCGTGGGCGGATTTCATCCTCGATGGCCTTTACGGCGTGGCGGATTCTCTGACCTAGCTGGTTTTCGGCCTCACCTAAGTCATGTACCGTCGCGCGCATTCGCTTGCCAAACTCGCGGTCAGCTTTAAAGTCCTCGCCTCCTGTGGCCTTATCGTTGAGCACGGCCTCCATCGCGGCGCGTAGTTCGCCTACACACCCTCGAAGCTCGTCTGTCGCCTTTCTAATTGTGGGGCCCCACAGAGCCTCGGCCTCGAGTGTATTAGTATCGAATTCTTGAATGGCCTCTACGACGGGTGTGAAGCGCGACGTATACACGTGGCGGTAACCGTCCGCGTCCTGCTTCGCGTCGGGGAATTCGTTGCCCCAAATCATTGGCGTCCTCGCGGCCCTAAGCTCGTCGCGAACGCGATATGTGGCTCTCATCAAGTTGCGGGCAACGTCGTATTCATTCTTGCCCGACATTTCGCTGTGCCACTTGTTAAGCCCACGCACAGCTACCCACGCCGTCACGGCTGCGGCTACGCCGATTACTACGTCTTTGATGGCCGCAATGACCTTCGCGAGTTCTTCCATTTCATCATCCCCGCTACTGAGAGGGCGTACTTTAGCGGATCAGCGGACAGGGAAGGAGCCTAACAGCCTGTTGAAAAACGGTTACGAGGTGGGTAAACAAGTCGATGTGGGGGGTCATCGGACCTCTCCGCGCCGAAAATAATCGCTTGTAGCGCGTTCTCCGGGGTCGATATCAATGAGCAATCCTTGCTCGCGACGAATTTCAACACCCTGCTAACGCACGAGAGGGGCAAACTGCGTTGTCGGGGGTTTTACCTCCACGTCCTCGTTTCGGCTTGAATTCTCACAGTAGAATCAGCGCGTACGCAGTGCTTTTTTTAGGCACGCGAGAAAGGCGGGAAAGGGCGTCGTGGAAAAACAGTTCGAGTACGAAGTCGCATTCTCCTTTTGCTCGCAAGATGAAGGGCTGGCCACGTCGCTAGACGATCTGCTCAAGGATCGCTTCAAGACGTTCCTGTATCACCGAAAGCAGGAAGTGCTGGCCGGCACAGATGGCGAAAAGACCTTCAACGAAGTGTTTATGCAGAAGGCTCGAATCGCCGTCATCCTGTACCGGCCCGAATGGGGCGAGACGCCATTCACCCGCATTGAACAGACCGCGATACGCAAGCGAGCGTATGAGCACGGTTACGACTTCACGGCTTGGATTGCCATGGAGGAGGGGATAAAGCTACCTGAATACGTCGAACCGACGCGACTGTACTACGGACTGCCTAAATTTGGCATAGATGGGGCTGCGGGGGTCATCGAAGCCGCCATTCAGCGAGCCGGCGGAAACACTCGACCCGAGACCTTAGAGGAAAGGGCCGCGCGTTTGAACCGGCAGAATATCGCGCAGCAGCTGCGGATCGAGTTCCTTTCGTCGCAAGAGGGGATTAACGCGGCTGGGGCTGCGGCTCGGCAGTTAATTGAAGCGGTCGAAAAGCGAGCGCAGCAATTGACCGATTGGCAACTGCGTACACAGACCTTCCTTGAAGTCGGGAAAATTGATATCTACGTCGAAGTCATCGCGGAGCGACATGTACTTGCCGTGACGTGGCATCAACCCTATCGCAATAATTTGGACGAAGCTGGCCTACACGTGGGGGTGTGGAAGGGTCTGCCTCCGCGTCCGGGGCGACATTACTTCCGAGGCGATGAGCCGCCACAAGAGCGCGGCGAAAAGTTCGCTTTCGACCGGACACTCGACGGCAGCGACGTATGGCGGAAGTCCAACAGCGAGCACGTCACGCCGGCCGGTATGGTGGATTACTCGTTAAGCATGCTGCTCGACGCGATCCATCAGGCGAAGATGAAGGAGAAGCCGAGATAGGCCGTTCCCCATTTACCTAATCGCCAGAGCATCTCTGCGCGTTCGCGTACATACTCCCGGATTGTTTGCTGCTAATGTTGCCTCCCCACTCGCGGGGTGTCCCAACGAAGCCACTACGGGCGCATCACGGCGCTCTCTCCATGCAAGCCAACAGTCAGCGCATGCCACGCTGTGCCAGTGGGCGATGCTGCCAGCACTCGCGGCGGTGTTGGTGTTGATGGGCCTAACCCGCCGATGCCTAGCGCGGTAGGCTATCAATCAAAGATGAAGACGCGCCATTGACGTTACGCACACCGTGGCATGTCTGCGAATGCTTCGACGGCTGGAATGGAGTCTAAAGCCCTTTGAATAGCTCGCCTAGCGTGACCCCCAGAGTCTTTGCGAGGACTTCTATCGCCTCAAGGGAGGGATTGCGAACTCCGCGCTCAATGCCGCTAATGTAAGTGCGATCAAAGCCGCACCTATCCCCGAAGGCATCCTGAGAAGTAAAGCCTCGAGCTTGTCGTAGCTCCCGAATTCGCTTCCCAAACTCTCGCTTAAGGTGACTGGCCACACAGCTACTTTGTGGCCCTGTAGACTAATTGCCCACGGACTTATCGTCACACTCTCAGGAAGAGCGATATGAAGACCGTAATGATGATGGGCGTCTGTGTGGCTTGTCTCGCCATTCATATCGATGCGTTGGCACAGCTCTACAAGTGCTCCGACCCCGCAGGCAAGACGGTCTACCAACAAGGACCCTGTAGCGGGGATAAGGCAGAAGGCAAATTGGAGCTACAGGATCAAGTGTCCGGGGAGAGGTATGGCGGCTCGAAACGCGGAGCATTCCCCGGCGTGACCGATAAGGAGTTTGAGGCGATAGTGGCTCAGGCTCGGAGGAACGCGCAACGAGGGAAATGTGAATACGAAATTCCACCCACTCTCATGCTGACGCAAGATCAGCGAAAGCGCCTAGTGTTGGAATGTGACGAGGCGTCAAAGCCGTTTTATCGGAATAAGGATATTGCCGCAGAGAAAGCGGAGCGTGTTGGGCCGCCAAGGATTGGCATGAAGGCAGAACAAGTGTTGGCCGGTAAATGGGGCGAGCCGGAAAAGGTTAACAAGACAACAACTGCGTACGGTGTTCGCGAGCAATGGGTTTACAGCCGCCCCTTGCGCTATGTCTACGTTGAGAACGGCGTAGTTGTAGCACTGCAAGAATAGGGGAGATCAACCGATTCGGGCCTAAGAATGTCGCTTGTCCCTATTGCGGTGGCGTTCTTCCGCTAAACCAAACGAAGTGCAACCACTGTGGGAATGCGGTGCGCTGGATAGAGGGAAAGGCGTTCAAGCCTTCGCGCGCTGCAGCGTGAAATGAATGGCCCAGGAAGGCCGGAAAACAGGGCAAATCGACCGATTAACGGTGGCCCTTCCTCACCCCTAGAGACGCTCTCATCGCGGCTTCTAGGGCCTCCATTTGGAGTCTGGTGAGGCATTGCTGAAAGGGCGCGGAACACACGATCCGAGAGACCTGGCAGGCTGAGTAGCCGACGAGCACGCCGCACTCCGCAAGGGTGAGCGAAGGGCGCTCGATCATGAGTTGCATGAGGCTGAGGTGTCTTGCGCTGAGCCTCTTGATGCGCCTAGGCACAACCCAATTCTCCGGACCTTGCATATTGCTTCTCCCTTACGGGAGAGAAGCAATATGCAGCAAAGGTTGCATCGATATGCATATAGAAGCATTCAATAAGCAAATGCATACTCAACCCACGACCAAGCTAAATCTCCCCTGCTTGCCGTCCTCTTTCGTGATCCTCTTCTTGAGCTTCAGCGTTTTAATCGCTTTGTCGATAGAGCCCTTGCTTAGCTTTGTTGCGTCCCAAATGTCAGTAAACCGCATGGGGGACGTGGTTTGCTTTAGAACTTCAAGCACCTTCTCCTCGTTTGCCGTTAGAGGCGCATCCTTCCCCATTAAGCTGTCGGGGGAGGGCTCGTCAATCGCTACCGCAACAAGCGTGCCGTCCACCTCACCATCTATTAGAACCTCCACCTCACGTAACTCATAGAAGATATCTTCAAAGTTCGAGCCATCCTTTTGCTTCTCGCACTTAAGAACGATAGGGCCGACGTTGGACTTTTCTACCCTTAGAAGTGTGTTCGCGTTGTTCTTGATGACCGAGCTCCCACGAAAGGTTGAACCGTCCTTTACCGAGTGATGAATGATTAGGACAAAGCAGTGAAAAGCGTCTGCTAGGCGCTTGGCGCCTCGAAATAGCTTTGCCATGTCTTTGGCATCGTTCTCGTTGCAGTCGATCGCGTGAGTAGAGAGCGTATCGATGACAATTAATTTGGGTCTTAACTCGCTCTCGCCAATCACCTTCACAGTCTCGTTCACGTCTCCCTCAGCAACCAGGGAAGGCTTAGCTGTCCACATAAAAAGACGATCTGCCGATAGTCCGTAATGCGCTTCCCACGCGCAGACCCTGGCGTTCATGCCCTGTTCCCCTTCGCCCACCAGTATCAACACGTCGCCCTGCTCAACGGCGGCAGTGAGATAGTCTTTTCCGGTTGCTACGCAACAGGCCGCGTCTAAGGCAATGAACGATTTTCCGACGCTAGACTCCCCATACATAGTTCCGTGTCCTTGGGATGGAAGGATTTTGTGAATGAGCCAAGTGACGCGCCCGAGCGTGTGAAAGTCTTTTCGCGCCAATATCGGCGTATCGGCAAGGCTCATCGCATGTCGCCTTAAAGGCTAGACCCGCCCAACTCATGCTCAATTGCCTCTTCAGCTCTGGCGAGATAACGTTCTAGACACCGGATCGCAACGTCAAGCTGAGTGTGTCCGGGAAGATCGCACAACATCAGCCTTGCCTCGTAAAGGTGCGAAAGCACATAGGCGCAGTGTGTTGCCACCGCCATGGGGGTGCCCTTGGCCGCCCGCGAGAGATCGAGAGCGATGGCCCTAAACGGTGAGAAGTTGCCGAGCATTTCGAGCGGAAATAACTTGAGCGATATTCGAAGCCTAGAGAAAGCCGCATACTCCTCGCGTAGATTTACTTGGCTGTATTTCATGCTGTACGCCCCGATACCTTGGAGCGTGGCGGGAAGGAAGGGGGGGCTTCCATCGCGCTGCGCCAGCGTTGGGCCGCTTCGACGCTGACGAGCGTTCTCTTACCCACCTTCATGATGGCCGGTCCTTGGCCAATCTTCAGGAGGTTATAAAAGGTGGCCCGGCTGAGATTGTGGGCTGCGCAGAACTGCGCGACCGAGAGAGCTTGCGGCTGCGAGTCCATCGCACACTTCCTTTCACGTCAATTGATCGTGTAGGAAGTGTGTAGACGTTTCGTCTAGGGAGGAATGCGCGAAACCATCGGGATAAATGTCCGCTTCAGGTCCTTAAGCGCTTGATCCTTCGCCCGTTGCTCGTACCTATCGCGGCGGTCCATGCGCTCAAGTCTCTCTACATTGTCATCTGGCCGCGATTCGACCTTGAGGGCATCAGCGATGGCCTCTCTTCTGGCGGTCTTCCGGTGAGCTTGAATCGTACTCGCCACATCGAGGGTTTCTCGATCAATCCTTGTAGCCGCCGTCCCCTTTGGACGACCAACGTCGCGCTTCAGTTTGCCGCTCTTACGAATCGCTTCGACTACTAACGGCTGAAGTGCTGGGTGCGAGAGGTAGGTCGGTACTTCCTCTTGTATGTCTTTCAGCGTTATAAGGTTGCGCTCGATCCAGAGCGCGTAAAGCTGTCCGACGAAGTCAAACAAGAACCGTTGATGTAGCTTGAATAGCTCGATGGGGTCGTCTAGTCGGGGCTGTGTGTGCTTCAGGAAGTAACTCCACTCAAACAACGGCACAAGGTAGTCCTTTTCTCGCTTTGTCTTGAGGACTAACCCGTTAGGGGTGAGTTGGACAGAAGTGAATTCCAGATCGGGGGGCGGCATAGCTTCCCCTCCGACAACCGAAATGGGAATTACCCCAATCGCTCGAATGCGAATGCTCAGGTCGAACTGCATTTTCTTGTGGTCTGAATCGACGAAGTATCCAGGCCCTAGCTTATATGCGTGTTGTGTCCACAGTGCTAGAAGCATGTCTGCTGACAGCTGGCACGATGAAGGGTAACGATGAGGGTAAGGGCACGAGCGAACGCCATTGAACACTCTGTAGCCCCGAGAATTTGGCCGGTTCGATTCCGACCCCCGCCTCCATCAACCCCCATCAATCCCCATCGATCGTTCGCCGGTGCTCTTGCGCGCGGAGCCGGGAACGTTCACGCTAACGCAACGAGCCCGGCGGAGGTATGGCGTGGACAGAATCATCCAGGTCGACCGCAGGAAAAGAGAAATCGACCGCCGCGGCGCCGAAGCCCGCGAAGAACGCAACTACCTCGCGGCGAGGCGGCGCGTCATGGCCCTCGAGAAGGCGCTCGCCCTGATCCTCGGCGCCCACCCGCCGCACGGGCACACGGTCGATCCGGGAAAGATGGCGCAGTACCGGCAGGGGATCGACATCGCCCGCGCGCTCCTCGGCAACAAGCCTCCGGGAGCCTGATCAGCCCGGATCACGGGGCCCGGCGTCCTTTCGACCCCTCATGGCGTCGGCCTGCTCGCGCCATGGCGAGGTTGCCTGGGACCCCGACAGGATCCCTTCCTCCTTCAGGTCGGCGACCCACGACTGGCGATCCGCGATCGCGCTCGCGAGGAGGGGCTCGAGACCGGCTTCGCGCACCGTGACGGCGGCTTCGCGCATCTCCTCGGCGCGGCGCCGGCCGTGCTGCACGGCGCGCTGGAAGAAATAGCCGGCCGACTTCTCCCAGTCGAGCCCCGGAAAGGTCTCCGCGAGGGACGCAAGCACCTCCTTCTCCACCCCGTACGCGCGCGCGGTAGTGAAGCTCTCGATCACGATCGCTTCCATTCCCTTCACGACGACGCTGCGGCACATCTTGATCGCCGATGCGACGCCGAGGCGCTCCGACGCCACCTCGACGCGGAAGCCGAGCGCTTCGAGGAGTGGTTCGGCATCGGCCGCGTGCGGGCCGCCGGAGAGCATCGGCGTCGCGATCCCCAGCGGCGGGATCGAGGTCATCACCGCCATCTCCACGTAGCGGGCGCCGGTGGCGTGAACGATCGCGGCGCAACGCTCCTTGGTGCCGGGCGATGCGGAGTTCAAGTCCACGTAGAGAGCGCCTGCGTGCAGGCCCGGCGCCGCGGCCTGGGCGGCGGCAATCGCCTGGTTCGCGGTGACGGCGCACACGATCACGTCGGCGCCGCCGACGGCTTCGGCCGCGCTGCGCGCGGGCACGACGCCCAGCGCGCGGGCGCGATCGCACGGCGCCGCGCCACGCAGCGCATCGTCGAAGAGGAGATCGTACGCCTGCACCGAGGCGACCCCGCGCTCGCCGAGCGCGCGGCCGATGATCGTGCCCACTTCGCCGAAGCCGATCACGGCAGCGCGCAGGCTCGCAACGTGGGGAAGGGTCGCCATGGTCTTTCCGGGGTGGAATCAGCGCGCCTCGGGGACGCGGCGGGTCTTGAGGAACTCCTCGAGCGATTCGCCGCGCATCTGGGCATACACGTCGAGGTTGGAAAGGCGCAGCACGCGCGCGAATTTCTCGAGCGCGAAGAAATTCACGCCGTAGCGGATGAGGCCCAGCCAGTCGCGGTTGCGCACCAGCGCAATCTCCTCGTCGCTGAGGCCCGAAGCCTTCCACGCCGCGGGCTCGTCACGCACGAAAAGCTCGCGATGGGCGGGCTGCGCCAGCTGCCAGAAGAAGCGGTTGATGCGGATCCTCTCGACGCTGCGCGCCACGTCGAAGGGATACGTGCCGGCGATCTGGTCGATGCCCTCGAGCTGCGGGTTCATGCTTCCTCGTAGAGCGCGACGGTCATGGCGGTGCTGGTCGCGAGGTAGTAGTTCCCGTGCACCTTGGTGATGCGCTCGGAGAGGGCGCCGCGCATGGCGAGCCACATGATCACCTCCACGCTTTCCGCGCCCCCCAGGCGGACGAAGTCCGCGTGCTTCATGCGCGCGAGCTCGAGCGGATCGCGCTCGATGAGATCGAGGAAGCGCATGTCCCACTCGGTGTTGTTGAACCCGGTGCGCTCGCCGTGGATCTGGTGCGAGAGCCCGCCCGTGCCGACGATCGCGACCTTGAGGTCCTCGGGATAGGAGGAGAGCGCGCGGCGCACCGCCTGTCCCAGCTTGTAGCAACGCATCGCGGTGGGCAGCGGGTATTGCAGCACGTTGATCGCGATGGGCACGAGCGCCCCCGGCCAGTCGGGCTCGTGCGGCCAGAGGAGCGACAGCGGCGAGTTCACGCCGTGGTCGAGCGCGCGCTCCTGGAAGACCGCGATGTCGAACTCCTCGTTCACCAGCGAGTCCGCGAGGTGCGCGGCGAGCCCCGGGTGGCCCTTGATGCGCGGGAGCTGGCGCTTGCCGGCACCCTCGTCGGCGATCTCGAATTGCGCGCTCGCCCCGAGCGCGAACGTGGGATAGAGGTCGAAGAAGAAGCTGGTGAGGTGGTCGTTGTAGAAGAAGACCAATACGTCGGGCTTCTTCTCGGCGAGCCAGCGCGCGACGGGCTCGTAGCCCTGGAAGAGCGGCGCCCACGCCGGGTCGTGTTGCTTGCCCTTGTCGTAGGCAACGCCGATCGTCGGCACGTGCGATGTGCCGATTCCCCCGATGATCCTCGCCAACCCTTCCTCCTTGCGGCTCAGGCTGCGGCGGCGCTCGCCTTCTCGATCGCCGTGCACAACTCCTGCGCGCTGCGCCGGGTCACGTAGCGATGCCCGGAAGTGAGCGTCACGATCGAGCGGCCCTCGCCGAGCTTCACGTCCTTCACCACCTCGATCTGCACGATGTGGGCGATGGCCAGGTGAAGCTTGATGGCGCGCCGCGACTCGTAGGTGACGACGCGGAGTCCCTCCTTGTCGCGCGAGTCCGCGGAGAAGTCGTTCTCCACCATCGCCACGTCCTCGAGAATGTATTTGGCCGCCATGTCGCTTCCTCGGTTGTGCACCTGGAATCGAGCATATACCTTCGAGCGCGATGCCCCCGGGTGCCGCAGGTCGGCGACCGCCTGCTCGTTCGCCTCGAAGCGCACCCGGTGCGGCTCGTAGGGGAGGCCCGTTTCCTCGAGCATGATCGAGACCTTCACGCCGTTGGGCGTGGGCAGGGAATAGAGCTGGATGCGGTCGGGATGGCGCGCGGGCCATTTTCCCGTGACCGGGAACGCGGAAAGGTCCGGCAGGGCTCCGGGGGTCTCTATCGTTCGATCGCCAGCGCTGCCGCCGACGCGAGGATGCGCACCGCGTCGCGCTCGGTCGCGGTGGGCTCGCGGCATTCGCGGTAATAAGTACCGAACGTGCCGAGCACGCGCCCTTCTGCGGACATGATCGGCTGGCTCCACGCGCCGAGGAAACCCAGCGAGAGCGGCAGGTGGCGAAGCTCGGCCCATTTCTCGTCGGCGCGGAAATCCGGCGTGATGACCGGCTCGCCCGTCGCGGCCGCCGATGCGCACGTGCCGACGTTCGCATCGGGCTTCAGGCGATCGATCGCGTCGAGGTAGTCGGGCGGCAGGTTCGGCGAGGCGCCGTTGCGAAGCAGGCCCTCGTCGTCGATCACGAGGATCGAGACCACCGCCGCGCCTCCGGCGGCGATTTCCGCCGCCGTCGCGAGGTGAGTCAGTATTTCGCGCCGCGGAGTCCCGTCGCTCACCATGCGCAGCGCGCGCTCGTAGGTCCGCGTGATCGAATGCATGGGCGAGTATAGGGCAATCGCGGCGCCGCGACCTCGATGCCGCTCACGCGGGAACGTCGCTCGAACCGCGCCCTCGTGACACGCCGGTCGTCGGCATTACCAATTTACGGGCGCGCTCAGAAGCGCTCGACCCAGGGCCGCAGCTCGAGCTCCCAGCTCCACGCGCTGCGCGGCTGGCGCAGCACGTTGAGGTAGGCCTCGGCGATGGCCGCGGGGTCGAGCATCGAGTCGGGATCATCCGCGGGCTCCACGCGCCCGGGATTGCGGATCGCGCCGTCGATCACGAAATGCGCGACGTGGATCCCCTTCGGCGAGAGCTCGCGCGCCATGCTTTGCGCGAGGCCGCGCAGCGCGAACTTGCCCATGGCGAAGGGCGCCGACTGCGCGTAGCCCTTCACGCTCGCCGAGGCGCCGGTGAAGAGGACCGCGCCGTGCCCCGCCGGGAGCATGCGCCGCACCGCCTGCTGCGCCACGATGAAGGCGCCGACCGCGGTCACGGCAATGGCGCGCTCGACGTCGGCGGTCGCGAGCTCGGCCAACGGGCCGCGCGACCTCGCGCTCGCGTTGTAGACCACCACGTCGGGTGCGCCTTCTCCCGCGTCCATCGTGGCGAAGAGGCGCTCCACCGTGTCCGCGTCGCTCGCGTCGCAGGCGAACGCCTGGGCGCCGGTCTCGGCGCGGATCGCGGCGAGCTTGCCGATGTCGCGTGCCGCGAGGGCCACGCGCAGGCCTTCCGCGGCGAAGCGGCGCGCGAGCGAAGCGCCAAGGCCCGTGCCGGCGCCGACGATGAGGGCTGAGCGATACGGGGCTTGCATCGGCGTTCCTTTCGGCGCGGGCAGGCGTGCGAGGCAGGCGGTCATGGTAACGCCTGCTGCGAGGTCGCTGGCGGGGAGGGGATTACCATGGAGCGAGGATTCGGCGTGAGGCCCGGGAACGATGGACGGCGCCCGTCGTCCTACGGATAGGTCCGCACAATCGAGGAGGCCCCATGAGAATCAATAACGCCATGCTCGTCGTGCTCGCAGGCTTCGCTCTCGCCGCGGCGGCGCCCGTCGCGCACGCCGCCACGCCGCAGGCGCAATCCGTCCTCGAGGCGCGCGCGAGCGACCTCATCGGCGATGCCATCGAGGACTCGCGCGGCTGGGAGGTGGGCACGCTCGTCGATCTCCTCGTGGATCCCGCGGACAGCCACATCGTCTTCGCCGTGATCAACGCCGGCAGCCGCTTCGAGGCGCCGACGCGCTCGCTCGCGCTCGCGCTCCCCGACGCGAAGGTGATCGCGTTCGACGGCAACCTGCGCGTGGACATGACGCTGCACGAGCTGAAGCGCCTGCCCGCGCTCGATGACGTGCTCGATTCGCTCGAGCCCGCGCAGAAGGCGCGCCTGGTGAGCGTGAAGGCGCTGGTGGACGCGTCGCTGCAAAGCGCCTCGGGAAGCGACCTGGGCAGCGTGAACGATGCCATCGTCGACATCGCGCACGCGCGCATGGCCTACATCACCGCGGACTTCGACACCTCGTGGAAGACGCTGGGCAAGCCCGTCTCGATCGCGAAGCCGGCCTTGCGCGGCAAGGGCGACGACATGGCCGTCATCGCTGACGCGCGGGAATTGCGCTCGGCGCCGGAATGGACCGAGGCGGGCGCGCAGCTCGCGAATCAGGGCCTCTGGTCGCGCTTCAAGCGCTGGATCGGGCTGAACTAGCCGCTCTTCCCGGCCTCGCGGCGGGTGCCGGCAAGCTGCGCATGGCGCAAGCACGAGGTGACGTGGTCGTTCACCATCCCGGTCGCCTGCATGTGTGCGTAGCAGATCGTGGTGCCGACGAACTTGAAGCCGCGGCTCTTCAGGTCCTTGCTCATCGCGTCCGATCGCGGCGTCGACGCGGGGATGTCCTTCATGGCGCGCCGGCGGTTCACGACCGGTTCGCCGTCCACGAACCGCCACAGGTAGCGGTCGAGCGAGCCGAATTCCTCGCGCACGCGCAGCACAGCCTGCGCGTTGGCTACCGCGGCGTGCACCTTGAGCTCGTTCCTCACGATGCCCGCGTCGCCCATGAGGCGTGAGATGTCGCGCTTTCCAAAGCGCGCCACCTTCCCGGCGTCGAACCCTGCAAACGCGCGGCGGAAATTCTCGCGCTTCCTGAGGATCGTGATCCAGCTGAGGCCCGCCTGCATGCCCTCCAGGATCAGGAACTCGAAGAGCTTGCGCTCGTCGTGCACCGGCACGCCCCATTCCTTGTCGTGGTACTCGACGTAGAGCGGGTCGCTGCCGCTCCAGGCGCAACGCTTGAGGTCCGGGGTCATGGAGGAAATGGTACCAGCGCCGGATCGCCCCCACGGGCATAATCGGGGCTCACAAACCGGGCGGCTCATGACGCAAGAGTCCGTTGCCCCGCCGGGGCGAGACGCACAGAAGGAAGCGCAGAAGCGCGCGCTGCCCGCCGAGCCGCACAGCGATTCGTTTCGCGTGCTCGCCGTCGCGGTGCTGGGCGTCGTCTACGGCGACATCGGCACGAGCCCGATCTACGCGCTGCGCGAATGCTTCGCGGGGAAGAATCCCCTCGCCGTCAACGAGGCAAACGTCCTCGGCATCCTCTCGCTCATCTTCTGGACGCTCGTCCTCGTCATCTCGCTCAAGTACATGGTGTTCGTGCTGCGCGCGGACAACCGCGGCGAGGGGGGGACGTTCGCCCTGCTCACGCTGCTTCGTCCGGAGCGCGACCAGAACCGTCGCGTGCGCCGCGCGCTCGTCCTCCTGGGCATCCTGGGCGCCTCGATGATGTACGGCGGCACGATGATCACCCCGGCGATCTCGGTGCTGAGCGCGGTCGAAGGCCTGCAGGTGGCCGCGCCCGGCCTGGGCGACTGGGTGATCGTCATCACCGTGGCGATCCTCGTGGGGCTCTTCGCGGTGCAGCGCTACGGCACCGCCAAGGTGGGCGCCGTGTTCGGGCCCCTCACGGTGGTCTGGTTCGCGGTGCTGGCCGCGCTCGGGGTGCGCGGCATCATGCAGGCGCCCGAGGTGCTGGCGGCCGTGAATCCGTGGTACGCGGTCCAGTTCTTCCTCGCCAATGGAGTCACCGGCTACCTCGTCCTCTACGCGGTCTTCCTGGTGACGACGGGTGGCGAGGCGCTGTACGCGGACCTCGGCCATTTCGGCCGCGTGCCGATCCGAAAAGTCTGGTTCGCCTTCGTGCTGCCCGCGCTCCTCGTGAACTACTTCGGGCAGGGCGCGCTCCTCCTCGCCAACCCAGGCAAGATCGCGCAGCCCTTCTACCACCTCGCGCCCGCGTGGGCGCTCTATCCGCTGATCCTGCTCGCGACCGCGGCCACGTGCATCGCGTCCCAGGCGGTGATCACCGGCGCCTTCTCGATGACGCGCCAGGCGCTGCACCTGGGGCTCCTTCCGCGCCTCACGGTGCGCCAGACCTCGGCCACCGCTCGCGGCCAGATCTACATGCCCGCGGTGAACTGGCTGCTGATGGTGGCCGCCATCGGCCTGGTGCTCGCGTTCCGGTCGTCGGGAAACCTGGCAGCGGCCTACGGCGTCGCCGTGAACTCCACCATGCTGGTGACGACGATCCTCGCGTACAACGTGGCGCGCGAGCGCGGCGGCTGGACGCTTCCCGCGGCGCTCGCGTTCCTGTTGGGATTCCTCTTCATCGACGTGGGGTTCCTCGGCGCGAACCTCATGAAGATCCCCGACGGGGGGTGGCTGCCGTTGATGATCGGCCTTGCGCTATTTACCATGATGACGACGTGGCGCCGCGGCTCGAGCCTCCTCGCCGAGACAATCGCCGGGGAGATGCCCGATCTCGCGACCTTCATCGGCCGCGTGAGGGGCGAAGGGGTGCCGCGCGTGCCCGGCACCGCCGTCTTCTTCACCGGCCGGCTGGAGCAGACGCCGCCCGCGCTGCAGCAGCTCGAGCGCCACACCGGCGTGCTGCACGAGAACGTGGTCCTCGTCACCGTCGTGATCGAGCCGGTGCCCAAGATCGACCGCGACGAGCGCATCGAGCTCATCGCGCTCGAGGACGGCTTCCACCGCGTGGTGATGCGCTACGGCTTCATGCAGGGCCCCAACGTGCCCTCGGAGCTCGCCGAGTGCGCGAAGATGGGCCTCGTGCTCGACTTGGACGAGATCCACTACTTCATCGGCCACGTCGACCTGCTGGCGGGGCGCAAGCGCCACGGCATGGCGTCGTGGCGCGACCGCATCTTCGTGTTCATGGCGAGCAACACCCAGGACGCCACGGCTTTCTATCACGTGCCCGCCGCGCAGGCGATGAAGGTCGGGCTGCAGGTGGGCATCTGACGGCCCGCTGCCGCCTCAGTCCTCTTCCCCGGAATTGTCCCATCCGCCCCAGAACATCGAGGGCGGCGAGGGCTCCAGCCATTTCAGCGGGTAGTGCACCATTCCCGGGACGATGCGCGTCCACGCCGCGGCCACGATCGCGAGGAGGACCACGCTCGAGGCGACCGGGTTCACGAGCGTCGCGAGGCCCGCGTGGGCGTGCAGCATGATGAGCGGATTCGCGCCCGCGGGCGGATGCACGGTGCGCGTGGCGAGCATGACCACGAACGCGAGGACGACGGCGAAGGCGTATACCCACGGCTCGTCGCCGAACGCGCGATAGCAGGCGATTCCCACCAGCGCGCCGGCGAGATGCCCGCCGAAGAGCGCGCGCGGCTGGACCGCCGGGGCGCGCGTGAGGCCGAAGAGGAAGATCGTCGAGCCGCCCAGCGAGGCGAGCAGGATCGGCGAATTGGGGGGGTCGACCACCAGCAGCACCGAGAAGAGCGCGAGCCCCGCGCCGGCGGAACACCAGAGGAGCCGGCCGATCGCCGGCGGCACGCGCTTGGCGCGCCGCTTTGTCGCTCGCTCGTCAGTCATCGCCGCGCCTCGCCTCAACCGGGCGGGGTCCCGTCCCTCCATTCCGCGTCGCTGCGGAAGACGCGCACAACGCGCGTGCGCTTGCCATCGCCATATTTCTCCATCTTGACCATGACCGGATAGAGCTCGGCCAGGCGCGCGCGCGCTTCATCCTCGTTCTCGAAGGTGAGGACTGCGCCGTCGGCGCCGCGCACGTCGGACCAGATGCCCCGGTCGTCCTCGATCTCGATCTTGAACATCGCGTTCCTCCGTTGTTGGCCTTGCCATGATGGTAACGCGATCGTCCGCGGCGCTGGTGCGCGCGAAAGGAGGCTACCGGCTCCGCGCCGCGCCGGGCGCGGGCTTCGCGCCGAGGATCGCCTTCTGCGCCGCGTAGACGAGGCCCAGCAGCGCGAGCCCGACGAGGTCGGAGACGTAGCCCGGCTTGATGAGCATCAGCGCGGCCGCGATGAGCACGACGCGCTCCCATGGGCGCGCCTCGCGCGTGAGGTAGCCCTGCAGTCCGGCGGCGAAGCACACGATGCCGATGGTCGCGGAGACCGACGACGTGAAGATGGTGATGGGATCGCCCATCATGAGCAGCGACGGCTCGAACACGAACATGAAGGGGACGATGTAGGTGGGGGCAGCGATGCGCATCGATTCCCATCCCGCTTCCCAGATGCTCGCCTTGGCGAGGCCCGCGGCGGCGTAGACCGCGAGCGCCACGGGCGGGGTGATCGCCGAGAGGATCGCGAAATAGAAGGCGAACATGTGCGCCGCGGGCACCGTGGCGCCGAGCTTGATGATCGCGGGGACGAGGAGGGCGACCATCACGATGTACGACGGCGTCGTCGGCATCCCCATGCCCAGGACGATGCCGGCGAGGGCGGTGAGGATGAGGGCGGGCACC
Source organism: Burkholderiales bacterium (assembly GCA_038244725.1). Lineage (GTDB taxonomy): Bacteria > Pseudomonadota > Gammaproteobacteria > Burkholderiales > Usitatibacteraceae > Usitatibacter. The sequence goes on from JBBRTF010000005.1 coordinate 111,937, forward strand.
AGCCAGTCGTGCGCGAGCCCGATCACCATCTGCGTGAAGACGATTCCGAGCCCGGTGATGGTGACCACGCCGATCACGATCCCCGCGCAAGCGCACGCCATCGCCACCGAGAGCGTATTGCGCGCGCCGTCCTCGAGCGCGTCGACCACGCTCTTCCAGCCGATGCCGGCGCGCGTGGTCGCGCGGGCGAGGGCGAGCGGGATGCACGACAAGGCGCCGGCGAGCGCGCACAGGGGGCCCGAGAATCCGAACATGAGGCCGAAGAGCACGATCAGCGCGGGAATGAAGAGGTGCCCGCGATCCTTCATGACCTTGCCGAGGCGCGGCAGCTGCGACTTCGGCACGCCCGCGAGATGATAGCGCTTGGCCTCGAAGTGGACCGCGAAGAAGACCGCCACGTAATAGAGGAGCGCGGGGATCGCCGCCCAGAGCGCCACCTGCGCGTACGGCACGGCGAGGAATTCGGCCATGACGAAGGCCGCGGCGCCCATCACCGGCGGCATGATCTGGCCGCCGGTGGAGGCGACCGCCTCGACCGCCGCGGCGAACGCAGGGCGGAAGCCTGTACGCTTCATGAGCGGGATCGTGATCGGGCCGTCGACCATCACGTTGGCGACCGCGCTTCCCGACACCGTGCCGAAGAGGCTGGAGGAGACGATCGAGACCTTGCCGGGGCCGCCCGCGGAGTGGCCGGTGATCGACATCGCGAAGTCCATGAAGAGCTGCCCCGCGCCGCTCTTCTCCATGAACGTGCCGAACAGCACGAAGAGGATCACGTAGCTCGCGGAGACGCCGAGCGTCGAGCCGAAGATGCCCTCGGTGGAAAGGTACAGCTGCTCCATCAGCATCGCCGGCGTCACGTGCGTGAAGCCGATGGCGTAGGCGAGGAACACGAGCGCCGTGGCCGGCAGCGGCCAGCCGATCACGCGGCGCGTCGCGTCGAGCACGACGACCACCGAGACCACCGCGTAGAAACGGTCCCACGCGGTGAGCTCGTCGATGTAGATGATGCGATTGATGAAGTATTCGTAGTCGAGGAAGATGTGCAGCACGAATCCCCAACCCGCGGCGAGGAGCAGCACGTCGACGGCGCGCCAAGCCGCACGCGCGCCGGGACGCGTGGGGTAGAGCATGTAGACCAGGGTGAGCGCGAAGAGGAGGTGCGTGCCGCGGAAGATCACCGCCTCCGGCGGGCCGAAGGCGGCCACGTACATGTGGTAGAGCGACATCGCCACGGCGACGAGGCGCACCGCCGCGGCGAGCGAGCGCGTGCGCGGCTGGTGCGCGGGAAGCTCGTCGGAGACGACGAGCGCCTCGGCGTTCATGCGCGAGAGCCTGCGCTCAGATCGCGCCGACTTCCTTGTAGAACTTGAGCGCGCCCTTGTGCATCGGGATGCCGATGTCGACCGCCATGTCCTTGGGCGTGAGCCCGGTGATGGGCTTCACCACCGACGACATCGCGTCCACGTGGCCGGCGATGGCCTTGGTCATCTTGTAGACGGTGTCCTCCGGGAGGTCGCACGCGGCGATGAGGTGCGTCGAGTACCCGATCACGTGCACGTCCTTGTCCTGCTTCGGGTACGTGCCCGCCTTGATGGTGAGCTCGTGGTAGCCCGCGTTCATCTTGCGAAGCTCCGCCATCGTCTTCGGGTCGACCGGCACGAGCGAGACGTCGCGCGCGCTGGCGAGGTCCATCACCGCCGAGGCGGGCGCCGTGGTGCCGAGCGTCATCACGTCGGCGTGGCCGTCCTTCATGAGCGAGACCGCGTCGGTGTACGAGGCCTGGAAGTTGGCCTTGGCGAGGGACTGGTAGCTCATGCCGTTCAGCTGCAGCACGGTGGAGGTGAGGAGCTCCGCGGTGTTGCCCTTGGGCTGGGTGACGAGGGTCTTGCCCTTCAGGTCGGCGAACGAATGGATCTTCGCGTCGGCGAGGGCGACCACCTGGAAGTACTGCGGGTAGAGATTGGCGATCTGGCAGACGTGCGTCACCTTCTTCGGGAAGGGCGCGCGCCCGGCCAGCCCGTCGACCGTGCTCGAGGAATTGCCGAAGCCGATCTGCGCCTTGCCTTCGTCCACGCCGCGCACGTTGGCGATGCCCGCGCCCGGGGTGAGCTGGATCTGCAGGCCCGGCACGGCCTGCTCCCACATGTTCTTCAGCGCCCCGCTCAGGGGAATCCACGACCCGCCCTGGGGGCCGGTCATGAAAGTCACCTGCTGCGCTGCGGCGGGCAGCCCCGCCAGGGTCACGGCGAGCGCGAACGCTCTCTTCAGGGTGAGACTTTGCATGGTTACTCCTCCATCGGTCGGTACGCGGTCGCCACAGGATCTTCTCTTTATGGACCCGATTCTGTGGTTTGCGCGCGAGCCGAGTCAAGGATTCGTTGCGCCGGGCCGGGCGCGATAGAATGGCGGTGCCATTGAAAAATACCCCCGATCGGGGGAAGCTCTGGTTTCAAAAAACCGACAGGAGGAAAAACCCGTGAATTCCGCCCGCATCGCGCTCATCGCCTTCGCGCTCGCCCTCGCCGGGCCGGCGAACGCCGCGCCCATCGTCATCAAGGTGAGCCACGTCGTCGCCGAGAACACGCCCAAGGGGCAGGCCGCCCTCAAGTTCAAGGAGCTCGCCGAGAAGAAGCTCCCCGGCAAGGTCGAGGTGCAGGTGTTCCCGAGCTCGCAGCTCTTCGGCGACGGCAAGGAGCTGGAGGCGCTCCTCCTGGGCGACGTGCAGATCATCGCGCCCTCGCTCTCCAAGTTCGACCGCTACACGAAGAAGCTGCAGGTCTTCGACCTGCCGTTCCTCTTCGAGGACATCGCCGCCGTCGACCGCTTCCAGCACAGCCGCGACGGGAAGGGGCTGCTCGACTCGATGACCAGCAAAGGCATCAAGGGCCTCGCGTACTGGCATAACGGCATGAAGGAGCTGTCGAGCGACCAGCCGCAGCTGAAGGTCCCCGCGGACGTGAAGGGCCTGAAGTTCCGCATCCAGTCCTCCGACGTCCTCGAGGCGCAGTTCCGCGCGCTCGACGCCAACCCGCAGAAGATGGCCTTCAGCGAGGTCTACCAGGCGCTGCAGACGGGCGTGGTGGACGGACAGGAGAACACCTGGTCGAACATCTACTCGCAGAAGTTCTTCGAGGTGCAGAAGACCATCGCCGTCACCAACCACGGCGTGATCGACTACATGGTCATCACCAACGCCAAGTGGTGGAACGGCCTTCCCGCAGATGTGCGCAAGGGATTGCAGGAAGCGATGGACGAGGCCACCACCTACGGTAACGGCGTCGCCAACGAGTTCAACGAGCGCGACAGGAAGAGGATCGAGGAGGCGGGCAAGGCGAGGATCCAGCCGCTCACCAAGGCGGACCTCGCCCTCTGGCAGAAGAAGATGGAGCCCGTCTGGAAGAAGTTCGAGGGCGACATCGGCAAGGATCTGATCCAGGCGGCCCTCAAGGCGAACAAGTAACTCGGCCTCGCGCGGCGAGCCGGCGATGCGCTTCGCATGGTTCGAGCGGCTGGAGGAGGGCCTCATCGCCTTCCTCCTCGCCGCCATGACCCTCATCACCTTCGTGCAGGTGGTGGCGCGCTATGGCTTCAACTACAGCTTCACCTGGGCGCTCGAGCTCGTCACCACGCTCTTCGCGGGGATGATCTTCCTCGGCATCCCCTACGGCGTTCGCATCGGCTCGCACATCGGCGTCGACATGCTGGTGAAGTCCCTGGGCCCGAAGACGGGGCGCGTGGTCGGGGCCTTCTCGGTGGCCCTTTGCATCGCCTATTCCGTGATCCTGCTCGCCGGCAGCTGGTCCTATGTCGCGAAGATGTACGCGATCGACATCGAGATGCAGGATCTTCCCATCGCGCAGTGGATCCCGCGATCGATCCTCATCTTCAGCTTCGCGCTCCTCGTGCTGCGCTTCGGGCAGCTCTTCTACCGCATCGTCACCGGCCGAGAGACGCGCCTCGCGCTCGGCGACGAGGCCGCCGAGGCCCTGAGGCTGCAGGAGGAGATGGGCCTCGCCGAGCGCGGCGAGGCGCCGCCGCGGTGATCACGCTCCTCCTCTTCGTGCTGCTCTTCGCCTTCATGCTGCTCGGCATGCCGGTCGCGGTGGCGCTGGGTCTCAGCTCGGTCGTCACCATCATGGTGGTGGGCCGCGACTCGCTCGCTTCCCTGGCGCTCAAGCTCTTCGAGACTTCCGAGCAGTTCACGCTCCTTGCGATCCCGTTCTTCATCCTCGCCGGAGCGTTCATGACGACGGGCGGGGTCGCGCGGCGCATGATCCGCTTCGCCAACGCGTGCATCGGCCACCTGCGCGGCGGGCTTGCCATGGCGTCGGTCTTCGCGTGCATGCTTTTCGCCGCGGTGTCGGGCTCGTCGCCCGCGACCGTGGTCGCCGTGGGCTCCATCGTGATCGCCGGCATGGTGCGCGCGGGCTACTCGAAGGAGATGGCCGCGGGGGTGATCTGCAACGCGGGCACGCTCGGCATCCTCATCCCGCCGTCGATCGTGATGGTGGTCTACGGCGCGGCCACCGAGACCTCGGTGGGCAAGCTCTTCATGGCGGGGATCATCCCCGGGATCCTCCTCGGGCTCATGCTGATGGCGGCGATCTACGTGCGCGCGCGCATGATCGACCTGCCGCGCCAGCCGCGCGCGACGGGGCGCGAGGTGCTCGTCGCCGGGCGCGACTCGGTGTGGGGGCTGCTCCTCATCTTCCTGATCCTCGGGGGCATCTACGGGGGCATCTTCACGCCCACCGAGGCCGCCGCGGTCGCCGCCGTGTACGCCTTCTTCGTCGCGATCTTCGTCTACCGCGACATCGGCTGGAAGGACGTGCCGCGCACTCTCGTGGACGCAGCGCGCGTCACGGTGATGCTGATGTTCATCATCGCCAACGCGCTCCTCTTCGCCTACGTCCTCACCACCGAGCGCATCCCGCAGTCGATCGCCGAGCAGATCCTGTCCTGGGGCATGGCGCCGTGGCAGTTCCTCATCGTCGTGAACGTGCTCCTGCTCATCGCCGGCAATTTCATGGAGCCCACGGGGATCATCCTCATCCTCGCGCCGATCCTTTTCCCCATCGCCACTCGCATGGGCATCGACCCGGTTCACCTGGGAATCATCATGACCGTGAACCTCGAGATCGGCATGGTGACCCCGCCCGTGGGACTCAATCTCTTCGTGACAGCGGGCATCACGGGGATGCCGATGCTGCAGGTGGTGCGCGCCGCAATGCCGTGGCTCATGGTGCTGCTCGTGTTCCTCGTGATCGTCACGTACGTGCCGCAGATCTCCCTGTGGCTGCCGGAACGTCTCTTCTGACGCGATGCGGCTCATCGACCCGGCGTTCGACCTGGACGGCTTCTTCGGCCGCCTGCGCGAGGCGAGCGAGCGGCTGCTGATCCTCGATTACGACGGCACGCTCGCCCCCTTCCACAAGCATCCCGAGCGCGCGCTGCCGTATCCGCGAGTGGCGGACCTGCTGAAGCGGGCCTCGGCGCGCTGCTCGACGCGCGTCGTGATCGTGAGCGGGCGGCGCCTCGCGGACCTGCGCGGTCCCCTGAGCCGCCTTCCCCACGACGAGGCCTGGGGCGCGCACGGATGGGAGCGCCTGTCGCCGCGCGGGCCCCTGGCGGGCTGCGTCCCGGCGAGCGCCGCGCTGCGGGGCCTCATGCTCGCCGAGCCCGCAGCGCGCCAGCTCGCGATCCACGGCGCGCGCGTCGAGCGCAAGGTCGCGAGCGTCGCGGTGCACTGGCGCGGAATTCCCGAGGCCGACGCCGAGATCGTGAGGACGAGGCTCGCCCGGGCGTGGCGCGGCGCCGAAGGCGCGGGCCTCGAGCTCATGGCGTTCGACGGCGGAATGGAGCTCAGGGTGCGCGGGCGCGACAAGGCCGATGCCGTGGACGACGCGTTGTCCGCGTGCGGTCCGGACGCCGTGTGCGCCTACCTGGGCGACGATACGACCGACGAGAGCGCGTTCGCCGCGATGGGCGAGCGCGGCCTCGCCGTGCTGGTGCGCCCGCAGCTGCGCCGCACGCGCGCCCACCTCTGGCTCGCGCCCCCGCGCGAGCTCACCGCGTTCCTCGAACGCTGGTGCCTGAGCGCATGCGCCGCATAGGGGCCTAGGGAAGGTCTGAACAAGTATCGGAGATCTGCCCGATCGAGCGCGCGGCGATGGCGTCCTTGCCGGCGTCCTTCGCCTCGTACATCAGCGCATCGCCCGCCTCCAGCAGCTCATCGAAAGTCGCCTCGCCCGCCGCCGACGCGATGCCCATGCTGACGGTCACCGCGTGGCCGCCGGCAAGGAGCGAGCGCAGGGCGCTGCGGATCTTCGCCGCCACGTCCTTCGCCGCCTCGCTGCCCGAGCCGACGAGCAGCACCGCGAACTCGTCGCCGCCCAGTCGCGCGGCGAAGTCGGTGCGCCGCACGACCTCTCGCAACGCGTGTCCGACGTCGCAAAGCACGCGATCGCCGGCGGCGTGACCGTGGCGGTCGTTCACCTCCTTGAAATCGTCGATGTCGATGAAGATGAGGCTCACGCCGGTTTGCATGCGCCGCGCGGTCTCGAGGTCGTGTTCGCCGCGCTCGCGCAGTGCGCGCAGGTTGGCGAGGCCGGTGAGGGCGTCGGTGCGCGACATCTCCCGAAGGCGCGAGAGGAGTTCGCGGAGCTGCGCGAGGAGGACCACGACCAGCACGAAAATCGCGAAGCGCGAGAGGGCGTTCAGGACCGCGACCGGGACGGGAGGCGCGGGCGTGGTCATGAGCGTCGCCGCGAGCCATGCCGCGGCGCTGATCGCCACCGTGGCGAGGCCCGCGCGGGAACCCAGGTACCAGGCGGCCGCGATGGATGGGATGAGGAATGCGGAACCCAGGTCGAGCTGCGATCCCGTGAGGTAGTGCGCCGCCCAGGCCGCCGCGCAGCCGGCGAGCACCAATGCCCATACGCCGATGCGCGCGCGGCCCTGCGGGCGGAACTCGATCACCCGGCTCACGAACGACGGCGCGATGAATCCCATCGCGCCCCCTCGCGTTCGTGGCGTCATATCACCGGCGGCGCGTCGTCCTCGCCCGCACGCCTTTCGCGCCGGCGCTCGGACCAGCCTTCGAGCGCCTGCGCGGCGCGCTTCTGGCCGCCGAGGCCGAAGGCGAGGGCGAGCGCGAAGGCCGCGGCGGCAACGACGATGAGGAAGGTCTGGCGGATGATATCGCCCAGCCCCAGCTGGTCGAGCGCGGTGAGGACCACGAACACGAGGATCGCATAGAAGGCGAGCCGGCCGAGGCTCTCCGCGTCCCCCATGCCCACGTTCCTGAAGTAGGTCGCCACCGCGGCTCCGACCACGCGCGCGAAATAGGCGCCGAAGGCCACGATCAGCACGGCGACCATCACCTTCGGCACGAAGAGCACGATGCGCCCGAGGATCTCGGTCACGTAAGCGAGGCCCATGCTGTTGAAGGCGATCATCAGCGCGGCGAGGATCACGAGCCAGTAGAAGAGGCTGCCCAGGAGCCGCGTGGTGTCGGTATCGCCGCCGCCCTGGCGCAGGAAGTGGTCTATGCCCGCCTTCTCGGTGACCACGTTGAAGTTGAGCCCGCGCAGCGCCTTCACCACCGTGAAACGCACCGCCTTCGCGATGAGCCAGCCCGCCACCAGGATCGCGATCGCCAGCAGCACACGCGGCAGGAAGAGCCCCACCTGGTGCAGCGACTCCTTCACCGGCTCGAGCAGCACGTTCATCTCTACCATGTTTCCTCCTCTCGGGTGCCGGGCCGCGTCATCTCCATGATGCCCTGCAGCGGGATTGAAGCCCAGTCGGGACGGTTGTCGATCTCGTAGGCGAGCTCGTAGAACGCCTTCTCGAGGGCGAAGAGCTCGACGAGGGCGCGGCCCCCGGCGAGCGGCGAGGCGAGCCCCGCGGTCCCGCCGGCGAGGCCGTAGCCCTCGAGGAACGCGTCGCGCGCGCTCGTGCGCCACGCGCGCGCGGCGGGGGCGAGCCTGGCCCGCGCCGCGGCCTGCGGCGCCGCGTGCGCGAGGGCATGGTGCTGCGCGTAGTCGAAGGATCGCAGCATTCCGGCGACGTCGCGCAGCGCCGAGCGCTTGGCGCGGCGCTGCGCGAGCGTGGCCGCCGGCTCGCCCTCGAAGTCGACGATCACGAAGTCGTTCTCCACCAGCATCACCTGGCCGAGATGGTAATCGCCGTGGGTGCGTGTCTTCGCGCCGGCGGGAGGGTCCGCGGCATGTGCGTCGATGCGCGCGAGGATCTCCTGCCTCGCGCCCAGCACCAGGTCCGCGTCGGCGCGCACGTCCTCGGGGAGCGAGGCGACACGGCCCTCGAGACGCGCGAGGGCGCTCACGGCCTGCGCGCGCGCGCGCGCGGTCCACGAAGCGATGTCCGCCGGCGTCATCGGCTCCGGATCGAAGGCGGCGTCGCCCGTGGTGCGCGCCAACGCCGCGTGCAGCTCGGCGGTGCGCGTGCCCAGCGTTCGCATGAGGGCGAGATAGGCGCCGTGGCCGTCGGCGGCCGCGCCCGGCGCCTGGGCGCGCTCGAAGAAGCGCTCGAGGTACTCGAGCGTGTATTGCCAGCCGTCGCCCTGGTTGTCGACATAGCCCTGCAGCAGCGCGAGCGTCGCCTCGCGCCCGTCGTCGGTGGCGTATTCGATCGAGCCCGCGACCGGCACCGCGTGCGCGAAGCCCGCGACGTCGGTGAGGAAGCGCCCGATCTCCGCCTCGGGATTGATGCCGGCCTGCACGCGCCGGTAGGCCTTGAGGAAGAGGCGCTCCCCGAGCTCCACGCGCGTATTGCTGCTTTGCGCGGCCGGGATCACGACCTTCAGCGGCTCGCCCGCGGGGCCCGCGATGCGCTCGAAGCTCGCGCCCGGGACGAAGCGAATCGTGCCCTTGGCGGTCTTCACCGATTCGCCCGCGCGGATCGCGGCGATGAGCTCGCGTGCGAACGCCTCGTCGCCCATGGCGTCGGCGACGACGCCCACTTCCGCCTGCTGGCGCACCTTCGCGAGCGTCGCCGGTGCGAGCGAGCGCACCCGCGCTTCCTCGCGGTCCTCCCAAGCGAGCGCGAGCGGCAGGAAATAGGTCTGCGGGTCGAGCCCTTCGCGCTCCGCGTGCACGAGGGCGAGGAGCCAGCTCTTGCCGTCCCTCGGCCATTCGGCTGAATCGGCGAGAGAGACGCGCGCGAGGGCTTCGCCCTTGGTCGCATACCAGCGCCGGCCCGCGAGGAAGCCGGGGAGCACTTCATATTCGAGCTGGCGGCGCACGCGCTCCGCCATCGAGATGCGCCACGGCACCACGCGGTCGCGAAAGAGACTCGCCCAGCCGTCGAAGAGGACGAGCACCGGCAGCTCGACGGGCATCGCCGGTTCCTCGCCGCGCGCCCGCGTCTCCTTGTCCGTGCCGAGGCGAAACCAGAGGAAGCCGTGGCCCGCGAGCGTGAGGAGGTAGGGAAGCTCGCCGATGGCGGGGAAGGTGGTGCGCCCGAGAAGCTCCACCGGCACGCGCCCCTTGTAGCGCGAGAGGTCGAGCTCCACGGGCTGGGCGCTCCGCGCGAGGTTGGCCACGCACAGGACGATCTCCTCGCCGTGCTCGCGTAGGTACGCGAGGATCTTGCGGTTGGCGGGCTTGAGGAACGTGAGCGTGCCGCGACCGAAGACGGGGCTCGATTTGCGCACGGTGAGCATGCGCCGCGTCCAGTTGAGCAGCGACGAGGGATCGCGCGCCTGCGCCTCCACGTTCACCGCCTCGTAGCCGTAGACCGCGTCCATGATCGGCTGCAGGTAGACGCGCTGCGGGTCGGCGCGCGAGAAGCCGGCGTTGCGCTCCGGGCTCCATTGCATCGGAGTCCTCACGCCGTTCCTGTCGCCGAGGTAGATGTTGTCGCCCATGCCGATCTCGTCGCCATAGTAGAGGATGGGCGAGCCCGGCATGGAGAAGAGGAGGCTATCCATGAGCTTGATGCGCGCGACGTCGTTCTCCATGAGGGGCGCGAGGCGCCGGCGGATGCCCAGGTTGATGCGCGCGCGCGGGTCGGCCGCGTAGAGCTGATACATGTAGTCGCGCTCGCGGCTGGTGACCATCTCCAGCGTGAGCTCGTCGTGGTTCCGGAGGAAGATCGCCCACTGGCAGGTGGCCGGGATGTCGGGCGTCTGCGCCATGATCTCGGTGATCGGGTGGCGGTCTTCCTGCGCGATCGCCATGTACATGCGCGGCATGAGCGGGAAGTGGTAGGCCATGTGGCATTCGTCGCCGCCGCCGAAGTATTCCTGCACGTCCTCGGGCCACTGGTTGGCCTCGGCGAGGAGGAGCCGCCCCGAATAGCGCGCGTCGAGCGCCGCGCGCAGGCGCTTCAGCACCGCGTGGGTCTCGGGAAGGTTCTCGTTGTTGGTGCCCTCGCGCTCCACGAGGTAGGGGATCGCGTCCAGCCGGAAGCCGTCCACGCCCGCGTCGAGCCAGTAGCGCATCACGCGGAAGATCGCCTTCAGTACCTGCGGGTTGTCGAAGTTGAGGTCCGGCTGGTGGCTGAAGAAGCGGTGCCAGTAGTACGACTTGGCGATGTCGTCGCGCGCCCAGTTCGACTTCTCGCTGTCGGTGAAGATGATGCGCGTGCCCGCGTACTTGCCGGGGTCGTCGCTCCAGACGTAGAAGTCGCGCTTGCGTGAGCCCGCGGGCGCGCGCCGCGCGGCCTGGAACCACGGGTGCTGGTCGGAAGTGTGGTTCACCACGAGCTCGGTGATGACGCGCAGGCCGCGGCGGTGGGCCTCGCGCACGAACTGCTTGAAGTCCGCGCGCGTGCCGTACGACGGATGCACGTTGGTGTAGTCGGCGACGTCGTAGCCGTCGTCGCGCAGGGGCGACGGATAGAACGGCAGGAGCCAGATCGTGTTCACCCCGAGCTCGCTCACGTAGTCGAGCTTCTCGGCGAGGCCGGCGAAGTCGCCCATGCCGTCGCCGTTGGAGTCGAAGAAGGCCTTCACGTGCAGCTGGTAGACGATCGCGTCCTTGTACCAGAGCGGGTCGGCGGCCTCGAGGCGGGCCTCGGTGTTAGCGGAAAGATCTGCGGACACGCGTGCCTCCCATCTGGGACGATGAGGTTGACTGCGGACGCGCGCAGCGATTTCGCCGCGCGCTCATGACGGGCGCGCGGGCAGCCGCGCTTCCCATTCGAGCGGGTCGAGGTGCAGCTCCACGGCCGCGCGCGCGAGCGCGCCGCGCACGTTGGCGCGGTCGTGCTCCACCTCGATGCCGCGATCGGCGTGCGCCGCGACGAGCGCGAGCTGGCGCTGCAGTGCGCCGCGGCGGCCGGCGTCGGCGGTGGCGGCCGCCGCGGCGCCGATCGCGCCCATGAGGTGCCTCGCGACGAGGGCGTTGCCCTTCGAGCACTCGCGGATCGGGTCGAAGGCCGTCTCGAGCATGTCCTCGAAGGTGGGCCCGGTGGCGAGGACGCGCGCGCGCCGGTCTGCGCCGCGGTGCAGCCGCGGCATCGCGCGCGGCGCGAGCCCGGCGAGGATGGCGCCGAGGTGGTCGATGCACATGGTCGCGGTGGTGGTGTCGTTGATGCCGGGCGACAGTGCCTTCAGCGCGATGTCCACCAGCTGGCGGATGCCGAAGCCGAAATCCTCGTCGATGGTGCGCACGCGCCCGGCGAGGGCCATGGCGGCGAGCCTGCCGCGCAGGTCCTCGGCGATGGGCGCCGGCGCTTCGACGGTCATGATGCGGGTGCCTTCGCACACGAAATCGCCCGGGCAAACGGTGAGGCGCACAGTGAGGCCGTGCTCCTCGGCGGCGGCGAGGATCGCCCGCACGTCGATGCGCTGCACATAGCCCATTCGCGTCGACGCGACCGCCTCCTGGAAGGCGCCTTGGCCGCTCCCGGCGAGGAGCCCGGGCAGGTCGCCGGCCGTTTCCAGCGGCGCGGGATACATGCGTTGCATGGCGTCGAGCGTTTCCTCGGTGATCCGCGCGATGATGGTCGAGGCCTGGATCGAAGTGGCGATGTGATGGATGAAGAAGACGAGCACGCCGATCCCCAGCAAGGCGAGGAGCAGGCCCGCGAAGACGGCGAGCGAAGGCACGAAAGCCTGCTCGTCTCCCGCGCGGATGGTGCGCAGCACCACCAGGCAATAGGTGAAGATGCCCACGAACGAGCCCAGCACCACCTGGTTGCGCTGGTCGCGCATGAAGTTGCGCAGGATTCGCGAGGTGTATTGCCCCGCGGCCGTGACCAGCGCGGCGATGGTGAGCGAGAACGTGACGCCCGCCACCGTGATCATCGATCCGGCGATGGTCGAGAGCATGCCGCGCGAGCCCGCGGCGCCCGCGCCGAAGAGCAGGGGATACGCGTTGGCCCAGTGGAAGTTGTAGCGCTTGTCGATCTCGACCAGCGCCACGGCGAGGCCGATCGAGCTCGCGACCATGAGCGTGGGAACGAACCAAAGGCTCGAGCGCACCGACATCCACAGCGCTCTCACCCGGTTCATCGCGGAGGGCCCTCCCCGCGCACGCCCGTGCAAGGTATGATTTCGCGTGGCTCGCGAAAGGATCTCGTGTCGAGGCGTTCCCGCAGGCCGTCGGCGCCATGACATGGACTGACCTCATCGCAGTGACCATCACGCTCGCGGCGCTCGCGACCTACGCGAACCACCGCTTCCTGCGCCAGCCCCCCACCATCGCGCTCATGGGGATGGCGCTTCTCGCCTCCGTCGCGGTGCTCGCCCTCATGCGCTGGACGAGCCTGGACGCCGGCAAGATCGTGGCACTCGTGAACGCGATCGATTTCCGCGCCGTGCTGCTCGATGGCATCCTGCCGTTCCTGCTCTTCGCGGGCGCATTGCACGTGGACCTGAGGCCGCTGCACGACGCGCGCGCGGTGATCGCCGCGCTCGCGACCATCGGCGTCGTCATCTCGATGGCGGTCTGCGGTACGCTCGTCTGGGCCGCGTCGACGGCGATCGGCGCGTCGATGAGCTTTACCGAGGCGCTCCTCTTCGGAGCGCTCATCGCGCCCACCGATCCGATTGCCGTGATCGGCATCCTGCGCAGCGCCAAGGCGCCCGAATCGCTCGAGGCGCTGATGGCGGGGGAGTCGCTGCTGAACGACGGCGTCGGCGTGGTGCTCTTCGTGACGCTCGCAGGGATCGTGATGCAGGGAGATCCGGTGTCGCCGATGCACATCGCGACCAGTTTCGTGACCGAGGCCGCGGGCGGCATCGCCTTCGGTCTCGTGCTGGGGTGGGTGGGCTATCGCCTCATGCTCGGCGTCGACGACTATCCGGTGGAGATCTTCGTGACGCTCGCCATCGCCTCCGGAGGCTACGCCGCGGCGAGCGCGATGCATGTCTCGGGCCCGCTCGCGGTGGTGGCCGCGGGCCTGGTGATCGCGAGCGTAGGGCGCAGCCACGGCATGTCCGACACCACGCGCGGGCAGCTCGACGCCTTCTGGAAGATCGTCGACGAGATGCTGAACGCGATCCTCTTCATGCTGGTGGGCCTCGAGATCCTCGTGGTGGCGCTCGACTACCGCCACCTGGGCCTCGCGCTCTTCGCCATCGTCGCCGTCCTCGCGTCGCGATGGGTGAGCGTGGGCGCGGTGCTCGCCGCGTTCCGCAGGCGCAGGCGCTTCGCGCGCGGCACGCTCGCCATCCTCACGTGGGGCGGCCTGCGCGGCGGGATCTCGCTCGCGCTCGTGCTGTCGCTGCCCCCCGGCGAACTGGGCGCGACGCTCCTCACCATGACCTATGCGGTGGTCGTCTTCTCGCTGCTCGTGCAAGGCCTCACCCTCCCGCGGCTGGTGCGCGCCAAGCTCTAGGCGGGCCCCGCGCCCGCCCGCGAGTCATGCGCGCGCTTCGAACATCTCCGGCGTGACAAGGACGATGCCGTTGTCGGTCACATGGAAGCGCCGCCGGTCCGCCTCCCGATCCACGCCCACCTCGAAGCGCTCCGGCAGGCGGCACTCCTTGTCGATCACGGCACGGCGGATGATCGAATGCCGGCCGATCTGCACGCTCGGCAGGACCACCGTGTCCTCGATGGTGCAGTAGCTGTGCACGTGCACGTTGATCGACAGCAGCGAGCGGCGCACCAGCGAGCCGCTCACGATCGAGCCGCTCGCGACCAGCGAGTCGAAGGCCATGCCCTTCCTCTCCGGCTCCTCGAAGAGGAACTTCGCCGGCGGCAGTTGATGCTGGTAGGTCCAGATGGGCCACTCGCGCTCGTAGAGGTCGAGCTCGGGAATGGGGCGCGTGAGCTCGAGGTTCGCTTCCCAGAAGGCGTCGACCGTGCCCACGTCACGCCAGTACGGACGCCCCTCGCCCTTGTAGACGCAGCTTCGCTCGAAGGAATGCGCGTGCACGGGCGTGCCCTCGCGTAGCAGCCGCGGGATGATGTCCTTGCCGAAATCGTGCGCGGAGCCCGCGTCGAGCGCGTCCTTGGCGAGAATCTCGTCGAGGAACGCGGCGTCCACCAGGTAGACCCCCATGCTGCCGAGCGCGCGGCCGGGGCGCCCCGGGATCTGCGCGGGCGCTTCGGGCTTTTCCTGGAAGCCGGTGATGCGGCTTTGCTCGTCGACGCTCACCACGCCGAGCGCCCCCGCCGCTTCCGCCACGGGCACCTCGACGCAGGCGACCGTCATCGGCGCGCCTCCGGCCACATGGTCCTGCAGGAGCTTGCCGTAATCCATCTTGTAGATGTGGTCGCCGGCGAGGACCAGCACGAAGTCCGGAGCGTGATGGCGCAGGAAGTCGAGGTTCTGTCCCACCGCGTCGGCGGTGCCCTGGTACCAATCCTCGCTCACACCCTGCTCGGCGGGAAGCATCTCGATCACCTCGCCGAAGCGCCCGTCGAGGAAGCTCCAGCCGCGCTGCAGGTGGCGGATGAGGCTCTGCGCGCGGTATTGCGAGCACACGCCGATGCGCCGGATGCCTGAGTTCACGCAGTTGGAGAGCGTGAAGTCGATGATGCGGAACATGCCGCCGAAGGAGACCGCAGGCTTCGCGCGCCGGTCGGTGAGCTGCGCGAGGCGGTTGCCGCGTCCGCCCGCAAGCACCATCGCCACGGTGCGCCGTGCAAGGGACGCGCTCGGGCGCATGTCGTGGTTCTCGGTGTTCGCCGGGTTCCGGGTGGTCATGGCGATCCAGTGGTTCCGTGGGTAATGGAGGGGGCGGCCATTTCGTCCGAATCCAAGCGCGCCGTCGCGCGAACGCGCGGCAGCTGCTCGGGATGGTTGCGCTGCACGTAGTCGACGAGACCCTCGCGCAGCTTGCAGCGAAGGTCCCAGTTTAGACCCGCATCGGCCGACGAGGCGATGCCGCGCAGCTGGATCGCGCGATCGCTCGCGTCGGTCACCTGGAGCGCGGCCACCTGGCCGTCCCATTCCGGGGCCTCGCGGCACTGGCGCAGGAACTCCTCGCGCACCTGGGCGACCGGGAGCGCGTAGTCGACCCACACGAAGACCGAGCCGATCACCTGGGCCGACGTGCGCGTCCAGTTCTGGAACGGATTCTCGATGAACCACTGCAACGGCACGACCAGCCGGCGCAGGTCCCAGATCTTCACGACAACATAGGCGCCGGTGATCTCCTCGATGCGGCCCCATTCGCCGGCGACGATGACGACGTCGTCGATGCGGATCGGCTGCGTGAGGGCGATCTGCAGGCCCGCAAGGAGGTTGCTCAACGCGGGGCGCGCGGCGAGGCCCACCACGAGCCCAGCCACGCCCGCCGAGGCGAAGAGGGTGGCGCCTAACTGGCGCACTCCCGGGAACGTGATGAGCGCCGCCGCGATGCCGAAGACCACGAGGAATGTCTTCAGCGCGCGGCCCAGCACGCGCGCCTGGGTGTTCACGCTGCGCGCATGGATGTTGTCGGAGACGTTCGCCGGGTTGATCTCGATCACCACCTGCACGAGCGCGTTCACCGCGCACGCCGCGAGCCACGTCGTCGCGGCGATGAGGGCGAGCGTGGTCGCGTGCTGCAGCGTGGCGAGGCGCGGGAAGTCGTCCGGCGCGCCCTCCCACACGATGCGCAGCGCCGCGAAGAGAAGCATCCAGCGCGCCGGGCTGTCCAGGTGGCGGATCACGATGGAGGCGACCGGGTGGCGGTGGAACGCGCGCGCGAGCGCCCAGCGCGCGATCGCGTGCACCGCGAGGACGGCGAGGATCGCGACCGCGGCCGCGATGAGGGTATCGAGAATGTCGTTGCCTGTCATTGGGGGGGCGAAGCGATGATGGAGATTCGCCGGCGGCGTGACGCTAGCCGCCCTCGCCGCCGCACGCGCGTGCGGCGCCTATGGGTCCGACAGCACGATTCCGGCACGGTTCGATTCGAATCTCAATCGCCGGCCGGCGCCTTCCTCGCCGCGCTGCGGTTCTTCTGCGCGATGGCGACGATGATGAGCCCGTACGACACCAGCCGCACGACGTAGTAGGCCGGAATGTCCTCGTCCAATCCGACCGAAAGGAAGAGGAGCACGCGATTCACCCCCTCGAGCCCGAAGGATAGCGCGAAGAAGAGGAAGAGCCGGTCGCGCGTCGCCCTCCAGAAGCGCAGGAAGAAGAGCGCCGCGGTGAGCGACGCCGTGGCGATGCCGCCGACCAGGATCGCGTTCAGCATCATGCGCTCTCCCAGATGAGCCCGAAGAGAAGCAGCGTGAGCGAGATGAACGCGGTGGCGAGGCGCGCGGTCGACAGGTCCGTCTCGGTGAGCACCAGCCGGTCGATGAGCAAGAGCGCGTTGCTGGCGGTCAACCCCGCGAAGCACAGAGCGCTCCACAGCAGCATCTTGGAGCGCGTGCGCCGGTATGCGCGCAGCAGCATCCCCGCGCAGACGGCGCAGGTGAACGCGCACAGAAGGTAGATGGTCTCGGCCATCTCAGGGCTCCTTGCGGAACTTGAACGCGTCGGCGAATTGAAGCGCGCTGCGCGCGGTCTTCGAGTGGATGAGCTCGGTCATCTCGATGAGGTTTTCCTGGTAGTGCCGCGCGACCGCCTCCACCATGCGCGCGAGGCGCGGGTCGGCGGGTTCGAAGCGGTAATGCAGACCGGCGGCGTCGACCGGGCGAACGATATGCGCGGCGTGCAGCGCCCGCGCGAGCTCGCCCGCGCCGCGTTCGCTGATGTAGAGGCGCTCGGCCACGCCGCGCACCGCGACGGGCTCGCCCGCGGCCGCCTTGACGACGAGCATCGCCTCGAGGAACGGCACCGAGGGGATGCTCGTGGCGACGAAGCGCCGCACGTCCTCCGGGATGGGCTTTGGCGTCATCGCGCGGCGGACGCGCGAAAGGCGCGCAGCGCCGCGTCCACCACGCTCTCCAGGCTTCCACCGGCGCGATAGCGCTCGCGCAGCAGCGTGGCGTCGCCGCCGCCGCTCACCAGGGCGTCGATGTGCTCGAGCGCGTCGAGGCTCCCGAGCGCCTCGGCGTGGGGCCTCGCCAGGCGAAGCGTCGCGAGGACATCCTCGCGCAGCGACAGCACCTCGTGCGTTCGCGGGTGCACGAGCGTTCCGTCCAGGCCGAAGCGGCAAGCCTGGAAGCGGTTGTAGTTGTAGACGAGGTAGTCGTCCTCGGCGGGCGGCTCGCGCGACTCGAGGAGGTGGCGGCAGAGAGCCTGCAGGTAGCACGCGAGCGCGGCGGCGCGCTCGACCGCGAGCGGCGTATCGCAAACGCGCAGCTCGATCGTGCCGAATTCGGGCTTCGGGCGGATGTCCCAGTAGAAGTCCTTCATGCTCTTCACGACGCCGGTGCTTTCCATGCGCGCGAAATACCCGCTCACGAAATCGTCCCAGGAGAGCGTGAAGGGCGCGCGCCCGCTCATCGGGAACGCGAACACCGAGTTCAGCCGCGCCGAATGGAACTGCGTGTCGGCGCCCTGCGAATACGGCGAGGACGCGGCGAGCGCGATGAACTGCGGCACGTAGCGGCCCAGCGAGTGCAGCAGGAAGAGCGCCTCGTCCCCGGAGCGGCAGCCGATGTGCACGTGCTGCCCGAAGATGGTGAACTGCTTGGCGAGATAGCCGTAGAGGAGCGAGAGCGCCTTGAAGCGCTCCTTGGGGAAGATGGCGCGCTCGGGCCAGTGCTGGAAGGGATGCGTGCCTCCGCCGCAGATGCCCACGTTCAGGCGGTCGGCGGCGCGCACCAGCGCGTCGCGGATGTCGCGAAGCTGCTTGAGCAGGCGCGCGTGGTCCGTGTGGATGGCCGTGGAGATCTCGATCATGCTCTCGGTGATCTCGGGGACGACGGTGCCGGGGAATGCGGAGCGCTCGAGCAGGTGCAGCAGGTCGCTCGACGCGGATGTGAGGTCGAAGGCGGTGAGGTCGACCAGCTGGAGCTCGAGCTCCACGCCCACGGTGAGGGAATCCGACGACTTGAAAGGCTCGAGCGGCATCGTCAGTCTTTCGTCGCCGCCGAGCTCTCGCCCGCCCAGATCACCGCCCACTGCGTGACCACGGGGCCCGCGATCTCGAGGCACAGGACCATCGCCGCGAGCACCGTGAGCTCGTCCATCAGCGCGAGCCCGCCGCTCTGGCTGGGCTCCAGCAGGAGCAGCACCAGCGCCGAGATCGGCGTGAGCGCGAGCCCGGTGAGGACGCCCTTC
>JBBRTF010000006.1:0-124691 GCA_038244725.1 Burkholderiales bacterium
AGTGCATGCACGCCACCGAGATCGAGCGCTCGCCGGGCACCCCGTCGTTCACCGTCACCAGCCGGCGGCGGTTCACGCCCCACGGGATCTCGTGCGCCTGCGTGCACGCGGTGGAGCAGCCGTTGCACTCGATGCAGCGCTCGGCGTCGCAGATGAATTTCATTCTGGCCATGGTTGTTCTCCTGGTTCTCTCGTCAGGCGCGCTCGATGTTGCAGAGCGTCGTCTTGGATTCCTGCATCATGGTCACCGAGTCGTAGCCGTAGGTCGTCGCGGTGTTCACCGCATCGCCGCGCACGATCGGCGCCGCCCCCTCCGGATACTTGTCGAGCAGATCCTTGCCCTGCCACCACCCCGAGAAGTGGAACGGGATGAAGCTCGTCCCGGGGCCTACGCGGTCGGTGACGAGCGCCTTCACCTTGAGGGAGGCGCCGGTGGGCGTCTTCACCCACACGTTGTCCCAGTACTTGATGCCGCGGTCGGAGGCGTCCTTCGTGTTGATCTCCACGAAGTTCTCCTGCTGCAGCTCCGCGAGCCAGGGATTGGAGCGCGTCTCCTCGCCGCCGCCCTCGTACTCCACCAGGCGGCCCGACGTGAGGATGATCGGGAATTTCTCCGCCACCTTGTCGTCGATCGCCTTCTTCTGCACCGTCTTGTAGAGCGTGGGCAGGCGCCAGAAGGCCTTCTTGTCGTCGTGGGTCGGGTACTTGGCCACCATGTCTGGCCGCGGACTGTAGAGGGGCTCGCGGTGCTGCGGCACGGCGTCGGGGAAGTTCCACACCACCGCGCGCGCCTTCGCATTGCCCCAGAAGTGCACGTTGTGGTTCACCATGCAGACGCGCTGGATGCCGCCGGAAAGGTCCGTCTTCCAGTTCGTGCCTTCCGCCGCGGCCTGCTCCTCGGGCGTGAGCTCCGCCCACCAGCCCAGCTTCTTCATGAGCACGTGGTCGAACTCGGGGTAGCCGGTGGTGATTTCGGAATCCTTCGGGAACGAGCCGTCCTCGGCGAGGAGGTTCACGCCGTCCTTGGTGATGCCGAAGTTGGCGCGGAAGCATCCGCCGCCGTCCATCATGCGCAGGTGCGTGTTGTAGAGCACCGGCGAGCCGGGGTGCTTCACCTCCGCCTTGCCGTAGGAGGGCCACGGCATGCCGAAGTAGTCGCCGTTGCAGTCGTATCCCGTCTCCTTGTCGACGGTGGGCTTGGTGCAGCGCAGCGATTTCGTATCGAACGCGGCCATGTTGCGCATATGCGCCTTCATCCGCGTGGGCGTCTGCCCGGTATAACCGATGGTCCAGTTGCCGTTGTTGATCTCGGCGGTCATGTCCTCGACCACGGGTTCGTCCCAGCCGCTCTTATCCTTCACGAGCTTGATGTTCTTCACGAACTCGGGGCCGTAACCGAACTTCTTGGCGAGGGCGTACATGATCGTGTGGTCGGGCTTGGACTCGAACAGCGGCTCGATCACCTTCTCGCGCCACTGGATCGAACGGTTGGAGGCCGTCACGCTTCCCGAGGTCTCGAACTGCGTGCAGGCCGGCAGGAGATAGACGCCTTCCTGGCGGTCCGGCATCGCGGAAGCGGCGGTCGGGTACGGGTCGATGACCACCATGAGGTCGACCTTCTCCATCGCCTGCTTCATCTCGAGGCCGCGCGTCTGCGAGTTGGGCGCGTGGCCCCAGTACACCACCGCGCGCAGGTTGCTGTCCTGGTCGATGAGCTCGTTCTTCTCGAGCACGCCGTCGATCCAGCGCGACACCGTCATGCCGGGCTTCTCCATCATCGCCTGCGAGGCGAAGCGCCCTTTCATCCAATCGTAGTCGACGCCCCACACCTTGCACCAGTGCTTCCAGGCGCCGGCGGCGATGCCGTAGTAGCCGGGGAGAGAGTCCGGGTTCGGGCCCACGTCGGTCGCGCCCTGCACGTTGTCGTGGCCGCGGTAGATGTTCGCGCCGCCGCCGGCGACGCCGACGTTGCCGAGCGCGAGCTGCAGGATGCAGGAGGCGCGCACGAAGGCGTTGCCGGTGGAGTGCTGCGTCTGCCCCATGCACCAGATGATCGTCGAGGGACGGTTCTTCGCCATCGTTTCGGCGGCCGCGTAGACGTCGGCCTCGGACACGCCGGTCACCTCGGTCACCTTGTCGGGCGTCCACTTCTGCAGCGCCTCGTCGCGGATCTTGTCCATGCCGTAGACGCGGTCGTTGATGTACTGCTTGTCTTCCCAGCCGTTCTTGAAGATGTGATACAGCATCCCGAAAAGGAGCGGCACGTCGGTGCCGGAGCGGAAGCGGATGTACTGGTCGGCCTTGGCGGCGGTACGCGTGAAGCGCGGGTCGGCCACGATCATCTTCGCGCCCGTCTCCTTGGCGTGCAGCGCATGCAGCATGGAGACCGGGTGAGCCTCGGCGGCATTGGAGCCGATGAAGAACATGCACTTGGAGTTCTGCAGGTCGTTGTACGAGTTGGTCATCGCGCCGTAGCCCCAGGTGTTGGCGACGCCGGCGACCGTGGTCGAGTGGCAGATACGCGCCTGGTGGTCCATGTTGTTGGTGCCCCACATGGACGCGAACTTGCGGTACATCTGCGACTGCTCGTTGTTGTGCTTGGACGATCCCACCCAGAAGACCGCGTCGGGGCCGCTCTCCTTGCGGATCTGCAGCAGCTTGTCGCCGATCTCGTTGATCGCGGTCTCCCAGCTGATGCGCCGGTACTTGCCCGCCACCAGCTTCATCGGGTACTTGAGGCGGTGCGAATGCTCGGTCATGCCGTGCTCGCGCACCGAGGCGCCCTTGGCGCAATGCGCCCCGAGGTTGATCGGCGAGTCGAACACCGGCTCCTGTCGCACCCAGACGCCGTCTGCGACCACCGCGTCGATGGCGCATCCCACGGAGCAGTGCGTGCACACGGTGCGCTTCACGACCGTGTTGCCGGTCTTGCGCGCCTGCGCGTGCGCCTCGCCGACGAGGTTCAACGGCAGCTGGCTCGCGAACGCGGCGGCGCCGGCCCCCAGGCCCGCACCCTTCAGGAACGAGCGGCGATCGACGGTCCTGGCTCCCATCGCCGCGGCCGCGCGGGCGAGCGGGTTCACGGCTTGCGCCGCGCCTTGCGATTTACGCGTGAGCAACATGACGGCCTCCTCTAGACTTCGGTGGTCTTGTAGTACTTCAGGACATGCGCGGAGGCCCGGTACGACGTGGCCTTCGGATCGGGCGGCGCCTCGCCGCCCGGATTCGCCTTCACCGTCTTGCCGGCCGTGACTACGGCAGCGGCGACGCCGGCGCCTCCGAGTCCTGCAGCGAGCAGGAAATTGCGGCGGTTTGTCGACTGGGTGGTTTTCATCGTAGGCCTCCTTGTGGCGAAGACGTGGCGTTAGTCGAGCAGGAACGATTCGGATTCGAGGGCGAAGAAGGCCGTGCCGAGCGCGGCCACCTTGAGGTAATAGTTCGCGGCCTTCGCGCGCGCGAGCGCCGCGAAGAATTTCGAGACGCCGGGCTCGACGTGGGCGCGGAAAAACCGGCGCTGCTCGTCGAGGCTCGCGGGGGCGCGCCCGGC
Organism: Burkholderiales bacterium; assembly: GCA_038244725.1. Classification (GTDB taxonomy): domain Bacteria; phylum Pseudomonadota; class Gammaproteobacteria; order Burkholderiales; family Usitatibacteraceae; genus Usitatibacter. The sequence goes on from JBBRTF010000006.1 coordinate 3,548, forward strand.
GCCGCCGGCCACGAGCACGCGCATGGCATCGAAGAGCCCGGCGAAATGGTCCTCCGGCTCGGTCACGTTCTCGCGCTGCGCGAGCCCGAGCGCCGCGAGATCGGCCTGGATGCGCACGCGTGGATGGTCGATCGACGGAGCGCCGGAGTAGTAGCCCGCGTAGAGCGAGACCGCGGCCTTGCCGACGCCGGCGAAGAGAAGCTCGTACTCCTCGAGGGCCGCATCGGCATCCATCACCGAGGACGCGTCGACGAAATCGCGCCAGGCGGCGGCGAGCGCGGGGTCGCCGTCGGCGGGGATGGGCGCGGCACCGGCGATCGCGCGCAGAAGCGCATCGTTGGGGCCGTTGTGGAGCAGCCTCGCAAAGAGCGCGTAGAAATCCCCGCGCGCGGCCTCCTCGGGCGCGAGCGCGCGCTTCAACGGGACGGCAGTGGCGAGCGCGTCCATCAGGAATCCGCTCCCAGCGTGAGCACAGAGACTTCCTTCTTGTTGGACATCATGTCGACGACGCGGCAATCGGCGCACATCTGCAGGCGGCGAAGCTGCCCGTCGTTGGAGAACATCGAATGGCCCGCGAGCCTTCCCAGCATCGCGTCGACCATCTGCTTCGTGCCGAAGGGCTTGGCGCAGCTCACGCAGTGGAAAGGCTGGGTCTCGTTCACCACGCGGGCTTCGCGCACGGCCGGCGTGAGGAGAAGCCTCGGCGACAGCGCGATCGCACCTTCGGGGCACGTCGCCTCGCAAAGTCCGCACTGCACGCAATTGCGCTCGAGGAACTTGAGCAGCGGCTGGTCCACGCCGTCCATCAATGCCGATTCGGGGCAGGCGCCCACGCACGCCATGCACATCGTGCACTTGGCCTTGTCGACCACGACGTCGCCGAACGGCGCGCCCTCGGGAAGGGCGATCGCCTCGGGCTTCACGGGCGCCTCTTTCACGAGGTGCTCGACGGCGAACTCGATCGCGGTGCGCTTGTCGTTGCCGACGAGGAAGAGCGCGGGCGAGTGAGGGGCGGCGGCGGGCTCGAGCCGCGCGAACACCTCGCCGAGCGAGCGCGCGTCCGCCGCTTCGAGCAGCACGAAATGCCTTCCGGAATAGCCGAGCGCGGAGACGATCGCCTCGCCGATCTCCATCTGGCGGCGCAGCGCCTCGACGTACTCGCGGCCCTCGGAGCCCGCGGCGACGACCACCACCTGGCTCGCGCCGAAGGCGATGGCGGGAAGCAGGATGTCCAGCCCGGTGGAGCCCACGTGCCACGCGTCCATCGGCAGCGCACGAGCGGGAAGGCCCACGCCGGCCGCGGCCGCGGCGGCGAGGAGCTCGCGGCCGTCGGTGCCGTTGTGGAACACGATGCACGCGTCCTCGCCGCCCGCGTGGCGGTACGCGGAAAGGAGCTGCTTCATCTGCGCGCCGCGATCGGCGACGCGCGGGAACTGGTAGGACATCGCGCCCGACGGGCACACGGTCGAGCAGGCGCCGCAGCCCATGCACAGGTGCGGATCGACCTTCACGTGGTCGCCGTCGGCGCGGATCGCCTGCGTGGAGCAGACCTCGATGCAGGCGTTGCAGCCGGTCACCTGGGAGCGGCTGTGGGCGCAGATGTTCTCGCGGTAGGCGAAGTAGCGCGGCTTCTCGAACTCGCCCACGCACGAGCGGATCTCCTCGAGCATCGCGGCGAGGGCGGCTTCGCCGTCCAGCGGGGCGCGAAAGTATCCCTGCGGGGGCTCGCGCATGGCGAATGCGGGCTCGCCCGAGAAATCGAGCACGAGGTCGAAGTTCGCGGGCACGCTTTGCGGGGCGCCATTCAGGCGCGCGATGGTGGCACTGAATTCGCCGAGGTAGCCTTCGAGCGTTTCGAGGCTTCCCTTCCAAGCGGTGAAGGCGCCGGGTGCGACGGGCTCGCTATCGAGGAGCGTGACCGGAAGGCTCGCAGCGAGCGCTTCGGCCGAGCGGCGCGCGAGATCACGCGAGGCGCCGGCGATCACCAGCACGTTGCCGCGCGATTGGTAGGCGACGCTCGCTACCGGATCGGGCGCGGCGAGATGGGCGAGGGAGGCGAGCGCGAGAAGCTTCGGCGTGCACGCGACGCCGGGAGAAGACCAGCCGCGGTTTTCCAGAGCAAAAGGCTCACCCCGGTGTGCCGAACCGGTTGCGGATCCCGCGGCGCACGCGGGTGTAGGAACCTCGATGCCTGCCGTCATTCTTTCTTGACGTTCGGTTCCGCGCGACCGAATCGCGCGAAAACGCTCCTCGGCGTTTATGGATCCCTTGCTTGCACAGGGCCTTCTCGGGCACTCGCCTCTTAGCGATCGGGCGCTCACCTCTTTATCGGGCCAGTGTACACCAGAAGCCCTCAAATACCGCCCTGCGAAACCCCCGATTTCCCTACCTCGACGGGTGGGAGTTCCTGCGTCAAAGTATCAGGCGAAGCCGCGGGCGCGGGTGGCGACGGCGCATCGGCGGGAATCGCTTGTCGCAATGGTTCGGCGCCCTCCGCGGGTCGTGGCGCGGCCTCGGCCACGGCTTCTTCCTCGGCGGGCTGGAAGATGCCCAGGTGCTTCATCTGGTTCATCTTCGCGAGCCATCCCTCCGGCAGCGGATCGGGCTTCGAATAGTCGTCGATGTACACGTCGAGGCCGTCCATCACGTTGAAGCGCGGGTCCTCGATGAGCTTCTTGAACGCCTGGCGCTTCAGGCCCGGGTCGACTTCGGCCTGCATGAAGGGAACGAAGTCGGATTCGGACGTGAGCGACTCGATGGGCGGAAGCGGCGCGGGCTCTTCGCGGGCAACGGGCTCTGCCGCTGTGCGCTGCGCAGTTGAGGGCGGGGGCGCCGGGGGCGCGATCGGCGCGGCTTCGGGGGCCGCGTTGGCTTTCGGCTCCTCGGCGGCCGATTTCGACGCGGTCTTGCGCCGCGACCATCGCGAAAGGAAATCCTCGCCGCTCACCGGCTGCCCTTTTCCCTGAAGCGCCCTTCCTTGCCCTCGAAGGAGCGCGGCCGCTGGCGCTTTTTGGGCTCGGGGCGGTAGTTGGCCTCGACCCACGCGCCCATCCACTGGGCGAGGTCCGGCCAGGCGATCACGCGGTCGACCTTCTCGCCGCCATCCATCCAGCGCGCGGCCTCGTTGTACGAGAGGGTCGCCTGGAAAGGATACGGGTCTTGCGCGCCCTCGTCGTGTCGAATCGATACGAATACGCTCGGCTCGCCGCTGGAGGCGTTGAGGTAGTAGCCCTCGGCCTCGTCGCGGAATAGCGTCACCTCGAAGCCCGGGTAGACGCGCTGCAGCGACGTGGCGGTCTCCATGATGGTGCGCGCCTTGCCGCCCACGTCGGGGACGGCCGCGAGGAGATGCCAGCGATGCGTCTCCCAGCGGCTCTCGACCGCTTCGCGCGCGAGGATGACGGAGAGCTTCCGCGTGGGTTTGTCGACCATGGGATGACTATACTATTGGTCTCATGCCGAAAACCGTCATCGCATTGCAGGAAGTGCGCCCGGGCCTCGCGATCCCCGCCGCGCGCGTGCTCGCCCCGGGGACGCCGCTCGCGGACACGCGCGGGCGCGAGCTGCACGACCTGCGCATTTCAGTGACGGACCGCTGCAACTTCCGCTGCACCTATTGCATGCCCAGGGGCGTCTTCGACGCGGAATACGCGTTTCTCCCACATTCGGAGATCCTCACCTTCGAGGAGATCGTGCGCCTCGCGCGCGCCTTCCGCGCGCTCGGCACGCGCAAGATCCGCCTCACCGGAGGCGAGCCCTTGCTGAGGAAGGGGATCGAGCGCCTCATCGCGATGCTGCGCGAAGCGCTTCCCGACGTCGACCTGACGCTCACCACCAACGGCTCGGCGCTGAAGGCCCAGGCGCGCGCGTTGAAGGCCGCGGGCCTGGACCGCATCACGGTGAGCCTCGATTCCCTCGACGACGCCACCTTCCGCGCGATGAACGACGCCGACTTCCCGGTGGCGAAGGTGCTCGAGGGCATCGAGGCCGCCGCGCAGGCGGGGCTCGCGCCCATCAAGGTGAACATGGTGGTGAAACGCGGCGTGAACGACCACCAGGTGGTGGACATGGCGCGGCGCTTCCGCGGGAGCCCCCACATCGTGCGCTTCATCGAGTTCATGGACGTGGGCTCCACCAACGGCTGGCGCATGGACGACGTGATCGCCTCCGCGGAGATCGTGCGGCGCATCTCGGCGCAATTCCCCCTCGCGAGCGCCGACGCCAATTATCGCGGCGAGGTCGCGGAGCGTTGGCGCTACCTCGACGGCCAAGGCGAGATCGGCGTGATCTCGTCGGTCACCGAGGCGTTCTGCTCCACCTGCACGCGCGCGCGCCTCTCCACCGACGGCCACCTCTACACCTGCCTCTTCGCGCAGCGCGGGTACGACCTGAAGTCCCTCGTGCGCGCCGGCGCGAGCGACGATGCGCTCGCCGAAGCGGTGAGCGCCATCTGGCAGCGCCGCGACGATCGCTACTCCGAGATCCGCACCGCGGAGACCGCGAAGTCGCGCAAGGTCGAGATGTCGTACATCGGCGGCTGACGCGCTTGGGCTACCGACCGATCCTCACGCATAACGCCCGCCCGGCCACCTACACCGTCGACGCCCTCGACGAGCACGGCGCCGTCGTCCCCACGCCGATCGCCGGCGAGCACCCCCTCACGCTCTACGTCGACAAGCGCGAGATCGTGACCCTCATGACGCTAGGCGCCGCGCCCGAGGCGCTCGCCCTGGGCTTTCTTCGCAACCAGCGCCTGGTGGAGAGCCTCGAGGAGATCGTCGCGGTGCAGGTGGATTGGGAAGTGAACGCGGTGGCGGTCACCACCCGGAGCGGGCTCGTCGACCTGGACCGCAAGACCGAAAAGCGCACCGCCACCACCGGCTGCGGGCAAGGCACCGTGTTCGGCGACCTCATGGACGACATCGAATCGGTGCGGCTCGACGACGCCATGCGCTTCGACGAGGCGACGCTCTTCGGCCTGCTGAACGCGATGCGCCTGCACGAATCGATCTACAAGCAGGCGGGCGCCGTGCACGGCTGCGCTCTGGCGATGGGTTCGGAGATCCTCACCTTCGTGGAGGACGTGGGCCGGCACAACGCGGTGGACGCGATCGCCGGATGGATGTGGCTGGAGGGCATCGACGGCGCCGACAAGATCTTCTACACCACCGGGCGGCTCACTTCCGAGATGGTGATCAAGGCCGCGCAGATGAGGATCCCGGTGCTGGTGTCGCGCTCGGGCCTCACCAAGATGGGACACGAAGTGGCCTCGCGCGTCGGCATCACCATGATCGGGCGCGCCGTGGGCAAGCATTACCTCATCTTCACGGGAGCGCAGCGCATGGTGCGGGAGAAGGCCGATGCCTGAGCGCGGCACCGCCCGCTGCCACTGCGGCAGCGTCGAGATCGAGGCCACGTTCCCGTCGCGCTTCTGCGCGCACTGCTATTGCTGGAGCTGCCGCACCGCGCACGCCGCGGGCGTCGTCACGTGGATCGGCTTCAAGCGCGCGCAGGTGGAAGTCGTGAAGGGCGCGGACCTCTTGCGCGACTACGTCTCGTCGAACGGCGTGCGGCGCAAGTTCTGCTCGCGATGCGGCACGCGCCTCTCCTTCGAGTCGGAGCACGGCGACTGGGCCGACGAGATGCACCTGCCGCTCGCGCTCTTCGTGACGCCGGTGGACCGCGCGCCGGGCGGGAACTCCTTTGCCGAGGAACGCCCCCCGTGGGCGCCCATGGACGCCTCGCTCCATGACTAGGATCACGGGCGTCGTGCTCGCCGGCGGGCAAGGCAGCCGCATGGGCGGCGTCGACAAGGGGCTGCAGCCCTTTCGCGGCAAGCCCATGGTGGCTCACGTGGTGGAGCGCTTCGCGCCGCAGGTCGACGAACTCCTCGTGAACGCCAACCGCAATGCCGAGGACTACGCGCGCTTCGGCCACCGCGTGATCGCCGACGGGATCGAGGGCTTCGCGGGGCCGCTCGCGGGATTCGAGCGCGGTCTCGCGCACGCATCGGGAGATCTCGTGGTGACCGCGCCGTGCGATTCGCCCTTCCTTCCGCTGGACCTGGTGGCGCGCCTGGCCGCCGCCCTGGAGCGCGAAGGCGCCGACCTCGCGGTCGCGAAGACCGGCGAGCAGGCGCATCCGGTCTTCAGCCTCATGCGCCGCGAAGTGCACGAGTCGCTGCGCGCGTTCCTCGCGGGCGGCCAGCGCAAGATCGACCGCTGGTACTCGCAGCTCGCGGTGGTCGAGGTCGGCTTCGACGACGAGGCCGACGCGTTCCTCAACATCAACACCCGCGAGGAGCTCGCGAGCCTCGAGCCGCGGTCCTAGGCGCCCATGCCGGCGGGCCTGAGGCACACGCGAGCGCCGCTGCCGCGCTACGCGGTGGCCTGGTTTCCGAAGTTCGACGGCATCGAGCGCATCGAGGCGTTCCGCGCACGGCACGATCCGATGGCCTCGCAGGTCGCGGCGCACCTCACGCTGGTGTTTCCCTTCCCCACCGCGCACTCGCGGCTGCAGGTCGAGACGCACGTGGGGCGCGTGGTCTCGAAATGGCCGCCGATTCCGGTCACCTTCGAACGCGTGCGCATGTTCGCTAACGAGTTCCTGTTCCTCATGGCCGCGCGCGGGGCGGCCTCGATCACGGCGCTGCACGACAGGCTCTACACGCGCTCGCTCGCCCCGCACCTGCGCCGCGACCTGGGATACGAGCCGCACATCACGCTCGCGCGCCACGCGGATTTCGCCGCGCTGGAGCGCGCGCTCGCCGAGGCCGAGGAGGAGCTCGGAGCGCAGTTCGGCGAGACGCTGCGCGAGGTGACGCTGCTCGCCGTGGCACCGGACGGTAGAATCACCCCCCTGAAGACCATCCCATTGCACACCGCATGACGAATCCCGCGCTCACCATCACCCAGGCCTCCTGCGCCGACGACTACGATCCCAACTCGATGCCGGTGGCGAAGGCGCGCGCCTTCATCCACCAGTTCCTCGTGCCGTTGACGGGAGTGCTGCGCGTGCCGGTTCGCTCCGCGCTGGGGCGCGTGGTGGCCGAGGACGTGCTCTCACCCGTCGACGTGCCGGCGCACCGCAACTCCGCCATGGACGGGTGGGCGGTGCGCATCGTCGACCTGGGCGCGGGCGATGCGACCCTTGCCGAGATCGGCGCGTCGTTCGCTGGGCGTCCGTTCGCGGGAGCGCTCGGGCCCGGGCAATGCGTTCGCATCATGACGGGCGGCGTGGTGCCCGAGGGCGCCGACACGGTGGTGATGCAGGAGCGCGCGAAGGCGAACGGCAAGTCGATCACGATCGCCGCCGGCGCGAAGGCCGGGCAGAACGTACGCGAGGCGGGCGAGGACCTGAAGGCGGGATCGGTGGCGCTCTCCAGGGGGCGCATCGTGCGACCCGCGGAGCTGGGGCTCATCGCCTCGCTGGGCGTGGGTGAGGTCGCGGTGTTCCGCCCGCTGCGCGTCGCCTTCTTCTCCACCGGCGACGAGCTGAAGTCCGTGGGCACCGCGCTCGGCGCGGGCGAGATCTACGACTCGAACCGCTACACGATCCACGGCATGCTCACGCGGCTGGGTTGCGAGGCGCTCGACATGGGCGTGGTGCGCGACGACCCGGCGCTGCTGGAGCGCGCGTTCGCCGAGGCGGGCGCGATCGCCGACGTCGTGATCACGAGCGGCGGCGTCTCCGTGGGCGAGGCCGACTTCGTGAAGTCGATGCTCGGCAAGATGGGCGAAGTGGTCTTCTGGAAGATCGCGATGAAGCCCGGGCGCCCGCTCGCCTACGGCAAGATCGGCGGCGCGCATTTCTTCGGCCTGCCGGGCAATCCCGTCTCGGTGATGGTGACCTTCTACCAGTTCGTGCGCGACGCGCTCCTCACGCTGATGGGCGCCGATCCCGTGGAGCCCGTGCCGACATTCCGCGCGACGTGCTCGACGCGCCTGAAGAAGGCGCCGGGCCGCACGGAGTTCCAGCGCGGCGTGCTGTCGCGGGCGGCCGACGGATCGCTCAGCGTGAAACCCACCGGCGAGCAGGGCTCGGGGATCCTCAAGTCCATGAGCGACGCCAACTGCTTCATCATCCTCGACGACGCGACCGGCAACGTGGAGCCCGGCACCAGCGTGGAGGTGCAATTGCTGGAAGGGATCGTGTGAGTGGCGCCGCCGTGAGGCTGCCGCCGGAGCGCTCCGGCACGGGCCTCGACTATCTGCGGCGCATCATCTCCGGCGAATATCCAAACGTCCCCATCGGCGACACGCTGAACTTCCGCATCACCGAGGTGGAAAGCGGGCGCATCGTGCTGGTGGGCCGGCCCGAGCAGCGCTCGTACAACCTCCTGGGCACCGTGCACGGCGGGTGGGCCGCTTCCATCCTCGACACCGCGATGGCGCTCGCCGCCATGTCCGCGCTCGACGAGAACAACCGCCACACCACGCTCGACATCCGCATCAACTATCTTCGCCCCATCACGCTCGAGACCGGAGAAGTGCGCGCCGAGGGCAGCGTGATCCAGGGCGGGCGCCGCGTCGCCTACTACGAGGGCAAGCTCACCGACGCCTCCGCCAAGATCCTCTGTCACGGCACCAGCAGCTGCCTCATTTTCCCCAAATAAGTCGTACCTGGCACGACTTTTTAGTCCTGGAAGGGAAGGCCGACGTAATTCTCGGCGAAGGCGGTCGAGGCGGCTCTCGAGGTGACGAGGTAGTCGAGCTCGGCGAGGCGGCGGCGCTGGTCGAAGCGGGTGTCGCCCTCGCCGCGATGCAGGAGCGTCGTGAGCCAGTAGGAGAAGCGCTGGCCCATCCACACGCGGCGCAGGCAAGTGTCCGAGTAGCGGTCCAGCAACGCGCGATCACCGCAGGCGTAGAACGCCTGCAGCGCGCGCGCCAGCACGCGAACGTCCGCCGCGGCGAGGTTGAGCCCCTTGGCGCCGGTCGGAGGGACGACGTGCGCCGCGTCGCCCGCGAGGAAGAGCCGCCCGTGGCGCATCGGCTCAACGACGAGGCTTCGCATCCCGACCACCACCTTCTGCGTGATGGGTCCTTCCTTCGGCAGCCACCCGTCGCGCGTGGCGAGGCGCGCGCGCATCTCCTCCCAGATGCGATCGTCGGACCAATCCTCGACGCGCTCGGCAGTGCCGCACTGGAAATACATGCGCTGCAACGTAGGCGACCGGGTGCTCACCAGAGCGAAGCCGCGCTCGTGCGTGGCGTAGATCAGCTCGTCCGACGAGGCCGGCGCCTGCACCATGATGCCGAACCACGCGAAGGGATAAATGCGCTCGTGGCGCGCGAGCGTCCCCTCGGGAAACGAATGCCGCGAGACGCCGTGCGAGCCGTCGCACCCGGCGATGAAATCGCAGTCGAGGCGCCGCGCGACGCCGCCGTGGCCGAATTCCAGCGCGGGCCGGTCCCCGCCCGGATCGACGATGCGCACGTCGGTCACGTCGAAGAGGATCTCGCCGCCGGCCGCGAGCCGCGCCTTCAGGAGGTCGCGGATCACCTCATGCTGCGCATACACGGTGACGTGCTTGCCGCCGGTGAGCTCGTGCATGTCGACGTGGTGCGTGCGCCCGTCGAAGCGCAGGTAGACGCCGCGATGGAAGAGCGCCTCGCGCTTCAGCCGCTCGCCCACGCCCGCCCGCGTGAGGAGCTCGACCGTCCCCTGCTCCAGCACGCCCGCGCGAATCGTCCCCTCGGCCTCCTCGCGCGTGCGCGTCTCGATCACCACCGAGCCGATGCCGGCGAGGTCGAGGAGCTGCGCGAGGAGAAGCCCCGCAGGCCCCGCGCCGACGATGCCGACCTGCGCCGTGGTCATGGTCAGACGCCCAGCAGCGAGGCGAGCGCGCCGCCGGCGGCGAGCTCGCGCGACGGGCCGGCCAATGCGACGCGCCCTTTCTGCAGCACCACCAGGCGGTCGGAGCGCTCGGCCACCTTGCGGTAGTCGCGGTCGACGATGAGGGTCGCGATCCCGGCCGCGCGGATCTCGTCGATCACGCGCCAGACCTCGTCCACGATGAGCGGCGCAAGACCCTCGGTCGCCTCGTCCAGCACGATGAGCTGCGGGTGCGTCATGAGCGCGCGCCCGATGCAGAGCATCTGCTGCTCGCCGCCGGAGAGCTGCGCTCCCGCAAGCGCGAGGCGATCGGCGAGGCGCGGAAAGGCGGCGAGGACGCGCTCGAGCGTCCAGCGCACGCGGCCGTCGCGCCCGGCGCGCGCCGCCATCACGAGGTTCTCGCGCACCGTGAGGTTCGGGAAGATGCCGCGCCCTTCGGGCACGTAGGCCACGCCAAGCCGCGCCACCTCGTGAGGAAGGGCGCGCGAGACGTCCGCTCCGGCGATCGTGATGCGCCCCTCGCGCCGGCGGACATGCCCCAGCACGCTGCGAATGAAGGTCGACTTGCCCATGCCGTTGTGCCCGAGGAGCCCCACCGTCTCGCCGCGCCCTATGCAGAGATCCACGCCGTGCAGCACGTGGCTCGATTCGTACCACGCGTGGACGCCGCGCGCATCGAGCATGGGCTCGTGCGCGGCGCTCACGCGGCGCCCCCGAGGTACGCGGTCTGCACGTCGCGATTGGCGCGCACCGCCCCGGGAGCGCCGGAAGCGATGACCGCGCCGTCCACCAGCACCGTGATGCGGTCGGAGATGCGGAAGACCGCGTCCATGTCGTGCTCGACCAGCAGGATGCCGTGGCCCGCCCGAAGCGAGTCGAGGAGCGAGAGCATGCTCTCGGTCTCTTCCGCGCCCATGCCCGCGAGCGGCTCGTCCAGGAGCAGCACCTGCGGCTCGGTGGCGAGGCACAGGGCGATCTCGAGCTGGCGCTTCTCGCCGTGGGAGAGCGTCCCCGCGACGCGATCGAGCGAGCCGGCGAGGCCCGCCCGCGCCGCGGCGCGCTCGCCGGCGGCGACACTCGCCGCGCAAGTCGAGGCGCCGGACCACCCGTTCCACGGCCGCTGGCTGCGCGCTTGCGCGGCGAGCCGGCAATTTTCGCGAACGGTGAAGGGCTCGAAGACGGTGGTGCGCTGGTAGCTGCGCCCGAGCCCGGCGCGCGCGCGCCGCGGCTGCGGCCAATGCGTCACGTCGGCGCCCAGCAGCTCGACCGTGCCCGACGACGCGGGGACTTCGCCGGAAAGGACATTCACCAGCGTCGACTTGCCCGCGCCGTTGGTGCCGATCAAGGCGTGCACCTCGCCGCGCGCAAGCTCGATGGAGACCGCGTTCACCGCCACTACGCCACCCCATCGGCGCGTGATCTCCCGCCCGCGCAGGACCACTTCACTCATTCGCTTGCTTTCTCCCGGATGTGGAAACGCAGATGAACGCAGATGCAGCGCGGATGAACGTACCCATCCGACATTCAGGTCGAAGCTGCATCGTGCAAGCGAGCTCTCGGGGTACGCTCATCTGCGTTCGCTTTCATCTGCGTTCATCTGCGTTTCCGCGTGAGCAGTCGAGCGGAAGCGGATACCGGCAAGGCCGCGCGGCAGCAGCGCCACGGCGACGATGATGGTCGCGCCGACGCCCAGGTGCCAATGCTTCGCGAAGTCGCCGAACACCGCTTCCGACTTGAAGAGCTCCTGCAGCAGCGAGAACGCGAAAGCGCCCAGCACCGCGCCATGCAGGCTCCCCAGGCCGCCGAGGATGACCATCATGAGCACCGTGCCGGAGACGTGCCAGCTCATGAGCTCGGGATTCACGAAGCCGTCCTTCACCGCGAAGAGAAACCCCGCCATTCCCGCCACCATCCCGGAGATCACGAAGGCGGCGAGCTTGTACGGATAGGTGGAGAAGCCCGCCGCGCGCATGCGCTGCTCGTTCACGCGGATGCCGGCCAGGGCGCGTCCGAAGCGCGAGCGCAGCAGCAGCGCGAGCGCCCCGAAGGTGAGGACGAGCACGGCGAGCGCGAAGTAGTAGAAAGGCCGCGCCTTCGAGAGGTCCGCGATCTCGAGCCCGGCGAGCGTGAAGGTGGGCACGAGCGTGAGGTAGATGCCGTCGGTGCCGCCGCCGAGCGGCGTGTCGTGCGCCGCGTAGTAGGCCATCTGCGAGAAGGCGAGCGTCACCATGATGAAGTACACGCCGCGCGTGCGGATCGAGAGCGATCCCATGAAGAGCGCGTAGAGCCCGGCCGCGCCCACCGACGCGGGCGCGAGCCACCACACGGACGCGGGTGCCGCCTGCGGCGTGAAGCGCACGGCCGCGTAGGCCGCGATGCCGAAGAAGGCCGCCTGCCCGAAGCACACCAGACCCACTTGCCCGGCGAGAAGCTCCAGCGAGAGCGCGAAGATCGCGAACACCATCATCTTGGTGACGAAGTCGACGCCGAACTTGCCGCCCACCAGCGGGAAGAGCGCGAGGGCGGCGAGGCCCGCGGCGATCCACGCGGCGCGATGGCGCGTCGCGCCGCTCACGCCGCCCTGAAGAGCCCGTCGGGCTTCCACAGCAGCACGAGCGCCATCAGCACGTAGACGAGCACGCCCGCGGCCTGCGGGAAGAGCACCTTGCCGAACGTGTCCACCACGCCCACCAGCAGCGCCGCAGCGAGCGCGCCCTTCACCGAGCCGATGCCGCCGATCACGACCACCACGAAGCAGATGATGAGCACCGGGTTGCCCATGCCGGGATACACCGACGTGACGGGCGCGGCGAGCATTCCCGCCAGCACCGCGAGCGCCACGCCCGCGGCGAACATGCCGCGATAGAGGAGCTTCACGTCGATGCCGAGCGATTGCACCATCTCGCGGTTGCTCGCCCCGGCGCGGATCATCATCCCCAGGCGCGTGCGCGAGATCACGAGGTACATGGCGAGCGCGATCGCGAGGCACACCGCCGACATGAAGAGCCGGTAGACCGGGTAGCTCATGAGGTCGCCGAGCGGCACGCTTCCCGCGAGCCAGCCGGGCGCCGCCACGCCGTGCACGTCGTCGCCCGCGAAGATGCTGCGCAGCTCCTCGAAGACGAGGATGAGGCCGTAGGTCATGAGCACCTGCTGCAGGTGGTCGCGCTCGTAGAGGAAACTGAAGAAGGCCCATTCGAGCGCGTAGCCGAGGATCACCGCGAGCACGAGACCCAGCCCCAGCGCGGCGAAGAATCCCCAGCCCGCGTGCGCGGCGAATGCGGGAGCGAACGCGTAGGCCATGTACGCGCCGATCATGTAGAAGCTGCCGTGCGCGAGGTTGATCACGCCCATGATGCCGAAGATGAGCGTCAATCCCGAGGCGACGAGGAAGAGCAGCAGCCCGTACTGGAGCGCGTTGAGGCACTGGACCAGGAAGGTCGCGACGTCCATTCGGTGTCTCGCGCGGCTTCCCGCTCCCTACATTCGGCAGCCGCGGCCCGGATCGGCGAGCGCCTTCGCGGCGATGCCGATCACCTTGTTCTGCCCGCCCACCACCTGGCGAAGGTAGATGTCCTGCACCGGGTTATGCGAGGCGCCGATGGTGAAGGTGCCGCGCGGGCTGTCGATCTTCGCGCCGGTGATGGCCCTGGCGATCTCGGCCTTGTTGCCGACGTCGCCCTTCGCCGCATTCAAACCGATCACGAGCATCTGCGCCGCGTCGTAGCCCTGCACCGCGTAGACGTCGGGCGCCATCCTGTATGCCTTCTCGTAGGAGGCACGGAAGGCCTTGTCCTTCGCGTTGTCGAGCCCGTCCCCGTAATGCAGGGCCGTAAGGAGGCCGTCGGCATCGGCGCCTTGCGCTTCCAGCGTGCCGTCGGTGATGAAGCCCGCGCCATAGAGCGCGATGGTCTTCTTCAATCCCGCGGCCGCGTAGTCCTTCACGAACTTCACCGCGCCGCCGCCCGCGAAGAACGTGTAGACCACGTCGGGCTTGATGGAGGCGATCTCGGTGAGGAGAGGCTGGAACTCCACGTTGGGGAACGGCAGGCTCAATTCCCTGACCACCTGCCCGCCGCCCTTCTCGAACGCTTCCTTGAATCCGCCCACGCTCTCGTCGCCGGCCGCGTACTTCCAGGTGATGGTGACCGCCTTCCTGAGGCCCTTCTTCGCCGCCACGTCGCCCATCGCGTAGCCGGGCTGCCAGTTGGAGAACGAGCTCCTGAAGATGCCCTGGGCGCACATGGGCCCGGTGACCGCGACCGCGCCCGCGTTGGGGATGATGAGGAGCGTGTCGTTGTCCTTCGCGACCTTGGCCATGGCCATCGCGACGCCGGAGTGCACGGTGCCGACGATGACGTCGACGTTGTCGCGCTTCACGAGCTTGTTCACGTTGTCGGTGGCCTTCGACGGATCGCTCTCGTCGTCGACCTTGAAATATTCGACCTCGCGCCCGGCCACCTTTCCGCCCTGCTCCGCGAGGTACAGGCGGAAGCCGTTCTCGATCGCGGTACCGAGCGCCGCGTAGGTCCCCGAGTACGGCAGCATGAGGCCGACTTTGAGCTTCGGCGACTGGGCCACGGCGGCGAGGGCGAAAAGGCTCGCGCCGGCGGCGGCGATCGCGGCGTGCAAGAGGGCGCGTCTCATGGGGATTCCTCGGGTCTTGTCGTTGGATCGGGAGCTGGGCCGGATGTTAACGCGATCCGGCGAAGCGCACCGCCGCCTCGATCACCGCGTCGGGACAGTCTCGGTGCGGGGAATGGCCGCAATGCTCGAGCTCGAGCGTCTGCGTGCCGGGCACGCGCCGCGCGATGCGACGCAGCTGCTCCATCGTGCCGTACTCGTCATCGGTGCCCTGGATCGCCAGCACCGGCGCGCGAATCGCCTCCAGCTCGCGCTCGATGTTCCATGCGCGAAACCGCGGATGCAGCCAGGTGTCGTTCCATCCCCAGAAGGCGGAGTCGACATCTTCGTGATGGCGCGCGAGCCTGTCGCGCAGCTGGGTCTCCATGTAGGCGATGCGGGTGCGCTCGATGCTCCCGACGGAGACGTCCTCCACGAAGACGTGCGGCGCCGCGACGATCGCGCCGTTCACGCGATGCGCGAACATCGATGCGAAGAGGAGCGCGATCGAGCCCCCGTCGCTGTGGCCGTAAAGCCAGGCGGGCTCGGCACCGGCGCCCACGGCATCGAGGAGCGCCGGCAGCACGTCACGCGCCTGGCGATGCATGAAGTCCACGTCCCAGCGTTCATCGGCGGCGCGCGGCGTCGACTTGCCATAGCCGGGGCGCGAATAGACGAGCCCGTGCATGCCGAGCGCCGCGGCGAGGCGCTGCGGGAAATCGCGCCACATCGAGAGCGATCCCAGGCCCTCGTGCAGGAAGACGAGGAGCGGCCCTTCCCGCGCGCCGACCCACTCGTATTCGAGCTCAACCGGGCGATCGGGCAACGAGATGGAGGCGAGCACGGCGAGCACGAGACGCAGGAAGGGGCTCATTGTGCGCCTCATGCCTCATGCCTCATGCCTCATGCCTCATGCCTCATGCCTCATGCCTCATGCCTCATGCCTCCTATGGGATCATTCCCGTTCATGACCTCGACAACGATCGTCGAAAGCGACGTGCCCGCGCGCCTGGACGCGCTGCCGTGGGCGGCATTCCACACGCGCATCGTCGTGGCACTGGGCATCACGTGGATCCTCGACGGGCTCGAGGTCACGCTCGCGGGCGCGGTCTCGGGCGCGTTGAAGGCGAGCCCCGCCCTGCATCTCACCGACACGCAGGTGGGCCTTTCGGCGAGCGCGTACTTGAGCGGCGCCGTGCTGGGCGCGCTCCTCTTCGGCTGGCTCGCCGATCGCTTCGGGCGCAAGCGCCTCTTCTTCGCGACCCTCGGCGTGTACATCGTCGGCACGGCATTGAGCGCGCTCTCGCCAAGCTTCGCGTTCTTCGCGTTTTCGCGCTTCATCACCGGCGCGGGCATCGGCGGCGAGTATTCCGCCATCAACTCCGCAATCCAGGAGCTCGTGCCCGCGCGCTACCGCGGCCGCACCGACCTCGCCATCAACGGCAGCTTCTGGGTCGGCGCGGGGCTGGGCGCGGTCGCCTCGAGCGTGTTGCTCGCGCCGGGGCTCCTTCCCGCCGACATGGGCTGGCGCGTGGCGTTCGGCTCGGGCGCCGTGCTGGCACTCGGGATCCTGTTCCTGAGGCGCATGCTCCCCGAGAGCCCGCGATGGCTGCTGCTGCACGGACGCGAGCCCGAGGCCGCGCGCATCGCGGGCGACGTGGAGCGCGAGGTGCTCGGCTCGACCCCTGCGCCAAGCAACCTGCCGCGGCTGCGCCTGCGCATTCGCGAGAATGCCGCGAGCTTCCTCGACCTCGGCGCGAGCCTCTTTCGACTCTACCCGCGCCGCGCCGTGCTGGGCCTCGCGCTCATGACGGCGCAGGCGTTCTGCTACAACGCGATCTTCTTCACCTACGCGCTGGTGCTGGGCCGCTTCTATTCCGTGCCGCCGCAGGACGTGGGCCTCTACCTGCTGCCCTTCGCGGTCGGCAACTTCGTGGGCCCCCTCGTCCTCGGGCGCTACTTCGACACGTGGGGACGACGCCCCATGATCGCGCTCACCTATGCGCTCTCGGGAGTGTTGCTCGGGCTCACCGCGATCCTCTTCGTGGCTGGCCTCCTGGACGCGGCCACGCAGACGCTCGCGTGGACGCTGGTCTTCTTCTTCGCTTCCGCCGCGGCGAGCTCGGCCTACCTCACGGTGAGCGAGTGTTTCCCGGTGGAGGTGCGCGCGCTCGCCATCGCGTTCTTCTACGCGCTCGGCACCGGCATCGGCGGCATCGGCGCGCCGTGGCTCTTCGGCGCGCTGATCGGCACCGGCGAGCCGCAGGCGATCGCCTGGGGTTACGCCCTGGGCGCGTTCCTGATGCTCGCGGCGGGCGGCATCGCGCTCTGGCTCGGCGTGGACGCGGAGAGGAGGCCGCTGGAATCCGTGGCGCGGCCGCTTTCGATGGACGGGACCGGCGAGGGCGCTCAGGAGGGCGCCATTGACAACTGACTGACGGTCATTTACGCTGGCGCATAACTGACCTGGAGTCATTTGTGTCCGTCAAGCAACGCGCCATCGCCATCGAGGACAAGGAAGAGCGCCGCCAGGCGATCCTCGACGCCGCCCAGAAGCTCTTCGTGAAGCATCCCGACCGGATGGCGAACGTCTCGGAAGTGGCCGAGGCCGCCGGGCTCGCCAAGGGGACGGTGTACCTCTACTTCGCGAGCAAGGAGGAGATGCTCCTCGCGCTCCACGAGCGCCACACGGGCGCCTTCTTCGCGCGCTTCATGGAGCTCACGCAAAGCGGCAAGCCGTTGGGCTTCGACGAGATTTTCGCGGTCGCGCACGCCCACTTCATCGCGCCGCCCGGGGCGCTCGCCCTCACCAGCTGGTGCTTCGCGATGATGGACCGCGAGATGCCGCTCGACGTGGCGGTGGCCTTCAAGGTCCGCGTGGGCGCGGTGGTGGCGCAGGCGGGCACCGCGCTCGAGCGACACTTCCCCACGCTCGGCCCGGGCAACGGCGCGCGCCTGCTGCAGCATAGCCTCGCGCTCATCGTGGGTCTCTGGCAGTTCGTTCACCCCAACCAGCGCTTCGAGCGCGCGCTGGAGCGCGCCGGCTCGCGCGTCTTCATGCGCGACTACGACGGCGAGATCCGCGCGGCGCTCTACGCGCTCTGGTCCGGCACCATCGCCCCTCTCGCCGACATGGACGCGAAGCCGCGCACGCGCGCAGTGAAAGGAAGGAAACCATGAGGAACTCCGCTTTCATCGCCGCTTGCGCGATCGTGCTCGCCGCGTGCGGGACGAAGACCGCGGCCCCGGATCCGGTACGCCCGGTCGTCACGCAGCGCGTCGTGCCCGGCGCCGCGGCGGGACGCGACGTCTATTCCGGCGAGGTGCGCGCCCGCTACGAGGCGGACCTCGGCTTCCGCGTGGGCGGCAAGCTCATCTCGCGCGCGGTCGACGCGGGCGCGCGCGTGACCAAGGGCCAGGTGCTGGCGAGGCTCGACCCGGAGGACGCGAAGCTCGCCGCGCAGGGTTCCGCCGCGCAGCTCGCCTCCGCCCAGGGCGATTTCGCGCTGGCGAAGTCCGAGCTCGCGCGCTACGACGACCTCCTCGCGAAGAAATTCATCAGCCCGTCGGCTTTCGACGCGAGGAAGAACGCGTTCAACGTGGCCAGGACGCGCGTCGAGCAGATGCGCTCGCAGGCCGCCCTCACCTCGAACCAGTCGGCCTACACCACGCTCGTCGCCGATGCCGACGGCGTCATCGTCTCGGTGGCCGCCGAGCCCGGCCAGGTGGTCACCGCGGGACAAGCGGTGGTGCACCTCGCACGCGCCGGCGAGAAGGAAGTCGTGATCAACGCGCCCGAGGGCCAGCTCGCGCGCTTCAAGGTGGGGCAGGAAGTGGGCATCTCGCTCTGGTCGGATCCCGGCAACGTCTTTCCCGGGCGCATCCGCGAGATCGCCGGCGGCGCCGACCCGGTGACGCGGACCTACGCGGTGCGCGTCGCCGCGCTGGACGCGCCCGCCACCGCGCAGCTCGGCATGACGGCCAACGTGGTCCTCGACCGCGCCGCCGATGCGAGCCTGGTGGTGCTGCCGCTCTCCGCGCTCGCGCGCGCCGGCGCCGACGCCGCGGTGTGGGTCGTGGACCCGAAGACGAGCCAGGTGAAGCTGCGCAAGGTCGCCATCGGACAATTCCGCGAGGACGGCGTCACCGTCACCAGCGGCCTTTCCGCGGGCGACATCGTCGTCACCGCGGGCGTGCACAAGCTGCGCGCCGACCAGGTCGTGCGCATCGCGCAAAGCTAGCGGGCGAGTTGTGCTCAGGCGCTTCAACCTCTCCGAGTGGGCCCTCTCGCACCAGACGCTGGTGCTCTACTTCATGGTGGTGCTCGCGTTGATCGGCGTGGGCTCCTACGTGAAGCTGGGGCAGGCCGAGGACCCGGATTTCACCTTCAAGCTGATGGTGGTGCGCACGACGTGGCCGGGCGCGTCCGCCGACGAGGTGGAGCGCCAGCTCACCGACAAGATCGAGAAGAAGCTGCAGGAGACGCCGCACCTGGACTTCCTGAGGAGCTACTCGAAGCCGGGCGAGTCGGTGGTGTTCGTGTTCGTGAAGGATTCGTCGACTCCGGCCGAGATCCGCGACACCTGGTACCAGGTGAGGAAGAAGGTGGGCGACATCCGCGGCACGCTTCCCGCGGGCATCGTCGGCCCGGGATTCAACGACGAGTTCGGCGACACCTTCGGCAACATCTACGCGCTCACCGGCGACGGCTTCACCTACGCGCAGCTGAAGGAAACGGCGGAGCGCATCCGCAACCAGCTGCTGCGCGTGAAGGACGTGGCCAAGGTGGACCTCATCGGCGAGCAGGACGAGAAGATCTACGTGGAAGTCTCCAACGCGAAGCTCGCCACGCTCGCGGTCGATCCGTCGGTGGTCTTCGCGGCGCTCGCGCAGCAAAACGCGGTGACGGCCACCGGCAGCTTCGAGACGCCCTCGGAGCGCATCTACATCCGCGCCACCGGCGCGCTCGATTCGGTCGAGGCGGTGAAGGCGATCGCCATCCGCGCCAACGGCCGGCTCTTCCAGCTCTCCGACGTGGCGAGCGTGCACCGCGGCTTCGCCGACCCGCCGCAGCCGCGCATGCGCTACATGGGCAAGGAAGCTCTCGGCATAGCGGTGTCGATGGTGCCGCGCGGGGACATCATCGCGTTGGGCCACGCGCTCGACGCCCAGCTCGAGAAGGTGGAGCGCGACCTCCCGGTGGGTCTCGAGCTCGACCGAGTCAACGACCAGCCGGCGACGGTGAAGCGCTCGGTGAGCGAGTTCACGCGCTCGCTCTCGGAAGCGGTGGGCATCGTGCTCCTGGTGAGCTTCCTCTCGCTCGGGCTTCGCACCGGGTTGATCGTCGCGCTCTCGATCCCGCTGACACTCGCCGTCACCTTCCTCTTCATGTACCAGGCGGGGATCGACCTGCACAAGATCTCGCTGGGCGCCCTCATCATCGCGCTGGGGCTCCTCGTGGACGACGCCATCATCTCGGTGGAGATGATGGTGGTGAAGATGGAGCAAGGCTGGGAGCGCGTGCGCGCGGCGAGCTTCGCCTACACGTCCACCGCCATGCCGATGCTGACCGGCACCATCGTCACCGCCGCGGGATTCCTTCCCATCGGCCTCGCGCGCTCCTCCACGGGCGAGTACACCTTCTCGATCTTCGCGGTCACCACCATCGCCCTCCTCGTCTCGTGGGTCGTATCGGTGCTCTTCGTGCCCTACCTCGGCTACAAGCTGCTGCCCGACTTCCACAAATCCGGCGCGCACGCCGACGAGCACGCGGTCTACCGCAAGCCCTTCTACGTGCGCTTCCGCAGAGTGGTCGCGTGGTGCGTCGAGCATCGCTGGCTCGTGGTGGGCACGACCCTCGCCATCTTCCTCGCCGCGATCTTCGCCTTCCGCTTCGTGCAGCAGCAGTTCTTCCCCGCGGCGAGCCGTCCCGAGCTCATCGTCGACCTGCGCCTCGAGGAAGGCGCCTCGATCCCCGCCACCGAGGCGCAGGTGAAGAAGCTCGAGCGCGTCCTTCTCACGGACCCCGCGATCAAGGGCCGCATCGAGAACTTCGTGAGCTACGTGGGCAGCGGCAGCCCGCGCTTCTACCTTCCCTTCGACCAGCAGCTCGTCAACGCGAACTTCGGCCAGTTCATCCTCAACACGAAAGGGAACGACGATCGCGAGGCGGTACGCGCGCGGCTCCTCGAGGTGTTCGACCAGGGCTTCCCCGAGGTTCGCGGACGCGTGAATCGTCTGGAGAACGGCCCCCCGGTCGGGTTCCCGGTGCAGTTCCGCGTGGTGGGCGAGGACAAGGACAGGATTCGCGGCATCGCCAACGAGGTCGCGGCGGCGATGCGCGCCAACCCGTGGACGCGCGAGGTGAGCTTCGACTGGGAGGAGCCGTCGAAGGTGATCCGGCTTGCCATCGACCAGAACCGCGCGCGCGTGCTCGGCATCTCCACGCAGGAGCTGGCGCAGTTCCTCAACACGGTCCTCTCGGGCCAGGTAGCGACCACCTACCGCGAGGCCGACAAGTCGGTCGACGTCGTCGTGCGCGGCGCGAGGGAAGAGCGCGTCTTCATGAGCTTGCTGAAGGACCTCGCGGTGCCCGTGGGCCGGGGACGCACCGTGCCGCTCGCGCAGATCGCCAACGTGACCTACGGATTCGAGCAGGGCGTGTACTGGCGCCGCGACCGCTTGCCCGCGATCACGGTGCGCTCCGACCTCAAGGACGGCATCCAGGCGCCGGTGGTGAGCCAGCAGTTGATCGCCGCGATCGCGCCCATCCGCGAGAAGCTCCCGGCGGGCTATCGCATCGACACGGGCGGCGCCATCGAGGACGCCGGCAAGGGCCAGCAATCCATCGCCGTGGTGGCGCCGGTGATGATCCTCGTGATGGTGACGGCGCTCATGCTGCAGCTGCAGAGCTTCTCGCGCCTGGCGCTGGTGCTCCTCACCGCGCCGCTGGGGTTGATCGGCGTGGCCGCGGCGCTCCTCATCTTCAATGTCCCCTTCGGCTTCGTGGCGATGCTCGGCACCATCGCGCTCGCGGGGATGATCATGAGGAACTCCTTGATCCTCGTGGACCAGATCGAACAGGACATCCGCGCGGGGAGCGAGCCGGCCGATGCGATCGTCGACGCGACGGTGCGCCGCTTCCGTCCCATCGTGCTCACGGCCGCGGCCGCGGTGCTCGCGATGATCCCGTTGACCCGCAGCGCCTTCTACGGACCCATGGCGGTGGCGATCATGGGCGGGCTCGTGGTGGCCACGGGGCTTACACTCCTCTTCCTTCCGGCGCTTTATGCCGCGTGGTTCCGCGTGCCCCGGGCTTGCGATGCCGACGTGGTCGAACCCGAGGACGCGACCGCCGTGCCGGCGTGATTCGGCTGCGCTCGGGCGCGAAAATGATTTACGATTGAATTCATGAAGCGCCGCGAATTCGTCCACCTCTGCGCCGCGTCGGCCGCCGGCGCGGCGCTCCCCGAGGCGTCGCAGGCCGCGACCCTCAGCGCGCGCAAGTATGCCCGCGCAAAACTCGTGGACGAGAAAGGCCAGGCGCTGCGCATCGCTTCGCTCGCCGCCGGCACGACTTACATCTTCGACTATCCCTACGCGGCCACGCCCTCGTTCCTGCTGCGCATGAACGAGCCCATCACGGCGGGAATCCTCCTCAAGACCGAGGCGGGCGAGCCTTATCAATGGCAAGGGGGCATCGGTGCCGACAAGTCCATCGTCGCGTACTCGGCGATCTGCGCGCACAAGATGACCTACCCCACCAAGCAGGTGAGCTTCATCGGCTACCGCGACGCGCCCAGCCCCGTCGCCGGGCGCGGCAAGGTGATCACGTGCTGCTCGGATCGCAGCGTCTACGACCCGGCCGCCGGCGCGCGCGTGGTGTCGGGGCCCGCGCCGCAGCCGCTCGCGACGATCCTCCTCGAGCACGACCCGAAGGCGGACGAGGTGTTCGCCGTGGGCACGTTCGGGGGCGAGATGTTCGCGGAGTTCTTCCGCAAGTACGAGTTCCGGCTGCAGCTGGAGATGGGCAACCGCGCGAAGGCGGCCGTGGAGGGCACGACGACCGTGCTGCCGCTCGAGAACTACAGCACCCAGTGGGCGAAATGCTGAGCTGAAATCGCGCCGGACGCGAGGGCCCCAGGGCGCGCCGAGCCGCGCGCGATGTAGTCTCAAATCGAGAAATTGTCTCCGGCGGCGGCCTCGAGCTGCTTCAGGTCCGCGCCGCGGACGCGCGGCGCGAAGAGCCGGATGAACTCCACCGTGTAGTTGCGCAGGTATGCGCCGCGCTTGTACGCGAGGCGCGTCGTCTGCGCCGGGAAGAGGTGCTCGCAATCGAGCGCGACAAGTCCCTCGTCCTTGCCGGCGCGGAAGGCGCGCGCCGAGATGATCCCCACGCCCAGGCCGAGCGAGACGTACGACTTGATCACGTCGGAGTCGAGCGCGGTGAGCGCCACCTCGGGCGCGAGGCTCCTCGCCGCGAACGCGCGGTCGAGCGCGTTGCGCCCCGCGAACGTGGAGTCGTAGGTGACGATCGGATATTTCGCGATCGCCTCCAGCGAGAGCGGCTTCACCTTCGCGA
Source organism: Burkholderiales bacterium (assembly GCA_038244725.1). GTDB lineage: Bacteria > Pseudomonadota > Gammaproteobacteria > Burkholderiales > Usitatibacteraceae > Usitatibacter. The sequence continues at coordinate 26,586 of JBBRTF010000006.1, forward strand.
GCGCGTGGCCCCTGGGCACGACCACGCAGTGGTGCCAGCGATAGCAGGGCAGCGTCACCAGCTCCGCGTATTCGTCCAGCGCCTCGGTGGCGATGGCGAGGTCCGCTTCGCCTCCCACGACCATCTTCGCCAGCTGGTGCGGATTGCCCTGCATCAGCTTCAGCTTCACGTCGGGAAATCTCTTCTTGAACGCGGTGACGACCGGCGGCAGCGCGTAGCGCGCCTGCGTGTGGGTCACGCCCACCGCGAGGCTTCCCTTCGCGTGGTGCGCGAACTCCTCGCCTACCGCCTTCAGGTTCGCGATCTCGGCGAGGATGCGGTCGACCGCGGCGACGATCTCGCGGCCCGCGTCGGTCACCGCGGTGAAGCGCCGCCCCTGGCGAACGAAGATGCCCGCACCCAGCTCCTCTTCAAGCGCGCGGATCTGCTTGGACACGCCGGGCTGCGACGTATGCAGGGCTTGCGCTGCCTCGGACACGTTGAGATTGCGCCTGGCCACCTCGCTCACATAACGAAGTTGGCGGAGATTCATGGGGTTACGCGCGCCTCGCGCTTATACTTAATAGTTATCACCATGTCATAACAAAGTATTTTTCAGGAATGACGGCGCCTCCTACGATTCCACCCCATCGACGTGGGCAAGCGCTGCGGCAAGGTATCCACGGAGCAGCGCTTCATCAACCGCGCGTTGATCGAGGCCGCGCGCACACACGCCGTCGTCGTGCGCCTGAAGGGCGGCGACCCGATGCTCTTTGGGCGCGCACAGGAGGAGCTCGAGGCGCTGCGGGAAGCGGGGATCGAACACGAGCTGGTGCCCGGGGTGACGGCCGCGCTCGCCGCGGCCGCCACGCTCGGCGTGTCGCTCACGCGCCGCGGCGTCGCGCGCAGCGTCGCGTTCCTCACGCCGCGCGTCGGCCAGGACGAGGCCGCGTCGGAGTGGCTGCCCGCGGCGATCGGCGCCGGCTCCGTGGTGCTCTACATGGCTGCGGGCGCCTCGCAGTCGATCGCCTCCTCGCTCATCGGCGCGGGAAAGCCCGCTGGGACGCCGGTGGCGCTCGTGGAGAGCGCGACGCTCGCTGGCGAGAAGCGCCTCTTCACGACGCTGGGCGCGCTTCGCGACGCGGCGCTCGCGCGCGCGGGGGGGGCCGGTGGTGGTGTGCGTTGGAGAAGTGTTCCGCGACAACACGGCGCACGCCGCGCTCGAATTCGGGGCGTCGCTGCGAAACATTTGTTGACGAACCTCGCGTGCCGGGGGCGCGCCGGAACTCTCGCCCGGCGCTACACTCGTATGGACACGATGAACATTGTCGTCGCTCGCGCCACCGCGGCATTCCCGCGGATGTCGCTCATCGCAGACGAAAGGTCGACGCAAGGTTGCGGCTTCCACGACAAGCGCCGTCGCGAACGAACGACACCGGATGACGAAAGCGAGGATTCCATGATGCATGCAGTGCAATCGCCCGGCGCGCTCGAGGCGCTTCTCGAGGCGCTTCGCCAGGACCACTTCCCGGCCACGGACTTCACCATGCCGCGTCCGGGCACCGTGGCGGCGCGCTTCCTGCAGAGCCGCGTGACGAGCGCGTTCCAGCCGATCGTGCGCGCCTCGGACGGCGGCATCGCCGGCCACCACGCGCTGCTTCGCGTGTCGGACCGCGGCGAGAAGTCCGCGGCGCCATGGCGCGTCCTCGCGCAGGCCGCGACCGACGACATGCTGGTGCAGCTCGACCGGCTCTGCCGCACGGTTCACGCGCTCAACTATTTCCCGCGCGAGATCTCATCGCGAACGCTCTACCTCAACGTCGACCCGCGGCTGCTGGCGATCGTCGACGACGACCACGGCGCCTACTTCGATCTGATCCTCGTCGCGCTCGGCATCGCCCCGAAGCGGGTCGCGATCGTGCTGCCCGCCGACGCCCTCGACGATCCCGTGACCTTCGTGCGCGCCGCGATCTCGTACCGCATGCGCGGCTACCGCGTCGTGGCGCAGCACCGCTCGCTCGAGCGCCTCGACCTCGAGCACCTCTTCCTCGCCGAGCCCCACGACGTCGCCTTCGACGCCCCGCGCGTCCACGAGAGCGACGAAACGCGCAGGATCGTGGCCGCGCTCGCGCGCCGCGGCATCCATGCGATCGCGCGCCAGGTGGAAGACGAGGAGCAGGCCCAGGCCGCGCGCGATGTAGGATTTACCTTCCTGCAGGGCTGGCACGTGGCCGCGGCGGCCGAGCCGCTGCCGCCGTCCATCCTGCCGCCGCCCACTTCCAGGCCCTCCCTCGAGGGATGCATGAGATGACCGACAAGTACACCATCGAGAAAATCACGGACGTGCGTCCGTGGACCGACAACCTCTTTTCCTTCCGCACCACGCGCGACCGCGGCTATCGCTTCGTGCCGGGGCAGTTCGCGCGCCTGGGCGTGAAGGACCCCGGCGAGGACGCGATCGTGTGGCGCGCGTATTCGATCGCCTCGGCCGCACACGACGAGCATCTCGAGTTCTTCTCCGTGGTGGTCCCCGGCGGCGCCTTCACGAGCCGGCTCGCGCGCCTCGCCGAGAGCGACGAGATCTTCGTCGAGCGCAGGAGCTACGGCTTCCTCACCACCGAGCGCTTCGAGGCCGGCCGCGACCTGTGGATGCTCGCGACCGGGACGGGACTCGCGCCGTTCCTGTCGATCCTGCACGATTTCGCGACGTGGGAGGCCTACGATAATTTGATTTTGGTTCAGAGCGTGCGCACGCAATCGGAGCTCGCCTACGAGGACCTGATCCGCGGCTTCGAGAAGAGCGAGTACTACGCGCAATTCGCGCACAAGCTGCGCTACGCGAGGATCGTCACGCGCGAGCCGGCGCCGGGCGCGTTTCGCGACCGCGTGACCCGGCTCCTCGCGAGCGGCGTGCTCGAGGAGAATCTCGGCCTGAAGCTCGACCACGACCGCTCGCGTATCATGCTGTGCGGCAATCCGGAGATGGTGGAGGACTCGCGCAAGCTCCTCACCGATCGCGGCTTCAGGATCTCCCGGCGCGGCGATCCGGGACACCTCGCCGTGGAGAACTACTGGTGAACGATTCGGCCGGGAACAGGGAAGCGATCGAGAGCGCGGCGCAGATCTTCGCGCGCGCCGGCAAACGCAGGGCCCAGTTGGGCCTCGCCTACGCGGGCGCCGTCACGCCCGCCGAGGCGTGGGCCCTGCAGGAGCAGGACGCGGCGCAGATCGTCGACGTTCGCACCCCGCCCGAATGGCAGCAGGTCGGGCACATCGCCGGGCCACCGCTCATCGTGTGGCCGCGCGATGGCGCCGAGGGCGACTACCGCGCATTCGTCGCGAAGGTCGAGGAGGCATTCGCCAAGGATCGTCCTCTCCTTTTCCTGTGCCGCAGCGGCGTGCGCTCGCACCATGCGGCCGGCCTCCTCACGCGGGCGGGATTCGCGAAGTCGTACAACATCCTCGAGGGCTTCGAAGGCAACGCCCCGGGGAAAGGATGGCGGGCCGCCGGCCTGCCGTGGGAAAAGTCATAGGAGAAAAAATCATGGCGACACTGAGGCTGGGCGACACCGCCCCTGATTTCACGCAGGATTCCACAGAGGGGAAGATCGAGTTCCACAAGTGGCTCGGCGACAAGTGGGGCGTGCTCTTCTCGCACCCGAAGGACTTCACGCCGGTGTGCACCACGGAGCTGGGCGCCACGGCGAAGCTGAAGGGCGAATTCGACAAGCGCAACGTGAAGGTGCTCGCCATCAGCGTGGACCCGATCGAATCCCACAAGGGTTGGGTGGGCGACATCGAGGAGACCCAGGGGTGCGCGGTGAATTTCCCCATCCTCGCCGATCCCGACCGCAAGGTCGCGAACCTCTACGACATGATCCACCCGAACGCCAACGACACGCTCACGGTGCGCTCGGTGTTCATCGTCGACCCGAAGAAGAAGATCCGCCTCATCCTCACCTACCCCGCGAGCACGGGGCGCAACTTCCAGGAGATCCTGCGCGTGATCGATTCGCTGCAGCTCACCGACGGCCACAGCGTCGCCACGCCGGTGAACTGGAAGCAGGGCGAGGACGTGATCATCGTGCCCTCGCTGCAGGACCCCGAGCTCATCAAGAAGAAATTCCCCAAGGGCTTCAAGGCCCTGAAACCGTACCTGCGGATCACGCCGCAGCCCGACCGCTAGCAGATTCCACGGCGAGGGGTTTCTCGACGAAAATGCCAGGGAAATGATCCCCTGGCTGCGCGGCGACGCGCCCTTCCCGCCCGTCTCCAAGGCCCTCGCGTCGCCCAACGGCCTGCTGTGCGCGGGGGGGGACCTCTCGCCGCGGCGCATCGTCGAGGCGTACTCGCAGGGCATCTTCCCGTGGTTCTCCGAGGGCGATCCGATCCTGTGGTGGTCGCCGGACCCGCGCATGGTGCTCTTCCCCGGGGAGCTGAAGGTGTCGAGGTCGCTGCGCAAGAGCGTCGCGCACGGGGTCTACGAGACTCGCTTCGACACGGCCTTCCGCGCGGTGATCGAGGCGTGCGCCGAGCCGCGCGAGGGCCAGTCGGGCACGTGGATCGTGCCGGAGATGGTGGAAGCCTACGTGCGGCTGCATGAGCTCGGCTTCGCCCACTCGGTGGAGTCCTGGCGCGAGGGCCGGCTCGTGGGCGGGCTCTACGGCATGGCGCTGGGCACGGCCTTCTTCGGGGAATCCATGTTCACGCGCGAGCCCGACGCCTCCAAGGTCGCCCTGGTGCGGCTCGTGGCGCGGCTGCGCGCGGCCGGCGTCCGCGTGATCGACTGCCAGCAGGCGACCGCGCACCTCGCCTCCCTGGGCGCGCGCGAGATCCCCCGCAAGGCTTTCGCGCAGCTGGTTCAAGAGTCGATACAATATCCACCAACCGGACAACGCTGGGAGTGATTCCCGGGCGAGCATGGCGAAGCTCAACGACCTGCCGATCGCGAACCTGCAGTTCTACGCGACGGCGCCCTACCCCTGCAGCTACCTGCCCGGCAAGCTCGCGCGCTCGCAGGTCGCGACGCCCAGCTATCTCATCGACACCGAGACCTACTCGGCGCTCGTCTCCGCGGGCTTCCGGCGCAGCGGCGCCTTCACCTACCGCCCGTATTGCGACCATTGCCACGCCTGCGTGCCGGTGCGCGTGGTGGCGCCGGAATTCACGCCCTCGCGCGCGCAGCGCCGCGCGCTCGCCCGCCATGCCGGCCTCGAGTCGCGCTACGGCGAGCTCAAGTTCAACGCCGAGCATTACGCGCTCTACCGCCTCTACCAGAGCGAGCGCCATCGCGGCGGCGGCATGGACCACGACAGCCGCGAGCAGTACGCGCACTTCCTGCTGCAATCGAACGTCGCCACGCGCCTGGTGGAATTCCGCGAGGCGGGAGAGCTGCGCATGGTGTCGATCGTCGACGAGCTCGCCGACGGGCTTTCCTCCGTCTACACGTTCTTCGATCCCGTCGTGCCGCGCGCCTCGTACGGCACGTACAACATCCTCTGGCAGATCGAGGAGGCGCGCCGCCGCGGCCTCGCCTACGTGTACCTGGGCTACTGGATCGGGCAGAGCCGCAAGATGAGCTACAAGAACCAGTTCACGCCGATCGAGGGCCTCGCGCGGGGCGAGTGGAAACGCCTCGCGTGACGCTGTATCGCCTCGCTCGCGGCGCCCTCTTCAAGCTCGACCCGGAAGTTGCCCACGACCTCACCCTCAAGTCGCTCGCCATGCTCGGCCCCGGCGCGGCGCTGCTGGGCGCGGGGGCCGACGGCTCGGAATCGCGCAACGTGATGGGGATCGAATTTCCCAACCCGGTGGGCCTCGCCGCGGGCCTCGACAAGAACGGCGACTACATCGACGCGCTCGCCGCGTTGGGCTTCGGCTTCATCGAGATCGGCACGGTCACGCCGCGCCCGCAGCCGGGAAACGCCAAGCCGCGCATGTTCCGGCTTCCCGAGCATGAAGCCATCATCAATCGACTCGGCTTCAACAACGGAGGCCTCGAGAAGCTGATCGCGAACGTGGACCGCGCGAGCTTCCGCGGCGTGCTCGGCATCAATATCGGCAAGAACTTCGACACGCCGATCGAGCGCGCGGTCGACGATTACCTCGCGTGCCTCGATGCCGTCTACAGCCGCGCGAGCTACGTCACGGTGAACATCTCGTCGCCCAACACGAAGAACCTGCGCGATTTGCAGTCGAGCGAGAAGCTGGACGAGCTCCTCGGCGCGTTGATGTCGAAGCGCGCTTCGCTCGCGAAAGGCGGGAAGCGCAAGCCCCTCCTCGTGAAGGTGGCGCCGGACCTCGACGACGGCCAGATCGAGGCGATCGCTTCCCTCGCGCTCGAGCATTCGGTGGACGGGCTCATCGCCACCAACACCACCATCGGCCGCGAGGAGATCGCGGCGCACAGGCACGCGGGCGAGATGGGCGGGCTGTCGGGCCGGCCGCTCTTCGCGCGCTCCACCGAGGTGCTGCGCAAGCTCTGCGCCGCGCTCGGCGGCAGGGTCACGCTGATCGGCGTGGGCGGAATCCTGAGCGGCGCCGATGCGCACGCCAAGATCGCCGCGGGCGCTTCGCTCGTGCAGGTCTACACCGGGCTCATCTACCGCGGGCCCGAGCTCATCGCCCAGGCCCGCCGCGCGTTGCGCCGGTAGCTATTGCCCGAACACCAGCTGACCGCGAATCTCGCCACCGGGGAACGCCGCCGAATGCACGTTGAGATACAGCTCGTTCTTCATGAACGCGATGAGGAGCGCGTCGGTCATGGTGGCGGTGGGCGCGCTCGTCCAGATGCCGGGGGGCGTTTGCGTCTGCGGGATGACCACCGGCCCGGCCACGCCGGCCGGCGCGTTGTGCGCGTGTGCATTCGTCGCGGTAATGCCAGTTGTCTCGGTGCGCGCCGCGACGGCCTTGGTGAAGGGATTCACCGAGAGCCAGCCGATGCCGCTTGCCGCGGAGCTGTTCGCGGGCACCTCCTGGGCGCCGGAGAGGTTCGCGAATTTCGCCGGCAGGTAAAGCTGCCCGCGCACTTCCCCGCCCGGGAATGCGCCGCTGTGCACGTTGGCGTAGAAATTCCCCGATTGCAGCGAGGTGACCTGCGCATCGGTGAGCACGGTGGCGGGCATCGTCCACGTGGTGGGCCCGCCGGTGAAGGGGAACGTGACGCCGGCGGCGACGCCGATCGCGCCGGTATGGATGTGAGCGACGGTGCCCGTCACGGTCGTCGTGACGGTGCCGGACAGGGTCTTCGTGTCAGGATCGAAAACGTAGACGCCCGTGCCGGTGGCCGGCGACGCGTTCGCGGGAACTTCCTGCGCGCCGAGCATGGTCGCGTAGTAGACCTGGCGGCCCATCTGCCCGCGGATCTCGCCGCCCGGATTGGCGGTGGTGTGCACGTTCACGTAAAGCGTGCCGGCGCGCATCGCGTCGAGCTGCTCGGCCGTGAGCTTTGCGCCGTCGGAAACGTTCCAGACGCCAGTCGAGGTCTGCGTCAATGGGATGATGACCGGGCCATTCACCCCCACCGCGCCGGTGTGAATGTGCGCGGCGTTGCCGCTGATGCCGAACGTATTGATGGATCCCGAGACTTCGCCGCTCTCGGTGTCGATGATGAGGACGCCGGAGCCGGTGGCAGGGGTGGTGACCGCGGGGTTCTCCTGCGCGCCGTTGAGCGCGACACTCTTGAAGACCTTCGCCGTCGTGCTGCCGCCGCCGCTTCCCCCGCACGCGGCCAACGCCAGCGCCATGCAAAGCGCCACGAATACCCGCACGATCCTCTTTGTCCTCATCGCATCCTCCCGCTGGGGACGCGCGGACGCGCGCCCGGTGGTGGGGAAACACGGCTGCGCGTTCACCTATTCCGTGGGCCGTGGCGATGAGGATCGGCATCCCGCGCGAGACCAAGCCCGGGGAACTGCGAATCGCGTTGGTTGCGGATCACGCAGCTACATTGGCGCGGGACGGGCACGAGGTGCGCGTGGCCTCGGGCGCGGGCGGGGGAGTCGGCCATGTCGATGCGTCGTTCCTCGACGCGGGCGCGCATGTGGTCGCCGCCGCCGATGCCTGGGACGCCGAGCTCATCGTGAAAGTGAAGGAAGTCCAGGACGCGGACCTGCCACACCTGCGCGCCGGGCAGACCCTCTTCTGCTACCACCACCTCCCGGGCGAGCCCGAGCGCACGCGCGCCGTGGCGGCGAGCGGCATCACCGCGATCGCCTTCGAGATGGTGCGCGACGCCGGCGGCGGCTTTCCGCTGCTGGCGCCGATGTCGGCGATCGCGGGGCGCATGGCGATCGAGGCCGCGGCGAGACACCTCGGGCGCGCGCCTCGCAACGTGCTGGTGCTGGGCGCGGGGCACGCGGGCAAGGCCGCGGAGCACGCCGCTCTCGAGAGCGCTGCGCACGTGACCGTGTTGCGCCGCTCCACCGCGACGCCGCTGGCCGTCGAGCGCGCGGCGCTCGAGGCCGATCTCGTCGTGGGCGCGGTCTTCGTCCCCGGGGCTCCCACGCCCAAGCTCCTGCCGCGCTCGCTCGTGGCGCGCATGAAGCCGGGCTCGATGATCGTCGACATCTCGATCGACGCGGGCGGCGTCGCCGAGACCTCGCGCCCCACCACCCATGCGCGGCCCACGTTCGTCGAGGAAGGGGTGATCCACTATTGCGTGCCCAACATGCCGTCCGCGGAACCTGCGCTCGCAGCCGCGGCGATCTCCGCCGCCGTGCTGCCGTTCGCGCGCGAGCTGGCCGCCAAGGGGATCGCGCGCGCGGTGCGCGAGAACGCGGGGCTGCGCGCCGGCGTCGTCGTCTGGAAGGGACGCGTAAACCACGCGGGGATCGCGAAGGAAGCCGGCCTCGCCTACACTGCGCTCACGGACCGCGACCTTGAAGACTGACGACCTCCCCCGGGCCATCGACGCCCTCCTCCCGCAGACGCAATGCACGCAATGCGGCTTCGACGGCTGCCGCCCCTATGCGCACGCGATCGCCGCCGGAGACGCGGGAATCAACCAATGCCCGCCCGGGGGCGAGGCGGTCATCGCGCGCATCGCGCGGCTCACGGGGCGCCCGGCGATTGCGCTCAATCCCGAGAACGGCGAGTACCGGGCGCCGCAAGTCGCCGTGATCGACGAGGAGATCTGCATCGGCTGCACCAAGTGCATCCAGGCGTGCCCCGTGGACGCCATCGTCGGCGCCTCGAAGCTCATGCACACCGTGATCGCGTCGTGGTGCACGGGATGCGAGCTTTGCATTCCCCCGTGCCCGGTCGATTGCATCGCGCTCGATCCGGTGGCGGCGCTTCCCGATGCGGATCTTTCGCGAGCGCGGCACGACTTTCGCGGCGTACGCCTCGCCCGCGACGCCGCCGAGCACGCGCAGCGGCTGGAGTCCTACGAATGAGCCCCGCGAAGCGCGAGGAACTCTTCAAGCGGCTCGCCGCCGCCATGCCGGATCCGAAGAGCGAGCTCGAGCACACGACGCCCTACGAGCTGCTGGTGGCCGTGGTGCTGTCCGCGCAGGCCACAGACAAGAGCGTGAACCTCGCCACCGCGAAGCTCTATCCCGTGGCCAACACGCCGGCCAAGATCGCCGCCCTCGGGGTCGAGGGTCTCGAGAAGTACATCCGCACCATCGGGCTTTACCGCGGCAAGGCGAGGAACGTGGTCGCGCTCTCGCAGATCCTCCTCGACCGGCACCGCGGCCAGGTGCCGTGCACGCGCGAGGAGCTCGAGGCTCTTCCGGGCGTGGGACGCAAGACCGCGAACGTGGTCCTCAACGTGGCCTTCGAAGAGCTTACCATCGCCGTGGATACGCACGTCTTCCGCGTCGCCAATCGCACCGGTCTCGCGCCGGGGAAGGACCCGCTCGAGGTGGAGATGAAGCTCCTGAAGGCCACGCCGAAGAAGTACCTGCGCAACGCGCACCACTATCTCATCCTGCATGGACGCTACACGTGCCTCGCGAGAAAGCCGCTGTGCTTCAAGTGCCCGGTATACGCGCAGTGCGAATTCCAGGAGAAAAGGAAGTTCGCCACCGAGGCGCCGGCCACTCCCGCCAGGAAGACGCTGCCGAAGGGACGCGATGTTTAACCCCACGCGCGACGAGTCGCGCGCCTTCCTCTTCGACCTGTGGGAGAAGCACGCCGCGGGGGCGCCGCTCTCGGCGCTCGAATCGATGGCGCTGGCGGTGGTGCTCGAGCATCCGGAGTACCACGCGGTGCTCGGCGATCGCGAGCGCTATCTCGCGCGCGAGTGGAAGCCGGAGGGCGGCGAGACCAATCCCTTCCTGCACCTCATGATGCACGTGGCGATCGAGGAGCAGGTCTCGATCGACCAGCCGCCCGGGATCCGCGCGGCGGTGCAATCGCTCGCGGCGAAACGCGGCTCGATGCACGACGCGCGCCACGACGTGATGGAGTGCCTCGCCGAAGTGATCTGGCAGGCGCAGCGCAACTCCATGGGGTTCGACAACACCACCTACCTCGATTGCCTCGCGCGCAAGTCGCGCTGAGGAGGTCGGCCGGGAGACGGTGCACTTGAGCCGCCGCCTCATCCGATTTCGCCATGAGAAACGAGGTTGCGCACCTTCTGCCCTTCGTCAGGTACTGCCAAAGAGCGTCAGCGTAAGCCCGCGCCCTCATAATCCGCAGGTCCCTGGTTCGAGCCCAGGTCGGGGAGCCAAATACCTCAAAGACTTAGCTCGAAGCTAGGTCCTTTTTCCGACCCCACCGCAGCCAAGACGTAGCTAGCTCCAGTACGTTTCCCCGTGGCGTGCCTGGCTCAATCCACCCCGCTCGAATTCGTCCGACCGCAGCCTTTTCGTTTGCACGCCGCCCCGGTGGTGACCCCATCAGCTCGCTGGCGAACGGACTAACCGTGCCTGGTGTCCTATGTTCATAGGCGCACTCATGGAGAATCCCATGCTCGCCTATTCGATCATGAAGCCCGAAGGCATCCTGGCTCAAGCCGCGCGCGCCGCTCAGCAAGGAGGACTTCGATGGCCTCGGCGCGGCGGTCGATTCCTATCTCTCCGACCACGCGAAGCTCCATGGCGTGTTGGTCCATGCGAAAGGATTTCCCGGCTGGGAGAACTTCGCGGGATTCATAGCGCACGAGCACTTCGTCCCCGAGCACCACAAGAAGATCGAACGTGAAGCGGTCGTGACGGACAGTCAGGTCGCCGGCATTGCGGAAGCGCTCGGCAGGCACTTTACGTCGGTCGAAGTGCGGCACTTTCCCTTTTCCGACGACGCGACGGCGCTGGGCTGGCTGAAGGCCGCGTGAGGCACACGCCTTCCAGTTGAGCTCGGCCGCCACCGCCCGCCCGCAGTGCATAGCCAACTCCTATCGCTTCCATCGAAATATAGTCTTGGACAGCAGCAGGTCGTCCGAACATATTTCCCAGTCGACACATCCGTGTTCAACGCGAATGGACGGGCACCATGAATAAAGCCGCGATGAAGGAAGTGATCCTCGAAGCCAAGCTCGACAAGGGTCTCAAGTGGAAGGACATCGCCAAGGCCGCGGGGCTTTCCGTCGAGTACACCTGCTCGGCGTGCCTCGGCATGAACCACCTGGACAAGAAGCAGGCCGACGGGGTGGCCAAGGTGCTGGGCCTGGGCAAGCAGGTGTCCACCGCATTGCAGCAATTCCCCCACAAGACCTTCAGCCAGGTCGTTCCCACCGACCCGGTGATCTATCGCCTCTACGAGATGGTCGGCGTGTACGGCGAGACCATCAAGGAAGTGATCCACGAGAACTTCGGCGACGGCATCATGAGCGCGATCGACTTCTCGATGGACATCGGCAAGCAGGACGATCCCAAGGGCGTGCGCGTGGTGCTCACGCTGAACGGCAAGTTCCTGCCCTACAAGTCCTGGTGACGGGGCGCTCGGCGCGGGCCTGAGGGAATCAGTCTCCGGGAACCGCGGATTCTGGTTGCTCCTGGGGCGCCTGGCGGTTGCACACCTCGGCCATGGCGCAGGGCCGGGTCCTCTCGGGCGACACCAGGCATCGGCTCGTGCACCACTCCATCGCGAGTTCCCCGAACGCCTGGCACGCCGGGCTCTTGTACGCGCCCTTGCGGCAGATGAGCGTGATCGAGTGATGGGGCAGCTCCGGCAGCAGCATCACCGGGTGCAGGCCCCGCTGCGAGCACGCGATCGTGTCGGGAAGGATCGTGACCAGCTTGCCCAGCCGCACGATCTCCACGATCACGTTCACGGAGTTGGTCTCCATCCCGATCTGCGGGGTAATGCCGTGTTCCAGGCAGTACAGGTCGAAGTGCCGGCGCAGCGCGAAGTTCGTGTTGAGGAGCACGAGCGACTCCTTCTCCAGGTCGTGCTTGCCCACCGGCGCGTTCTGCCCTGCAAACGGGTGCCCCTCGCCCACGGCCAGGTTGAGCGGTTCGATGAAAAGCACGTGGGTGTCGATCTCGCTCGAGCGCGCTTCCGTGGAGAGCGTGTTGGTGAACGCGATGCCCACGTCGATGTGGTCGTCGGCCACGCCCGTCTCGATGTCCGTCTGGGCCATTTCCTGCGCGCTCACGGTGATGCCCGGGAAGCGGGTGTTGAACAGGTGAAGGAGCGGCGTCGTCATGTACTCCGTGATGGGCGTGATTCCCAGGCGCAGGCAGCCCCGGCTCAGGTCCTGCAGCTCGTGGATGGCGCGCTTGCCCGCGTCCAGCTCCTGCAGTGCACGGCGCGCGTGGCGCAGGTAGAGCTCGCCCGCCTCCGTGAGGCGCACCGTCCGCCCCGAGCGATCGAGCAGCCGCACGTCGAGCAGCTCCTCCAATTGCTTGATTTGCTGCGAAAGCGTGGGCTGGGAGACGAACAGCGTTTCCGCCGCGCGCGTGAAGCTGCCGTGCTCGGCCACGGCGAGCAGGTATCGGAGGGAACGGGGGAAGGTGATCCTCTGGGCCATAACCGAATCCTATCGATCCCATCGAAATATAGTCTTGGACAATTCTATCCGTGTAATCCATAAATTTGCACGTCGGCTGCTCGCAGGGACGCTTCCTCGCGAGCGAGAGGGATTCGCGAATCGTCCGGTGCGGCCCCAACTCATTGATGGCCATCCGGAATGTGCGGATCGGTTTTCTGAATCCACGAAAGGAGTTGTCCAGACCATGTCGTCGTCCAGCCGAGAGAACGTTATGCGGCATATCGACCTAGTGGGTCAGCTGCAGCCGGCCCTGCATCGGCCGCAACACGCCCCCTATCCCGATGCCATCGATCACGCCCTCTTCCGGGCCTACATGCGCACGTCCCACGACGTGGGCGGTGAGCCGGACATTCCCATCCGGTGGGAAGAAAAGCAGGAAGAGCAGTGGGAGGTGAATACGTACGTGACCTGCGAATGCCTGGCGTGGCGCGGCATCTGGAACGCCGAGGAAAGGCGCCGTCGGCAGAACGTCGACCTGGGCCAGACGCAGTACCTGGGCCTGCCCTACTACGGGCGCTGGCTGCTCTCCGCCGCGAGGATCATGGTCGACAAGCAGCACGTCACGCTCACCGAGCTCATCAACAAGATCGAAGAGGTCAAGAAGCGCCATGAAAAGAAGTCACCACGCTGAGAAGTCCACGGGGAAAGGCGATCCCCAGTGCTTCAAGGGCGAGGCCGGCCCGGCCAAGTTCAAGGTGGGCGACCGCGTCCGGATCAAGAACCTGCCCGACATCTTCTATACGCGCTGCCAGGTTTACACCCGCGGCGCCGAGGGCACCGTCGCCGTCGTGACCCACGAGAGCCCGGCCCCGGAAGACGAGGCCTGGGACAACACCGACAAGCCCGAATGGTTCTACATCGTGCGCTTCAAGCAGAAGGACCTTTGGAGCGACTATCCGTCCGCGTACCCGAACGACTCGGTGCAGACGGAATTTTCCGAACGCTGGCTCGAGAAGGCGTAACGGGTCCACGGACACGCAACAGAGAGGAAAAGCACATGGCAGAGAAGCACAAAGCCGCGCCGATGGTCGACGAAGTGAGCGACTTCGAGATCCTGGAAGCCGCCGTTCGCGAGCTCGCCATCGAGAAGGGACTCTTCACCGCCGACGACCACCGGCGATTCACGGAATTCGCCCACAGCATCGGGCCGCTGCCGGCGGCGCGACTTGTCGCCAAGGCCTGGCTGGATCCCAAGTTCAAGAAGCTCGCCCTGGAAGATGGCGTTAAGGCCAGCCTGCAAGTCGGCATCGACTGGCTCAATCCGACCGGCTTCGGCACGCCGAGCGACTACACGGACCTGCGTGTCCTCGAGGACACGGCCAAGGTGAAGCACGTGGTGGTGTGCACACTCTGCTCGTGCTATCCCCGTCCCATCCTCGGGCATTCCCCCGAGTGGTACCGGACTCCGAACTATCGCCGCCGGCTGGTCCGCTGGCCGCGGCAGGTGCTCGCCGAGTTCGGCCTCCAGCTCCCCGCCGACGTGGAAATCCGGGTGGAGGACTCGAACCAGAAGTGCCGCTTCATGGTGCTGCCGATGCGTCCCGCCGGGACCGACGGCTGGAGCGAAGAGCAGCTCGCCTCCATCGTGACCCGGGACTGCATGATCGGCGTGGCGCTGCCCCATCCCGACCGCAAGCAGGACGACAAGCGGCCGATCCATCCGGCGGTGCATCCGATACAACACGACCATGGCCACGACCACGCGCACGGTCACTGAGGATCGCACGATGGCCGATACGAAAGCGAAGAATCCCGGCGCGGGCGCGAGCCGGCAGGAACCGGACCCCTCCCCCATTACGCTCCTCGAGAAGATCCGCAGCCGTGGAAGGGCCTGGGAGGACCTGGCCGTCCAATACGGCGTGACCAATCCCGATCCCCCGTGGAAGGTCAGCATGTTCTCGACCTGCGAGGCGCTCGCGATCCGCGATTGCCTCGAGACGCTCGATCGACGCGCCTCCGAGGACGATCTTTCCGAGACCCTCTACCGGGACATTCCCCAGCCGGAGCGCCAGCTCATGGCCCTGGCCCACACGATGATCCGCCGCGGCCTGGTCGATGAGGACGAGCTCGAGCGCCGGATGCGGCAGGTCCATGAGCGCCTCACGAGCGCCTAGGCGAGGATCCACATTCTCTTGGGCGGAAGCGAGCACCAGGTTCTCCCGCCGGCTGAGGGCATGCACGGCTTCCGCGCCGCGGCGAAAGCCGGCGCGGATTCCTGTCGACCGAGGAACTGATCGATGCCGATACGCGGAGTCCATATCGAGGTCGAGGACCTCAGCCATCGCTACAGCTCGCGCGGGGCGCTCACGTTCGATCGCGTCAAGCTCGAGGCCCAGAGCGGCGAGGCCCTCGCCATCATCGGCCGCTCCGGCTGCGGCAAGTCGACCCTGCTCCACATCATGGCGGGCCTCGTGCGCCCGACGAGCGGCAAGGTCTCGCTCGACGGCAAGGCGGTCGAGGGACCGTCGCCCCGCTGGGTCATGATGTTCCAGGCGCCCCATCTCTTTCCCTGGATGCGCGTGGCGCAGAACGTGGGCATCGGATTGCGATTCGCCCACTGGCCCCAGGCGGAAATGCGCGACCGCGTCGCCGAGGCCCTTCGCCTGGTCGACCTGGAGGACTTCGCCGAGAACAACGTGCAGGACCTCTCGGGGGGGCAGCAGCAGCGGGTGGCGCTCGCCCGCTCGCTCGTGATGGAGCCGGAGCTGCTGCTCCTGGACGAGCCCTTCTCCGCGCTGGATGCATTCACGCGCGCGTCGCTGCAGCGCGACGTTCGCTCCATCGCCAAGCGCCTGGGCATCAACCTGGTCATCGTTACCCATGACATCGACGAGGCGGTGCTCATGGGAGACCGAGCTCTCATCATGGCGGGCTCCCCCGGCAGGATCATGCACGACGTCAGGATCGACCTCGGGGACCCACGGGAGCGCCAGGATCCGGCGGTGCAGGCCGCGCGCGCGCAGCTCATGAAGAGCTTCGAGGGCGCGGCAAACGCGGCCTCGGGCGCGGCCGGCAGCGAAGCCGGCGATGCCCACGATACAGGTCACGGCTCGAGCGCTGAGTTCACAGGAATGTCCGCGGCCGAATCCCTCGGCACCGCGCGGGCTTGAACGGCCACGACACAGATACTTCAATTGCACCACGCGCAGCGCACAACAGAGGAGAACCAGCCATGACCACGCGGGAGAACGACAAGCAAGGCGATGGGCTCGGGGAAACGGCGCTCGATTACAAGTCCCAGGGGGACGGGATCGTCGATCCGAAACTCGTGCTGGACTATGACCCGATGTTCCGCGGGATCCTCGGCACGGGGGTGAGCCGGCGAAGCCTGCTCAACGCCGCCGGGGCCGCCGCACTGGGAAGCGTGATTCCCGCCTCCCGCTCCTTCGCCGCCGACGACAAGTTCGATCCGGTGGTGCGCATCGGCTACCTGCCGATCACCGACGCGGCCGCGCTGATCGTCGCCCACGAGATGGGCTTCCTCAAGAAGGAAGGGCTCGACTCCGTGCGACCGACCCTCATCCGCGGTTGGTCGCCGCTCGTAGAGGCTTTCGCTTCCCATCGCTTCAACCTCGCGCACCTGCTGATCCCGATCCCGATCTGGATGCGCTACAACAACAAGTTCCCGGTGAAGATCACTGCCTGGGACCACACCAACGGCTCGGCCATCGTGGTCGGCAAGAACAGCGGCATCGAGACCTTCAAGGACTTCGGCGGCAAGCAGTTCGCGATGCCGTTCTGGTACTCGATCCACAACATCATCTCGCAGCTCGAGCTGAGGAACGCCGGCATCACGCCGGTGATCCGTCCGCAGACCGCGAAGCTGGCGCCCAACGAGTGCAACTTCCTCGTCCTGGCGCCGCCCGACATGCCGCCCGCGCTCGCCGCCGGGAAGATCGACGCCTATTGCGTGGCTGAGCCGTTCAACGCCCTGGGCGAGCTCAAGGCCGGCGGAAAGGTGCTGCGGTTCACCGGCGATATCTGGAAGGGGCACCCCTGCTGCGTGGTCGTCATGCACGAGGCCGACACCATGGATCCCGCCCGCGCCGCGTGGGCACAGGGCGTGCACAACGCCGTCATCGCCGCCCAGATCCATCTCGCGGAGAACCGCGAGTCGATGGCGCAGATGCTCTCGCGCGACGGCAAGGGCTACCTTCCGTTCCCGAAGGAAGTGGTCGAGCGCGCGATGCTCTTCTACAACCCCGCCTACTACAAGAATCCCGCGGCCATCAAGCATCCGGACTGGGGCATGGACCGGATCAACTTCCAGGGCTGGCCCTACCAGTCGGCCACGGAGCTCGTCGTGACCGACCTGAAGAAGACCGTGATCACCGGGGATGCGAAGTTCCTGGATGGCCTGAGCCCCGAGCACGTGGCCAAGGACCTGGTGAACTACGACTTCGTCAAGAAGGCGCTCGAGAAGAATCCCAAGTGGAAGAAGGATGCGAGCGTTCCCCAGTCGGGCGATCCCTATACCCGGGCGGAGGTCATCGATCTATGAACGCTGCCGTCGCCCCCGCCAGGTTGCTCGCGCTTCCCCGCCTGTCGTCCCCGGCGGTGCGACGGCTGTTCTACGGCGCTGTCGGGCTCGGGCTCCTGTTCGGCCTCTGGTGGCTCGGGGGCCTGCTTCTCTACCTCAACCCGTCGACGCGCAGCTTCGCGAATTTCGGTCCCATCCCGACGTTCCGCGCGTTCCCGGAGCTGATTGGCGACGGCACGATCCTGCGGGCGGTGGAAAGCAGCGGCTATCGTCTGGCCATGGGGCTGCTGCTGGCCATCACCTGCGGCATCCCGATCGGCATCGCCATGGGCCGCAGCCAGGCCTTCCGGCAGCTGAGCAACACGCCGTTCCAGTTGCTGCGGATGATCAGCCCGCTTTCCTGGGAGCCGATCGCGGTGATCGTCTTCGCGAAATGGGACGCGGCGATCATCTTCCTCATCGCGATCGCGGCGGTGTGGCCGGTGGCCTTCTCCACGGCCGCGGGGCTCGCCAAGGTGGATCCCGCCTGGTTCAAGGTGGCGCGCAACCTCGGCGCCCGGCCCTGGCACATGCTCTCCCAGATCATCCTGCCGGCGATCGCGTTCGACGTCCTCACGGGCATCCGCCTGGCCCTCGGCGTCGCGTGGATCGTGCTCGTGCCCGCGGAATTCCTCGGGGTCACTTCGGGCCTCGGCTACTCCATCGAGGACGCGCGCGAGACGCTTTCGTACAACCACCTCACGGCGATGGTGCTGGTGATCGGCGTCATCGGCTTCGCGCTCGATTCCATTTGCATGCTGTTGATCAGCCGCTTCAGCTGGCACCGCCAATCGTGACCGGACCATAAGGGGACAATCTTCCATGAGCCAGTTCTTCGCGGCGATGCATCACATCTTCAGCGACGAGGCGGGAAATTTCCGCAAGAAGGTGATCGGCCTGTACGTCCTGCTGATCGCCTTCAACGTCGCGGCGTGGGTATGGGCCATCGTCGCTTTCGCCGGCAACCCGGTGCTGCTGGGCGCCGCGGTGCTCGCCTATTCGTTCGGCCTGCGCCACGCCTTCGACGCCGACCACATCGCGTCGATCGACACCGTCACGCGCAAGCTGATGCAGCAGGGCAAGCGGCCAACGACGGTCGGGTTCCACTTCGCGATCGGGCACTCGATGGCGCTGGTGGTGTTCGTGGCCGCCATCGCCACGTTCGCGACGTGGGGCTCCGCGAGCGACGCGGCGGGGTCCGCCGGCATTTCCGCCGGGGTCGCGAGCACGTTCGTGTCGGCATCGTTCCTCATCGTCATGGCCGTGCTGAACCTCGCGATCGCGAAGACCACCTACCAGACCTTTCGGCACATCCGCAACGGCGGCACGTACGTCGAGGAGGATTTCGACGTCCTCCTGAACAAGCGCGGGCTGTATTCGCGCATCTTCCGGCCGCTGTTTCGCCTCGTCAGCAAGAGCTGGCACATGGTGGGCATCGGTTTCCTCTTTGGGCTGGGCTTCGACACCGCGACCGAGGGCAGCCTGCTGGGAATCGCCGGCGCGGAAGCGGCCAAGGGCCTGTCGATGTGGATGATCCTCGTGTTCCCGGCGCTATTCGCCGCCGGAATGGCCCTCACGGACACCACCGACAGCGTGCTCATGGTGAGCGCCTACGATTGGGCGTTCAGGAACCCCATCCGCAAGCTCTACTACAACCTCACGATCACGCTCGTCTCCGCCATCGTGGCCCTGGTGGTGGCCGGCATCGAGGTCCTCGCCCTCGCTTCCAAGCAGTTCGCCCTCAAGGGCGAGCTTTGGGACCAAGTCAACGCCCTGAGCGACCGCTGGGAGATGATCGGGATCATCGTCGTGGCGATCTTCCTCGCGAGCTGGTTCATCTCCACGATGGTCTACCGCATCGGACGCTATGACTCCCTCGACGCGGGCATCGCGGCGGCCGGCGAGCCCAATGCTTGAGGAGAGCAAGATAGCGAAGCCCCGACATTTCGAAAAGGAGATCCTCGCGGCGTTGGGCGAGGCCCAATCCGGCACTTCGGTCCGCGACCTGTGCAACAGGCTGGGCATCGCGGAAACCACGTTCTACCGGTGGCGTGGGAAGCATGGCGCCCCGAAGCCTTCGGAATCGAAGCGGCTGCAGGAGCTCGAGGAGGAGAACCGGCGCCTGAAGCTCCTGGTGGCCGAGCTCACCCTGCGCAACCAGGCGCTCAAGCAAGTGGTGTCGAAGAAATGGTAAGGAGGAAATAGCGCCATGTCGCAAAGGCTTCACATTGTGTGCGTCTCGGGCTCGCGGGAAAAACTGCAGATGGCAGCGATGGTCGCGTCCGTCGCGGCCGCGTCCGGAGACCAGGTCACGGTGTTCTTCTCGATGAACGCCCTGCCCTACTTCGTCAAGGGACACGCCGGGGAGGCGCCGGCGGAGGGGGAGCTCGGAGCGCTCATGGGCAAGGGCGTGCCGCCGTTCAAGCAGCTCTTCTCCCAGGCCGTCGAGCTGGGCGACGCGAAGCTTCTGCCGTGCTCGATGGCGATCGACCTGCTCAAGCTGGAGGAAGGCGAGCTCGACCCCGAGCTGGGGCCGCCGACGGGACTTACGCGCTTCCTGAGCGATGCCGAAGGCGGCCAGCTACTCACCTTTTGACCAGGCGCCGGAACCGAACGAAGCCACAGGAGGACAAGGTCCATGAGCGAAAGCAAGATCGTCGACGCGTGCAACACGTACTGCCCCGGGCCGCTGATGGAGCTCATCACCCACATGAAGCGCGCCAAGGTGGGCGACGTGCTGGAGCTGCTGTCGACCGACAAGGGCTCGGCCAACGACGTTCCCGAGTGGGTCACGAAGGCCGGCCACGACATGCTGGGCAGCGAGAAGGTCGGAGAGGTCTGGCACATCAAGGTCCGCAAGGCCCGGTAGGGCGACAGGAGAACGCGATGAGAATCCTAGTGGTCGGTGGCGGCACGGGCGGGACGATCCTCGCCAACAACCTCGCACGGCGCCTATCGGCGGAGACCGATTCCGGCAAGGTCCGCCTTACGATGCTTTCGGCCTCCGACCGGCACATGTACCAGCCCGGCCTGCTGTACGTCGCGTTCGGGCAGATGTCGCCCGACCAGCTCTATCGCGACCAGGCGAGCCTGCTCGAGCCGGCCATCGAATTCCACGTCGATCCCGTCGAGCAGTTCCAGCTCGACCAGAATCGCGTGAAGACTGCGAGCGGAAAGATCCACGAGTACGACATGCTCGTGATCGCCACGGGCTCGCGCATGGTTCCCAGCGAGACGCCGGGCCTGACCGAGGGGGCCGAATTCTTCTACACCGAGGAGTCGGCGATGAAGATGTTCAAGCGCCTGCGGGAGTTCCAGGGCGGAAAGGTCGCCATCGTCGTGGGGCTCCCGCACAAGTGCCCGATCGCCCCGGTCGAGGTCACGTTCTCGCTGCACGACTACTTCAAGTCGCGCGGCATCCGCGACAAGGTCCAGATCAAGTACTACTACCCGATCAACCGCATCCACAGCATCGAGAACGTCGCCAAGTGGGCGACGCCCGAATTCAAGCGCATCGGCGTCGAGTACGAGACGCTTTTCAACATGCGGGAAGTGGACGTCAAGAACAAGGTCGTGAAGAGCGAGGAAGGCTCCGAGGCCCACTACGACCTGCTGATCGCTATCCCGGAACACCGTGGCATGGAAGTGGTCGAGCGCGACAAGCTCGGCGAGGACGGGTGGATCCCGACCGACCGCCAGAAGCTCTCCATGGTGGGCCATGACAACGTCTTCGTGCTGGGCGACACCACCAACCTGCCGGTCAGCAAGACCGGCTCGGCGGCCCATTTCCAGGCCGAGGTGCTCGCCGAGAACATGGCCTCGATCGTGAAGATCGGCAGCCCGGTGCGCGATTACGACGGCAAGGTGTACTGCTTCATCGAGGCCGGCCACGATCGCGCGACTTATGCGATGTTCAACTACTTCAATCCGCCCGACCTGAAACCTCCTTCGAAGCCCATGCACTGGTTCAAGGTGGCCTACAACCAGATGTACTGGACCAGCGTACGCGGCCTGCTCTGAGAGGGCCCAGCCATGAATACCCAGACGGAAGCACCTCCTGCCGCGACGGTCGAAGGAGCCGACCTGCAACGGCTCATCGAGTTCGCGCAGCTTGTCACCTCGGCCCAGGACGCGATGTCCGACGAGATCATCACGCGCCTCTCCTCGGCGATGAGCGAGGGCATCACGCTGCTCGACCGGCTCACGCGCAACAAGGGCCTGATGCGCCTGCTCCAGGTGCTCGACCACCCCGAGAGCCAGCGCCTGCTGATCGGCCTCGCCGAGGCGCTTCGGGCCACCAGCCGCGACCTCGCGATCGCCCCGCCGGCCAAGGGCGGCCTGGGCGAAATGCTCAACGCCGCTCGCAATCCCGGAACGCAGGAAGGACTTCGCATCCTGGCGGTGCTCGGGGGACACCTGAACCAGAGCCTGCGTGAGCAGCACCGGCGGGGAGCGGGTTCGACCAGGTAGCCCGCGGCCCCCACGGTGAAGTCCACGGCACCGCGGCTGTTCATCGTCGACGTCTTCGCCGAGCGGGCCTACGCGGGAAATCCCCTCGCGGTCGTGATCGGAGCCGACGGCTTTGCCGACGAGGCGATGCAGCGGTTCGCGGCGGAGATGAATTTATCCGAAACGAGCTTCGTGGGCCGCGCTGCCGAGGCCGATGGGGGATTCCGCGCCCGCATCTTCACCCCTTCGCGGGAGATCGCCTTTGCCGGCCATCCGATATTGGGAACGGCATGGGTGGTGCGCCATGGAATCGCGCCGGGGAATCGGGGCCCCGTACGACTGAACCTGTCCGTGGGCCAGGTCCCCGTCCACTTCGAGTCCGACGAGCCGGGCGCGGAAACGGCGTGGTTTCTCGCTCCGCCGGTGACGCTAGGCCCGACCTGCGCACGGGAACGGATCGCGCCCGCTCTCGGCATATCGGCCGGGGACATCGAGGGCAAATTCCCCGTGCAACAGGTCGCCTCGGGAACCGCCGCGATGATCATTCCGTTGCGCGGGCTCGACGCGTTGGGGCGTAGCCGCCTCGACCTTGCGGCCTTCGCGCCGCTCGCCGCGGAGGGCTTCCCCCCCCTGGTCTATCTTTTCTGCACGCAGACCCGCCACTCCGGAAACGACCTGTGCGCGAGGTTTTTCTTCGAATCCCACGGTGTGCGGGAGGACCCCGCCACCGGAAACGGTGCGGCCTTCCTGGGGGCATACCTCCTGGAGCACAAGGTTTTCCCGGCGAGTGCCTTGTCGTGGAGGATCGAACAGGGCTACGAAGTGCGGCGGCCCTCCGTGGTGCGGTTGCGCGCACGGATGGTCGGAGGCACCCCCGAAATCCAGGTGGGCGGCAAGGTGATCGCGACCGTACGGGGAGAGTTGCTCCCGGATGCCTGGACGACAGGTAGACGCAAGCTAAAAGACAGATAAACGACGCTTAAAGGACAGCTACAAGAAGTCAATGGAGCTCGTTGAAATTCTAGACGTGCGTGCTGACTCATCTCTGCGCCTTGGTCCCAAGTGAGTGATCGGCGCAGCTGCTCCGGGAAGGAAACCATGGTGCGTGTGATCGCCTCGCGCACTGCCTCGGCCGCTTCACCGCTCGGCGGCGGCGCCGCGGCGGTTGATGGGATAGCCGCCGGGCGTATCGAGAAGCGGCTGGACCAGGAGACGGCCGATCTGGAGGTCCTCGGCCGAACGGAACGCGTCGACGCCGATCGTCATCGCCTCATGACCCGCGGCGGGCTGCGCCCGATAAGTGCCGAAAAGGTGGTCCCACCAGGGCGCATTGAAGCCGAAATTGCTCGACGACTCGTTATAGTCGATCGAGTGGTGCACTCGGTGCATGTCCGGCGTGACCACAAACCAGCGTAGCCAGCGGTCGACTCCCGGCGGGATGCGCGCGTTCGCGTGGTTGAACATGGCGGTCACGTTCAGCAGCACCTCGAAGACGAGGACTGCAAGCGCCGGCGCGCCGATGGCCGCAACCGCTGCGCATTTCACGCCGGTCGAGATCAGGATCTCGATGGGATGAAAGCGCGTACCTGTCGTCACGTCGAAGTCGAGGTCGGCGTGGTGAACGCGGTGCAGCCGCCAAAGTGTCGGGACGGCGTGGAACATCACGTGCTGGAAGTAAATCGAGAGATCGAGGAGGGCCACGGCGGCCGGCATCGCCAGCCATACGGGAGCCCCGAGGCCGTTAAGCAGGCCCCACCCGCGCGCCTCGCCGGCCATTGCCACGGCGATCGCCGCGCCGGGCGCCAGCACGCGAACGGCCACGACGTCGATCGCCAGCAGGGCCAGGTTCGGAACCCATCGGGCCTTGCGACCGAATTGGCGCGAGCGGCGTGGAGCGAGGGCTTCCCAGAGCGCCATCGCCGCGAAAATCCCGAGAAAGAACCCGAGCCGAAGAAGGGGCTCGGAAGCGACGACGGCGTGCGCGATCATGGCGTGGGCCTCTGCTAGACTAACTTCCTGCCTTCATCTATAATTCAAGCGATTAATTGAATAATAGATTTGTGCCCCCGCCCATGTCAACTCCCACCCCCAAGCAGGCCCTCTTCGAGCAACTCGCGCGGATCGCGGCCGCACTCGGAAGCGCCGCGCGCCTCGACCTCGTCGAGATCCTGGCCCAGGGCGAGCGCAGCGTCGACCAGCTCGCCTCGCTCACGGGCCTATCCGTCGCGAACACGTCCCAGCACCTGCAGAAGCTGCGGCAGGCGGGGCTTACGGTGGGCCGCAAGGAGGGCCAGTTCGTCTTCTACCGGCTAGCCGGCGACGAGGTCCTGCGTCTGCTAGAGGGGCTGCGCCGGACGGGGGAAACGCACGTCGCGGAGGTGGACCGTCTTGTACGCGACTACTTCTCGTCGCGAGACCAGATGGAGCCCGTGGCGGCGACCGAGCTGCTGGATCGCGCCCGCAAAGGCCTCGTCACGGTGCTCGACGTGCGCCCGGCCGAGGAATTCGAGGCGGGCCACCTGCCCGGGGCAGTGAACATTCCGATCGAGGAGCTGGGCAAGCGCCTGGGTGAGCTGCCGCGGAGGAAGGAAATCGTCGCGTATTGCCGGGGCCCGTATTGCCTGATGTCGTACGAGGCCGTGGAGCTCCTCCGGAAAAAGGGACACAAGGCCCGGCGTCTTGAAAACGGCCTGCCGGAGTGGCGCCTCGCAGGGCTTCCCGTCGAGCGGGGCTAGCGAGCCGCGTTCAGCGCGGCCCGAGAATCGTTCCGAGCATGTCCCGGGAAGGAGCGCCCTCAAACTTCCGCACCGCCCCCGTCGAGTCCCGATATGCGATCGGCGTTCCGGCCGCGCCCAAGGCATGCATCAGGGCCCCGTTGTCATCAAGTTGTCGCCGTACCGCCTGCTCGCGGCGGCCCCCATCGCGCTCGCACGCAGCGTGAAAACGGTGGTTCTCGACGTTTCCAACATGACCTGCGGGCTCTGCCCCGTCACGGTGAGGAAGGCTCTCGAGAATGTGCCTGGCGTGGAGCGCGCGAAGGTGGATTATGCGGCAAGAGCCACGACGGTGACATTGGATGCGGACAAGGTTCCCCCTTTTGTCGCTCGTGGCAGCCACGACGAACGCGGGCTTTTCCTCGAAGCCGCGCCAATGATCGTCGTGGCGAAGGACATCGTTCTGAAGTCGATCCTCACCTGCCCGAATTGCGGATTCGCGCGCGAGGAGATGATGCCCACGGACGCGTGCAGCGCCGGCACGATGTTCGCCTACAAGGCGGATTGCAGTGGCGCGGCCTGCACGGGTTCGCCGATCACCGCGTGGTCCTGCTCCAGCACCGGCACGCCGGCTGCGGGCACGTCGATCAACCCGAAGTACCTGCCCGCGACCTGCCGTTAATCGCGAGGCGGTTTGAAGGGAAGGGCCGCTCACGCGGCCCTTTTTCTTAGTCGTCCTGCATCGAGTACCGTTGCACGGGTCTCTTTGCAATCCCGGGAACTGCAAGCGTGATTCCTCGGGGCTTTCATCGGCATCCCATGGCGGTCACCCCACGACCGCCTCGATATTCAGTTGCGTCGCCCGGAGGGGTCACGTTTGCAATTCCCGGGCTTCGAGCGGAAATCCGGCCTCGTGGCGCAGCACGCCAACGGTTCGGCGCAAGCCCGGCGCTTTGTCTTTATCATCTCCCCATCGACTCGAACCCACAACCCGATTCCCGCTGCGCCGCGATGCGGCTTGGGGTGACGCTCGCCATCATGACGATCGGCGCGAGCGGCATGTACGTGGTGCCGGTGATGCTGCCCGCGGTGCAGGCGGAATTCGGCGTCGCGCGCGCCGCGGCATCGACGCCCTATTCGATGCTGATGATCGGCTTCCGCGTGGGCGGGCTCCTCATGGGGCGCCTCGCGGACAGGTTCGGCGTGATGGTGCCGCTCCTCATCGGCGCAACGAGCCTCGGAATCGGCATGGTCGTGGCGGGCACGTCGCATGACATCGGAACCTTCAACCTCGCGCACGGAATCCTCATCGGCCTCTTCGGCTGCTCGGCCACGTTCTCGCCGCTGCTCGCCGACACCTCGCTCTGGTTCGTGAAGCGCCGCGGCATCGCGGTGGCGGTGTGCGCGAGCGGCAATTACCTGGGTGGCGCGATCTGGCCCCGGTCGTGCAGCATTTCATCGAGAGCGCGGGATGGCGCCAGACCTATGTCGGCATGGGCGTCGCGTGCTCGTCGGCGATGTTCGCGCTGGCGCTCTTCATGCGTCGCCGCCCTCCCCTCGCGGCACCCGCGGCGGCGCGCGTGGCCGACGCGCCCGATGCGCGCATGCCTTTCGGCCTCACGCCGCCCTCGGCGCAGGCGCTGCTTTGCATCGCGGGCCTCGCGTGCTGCGTCGCGATGTCCATGCCGCAGGTGCACATCGTCGCGTACTGCGGCGACCTGGGCTATGGTGCCGCGCGCGGCGCGCAGATGCTCGCGATCATGCTCGGCTTCGGGATCGTGAGCCGGCTCGCCTCGGGCCTGATCTGCGACCGCATCGGCGGGTTGCGCACGCTGTTGCTGGGCTCGGCGCTGCAGGGCGTGGCGCTCCTCCTCTTCCTGCCCTTCGACGGCCTCGCCTCGCTCTACGTGATCGCCGCGCTCTTCGGTCTCTTCCAGGGCGGCATCGTCCCTTCGTACGCGATCATCGTTCGCGAGCACTTCCCGGCGTCCGAGGCCGACGCGCGCGTGGGCGCCGTCATCATGTGCACGATGCTCGGCATGGCGCTGGGCGGCTGGATGTCCGGGAAGATCTTCGACCTCACCGGCTCCTACCACGCGGCGTTCATGAACGGCATCGCGTGGAATGTCCTCAACCTGTCGATCGCGTTCTGCCTGTTGCGGCGCGATCGGCGCATGCCCAGCGGGCTGCAAGCCGCATGACCGCCCACGACGCCACCGTTTTCGCGACCCAGCTCGCGATGGGCTTCGCCCTCGCCGCGTGCGTGGGGCTACGCGCCTTCCTGCCGCTGCTGGCGGCGGGGCTGCTGGCGCGCCATGGCTACGTTCATCTCGGAGATTCGTTCGCATGGATGGAGTCCACGCCAGCGCTCATCGTGTTCGGAAGCGCCCTCGCCTTCGAGGTGCTGGCCGACAAGGTGCCCTTCCTCGACCATGCGCTGCACGCGGTGGAGACGTTCGTGAAGCCGCTCGCGGCCACGCTCCTCGCCGCGTCGCTCTTCACGCAGCTCGATCCCGTCGTCGCGATGACGTTGGGCCTCATCGGCGGCGGCACCATCGCGGGCGCGGTGCACGCGATGCGCGGAGGCGCGCGCATGCTCTCCACCGCGACCACCGGCGGCCTCGCCAACCCCGTGCTCTCGCTCTTCGACGATTTCCTCGCGACGGCAGGAGTCGTCTTCGCGTTCCTGCTTCCCGTGTTCGCGGCCATCGCGGCGCTCGCGCTGGTCGTGCTCGGCGCGAGAATGCTGCGCCGCGCTAGCCGAGGTAAGCGCCCCCGTTCAGATGGAGCTCCTGGCCCGTGATGTAGCGCGCGTCCGGGCCCGCCAGGAAGCGAACGGCGGCCGCGACTTCCCCGGGGCTGCCGCGGCGCCCCAGGAGCGTCGTATGCTGGTGAGCGCTCTTCGCACCGCTGGAAGCGCCGCGCGCGGTGTCGATCAATCCCGGCACCACGCAGTTCACGGTGATGCCGTCGGGCGCGAGATCGTGGGCGAGCGCGCGCGTGAGGCCCACCAATCCCAGCTTGGCCGCCACCACATGGGGACGGCCGGCCGCGCCGGTGTGGCTCGACATGCCGCCGATGTTCACGATGACGCCCGCATCGCTTGCGCGCAGCGCGGCGAGGCTCGCCTTCACGGTGAGGAACGCGCCGTCGAGGATGATCGCGGTGACGCGCCTCCATGCCGCATAGTCGATCTCGTCGATGGGCTTCACGTCGCGGATGGCGGCGTTGTTGACGAGGATGTCGAGGCGGCCGAGCTTCTCGACGGCGCCCCGCACCATCGCGTCGACGGCAGCCTCGTCGGTGACGTCGGCGAGGCTCGCCATGGCCTTGCCGCCCGCGGCCTCGATCTCCTTCACCACCGCGCGCGCTTCGTCCGCCGAGGCTTTTGCATTCACGACCAGCGTGGCGCCGGCATCGGCCAGCGCGAGGGCGATGGCGCGCCCGATGTTGCGGCTGGCTCCGGTCACCAGCGCCACGCGGCCCTCGAGCTCCCTCGCTCTCGCCATGGGGGTCATCCCCGGAACGGCGCGAGGTCGAGCTCGCCGGAATCGAACGCCCGCGATGCGAGCTCGAGCCACGCTTCGATGCGCGCGCCGTCCCAGCCGCCGTACGCGCAGTTGGCCCTGAATTTCCGCACGATCTCCTCGCGCGTGAGCGGCGCATGCGCGCCGCCGCGAAAATGCCCCTGCCGCTTCTCGAGGACGCGTCCGCCGGCTAGCGTCACCTTCACGTGGCCGGTGAATTCGCCGGGATAGGGACTGTCCGGGTCGATCACGTAGCTCACCTTCGACGCGAGGGCGGCGATGTCGCCATCGCTCGCGTTCTCCTCGGTGAACGCCTCGAGGCCCACCGCGCCGTGGACGATCGCGTAGGCCACGCAGAAGGGCACGCTGAATTTCGCGGCGTAGGCGTTCGGCGGGCGCTGCTTCACGCCGAGCGGCTCCCACAGACGATGGACGATGCCCTCCGCGGTCTCGCACTGGATGCCCGCGATCTTCGATACGTCCTTGCCCACCTCCGCGGCAAGCGCGCGCGCGCAGTCGATGTAGGGATGGATCATCGTCCCGCAAGCGTACGGCTTGAACGCGATCGACGAGGACACCCAGCGCTCGCCGAATCCGTCCGAGAGCGCGGCCCAGTCGCCATCCATCGTGTGGGCGAAGCCGTGCAGGAAGCCATGCTCGCCTTCCCACACGGTGCGAGGGCCTTCGAAGCCGGCGCGTGCGAGATCGACGGCACGCATTCCCGCCTGCGCGGCCCATCCGGGATGCATGCGTTTCGTGGACGTGCCTTCGGCGAGGTACTCGATGATGCCGCTCGCCATGGAGCCCGCGATCCCCTGCGCGGAGGCGAAGGTCTTCTCATCGACGCGCAACGCCGCCGCGATGCCCGCGGCCGCGCCCATGGCGCCCAGCACCGCGGTCGGATGGAAGCCCGCCTTGTGGATGCGCTTGGGCGCGACCATCGCGCCGCGGCACATCACCTCCGCGCCCACCGCCATGCCGAAAAGCATGTCGTGGCCGGGAATGCGATGGCGCTCGGCCGCGGCGAGGAGCGCCGGCACGATCACCACGCCCGCATGCACCGGGCCGCCCTCGAACGTGTCGTCGAAATCCTCGCCGTGCGCGGCGGTGCCGTTCACGAAGGCGGCGCCCGCGGCGTCCAGCGTGCGCAGGTGGCCGATCACGGTGGATTCGCCGTTCGCCTCCCAGCTCCCGAGCGCCGCGTGCACGTAGCTCATGTTGCGCGCGGCGACGCAAAGCCCGGCGATATCGATGAACATGGATTCGAGCGTCGCGCGCATCGGCGCGGGCAGGGGCTTCGGGCGCGCGCGCGCGATCGCCTGCGCCAGCGCCTCGGCGACGATCGGCGCCTTCACGTCACGATCCATGAATCCACGTCCTCCCTCAAGCCGATGGTCGCGAGACCATTGGCGATGGACACGAACTCGTTGCCCGCCTCGATGCGCTCGTCACCGAAGCGCCGCTCGAAGATGCGCCGCACCGCCGGCACGAACGACGTGCCGCCGGTGAGGAACACGCGATCGACGTCGCGCACCGTGATGGACGCATTCGCGAGCACGGCATCGAGCGCTTCCTCGATGGATTCCAGCTCCGGCGCGATCCACTCCTCGAAGGCGGCGCGCGTCACCGTCTCGCGGATCTCGAAGCCCGGGCCCTTGAAGAGGAACTCCGCGGTCTCGTCGCGCGACAGGGCCTCCTTGGTATCCGATACCGACTTGTAGAGCGTGTAGCCCTGGTCGGACTCCACCAGGCGCACGAAGCGGCCCACCAGCTCGGGCGCCTCGCTGAAGCGCGCCACCTCCCTGAAGTCGCGGAAATCGCGCGAGGTCTTCATCACCGAAAGCTCGTGCCACTGCGCGAAGCCCGCGAAGCACGAGCGCGGCATCTCGAGGCTCTTGCCCATGGACTTGTAGCTCGTCCCCTTGCCGAGCTGCGGCAGCACCACGTGGTCGATGATGCGGTAGTCGAAGCGGTCGCCGGCGATGCCCACGCCGGAGTGCCCGAGCGCGCTCGCGTGAAGCCCGCGCGGCCCGAGGTCGAAGTGGATCACGGAAAAGTCGGTGGTGCCGCCGCCGAAATCGGCGACCAGCACCGTGGCGCTCTCCTGAAGCGATTGCGCGTAGAAGAAGGCAGCCGCCACCGGCTCGTACACCTGCCTCACGCGCTCGAAGCCGAAGGGCGTGAGCGCCTCGCGGTAGCGCTCCATTGCCAGCTTGGCATCAGGCCGGCTGCTGCCGGCGTACTCCACGGGGCGGCCCACGATGACGTCCTTCGGCAAATGGTCGAGCTGCGGGTGCGCGTGGCCGCGCAGCTCGCGGAAGAAGCGATTGAAGAGATCCTCGAAACGCCACGCACTCCCGAACACGTACGTCTGCTCGAAGAGCCGGCTCGCGGCGAAGCTTTTCAGCGACTGGATGAAGCGGCACTCCCCGGCGAGCTCGATGAAGCGCTGGATCGCCCACGGCCCCGCGTCCGACATCACCTTCGGATGATCGTCGTCGCCCTCGTTCCAGAAGCACAGCGCCGAGCGAAACGAGAAGAGGCGGTTGGAGAGAAAGTTGAAGACCACGGGGTCCGCGGGCGCGTGCGCATGCGCCCACGAGAGCACCGTGTTGGTGGTGCCGAAGTCCAGTCCCAGCGACTGCGGCGACGATGCGCGCGAGCTCGGCACCGGGGGCTTCAGCGTACCGTCTTGATCCCGGCGCGCTGGTAGGTATCGCGCAGCACGTTCTCGGTCTCGTCGATCGACTTGCGCAGCTCGGCGGCGGGGAGGAAGGCGTCCTCGAGCTGGTTGTCGGCGAGGTACTTCTTCCACGACGCGGTCTCGTGCAGCCTGGCGAAGAGGTCTTCCCAGTACTTCTGCGCGTCCGCGGGCATCTGCGGCGGCGCCACCACGGCGCGGATCTGCGGCGTGGTCTTCACGTCGAAGCCCGCTTCCTTGAGCGTGGGCACGTCGGGATAGCCGGGAAGGCGCGTGTCGGTGAGCTGCGCGAGGACGCGAAGCTTCCCCGCGCGCACCTGCTCGCCCGCCTCCTGGGGCTCGATCACCATGATGTCGACGTGGCCGCCGAGAAGCGCCGCGAGCCGCTCGCCGCCGCCGGGAAAGGACACGAACGCCCACTTGGCCCCCGTCGCGTGCTGCAGCGAGAGGCGCACGATGTTGTCGCGTGAAGTGACCGAGCCTCCCGACTGCTTGAGCGTGCCGGGCTTGGCCTTGGCGGCGTCGATGAATTCCTTGAGCGTCCTGAACGGGGAGTCCGCGCGCACCGCGAACACCGCCGGCTCGCGCACCAGCTGCGCGATGGGCTTCAGGTCGCGCAGCGTGATCTTCGCCTCGCTGGTGGTGAGCGGGCCCGCGATCCACACGCTGGTGATGAGCCCGATGGTGTTGGGATCGTCCTTCTTCTCCGCGATGGCCGCGGCCGCGACGGCGCCGTTGCCGCCGGGCTTGTTCACCACCAGCATGCGCACCGCCAGGAGCTTCTCCTTCTCCATCATGTTGGCGATGGCGCGCGCGAGCACGTCGTTGCCGCCTCCGGGGCCGGTGTGCACGATGACTTCGACGGGCCTGGTGGGCTTCCAATCCGCGTTTACCGGTACGGTGATCGCGGCGGCGATGGACAGCGCCGCGGCCTGGATGATTCGGGCGTATTTCATGGGGTGTCTCCTCGTGGTTTGCGGCGTCACGCTTCCGAGTCGATGACCCTGACGCGGAATGCGTTGAATTTCCTGAATAGCGGCCCCACCAGCAGCAGCACGGCGAGGGCGAGCAGCACGCTCGGGATCGGGCGCAGCAGGATCATGGGATCCCCGCCCGACATCATGAGCGACTGGCGCAGCGCCTTCTCCATGAGGTCGCCGAGCACCAGGCCCAGCACCAGCGGCGCGGTGGGGAAATCGAGCTTGCGCATCGCGTAGCCGAACAATCCGAAGAACGCGAGCAAGCCGAGCTGGAACATGCTCGAGCCGCCGGTGTACACGCCCACGATGGAAACGCCCAGGATGAGCGGATACATCGCGTAGCCCGGCATCTTGAGAAGCTGCGCGAAGACCGCCACCAGCGGCAGGTTCAGGATGAGCAGCAGCACGTTGCCGATGTACATGCTGGCGACGAGCCCCCAGAAGAGCGTGGGCTGCTCCTGGATGAAGAGCGGGCCGGGCTTGAAGCCCCAGAGGATGAGCGCCGCGAGGAGGATCGCGGTGGTGCCGCTGCCGGGGATGCCGAGCGTGAGGAGCGGCACCAGCGCCCCGCCCGTCTCCGCGTTGTTCGCGCCTTCGGGCGCGGCGACGCCCTCGATCGCGCCGTGGCCGAATTCCTCGGGGTGCTTCGAGACCGCCTTCTCGATGCCGTAGCTCATGAAGGAGGCGATGGTGGCGCCCGCTCCCGGCAGGATGCCGATGAGGAATCCCACGATCGAGCCGTTGGCGAACGCGAAGCGGCATTTCTTCATGTCGTCCCAGGTCGGCATGAGATTTCGGAAACCCTTCGGCACGGGCAGCATTTCCGCGGCCTCGGCGGGCTCCATGTTGGCGAGCACCTCGCCCACCGCGAAGACGCCGATCGCGACGATGATGAAGTCGATACCGCCGAGGAGCTCGACGCGCCCGAACGTGAAGCGCGAGGTGGCGGTGAAGAGGTCGGTGCCCATGCCCGCGATCCAGAGGCCCACCAGCATCGAGAGGAACGCCTTCACCAGCGATTCCCCCGCGAGGAGCACCACCATCGTGAGGCCCAGCACCATCAACGCGAAGTATTCCGGCGCGCTGAAAGCGAGCGAGAGCCTCGCGAGCGGCGGGGCCACCAGCATGAGCGCCACGACGCCGAAGGTTCCCGCGATGAAGGACGCGATGGCCGCCATGCCGAGCGCGGCGCCGGCGCGGCCCTTGCGCGCCATCTGGTAGCCGTCGATGCAGGTCACCACCGACGACGATTCGCCCGGCACGTTGAGCAGGATCGACGTGGTGGAGCCGCCGTACTTCGCGCCGTAGTAGATGCCCGCGAGCATGATCATGGCGCCGGTGGGCTCGAGCTTGAAGGTGAGCGGCAGCAGCATCGCGATGGTGGCGGGGGGCCCCAGCCCCGGCAGAACGCCGATCACCGTGCCGAGCACGACGCCGATCACGCACATGAAGAGGTTGTTCGCGCTGAGCGCGACATGGAAGCCCTGCAGGAGGCCGCTGAAGATGTCCATGGCGCCCTAGAAGAAGCGCCCGTGCGGCAGCTCGAGGTCGAGCGCGAGCTCGAAGAGCGCGTAGAAGAGGAGCGCGCCGCCGACGGCGAGCGGCAGCGCGACGCGCTGCGCCCGGCGCGCCATCACCGCGACGATGAACCAGGTGAGGAGCGCGAAGGAGACGGGGAAGCCCACGAGCGGCATCAGCGCGATGGAGGCGACGAAGGCGGCCCAGCAGGCGAGCGCGCGCCCGAGGTCTTTCCAGCGCACTTCGCCCGGAACGGGGGAGCCCTTCTTCATCACGGCGCCGGCGACCAGGGCGAGCGACAGGATCACCATGAGGCTGCCGTACCAGAGCGGGAAGAATCCCGGCCCCGGTCCTTCCTCGGTCATGTAGCCCCAGCGCCGCGCCTCGGTGACGATCCAGGCGCCGAGCGCCGCGAGCGCGATGCCGGACCAGAAGTCGGCGCTGCGCGTGAAGGCTTTCAACGCGCGCCCCCGCTCAGCGCTTGTAGCGGCCGATGGGCACGAGCTCCGCGATGGTCCCGCCGGGCGCGCGGAACTTCACCGGGATCACGCCCGGGTCGCTCAAGATCTCGGAGCCGTAGGATTCGATCTGCTGCGTCGCGCGCTCGATATCGGGGACTTCGAGGGCGAAGTGATGGATGCACGGCCCCTCGCCCGCCGCGGTGGATTCCTTCGACGTGGTGCCCGCGTCGTACTGCATGAGCGTGAAGTCGATGTCGCCGTCGGTCATGTGGCGCGAGAGGTGGTCGCGCGTCTTCCGGGTGACCGCGTCCCTGAAGCCGAACACCTGCTGGTAGAAGTCGCCGGTCTTCTGCACGTCGTCCACCTTGAGCGAGAGGTGCACGATGGGCGAGACGGGCTTGTCGTTGGCCCCGCGCTTGTAGCGGCCGATGGGGACCAACTCGGCGAGCGTTCCGCCCGGCGCCTTGAACTTCACCGGGATCACGCCCGGGTCGCTCACGATCGTGCAGCCCCACTCGCGGACCTGCTGCGTGGATTTGGCGATGTCCTCGACCTCGATCGCGAAATGGTGGATGCAGGGGCCGTCGCCCGCGGCCTTCGATTCGGCCGACTGCGTGCCGGCGTCGTACTTCATCACCGTGAAGTCGATGTTGCCGTCCGTCATGTGGCGCGAGACGTGGTCGCGCGTCTTCTTCGTTTCCGCGTCGAGGAAGCCGAAGACGTTCTTGTAGAAGTCGCCGGTGCGGGCAACGTCGTCGACCTTGAGCGAGATGTGGACGATGCGGTTCATGGGGCCCTGCTCCTCTTCGAGTGCGAGGCGCGCTGGCACTACCGTCAGTGCTTGACCTGCAGCGCCCTCTGGCTCGCGAAGTAAGCGGCGAGATCCATCATGTCCCGGGGCTCGAGGTTCGCGACCTGGCCCTGCATGATCGCGTTCTTGCGCTTGCCGTTCTTGTAGTGCTGCAGCGCCTTCTCCAGGTAGTCGGGATACTGCCCGGCGAGATTGGGGAACTCGGGGCTCACGCTCACGCCGTTGGCGCCGTGGCACGCGGCGCAGGGGCCGGACTTCTTCTTGCCGACCTCGGCATCGCCGGATGCGGCGGCCACGGGGAGCGCGAGGGCGAGGAGCGCGAGGGCGAGGATTTTCTTCGTCATGGCGGGGCTCATTTCTTTTCCGCGGTGGCGGCGGCCGCATCGC
This sequence comes from Burkholderiales bacterium, assembly GCA_038244725.1. GTDB lineage: Bacteria > Pseudomonadota > Gammaproteobacteria > Burkholderiales > Usitatibacteraceae > Usitatibacter. The sequence continues at coordinate 61,569 of JBBRTF010000006.1, forward strand.
CGTAGTACTTGGCGAGGGCCTGCATCTCGGGGTCCGAGAGGTCGGCGGCGATGGCGCGCATCGTGGCGAACTCGCGCTCGCCGCTCTTGTAGGCCTTCAGTGCGGAGACGATGTAGGCGGGCTTCTGGCCGCCTAGCTTCGGCACGCGGTAGAGCTCCGGGAAGGCGGTCTTCCAGTCGGGAATGCCGTGGCATCCCTGGCATTGCGCGATCCGGTTCTCGATAGTGAGTTTATTGTCGGCCGCGTACGCGGGCGAAGCGCACGCCGCGAGGGCGACGGCGAGGATTCGGGTGGGATGCATGGCGGAAGGGCTTTTGTTGGAATTCGGCAACCGCAAATTATACAGTAGGCTCCCGCTGGAAGAGCGTTTCCCAGGCGCGCGGCGGCGAGAGGTAGAACCCCTGGCCCAGGGTGATGCCGATCTGAACGAGCTTCCTCGCGATTTCCTCGGTCTCCACGTACTCGGCGACGGTCTGCAGGCCCAGGCTCGTGCCGATCTTGTGGATCGACTCCACCAGGGCGTAATCGAGGTAGTTCTTGGCGATGCCCTTCACGAAGAGGCCGTCGATCTTGATGCCGTCCACCGGGAAGTGCTTGAGGTAGTTGAAGGACGAGAGCCCGCTGCCGAAGTCGTCCAGCACGAAGCGCACGCCCATGCCGCGCAGCTTCTCGATGAGGGCGCGCGCGCGCTCCACGTTGGCGATGGCCGCGGTCTCGGTGATCTCGAGCCAGATGGCCTGCGGCGGCACCGAGTACTCGGCGAGCTTCTCCTGCACGAAGTCGGCGAAGTCCGGGCTGGAAAGCGTGTGCCCGGAGAGGTTGATGGAGAATTCCGCGGGGAGCGCCTCGTCGCGCATCTTCGCGAGGCGGCGGAAATCGCTGAAGGCGCGATCCACCACCCAGCGGTCGATGGTGCGCATGAGGTCGTAGCGCTCGGCGACGGGGATGAACGACATCGGCAGGATCAGCTCGCCCCCGGTCTCGCTCATGCGAAGCAGCGCCTCCACGCGCGGCACGCCCACGAGGTGCGGCGTGTCGATCGGCACGATGGGCTGGTAGAGGAGCGTGAAGGCGCCCTCGGTCAACGCGTCGTTGATGCGCTTCAGCCACCCGCGGCTCGTCTGGCGCATGTACTGGGAAGAGCTCGCGTCGTGGAAGGCGAAGACGCGGTTCCTGCCCTGCTCCTTCGCCGTGAAGCACGCCGTGTCGGCCTCCGAGAGGATCGCCGACAGGCTCGGGGCGAGCCGCGTGATCGCCACCACGCCGACGCTCACGCCCACCTGGAAGGCCTTGTCGTTCCACTCGAACTGCCACGACTGCACCGAGTCGCGCAGCTGCGTGGCCGCGGCCTGCGCGAATTCGGCGCTGCAGTTCTCCAGCAGCACCGCGAATTCGTCGCCGCCGATGCGCGCGAGCACCTCGCCCTCGCGGAGCGTCGACTGCATCACCGGAACGATCCCGCGCAGCAGCTCGTCGCCCGCGAGGTGGCCGTAGGAGTCGTTGATGCGGTGGAAGAAGTCGATGTCCACGTAGAGGAGCGCGTGCGTGCTGCCTTGCGCCTTGGCGGTGACGAGCGCGCTCTCGAGGCGCTCCTCGAGGGCCCGGCGGTTGGGAAGGGCGGTGAGCGCGTCGTGGTTGGTGAGGAAGAAGATCTGCTGGCGAGCGGTATCGAGGCGCTCCTGCAGCCGCGTGTGCGCGCCCTTCGATTCCTGCGCCAGGGCGACGGCCTCTTCGAGAAGCTCGTCGAGCGGCAGCGTGAGCTCCGGGAGCTCGGGCTGCGCGCCGCCCTCGGCGACGGTGCGCACCGCGTCCCTCACCGCGTCGACTTCCCCCACCGCCATGCGCGCGGCGAGCGAGCCCAGCACGAAGAGGCTCGCCACGCTCGCGGCGAGCGCCATGGAGAGCGTCCACGCCTGCGCGGTGACGCCCTCCACGCCGAGGAAGGCGCGCGCGAGGACGTAGACGGCGCAGAAGACCGCGATGGGAATGGCGCCCAGCCCCACCAGGCGCGCGGCGAGGAGCTTGCGCGTGTCCCGGGCAGGGACGGCCGCGGCGGGGGGAGAGTCGTCGGCCATGGAGGCCTTCATGCCGCCGCGGGCTCGCGCAGCCACACGCAGCGGCCCTTTCTCTCGCGCTCGATGCGCTCGCACATCTCGCGATGCGCGGCGAGCTCTTCGGCGCTCGCGTGGACGACGAGGATCGCGGCCGAGCGCGGCGCGTCGGCGAGCGCGGCCGCCGGCGCCTCGGGGGAGACGGCCATCATGATGTCGAGCGTCTCCTGCCCGCGCGTCATGGCGAGCCACACGTCGGCGAGGAGCTGCGCGTCGAGGAGCGCTCCATGCAGCGTGCGCCGGGAGTGGTCGACCGCGTAGCGCTCGCACAACGCGTCGAGGGAGTTCTTCTTCCCGGGGTGCATGTCGCGCGCCATCATGAGCGTGTCGAGGACGCTGCAGATCGATTCGACCTTCGAGCGCCCGATGAGCGCGAGCTCGGCGTCGAGGAACGCCACGTCGAAGGGCGCGTTGTGGATGAGGAGCTCGGCGCCGTCGACGAACTCGAGGAACTCGTCGGCGATGTCGGCGAATTTCGGCTTGTCGGCGAGATCCTCCGCGGTGAGGCCGTGGACCTGGGTCGCCGCGAGGTCGATCTCGCGGCCGGGATTCACGAAGCGGTGGAAATGGCGCCCGGTGGCGCGCCGGCCATCGAGCTCGAGGCAGGCGAGCTCGATGATGCGATGGCCCTCCGCGGGCTCCAGGCCCGTGGTCTCCGTGTCGAGCACGATGCGCCTCATTGCAGCGATTCCACTCCCTTGTTGGCGAGCGCGTCGGCGCGCTCGTTGCCCTCGTGCCCCGCGTGCCCCTTCACCCACACCCAGTCGATGTCGTGGCTGCGCACCACTTCGTCCAGCTTCTTCCAGAGGTCCGAATTCTTCACCGGCTCCTTCGCGGCGGTGCGCCACCCGCGCGCCTTCCAGCCGTTGATCCACTCGGTGATGCCTTTCTGCACGTACTGCGAATCGGTGTGCAGGATCACGCGGCACGGCCTCTTCAAGGCGCCCAGCGCCTCGATCACGGCGGTGAGCTCCATTCGGTTGTTGGTGGTGAGGGACTCGCCGCCGAACATCTCGCGCTCCTTGCCGTCCACTTCGAGGATGGCGCCCCAGCCGCCGGGACCGGGATTGCCCTTGCACGCGCCGTCCGTGTAGATGTGGATCGTCCCCGGATCGCGCTTCAATTACTTCACGACCTTGAGGTGGGAGACGCCCTGGCGCTTCGCCGCGGCGAGCGCCTTCTCGCGCGCGTCCTTCCGCTCGGCCCAGGCGGGGGTGAGAAGGCGCATGCCGCGCACGCGCTTCACCGCCTGCAGCATGTACACCGCGCCGCCCACGGCCCACCAGCGGTCCCCGGCGGGCTCCATGAAGCCGAAGCGCCGGCGCACCGCGGCGCTCTTGAAAGGCGGCGCGTAGCCGACGAGGCGGCCGGCATTCACGTCGAAGCCGAGGAGCGCGAGCCAGTCCTTCACGCGCAGGAGCGAGACGAAGCGCCCGTTCCACGGATATTCCTCGCGCCCGAAGCCCACCGCGCTGCGCAGCCCCCAGAGGCTCCACGGGTTGAAGCCGACGATGACGAGCCGCCCCTCGGGCATCATCACGCGGTCCACCTCGCGCAGGATCTCGTGCGGGCCGGCGGCGAACTCGAGCACGTGCGGCAGCACCACGAGGTCCACCGACTGCGTGGCGAGGGGCAGCTCGTGGCTCTTCGCGTAGAGGTCGGGGCGATCGCCCGTGGCCACCCGCACGCGGTGCGCGATGCGGCTCGCGCGCAGCAAGTCGACGTTCGGCATGCCCACCTGGAGCGCATGGAACCCGAAGACGTCCGGGGTCACGTCGTCCAGGTACGCCTGCTCCTTCTCGAGGAGGTATTGCCCGAGCGGCGTGGCGAGCCAGTCCTGGAGCGTGTTGTTCGGCATGACGCGATTCTAATAGACTCGGCCCCATGCTGGCCATTCACGCCGTCCCCGCTTTCAAGGACAACTACATCTGGATGCTCGAGGCGGGCGGGCGCGCGGTCGCGGTCGATCCGGGCGATGCCGCGCCGGTGGAGCGTTTCCTCGAGGAACGCCACTTCAGCCTCGCGGCCGTGCTCGCGACCCACCACCATATGGACCACGTCGGCGGCCTCGTGGCGCTCGCGCGGCACTGGCGCTGCCCCACCTACGGCCCCGCGCGCGAGGAGATCGCAGGGCTCGACCAGCGCCTCGCGCAAGGCGACCGGATCCGCGTCCCGGGGATCGACGTGGACCTCGAGGTCCTCGACATTCCCGGCCATACCGCGGGCCACATCGCGCTCCACGGCGCGGGCGCGGTCTTCTGCGGCGACACGCTCTTCGCCTGCGGATGCGGGCGGCTCTTCGAGGGCACGCCCGCGCAGATGGTGGATTCGCTCGCCAAGCTCGCGCGCCTTCCGGGCGAGACGCGAGTCTACTGCGGGCACGAATACACGCTCGCCAACATCCGCTTCGCCGAGGCGGCGGAGCCCGGCAACGGCGCGCTCGCGGCGCGCAGGATTCGCGAAGCGGCCAAGCGCGAGCGCGGGGAACCCACGCTTCCCTCCACGGTGGCCGAAGAGCTCGCGACCAATCCCTTCCTGCGCTGCTCGCAACCTGAGATCATCGCGTCGGCGGAGCGGCGCGCGGGGCGCCGGCTGGAGGGCGGCGTCGCCGTCTTCGCGACGCTGCGCGACTGGAAGAACGCCTTCTGAAGAAAATGACCGCCGACTTCACGATTCGCATCGCGCAGCGCGGCGATACCGGCGAGATCCTGCGCCTCATCGCCGCGCTCGCGGAGTACGAAAAGCTCTCGGACATGCTCGTGGGCGACGAAACCATGCTCGCCGGGGAGCTCTTCGGGCCCCGGCCGGCGGCCGAGTGCTTCATCGCCGAGCGCGGCGCGCGCGCAGTCGGCTTCGCGCTCTTCTTCACGACGTTCTCGACCTTCCTCTGCAAGCCGGGGCTCTACCTCGAGGACCTCTTCGTCGAGCCGGACGCGCGCGGGCTGGGAATCGGCAAGGCACTCCTCAAGCGCCTCGCGGAGCTCGCGGTCGAGCGCGGTTGCGGGCGCTTCGAGTGGCGCGTGCTCGACTGGAACGAGCCCTCGATCCGCTTCTACAAGTCCCTGGGCGCGCAGGTCCTCCCGGAGTGGCATCTCGTGCGCATGACCGCGGACGAGTTCGAGGCGCTCGCGCGGCGATGAGCAAACAGAAGGAGGCCTCGTCCGCGCCGCCCGGCGAGACGCCCGCGCGACTGATCGAGCGCGCGCGTTCGCTCGAGGCCTCGTCGCCCGAAGAGGCGGGGCGCGTCTACGCAAAGGCGATGCTCGCGGACCCCGCCAACCTCGATGCGCACAACGCCCTCGAGCGCCTCGGCGCACAGGAACGATACAGCGCGTGGATGCTGGTGAATTGCGTGATCGATCCACGCGACGACATCTTCCATTTCTTCGTGAACGATGCCCTCGCGAAGAACCCGGTGCGCGAGTACCTGAGCGACGGCTGGCGCACGCTCTCGGAGCTCCTCATCCTCATGGACGCGGTGGGCCGTCCGCTCACCGGCGCGCGCTCGGTGCTGGAATTCGCTTCCGGGTTCGGGCGCTTCACGCGCCATCTCGCGCGCCTGCTTCCCGGGCGCTTGACGGTCTCCGACATCCATCCGGGATCGGTGGAATTCCTGCGCGAGCAGCTCGGTGTCGAGGGCTTCGCCTCATCGCAGGACCCCGAGGCGCTCGAGATCCCGGGACGCTACGACCTCGTCTTCGTGCTCTCGATGTTCACGCACCTGCCGCCGGTGAAATGGTCGGCGTGGCTGCGCAAGCTCTTCAAGGCGGTGCGCCCCGGCGGGCACCTCGTATTCACCGTGCACAACGAGTCGCTCGCGGCGCACTTCAGCCAGGCGTACGGCCCCGACGGCACGCTCTTCATCGCGACGAGCGAGTCGCGCGAGCTGCAGGGCGGGGAGTACGGCACGACGTTCGCCACGCGCGCCTGGGTGGAGGCCGAGGTGGAATTCGCGCTCGGCCAGCCCGTGACGCTCTTCCGCGATGCCGCCTTCTGGCACGGGCAATCGGCGGTGGTCGTAGGACGGCGTTGACGCCCGTACCGGGCCCGGGTAGCATCTGAAAACACCAAGGAAACAAGTACTAATAGGATGAACTTCAGGCGGGATCTTACGTACCTGGCGCTCGCCTCCTGCCTCTGGGCGGGATTGGCGGCCGCCGCCGATCCGGTCGCGCCGCCGACGCTGCCTTCCGCCTTCGAGGACCTGGACGACGTCCCCCTCCCCGACCCGGACCTCTGGCAGCGCATCCGCGTGGGCTTCGCCCTCGATGCGCTCGACTCCCCGCTCGTCGCCGACAACGAGCAGTGGTACGCGAGCCGCCCCGAATACATCAAGCGCTTCGTCGATCGCGGCAGCCTCTACCTGCACTACATCGTCGAGCAGGTGGAGAAGCGCCACATGCCCATGGAGATCGCGCTGCTGCCGGTGGTGGAGAGCGCCTTCAATCCCAAGGCGTACTCGCGCTCGAAGGCGGCGGGCCTCTGGCAGTTCATCCCCTCGACGGGCAAGAACTACGGCCTCAAGCAGGACTGGTGGAAGGACAACCGGCGCGACGTCATCGCCGCGACCGACGCCGCGCTGAATTACCTCGAACGCCTGCATGGCATGTTCGGAAGCTGGGAGCTCGCGCTCGCCGCCTACAACTGCGGCGAGGGGTGCGTGGGCCGCGCCATCGGCTACAACCAGAAGCGCGGCCTTCCCGTCGACTACGCGAGCCTCAACCTGCCGGTCGAGACGCGCAACTACGTGCCGAAGCTGATGGCGGTGAAGAACATCGTGCTCGCGCCCGCCAACTACGGCATCGAGCTGGAGAGCGTCCCCGACGCGCCCTACTTCACCGAAGTTGAGGCTCCCACGAAGATCGACGTGAAGGTCGCCGCGAAGCTCGCCGGGATGTCCGAGGAAGAATTCGTCGCGCTGAACCCCGCGCACAACAAGCCCGTCGCCGCGGGCACGGGGACGTTCATCGTGCCGGTGGATCGCGCGGATTCGTTCAAGTCGAACCTCGAGGCGTACGACAAGCCGCTGGTGAGCTGGACCACGTACCAGGCGAAGCGCGGCGAGTCGATCGAGGCCATCGCCAGGCACCACAACGTCGCGGCGTCGCAGCTGAAGAGCGCCAACGGCGAGATGAAGCTCGACCGCAGGAACCGCCTGCGCGTGGCCACGGCCATCATGGTGCCGATGAAGCCGGTTGCCGCGGCGCGCGCCGTGCAGGTTGCACACGCCGCTCCCGCAAGTGCCACCGAGCCTTCGCCAGCGCCGAAAGGCGCGAGCCTGCGGCTCTATGTGGTGCGTCGCGGCGACACCCTCTACGGCATCGCGCAGCGCCACCGCACCGGCGTCGACACGCTCCTGCACCTGAATCGCCTCTCGGCAAGCGTCATGCTGCAGCCCGGTCTCAAGCTGCGCCTGCCTTAACCGGGGACAGACCTCAGTTATTTTTCGGCAGGCGATAAATAACTGAGGTCTGTCCCCGGTTATTTTTCCCGGTTATTTTTTCAGCGCTTGCCGGTGATCTCGGCGAAGAAGGCGTCGCTGGAAGGCGCGCGGCCGAGGAAGCGGCGCACGAGGTTCATTTCCTCTTCCTGTGCGCCCTGCGCGAGGATCGTGTCCCGGTAACGCGCGCCGACCTTGGGATCGAGCATGTCGGCCTTGAAGGGCGAGAGCATGTCGAGCGCGAGGACTTCCGACCACATGTAGCCGTAGTAGCCCGCGCCGTATTGGTTGGCGATGTGGCTGAAGGACGAGGGGAACGACGTGCCCTCCACGAAGCCGAGCGGTGTGGCGCCCTCGAGCGCCTTCCACACCGCGAGCGGCGGACGCGGATCGGTCGCGAGCGCCATGTCGAACGACGCGTAGAGCCACTGGCGCGCGTAGCGCATGCCCTGGCCGAAGCGGCGCGCGGCTTCCAGGCGCGCGATGTCGTCATGGGTGAGGTGCGGGCAGCTCGCGCAGACTTCCTTGAAGAGCGCGAGCGGCTGCTCGCGGCGCGCCCACTCCTCGAACATCTGCGAGGGCGCCTCGACGAAATCGCCCTTCACGCTGGTGCCGGCTTGGGAGTTGTAGTCGGCGCGGGAGAGGACGTTGTGGAGCACGTGCCCGAACTCGTGCATGAGCGTCTCGAGCTCGCCGTGGTCCAGGCCCTCGCGATTGAAGTTGGTGACGAGCGCGGCGAGCGGCGTGCGCCCGACGAGGCGGCTCGCCCCGCGCAGCGGGAACGCCGCGGCGTGGTTGAACTTGCCCTCGCGCGGGAAGAGGTCGAGGTAGAACCCGGAGATGAAGCGCCCGGTCTTCGCGTCGAGGACGTCGAAGTAGCGCACGTCCTGGTGCCACACGGGCACCTTCACTTCCCTGAACTTCACGCCGTAGAGCGCCTGCGAGACGCGCAGCATGTACTCGACGGACTTGTCCGTCGGGAAGTACTTGCGCAGCGCCTCCTGGTCGATGTTGAAGCGCTCGCGGCGCACCTTCTCCAAGTAGTACGACACGTCCCAGCGCTCGAGCCGCGTCTCGGCGAGCGGCGTGCCCAGGTCGCGCGCCTTCTCGGCGCGCAGGTCCTCGATGTCCTTCTTCTCGAGCTCGGTCACCGCGCTCTTCACGTCGGCGAGGAATTTCTCCACCGTCTCGGGCGTCTGCACCATCTTCCTTCGCAGCGCGTAGTGCGCGTAGGTGGGAAGCCCGTAGAGGCCGGCGAGCTCCTTCCTCAGGCTGAAAATCTCGTAGAGGATGTCGAGGTTCTGCGCGCCGCCCTCGTTCAGCTTCGCCATGTAGTAGCGCCGGCGCGCCTCGGCATTGCGCGCGCCCTGCATGAACGGGAAGTACGACGGATAGTCGAGCGCGAGCACGTAGTTGCCGTCGGCGTCCTTCTTGCGCGCCTTGAGGTACGCCTCAGGCAGGCCCGCCATCTCCTCGGGCTTGAAGACGACGCGCGTGGGATCGTCGCGGATGTCGCGGTCGAAGGCCTGGCGCAGCTCCTCGAGCTTGTCGAAGATCGCCTTCGCGCGCGCGCGCTTCTCCGGGGGAAGCGCGACGCCGCTGTCCTCGAAGCCCTCCACCAGGTCCTTCTTGAGCTTGGACTGGTGCGGGTTCCTCGGCGCGGCGGCGCTCACCCGCGCGAAGAGCTTCTCGTCCTGGAAGAGATCGGTGCCGAGCGTCGTGAATTTCTGCAGGCACGGCTCGGCGGCCTCGCGCGTCGCCTTGTCGGGGGACACGTTGTTCAGGAGATAGATGGGGTTGAGCACGTCCTCCATCTGGATCTGCAGGCGATTCCACTCGCCGAAGATCGCGCCGGCGCCGCGCCGCGCGTCCATGGCGGCGATGGTGCGCTTGGCGGCGGCGAGGCCCGCGTCGCACGCGGCGGTGATTCCGGCGGCGTCGTAGAGGGGCACGAGCGCGCGCTGCGCATTGGCGGTGGGCTGGGTTGCGGCGGCGGCCGAAAACGCGGCGGCCAGCGCGAGGCAGGCGATGGGAAGACGCATGGAAAGACTCCGGGTCAGGAAGGCTGCGCGGCCAGCTCGTAGCCCTTGGGAATGGAAGACAGGAGCTTCCTCGTGTACTCCTCGCGCGGATGGCGGTAGATCTCGTCGGAGTCGGCCATCTCGACGATCACGCCCTCGTTCATCACCATCACCTTGTCGGAGATGTACTTCACCACCGCGAGGTCGTGGGAGATGAAGATGTACGAAAGGCCGTATTCGTCCTGGAGGTCCTGCAGCAGGTTCAGCACCTGCGCCTGCACCGAGACATCGAGCGCCGAGACGCTCTCGTCGCAGATGAGGACGTCGGGCTTCATCGTGAGGCAGCGCGCGATGGCGATCCTCTGGCGCTGGCCGCCGGAGAATTCGTGCGGGTAATTGTAGAACGACTGCTCCGACAGGCCCACGCGCTTCAGCAACGCGAATGCCATGCCGACGCGCTCGTCCTCGTTCTTGCCGATGGAATGGATCTTCATCGGCTCCACCAGGATCTGGCCCACGGTCATGCGCGGGTTGAGCGAGGCGTAGGGATTCTGGAAGATGATCTGGATGCGGCGCCGGTAGGCCATCATCTCGCGCTCGGAGAGCGCGAGGAGGTCCTTGCCCTCGAAGAGCACCTCGCCGCTGGTGGCGTCGTGAAGCCGCATGAGCGTGAGTCCCACCGTGGTCTTGCCGGAGCCCGATTCGCCCACCAGGCCCAGGGTCTTTCCCTTGGGCAGCGTGAAGCTCACGTCCTTCACGGCGGGCACGGCGCGCTTGCCGAAGAGGCCTTCCCTGAGGAAGAACGTCTTGTTGAGGCCCTTCACCTCGAGGATGATCGGGTCGGAGGGCTCGGTGCCGCGGTGCCTCTCCTCCACGTGGACGCGGCCGTCGCCCTTCATGAAGTCGTCGATCACGGGCAGGCGCTTCGGCCGGCGGTCCAGGCGCGGGCGGCAGGCGAGCAGCGCCTTCGTGTAGGGGTGCTGGGGCGCCTCGAAGATGGCCTTCACCGTGCCCTGCTCCTGGATCTCGCCCGACTGCATGACGACGACGGTGTCGGCGATGTCGCCCACCACGCCCAGGTCGTGCGTGATGAAGAGCACCGACATGCGGTGCTTGAGCTGCAGGTTGGCGATGAGGTCGAGGATCTGCTTCTGGATCGTGACGTCGAGCGCCGTGGTGGGCTCGTCGGCGATGAGGAGCTTGGGCTCGCAGGCGATCGCCATCGCGATCATGACGCGCTGCTGCTGGCCGCCGGACAGCTCGTGCGGATAGGAATTCACGCGCAGCTGCGGGTTGGGGATGCCGACCTCGTTCAGCAGCTCCACCACGCGCGCGCGCGCATGGCGCGGGTCCATGCCCATGTGCAGGCGCAGCACCTCCGCGATCTGCTCGCCGACGGTGAACACCGGGTTCAACGACGTCATCGGCTCCTGGAAGATCACCGAGATGTCCTTGCCGCGGATCGCCTGCAGCTCGTTCATCGAGGCCTTCAGCAGGTTGCGTCCGCCGTAGAGGATGCGGCTTCCAGGCGAGACGATGGCGTTTTCCGGAAGCAGGCCGAGGATCGCCATGGCGGAGACGCTCTTGCCGCTGCCGGACTCGCCGACGAGCGCCACGGTGGTGTTGGTGGGGATGTCGAAGGAGATGCCCTTCACCGCCTGGAAGGGCTCCGACTTGCGGTCGATGCGGAAGCGCACGTCGAGGTTCTGGACCTGCAGGATGGTGTCTTGCGGCGTCATGGCGCTCACTTCAGCTTGGGATCGAGCGCATCGCGCAGCGAATCGGTGAAGAGGGAGAAGGCGGTCACGAGGATCGCCATGGAAGCGCCCGCGGCGACGAGCTGCCACCACTTGCCGATGACGAGCTCATTCTGCGCCTCGGCGAGCATCGTGCCCCACGAGACCATGTCCACCGGGACCCCGAAGCCGAGGAAGGAGAGGATCACCTCGGCCTTGATGAAGCCGACGACATGTTGCGAGAGCTGCACCAGGGCCACGTGGCTCACGTTCGGCAGGATGTGGTGGAACATCCGCGACAGGTTGGAGGCACCGATCGCCTGCGCGGCCTTCACGTATTCGCGGTTGGCGTGCTTGATGTATTCGGCGCGCATCAGGCGGTAGATGCCGGTCCAGCCGGTGAGGGAGAGGATGAGCACAATGGGCAGGATCCCCTTGCCGAACTTGCCCGACGTGGCCGCCACCGCGGCGAAGGCGAGGATGAGGAGGATGTACGGGATCGAGGTGAAGACGTTGTAGACCCACTCGAGCGAGTCGTTCACCCAGCCGCCCCAGTAGCCCGCCGAGGCGCCCAGCATCGTGCCGATGATGGTGGCGAGGAGCGCGGCCGAAAGGCCCACGAAGATCGACACCTCGGAGCCCTTGATCGCCTTCTGCAGGACGTCGCGCCCCCACTTGTCGCCGCCGAAGGGAAGGACCTCGGAGCGCTTGGTCTCGGTCACCGCGATCTTGGCGGCACGCTCCTCCCACTCCTTGTAGCGCGGGGCCAGGGGATCGATGTCGGAGAGGTCCACGGGAGGCGCCTTCGCGGCGCCCTCCTTCATCGCCATCGACTTCGCTTCCAGGTTCTCGGAGCCGGCGAGGAACGAGGGATTGGCGTAGGAGACGCCCTTCTCCTTGTTCCAGTCCTTGGCGATGAGGCCGAAGTACGACGCCGCCATCATGGCGATGAAGAGCGCCACGACGACGAGCGACACCATGCCGACGGCGTCCTGCCTGAGACGGCGCCATGCCAGCGCCCACAGCCCGGGGGATTCCTGCCGCGGGGGAAGGGGAGGATTCTGCAGGACGGCGCTCATTTGAAGGTCACTCTCGGGTCGACGTACTTGTACATCACGTCCACCAGCAGGTTGATGATCATGGTGATGACCGCGAGGTACACCGTCACGGCCTTGATGACGGGGAAGTCGCTGCGGTTCACCGCGGTGATGATCTCGCGCCCGAGCCCCGGGATCGAGAAGAAGACCTCCAGCAGGAAGGAGCCCACGAAGATGCCCGGGAGCGAGATGCCGATGTTGGTGAGGATCGGGATCAACGCGTTCCTCAGCACGTGCTTCAGCATCACCGTCTTCTCGGTGAGCCCCTTGGCGCGCGCGGTGCGCACGTAATCCTGGTTGATCTCGTCGAGGAAGAAGGAGCGGTAGAGGCGAAGCTGCGGGGCGAGGCCGACGAAGACCGCGAGCATGATCGGCAGCGGCGCGTAGGTGGTGAGGTTCTTCCAGAAGCTCTCGCTCCAGCCCTGCACCGGGAACCAGCCGAGGATGAAGCCGAAGAGCCACTGGAACACGATGATGTAGACGAGGAAGCTGATGGACATCGCCGCGGTGCACGTGATCATGATGGAGCGGTCGGTGAGCGAGCCGCGCACGTAGGCGACCATGATCGCGAAGAGCACCGCGAGGGAGGTCTCGATGATCAGCACCGGGATCATGATGGTGAGCGTGGGGCCCACGCGCGTGATGAGGATGCGCGAGACCTCCTCGTTGGTGGACCAGCTGCGCCCGAAGTCGAAGGTGAACACCTGCTGCACGAAGACCCACAGCTGATACCAGTAGGGCTGGTCCACGCCCAGCTGCCTCCTGATGTTGGCGATCTGCTCGGGGTTGGAGATCTTGCCCGCGAGAACCTGCGCGGGGTCGCCTCCCACCCAGTTGAACAGGAAGAAGATGAGCAGGATCACCCCGGCGATCGTCGGGATCATCTGCCACAGCCGTCTTATCACGTACGCGGTCACGTCTGCCTCCTGTCGGGCGCGGTAGCGCCTTCCCTTTGCGAGCCTACCTCATGGCCGCATGTTGCGCGGCCACGTCGAGGTCCAGGTATTTGAAGTTGGTGTAGAGGATCGGGTGCTTCTTGTAGCCCTTCACCCAAGGGTACTGCAGGTGGTTGAAGATGCGGTGCACGCCCAGGCGCCACGGCGCGTAGGCGAAGATGAGCCGGTTCATCTCGCGGTAGAGGCGGTTCCTCTCCTCGCCGTCGGGGACGGTGAGGGACTTCTCGTAGAGCTTGTCGTATTCGGCGAGGCGGAAACGCGCCTCGTTCGACTGGCCGGTGTTGGGCCCGTAGAGGAGCTGCAGGAAATTCTGCGCATCGGGATAGTCGGCGATCCACGCCGAGCCCGCCATCTGGAAATTGCCGACGCGCTTGTCGTTCAAGAGGTCGGCGAACTGCACCGCGGTGGCTTCCACGCGGATCCCCACGTTCGCCGCGGACTTCACCCAGAGCTCGGCGAGCTGGCGCGCCTCCTGGCCGCCGATGTTGTACTTGTACTGGAGCACGAGGGGCTTGCCGTCGGGCAGGTCGCGCCAGCCGTCGCCGTCGCGGTCGACGTAGCCGAACATGTCCAGCAGCGCCTTGGCGCGGGGCGGATCGGGATCCTGCGCGTCGGAGTGGAAATCCGGATCGTATCCGACGACGCCCGGGGGCACCGGGCTTTGCGCGGGGATCGCCTGGCCCTTGCGGATGATGGCGATCTCCTGGTTGCGGTCGTGCGCGAGGACGAGCGCGCGGCGCAGCGCCACGCGCTCGGGCGTGTAGCCGCCGACCGGGTTGGCGTGCCCGGCGATCTTCAGGTCCATGTTGAAGACGTCGTAGGTGACCTCGGGCTGCAGCTCGCGGAAGACGTGCACGCCCTCGCGCGCGAGCTGGGGCGAGAGCTTGCCGTTGGGCAGGACCTGGTTGATGAAGGAAAACGGCGTCTCGTCGAGGAGGTCGTGCTCCTTGTTGAGGAACGCGAGGAAGCGTGGCTGCTCGTCCTCGATGGGGTAGATCTCGACGCGGTCCAGGAGCGGCAGGCGCTTGCCGGCGAGGGACTCGATCGCGCGCCGGTCCCATTCGTCGCCGAGGTCCGCGTAGCGCGTGTCGAGCTCGTAGCCGCGGTGCAGCGGATTTCTCTCGAGGACGATCTTGGAGCGGCGCACCCATTCCTTCAGCACGAAAGGCCCCGTGCCCACCGGGTGCGCCATGGTGTCGGAGGCATAGGCCTCGATCACCTCGCGCGCCACCGGCACGACGTTGGGCATCGCGAGAAAATAGATGAAGTTGTAGTCGGGCGCCTTCAGCTTGAAGCTGATGATGTACTTGTCGCGCACCTCGATTCCGGCCACGGGAGCGTCGTAGTCGAAACGCCCCTCCTTCTTGGCGCGCTCGGTGAGCTCGTCCAGGCCCACGATGCGGTTCTCGAAGAGCCACTCGTACGGGCTTCGCAGCTGCGGATCGCGGAAGCGCTTGATCGCGTATTCCATGTCCTTCGCCACGAGCTCGCGCTTCTTCCCCTTGAACGCGGGGTCGTCGGCGAAGTAGATGCCGGGCTTGATGCGGAAGGTGTAGCGCGTGCCGCCCTCGTCCGGCTCCGGGACCGACTCGGCGGCGAGCGGCACCAGCTTCACCGGGCGCGCGAGGTAGTCGTACGTGATGAGGGTCTCGAAGATGTTCTCGCAGATGCCCACGGAGTAGCGGTCGAAGATGCGCTGCGGGTCGAAGCCCGTCTCCGCGGTTCGAAACGCGATGTGAAGCACCTTCTTCTGCGCGGCGGCGGGAAGCGTCGCGGTGCAGACGAGGAGCGCGGCCAGGAAGGCCGATAGGCGGGACGGTCTCAAGGGAGGAAAGTGGGCAAAACCACGAAATTATAACGTCTAAGCCCCCTTTCCCGACGACCGCGGAAGGGGCCTATTGGAGCTCCTTCGCGCGCCGCGCGAGGTCGATGTCCACGTACTTGTAGCCCTCGTGGAGGAACGGGTTCTTGCGCCAGCCCAGGACCCAGGGCTGGACCAGCTGGTTGCGCTTGCGGTGCGTGAGGAGCTTCATGGGCGCATAGGCGGCCACCAGGCGCGCCATGCGGTTGTAGATCGCGGTGCGCTCGGGACCGGGCGGCAACGCGGCCGCCTTCTCGTAGAGCGCGTCGAATTCGGGAAACTGGAAGCAGCCGTCGTTGGAGGAGCCGCAGTTGGGGCCGTAGAGGAGCTGGTAGAAGTTCTCGCCGTCGGGATAGTCCGCGCTCCAGGCGAGGTGCCAGTCCTGCAGCTTGCCGAGCTTGGACTTCTTGCGCAGGTCGGGCCATTTCGCCACCTCCACCTGCATGCGGATGCCGATCGCTTCCATGTCCTTCCTCCAGAGCTCGGTGTACAGGCGCGAGGTCTGGTCGGGGATCGTCGCGTAGACGAAGACGAGCGGGCTGCCGTCGGGCATCTGCCGGTAGCCGTCGCCGTTGCGGTCGACGAAACCGAACATGTCGAGGAGGGCATTGGCGCGCGCCGGATCGTACGTCCTGCCGACGTTGAAATTCGGGTCGTATCCGAGCACGCCCGGCGGCAGCAGGCTCTGCGCCTCGAGCGCGCCGCCGTTCCGGATGCGGTAGACCTCGTCGTCGGTGTTGTACGCGAGCGAGACCGCGCGGCGCAGCGCCACCTTCTCCGCGGAGGAGCCGCCGAAGGTCGGGTCCTTCATGTTCCAGTAGAGGTAGGTGATGTCCGGGTCGATGTCGGGGATGTAGCGGATGCCGCGCTTGGCGATCCATGGCGCCACGTGGCCCATGGGCAGCGCCATGTTGATGAACTCGGAAGGCACGTTGATCCAGTCGATCTCCTTGTTGAGGAAGGCGAGCCAGCGCGGCTGCGCCTCCTCGATGATCGAGATCTCGACGCGGTCGAGCTGCGGGATGCGCTTGCCCTTCATCTCGCGGTAGAGCTCCTGCGAGATTGGGTCGTCCGCCGGGGGCTCGGCGTCATAGGTCACATCGCGGAAATTCTCGTTCTTCGCGAGCACGATCCGCGCCGAGCGCTTCCACTCGGCGAGCCGGTAGGCGCCGGTGCCCACCGGGTGGGCGCCGATGTCGCTGCCGTACTTCTCCACCACTTCGCGTGCCTGCGCGCCGATGTTCTGCATCGCGAGGATGTAGAGGAAGTTGTAGTCGGGCTTGGCAAGGTGGATGCGCAGCGTGTAGCGGTCGACCACCTCGATGCCGGGCAGCTTCGCATCGTAGTCGAACTTGCCGGTCTTCTTCGCCTTGGCGATGGCCTCGCCCATGCCGGCGATCCGCCCGTCGATGAGCCACAGGTTGGGCGAGGACACCTTCGGGTCCATGAGGCGCTTGAAGGCGAACTCGTAGTCGGCGGCGACCAGCTCGCGCTTGCGGCCCTCGAAGGCGGGGTCGTCGCTGAAGTAGATGCCGTTCTTCAGCCTGAGCGTGTAGGTCTTCGCGTTGTCGGTGATCTCGGGAAGCGCCTCGAGCGTCTGCGGCTTCAATTTCGCCGGCCGCGAGAGGAAGTCGTAGGTGAGCGGCGACTCGAAGATCTCCTCGATCACGTTGTTCGAGTAGAGGTCCGAGGTGAAGGCGGGATCGAAGTTGGTCTCGGCGATGAGGTAGGCCACGCGCAGCACCTTCTGCTGCGCGGGCGCCGCGCGTGCCGCGAGCGCGAGCGCGATCGCGGCAAGAGTGAGGGCGAGCGCGGCGGCGCGCTTCATCGCCCCGCCACCTGCGGATTGCCCGTCATGTCGATGTCGATGAATTTCCAGAATCCGCGCATCACGGGGTGGCGCTCGTAGCCGATCACCCAGGGCTGCACGAGGTCGTTGTAGTAGCGGTGCACGCCGAGGCGCCACGGCGAGTAGACGAGGAAGAGGCGGTTCATCTCCCGGTAGATCGCGTTCCTCTCCGCGCCGTCGGGAAGGCGCTTGGCCTCAACGTAGAGCCTGTCGAACTCGGGAAGGCTGAATCGCGAATGGTTGGCCTGCCCGCGGTTGGGCCCGTAGAGGAGCACGAAGAACTGGTCGGCGTCGGGAATCGCCGCGCTCCATCCCACGCCCCACATCTGCAGCTTCCCGGCCTTCGAGGCCTTGAGGAGGTCGGGCCACTTCTCGCGGCGGAAGGTCATCTGGATGCCGAGCGCATCCATGTTCTTCTTCCAGAGCTCCACCAGGGGCTGGCTGTCGCCGCCCGTGGACGCGGCGTATTCGATGCTGAGGGGGTTGCAGGGCGATCTTGCGTCCTTGCGCGGCAGGTCGCGCCAGCCGTCGCCGTCGCAATCGACGTAGCCGTACATGTCGAGGAGCGCCTTCGCCTTGGCGGGACTGTACTCGGTCACGTTCGAGCGGAACGTGGGGTCGTAGCCCATGGCGCCCGGACCGATGGGGCTTTGCGCGGGGATCGCCTGGTTCTTGCGCGGAATGCGGATCTCCTCCTCGATGTTGGTGCCGAGCGAGATCGCGCGCCGCAGGGCCACCTTCTCGGGCGTGTATCCGCCCACCACCGGGTCTTCCATGGCGAAGTAGGAGTAGGTGAGCTCCATCCCGGCGGTGCGCTCGAGGTAGATCCCCTTCTTCGCGAGGTTGGGCGCGAGCGCGTTGTTGGGGATGGCGATGTTGGAGAACTCCGCGGGCAGGCGCTCGATGAGGTCGTGCTCGCCGTTCAGGAACGCGAGCCAGCGCGGCTGCGGCTCCTCGACGATGTAGACCTCCACGCGGTCGATCATCGGCATGCGCTTGCCCTTGTTGGCCGCGAGGACCTCCTGCCCGCGCGCGTCGCCGGCGTCGGGAGAGGCGTCGAAGTACTCCTCGCGGTAGTTGGGGTTCTTCTCGAACACCATCTTCGAGGAGCGCTTCCAGAAAGTGAGGCGATACGGCCCCGTGCCCACCGGATGCTCCGGGGTCTTGTCGCCGTACGCCTCGGCCACCTCGCGCGCGACGGCGCAGGTGAGGTTGCAGTAGGCGAGGTAGTAGAGGAAATTGTAGTTCGGCTGCTTGAGGCGCACCTGCCAGGTGTAGCGGTCGATGGCGCGCAATCCCTCGACCTCGCGGTCGTAGTCCATGCGGTTCGCCTTGCGCGCCGCGGCGAGCACCTCGTCCATGCCGACGAAGCTTCCCTCCAGGAGGTAGAGGTTGGGCGACTTCTTCTTCGGATCGAAATGGCGCTTGATGGAGTAGACGTAGTCCTCGGCGGTGAGCTCGCGCTTCTTCCCCTGGAACGCCGGGTCGTCGGCGAAATAGATGCCGGGCCTCACCCGCATCGTGTAGAGCGTCCCGTTCTCGGAAATCTCCGGCATCGCCACGAGCGTGTCGGGGATGAGCTTCGACGGACGCGCGAGATAGTCGTAGGAGAGCGGCGGGTCGAAGATGTTGGCGATGAGGTTCGACGAGTAGAGGTCCGAGAGCTCCACCGGGTCGAATCCGGTCTCGGCGATCTGGAAGGCGTAGCGGAAGACCTTCTCCGCGCCGGGCGCGGGCAATGCGATCGCGGCGGCGATGCCGGCCGCGGCAGCAAGCTTCGCGATGCGTCTCACCAGGCGTTCTCCACGAGGGGCCGACGCTCGATTATGCGATACACTTCGACGCCGTCTGTAACCATAACTTGCCGCAATTCTACGTCGGAAGGATGGATGAAATGGGCTTCCTGGAGGGCCGGCGGATCCTCGTGACCGGAATGCTTTCCAACCGCTCGATCGCCTACGGCATCGCCAAGGCGTGCGCGCGAGAAGGCGCCGAGCTCGCCTTCACTTACCAGGGCGAGGGCGTGCGCGAGCGCGTTGCGGGCCTCGCGCGCGAATTCTCCACCGACCTCGTGTTCGCCTGCGACGTCGCCAGCGACGAGGAGATCGAGGCGCTCTTCGCGCAGCTCGCGAAGAAATGGGATTCGCTCGACGGGCTCGTGCATGCCATCGCCTTCGCGCCGCGCGAGGCGCTGAAGGGCGGCTTCCACGAGAGCGTGACGCGCGAGGCCTTCCGCATCGCCCACGACGTCTCGAGCTACAGCCTCGCCGCGCTCGCCAAGGCCGCGGCGCCGATGATGCAGGGCCGGGCCGCGGCGATCGTGACGCTCTCGTACCTGGGCGCCGCGCGCGCCATCCCCAACTACAACGTGATGGGCCTCGCGAAGGCGAGCCTCGAGGCGGCGGTGCGCTACCTCGCCTCGAGCCTGGGACCGTCGGGCATCCGCGTGAACGCGATCTCCGCCGGGCCGATCAAGACGCTCGCCGCGGCGGGCATCGGCGGGTTCTCGAAGATCCTCGCCTTCGTCGAGAGGAACGCGCCGCTGCGCCGCGGCGTGAGCGCCGAGGAAGTGGGCAACACGGCGGCCTTCCTCCTCTCCGACCTCGCGAGCGGCATCACCGGCGAATGCATCTACGTGGACGCGGGATTCAGCCATGTGACGCCGGGGATGGACGAGTAAGGACCGGTCTCTCCCCGCCTTAGCGCTTACTGGCTCGCCTTCTTCTCCAGCGCGTCCTTGCGCACGGTGATGCCGACGCGGTTGCGCAGGCTCGATAGCGTGGCCTCGAGCTCCTCGGCGGCGACCGCGTCCTTTAGCCGCGTCGCGAGCGCCTCGCGCTGCTTGTCGTCGATCTTCTCGACGTCGACCACCTTCGATACCTGGACGAGCGAGTAGCCCGCGGGGGTCTCGACGCCCACGTACGCCGGAAGCTTTTTCGCGTCGGCGCGGAACACCTTGTCGATCACCACCGGGAAGAGGCCGCCCGGCTTCTGCCGGTTCACGGCAAGCGCCGCCGGCCACTTGAGGCCAAGGTCCTTGCCCGCCTGCAGCCCCTTCAGCTTCGCCTCCCCATCCTCCTTGGCGAGCTTGAGGGCCTCCTCGCGCGCGAGCTTCCTCTCGATGTCGGCTTTCACCAAATCCAGCGCGCGCAGCTCCGCGGGCTTGTGCTCGATCACGCGCGCGGCGACGAGGTCGTTGGGCGCGACCTCGATCGCGGCGGTGTTGCGCTTCGCCTTGATCGTATTGTCGGAGAAGATCTCGGCCTGCAGCTTCGGGTTGGCGAGCGCGGGCACCGCGGGCATGCCCTTGGTGATCCACGGCGAGACCTGCACCGTGAGGTTCATCTTTTCGGCCGCGGGCTTGAGGCTCGTCGACTGCTCGTAGACGAGGTTGGAGAACTCCTCCGCGGACGCCGCGAAGTTGCGCGCCGCGGCCTGCTTCTTGAGGTTCGCCTCGATCTCGGGGGTCGCCTCGGCGAGCGAGCGGATCTTCTCCGGCTTGATGTCGGTCACGCGGATCACGTGATAGCCGAAATCGGACTTCACGGGGCCGAGGATGTCGTTCTTCTTCGCGGCGAACACCGCATCCTCGAAGGGCTTCACCATGGCGCCGCGCCCGAAGAAGCCGAGGTCGCCGCCTTGCACGGCGGAGCCGGGATCCTGCGATTCCTTCTTCGCCACCTCGGCGAAGCTCGCGGGGTTCTTGCGCACGCGCTCGGCGATGTCCTTCGCCTTCGCCTCGGCCGCCTTGAGCACGTCATCCTTCGCGTCGGCGGGGACGGTGATGAGGATGTGGCTCGCGCGGCGCTCCTCCTTCTGCCCGTGCTTGCCGGCCTTCACTTCTTCCTCGTAGACGGTCTTCACGTCCTCGGGCTTGACCGTGGTCTTCGCCGCGACGGCGTCGAGCGACATCTCGACGTACTCCACGCGCGCGCGCTCGGGCGTGGTGAATTCCGCCGCGTGCGCGTCGTAGTAGGCCTTCACCTTCTCGGGGGCGATCTTGACTTTCGCCATGTACGCGTCGGGCGCGAGGTTCACCACGCTCACCTCGCGGGTCTGCTCGGAGAGGCGGATGAAGCTGTCGAGCGTGGCCTTCGGCACGAACGCGGTCTCGGCGATGGAGTCGCGGAACTGGCGCTGGCGGTAGTCGGCGCGCAGGCGCTCGTCCAGGCCCGCGGCGGTGAGCCCCTGCGACTTGGCGAGGGTCTCGTAGCGGTCCTTGTCGAAGCGCCCCTCCACCTGGAAGAAGGGCTCGGCGGCGATGCGCTGGGCGAGCTCCTTGTCGTCCATGCGAATGCCGGCGCGCTCGGCGCCGATCACCACCAGCTTCTCGTTCACGAGGCGGTCGAGGACCGCGCGGCGCACTTCCGGATTGTCCATGAGCGAGGCGTCGAACTGACCCTTGAACTGCTGGCGGTAGGTCTCGGTCTGCTGGCGGATCGCGTTGTCGAACTCGGTCTGGCCGATGCGCTGGGAGCCCACCGACGCGATCGTGTCGCCGCCCACCGGGGCCTTGAAGTAGTAGTCGATGCCGAAGAGGCCGAACGGGATGACGAGGAAGATCGCGAAGACATAGCGCACGTATTTCTTGTTCGCGAAATCCCGGAAGTTCTGGAGCATGGCGAGGCTTCCTAACGAAAAGGGCGAACCGCTCGGGTTCGCCCTGTTGACTGGCGGAGTGGACGGGACTCGAACCCGCGACCCCCGGCGTGACAGGCCGGTATTCTAACCAACTGAACTACCACTCCAGGATTCTTCGATTTCAGATCTTCCGTTGGTGGGTGCTGAGGGGATCGAACCCCCGACATTCGCCTTGTAAGGGCGACGCTCTACCAGCTGAGCTAAGCACCCGGAAGCCCGCCATTTTAGCATCATCGGGACACCCGTTGAAGCAGGCGGTTCACGAGAAACCGCCGCCTGGCGGGCCAGGCGGCCGGTCTTCGAGCCTCAGTGCTTCACGAGGGCCGGACGCGCGTCCGGCGCCGGCGGGGGTGCGACCGCCGGGGTATCGACGAGCGGCTCGGGCTTTCTTTCCAGCGCGCGCTCGAGCACCTCGTCGAACCAACGCACCGGGATGATCTCGATCTCGTTCTTCACCTCTTCGGGAATCTCCTGGAGGTCCTTCACGTTCTCCTTGGGGATCAGCACGATCTTGATGCCGCCGCGATGCGCCGCGAGGAGCTTTTCCTTCAGTCCGCCGATGGGCAGCACCTCGCCGCGCAGCGTGATCTCGCCCGTCATCGCGACGTCGCAGCGCACCGGGATGCCGGTGAGAACCGAGGTGATCGCCGTGGCGATCGCGATGCCCGCGGAAGGCCCGTCCTTGGGCGTGGCGCCCTCGGGCAGGTGGATGTGCAGGTCGAGCTGCTGGTAGAAATCGTCGTTGATGCCCAGGCGCCTGGCGCGCGCGCGCACCACCGAGATCGCCGCCTTGATGGATTCCTGCATCACGTCGCCGAGCTTGCCGGTGGTGACGGTATTGCCCTTGCCGGGAAGCTTCACCGCCTCGATGGTGAGGAGCTCTCCGCCGACCTCGGTCCATGCGAGCCCGGTCACCTGGCCCACCTGGTTCTCCTTCTCGGCGATGCCGTAGGTGTACTTGCGCACGCCCAGGTACTTGTCGAGGTTCTTGGAGTTCACCGTGACGTGGGCGCCGTCCTTCTTCTTGGTGAGGATCGACTTGATCACCTTGCGCGAGATCTTGGCGAGCTCGCGGTCCAGGCCGCGCACGCCCGCTTCACGGGTGTAGTAGCGGGTGATGTCGCGAAGCGCCCCGTCCGTGACGGTGAGCTCGCCGTCCTTGATGCCGTTCGCCTTGAACTGCTTGGGTAGCAGGTACTGCCTGGCGATGTGCACCTTCTCCTCCTCGGTGTAGCCCGAGAGGCGGATGATCTCCATCCGGTCGAGGAGCGGCGCGGGAATGTTGAGCGTGTTCGCGGTGGCGACGAACATCACGTCCGAGAGGTCGTACTCGACTTCCACGTAGTGGTCGGTGAAGGTGTGGTTCTGCTCCGGATCGAGAACCTCCAGCAGCGCCGAGGACGGATCGCCGCGGAAATCCATGCCCATCTTGTCGACCTCGTCCAGCAGGAAGAGCGGGTTCCTCACGCCGACCTTGGTCATGTTCTGCAGGATCTTGCCGGGCATCGAGCCGATGTAGGTGCGCCGGTGGCCGCGGATCTCTGCCTCGTCGCGCACCCCGCCCAGCGACATGCGCACGAACTTGCGGTTGGTGGCGCGCGCGATCGACTGCCCGAGCGAGGTCTTGCCCACGCCGGGCGGGCCGACCAGGCAAAGGATCGGCGCCTTGAGCTTCTCCACGCGCTGCTGCACCGCGAGGTACTCGACGATGCGCTCCTTGATCTTCTCCAGTCCGTAATGGTCGGCGTCGAGGATCTTCTCGGAGTTCTTGAGGTCCGTGGACACCTTCGACTTCTTCTTCCACGGCAGGCCCACGAGCGTGTCGATGTAGTTGCGCACGACCGTGGCTTCCGCGCTCATCGGCGACATGAGCTTCAGCTTCTTCAATTCCGCGTCGGCCTTCACCTTGGCTTCCTTGGGCATGTGCGCGGACTTGATCTTCTTCTCGAGCTCGTCCAGGTCGGCGCCATCTTCGGAATCGCCGAGCTCCTTCTGGATCGCCTTCACCTGCTCATTGAGGTAGTACTCGCGCTGGCTCTTCTCCATCTGGCGCTTCACGCGCCCGCGGATGCGCTTCTCCACCTGCATGATGTCGATCTCGGTCTCGAGGAGCTGCAGCAGTTGCTCCAGGCGCCGGCCCACGTGGAACATCTCGAGGATCTGCTGCTTCTGCTCGAGCTTCAACGGCAGGTGCGCGGCGATGGTGTCCGAAAGGCGCCCGGCGCCGTCGATCCCGGAAAGCGAGGTGAGCACCTCGGGCGGGATCTTCTTGTTCAGCTTCACGTACTGGTCGAACTGGGCGAGCAGCGTGCGGCGCATCGCCTCGACCTCGTTGGAATCGGGCTCCTCGGTCGGGATCAGCTCGATCTCGGCCTCGAAGTTCACCTTGTCGGTGAGCACCTTCTCGATGCGCGCGCGCTGCACGCCCTCCACCAGCACCTTCACCGTGCCGTCGGGCAGCTTCAGCATCTGCAGGATGGTCGAGACCGTGCCGACGTCGTAGAGGTCCTCGGGATTGGGCTCGTCCTTGGCCGCGCTCTTCTGCGCCACCAGGACCACGTTCTTGCCCTCCTCCATGGCCGCCTCGAGCGCCTTGATCGACTTCGGGCGCCCGACGAACAGCGGAATCACCATGTGCGGGAATACCACCACGTCGCGCAGCGGCAAGAGCGGCAGGACGCGGGATTCAGCGGCAAACGACGGTGCGGTCATGGCATTTCCTGGGTTGGATGCGGAAGAACGTGGGGGCGCCGGGACAACCGATCAAGCCCCGCGGGGGCGGTGTGAGGCAGGCTGGGGAAACTACTGCTGGCCACTCGCGACCTTCGGCTGGTCGGAGTAGATGAGCAACGGCTTGCCATCGCCCGAGATCGCTCCCTCGTCGACCACGACCTTCTGGACGTTGGCGAGGGAGGGCAGGTCGAACATGATGTCGAGAAGCGCATGTTCAATGATCGAGCGCAGCCCGCGCGCGCCGGTGCGGCGCTCGAGGGCTCGCTTGGCGATGGCTTGCAACGCGTGCTCCCGGAACTCCAGTTCGACTCCCTCCATCGCGAGGAGTTTCTGGTACTGCTTCACCAGGGCGTTCTTCGGCTCCATGAGGATCTTCACCAGGGCGCCCGCGTCGAGCTCGTCCAGCACCGCGACCACCGGCAGGCGCCCGACGAATTCGGGGATGAGGCCGTACTTGATGAGGTCCTCGGGCTCCACGTCGTGGAGGAGCTCGTTCAGCACCTGCCGGTCGCTCATGGAGCGCACGTGCGCGCCGAAGCCCATGCCGTGGCGGTCGGTGCGGTTCTGGATCACCTTCTCCAGGCCGCCGAAGGCGCCCCCGCAGATGAAGAGGATGTTGGTGGTGTCGACCTGCACGAACTCCTGGTTCGGGTGCTTGCGCCCGCCCTGCGGCGGCACGGAGGCGATCGTGCCCTCGATCAGCTTGAGGAGCGCCTGCTGCACGCCCTCCCCGCTCACGTCGCGGGTGATGGAGGGGTTGTCGCTCTTCCTCGAGATCTTGTCGATCTCGTCGATGTAGACGATGCCGCGCTGCGCCTTGTCGACGTCGTAGTCGCACTTCTGCAGCAGCTTCTGGATGATGTTCTCGACGTCCTCGCCGACGTAGCCCGCTTCGGTGAGGGTCGTCGCATCCGCGATCACGAAGGGGACGTTCAGGAGCCGCGCGAGCGTCTGCGCGAGGAGGGTCTTGCCGGAGCCGGTGGGACCGATCAGCAGGATGTTCGACTTGGCGAGCTCGACCTCGTCCTGCTTGCCGCCCGTCTTCAGGCGCTTGTAGTGGTTGTAGACCGCGACCGAGAGGATCTTCTTCGCCTGGATCTGGCCGATCACGTACTGGTCGAGGATCTCGCAGATCTCGTGCGGGCTGGGAAGGTCGCTCTTGGTGACCTTGCCGGTGCCGGTGTCGGTCGAGGCCTCCTCGCGGATGATGTCGTTGCAGAGGTCGATGCACTCGTCGCAGATGAAGACCGACGGGCCGGCGATGAGCTTGCGCACCTCGTGCTGGCTCTTGCCGCAGAAGGAGCAATAGAGAAGCTTTTCGCCGCCGACCTTTTCCGTCATATGCCGCTACGTCTCCTGGGCTACGCCACCGACGACTCGGTGCGGTTCTTCAGCACGCGGTCTATCAGACCATACTTTACCGCGTCTTCGGCGCTCATGAAATTGTCGCGATCGGTATCGCGCTCGATGGTCTCGATCGATTGTCCCGTGTGCTGGGCCATCATCTCGTTCAGCTTGCGTTTCAAGTACAACACTTCCTTGGCGTGGATCTCGATATCCGAGGCCTGGCCGGAAAACCCGCCCGAAGGCTGGTGGATCATCACGCGGGAATTGGGCAGGCAGAAGCGCTTGCCCTTGGCCCCCGCGGCCAGCAGGAACGCGCCCATGCTCGCGGCGAGGCCCGTGCACATGGTGGAGACGTCGGCCTTGATGAACTGCATGGTGTCGTACATCGCCATGCCCGCGGAGACGCTGCCGCCGGGCGAGTTGATGTAGAGGTGGATGTCCTTGTCCGGGTTCTCGCTCTCGAGGAAGAGGAGCTGGGCGACCACGAGGTTCGCCATGCCGTCGCTGATGGGGCCCACGAGGAAGATGATGCGTTCCTTGAGCAGGCGCGAGTAGATGTCGTAGGCGCGCTCGCCGCGCCCGGACTGCTCGACCACCATCGGGATGAGGCCCAGTCCCTCGGACTCCTCGTAGCTTTCGTTGCGCTGGTGCTTGATGAACATGGCTATTCCTTCTTGGTCCCCATCAGGTCGTCGAATGACGTCTTCTCGTCGACGATCCTCATATTCCCCAACGCCCATTCTACGACGTTGTCCTCCATCACGAGCGCCTCGACTTCCGCCAGGCGCGACGGCTCGCCGTAATACCAGCGCACCAGCTGCTCGGGCTCCTCGAAGCTCTGGGCATGCTCCTCGATCACCTTGCGCACCTGCTCCGGGCGCGCCTGGAGGTTTTTTTTCTTCACGAGCTCGGCCACCAGCAGCCCCACCTTGATGCGCCGCGCGGCGCGCTCGGTGAACAGGTCCGGGGGCAGGGTGAGGTCCTGGGTGGTCATGCCGCGCTGCTTCAAGTCCTCCACCGCCTGCTGCTGCATGCGCTGGATCTCGGAGTCGAGGAGCGCGCGCGGCACTTCGAACGCGGCGGCCTTGTGCAGCTCGTCCATCACCTGCTCCTTCACGGTGGACTTGATGCGCTTGGCCACTTCCTTCTCGATGTTGTCGCGAACTTCCCTCTTCAGGCGCTCGATGTCGCCGGTCTCCACCCCCAGCTGCCTTGCGAATTCCGCGTCGAGGGGCGGCAGCTCCGGCTCGGCCACGTGGTTCACCGTCACGGTGAAGTCCGCGGTCTTTCCGCGCACGCGCTCGTCGTAATCCTGCGGGAAGGTAAGCGGAAAGGTCTTCTGCTCGCCCTGCTTCATGCCGGCGAGCGCCGCCTCGAAGTCGG
This sequence comes from Burkholderiales bacterium, assembly GCA_038244725.1. Classification (GTDB taxonomy): domain Bacteria; phylum Pseudomonadota; class Gammaproteobacteria; order Burkholderiales; family Usitatibacteraceae; genus Usitatibacter. The sequence goes on from JBBRTF010000006.1 coordinate 88,744, forward strand.
GGAGCATGCGCGCCTCGCCGAGGACGACGGTGAAGTTCGAGGCCTTGTTGCCCTCGAAGGGCTGGCCCGCGATGAGGCCTTCGAAATCGATGTTGACGAGGTCGCCCACCCGGGCCGCACGCTCGACGTTGTTGTACTTGGCGCGCTGCTTGCGCAGCGTCTCGAGGGTCTTCGCCACGTCCTCGTCGCGGACCTCGGTCTGCGGGCGCTTCACTTCGCGCGACGAGACGTCGCCCACGCTCACCTCGGGATACACCTCGAACGTGGCGGTGTATTCCATCGCGGTCGCGCCCTGCGGCGCCTGCACCGGCTGGAACTTCGGATAGCCCGCGACGCGGTAGTTCTGGCCCTTCACCGCCTCGTCGAAGCGCTTGAAGACCGTGTCGGTGACGACTTCCTGGCGCACCTGGAACCCGTATTGGCGCTCCACCATCTTGAGCGGGACCTTGCCCGGGCGGAACCCCTGCATCTTCACCGTGCGCGCGAGCTTCTTCAGGCGCGTGGCGATCTCCGCCTCGATCTCGCCGATCGGCACCGACACCGTGATGTTGCGCTCGAGCGCGCTCGATGTGTTCTGGACTGCCTGCTGCATTGCGTCTTCCTTGTTGGATTTCTTGGGATTGAAAACGGGTGTCGGAGACCCATTCCCGGGGGGGCGAAATGAGTCCTCGACACCAGTTTTCTTGTTTCTTCGAATCGACCTGGTGCGAAAGGAGGGACTCGAACCCACATGCCTTTCGGCGCTGGAACCTAAATCCAGTGCGTCTACCAATTCCGCCACTTTCGCGGTCGCGGAATTATAACCGAAAAAGGGGCTTCCCGATTTCCGCGAGCGGCCGCGAATCCAACGATATAATCCCGAAAATTCAAGCCCTTCCGTGATCCAATTGGCGGTCGACCACTACGAGAACTTCCCCGTCGCATCGGTGCTGCTTCCGGCGCGGATGCGCACGCCCGTGGAGGCCATTTACGGCTTCGCGCGGGGTGCCGACGACATCGCAGACGAGGGCGATCTCGCCGACGCGCAACGCCTCGAGGGACTGGACGAGTACCTGCGCGCGCTGGATGCGATCGGCGCGGGGCGCGATCCGGGGCCGCGCTTCGCGCCGATCGCGCGCGCGGTGCGCGAGCACGCGCTTCCCCTCCCGCTCCTCGCCGACCTCATCGACGCGTTCAGGCAGGACGTGGTGAAGAAGCGCTACGCCGGCTTCGGGGAGCTCCTGGACTACTCGCGCCGCTCCGCCAATCCCGTCGGCCGCCTGCTGCTGCACCTCTTCGAGCGCACGGACGCGGCGAGCCTCGCGCAGTCCGACGACATCTGCTCGGCGCTGCAGCTCGTCAACTTCTGGCAGGACGTGGCCGTCGACTGGAAGAAGGATCGCGTCTACATCCCGCGCGAGGACATGGAGCGCTTCGCCGTCGCCGAATCCGATATCGCCAACGGGAATGCCGACGCGCGATGGGCCGGGCTCATGCGGTTCGAATGCGATCGCGCGCGCGCGATGCTCGCCGCCGGCGCGCCGCTCGGCCGCTCGCTTCCGGGGCGCATGGGCCTCGAGATTCGCGCGACGGTCGCGGGGGGCGCGGCGATAATCGATAAAATCGACGCGGTCGGCGGCGACGTGTTTCGGAAGAGGCCCGTGCTGGGGAAGCTCGACTGGTTGAAGATCCTGGGAAAAGTCGTGTCAGGTACGACTTTTCCTCCCGCGGCGCCGGCGCCGAAAAGTCGTACCTGACACCACATTGCCAATGTCTCCAGACGAATACTGCCAGCAGAAAGTCGCGGCGAGCGGCTCGAGCTTCTACTACAGCTTCCTCTTCCTGCCGGCCGAGCGCAGGCGCGCCATCACCGCGCTCTACGCGTTCTGCCGCGAGGTGGACGATGTCGCCGACGAGGTGAAGGACGTGGGCATCGCGCGCACCAAGCTCGCCTGGTGGCGCACCGAGGTCGCGAATCTTTTCGCGGGCCATCCCCAGCATCCGGTCACGCGCGCGCTCGCGCCCTTCGTCGCGCCCTACGCCCTGGACGCGGCGCGCATGAACGAGATCATCGACGGCATGGAGATGGACCTCGTCTACCACCGCTATCCCGACTTCGAGTCGCTCAAGCTCTATTGCCATCGCGCCGCGGGGGTGGTGGGCCAGCTCTCGGCGTCGATCTTCGGGTTCGCCAACCCGCTCACGCTCGAGTACGCGGAGTCCCTCGGCCTCGCGTTCCAGCTCACCAACATCATCCGCGACGTGGGCGAGGACGCGCGCCGCGAGCGCGTCTACCTGCCCCAGGACGAGCTCGCGCGCTTCGGGCTCACGGCCGAGGACATCCTCGCGCGGCGAAACGGCGAGGCGTTTCGCCGCATGATGGAGTTCCAGGCCGAGCGCGCGCAGTCCTTCTACGATCTCGCGTTCTCGAAGCTCGCGCCCGTGGACCGCGCCAACCAGCGCGCGGGCCTCATCATGGCGGCGATCTACCGCACGCTCCTGGACGAGATCCGCCGCGACCGCTTCGACGTCCTCGACAAGCGCATCGCCCTCACGCCGCTCCGCAAGCTCTGGATCGCGTGGAAGACGTGGGTGAAAGGTTGAGCCTCGCGCGTCGCGTGGCGGTGGTGGGCGCGGGATATGCCGGGCTCGCCGCCTCGATCCATCTCACGCTAGGCGGGGTCGCGGTGAGCCTCGTCGAGGCGAACCGCACGCCGGGCGGACGCGCGCGGCGCGTCGAGTATCGCGGCGCGCTCCTCGACAACGGCCAGCATCTCCTCCTCGGCGCGTACCGCGAAGTCCTCGCGCTGATGCGCGAGGTCGGCGCCTCGCGGCTCGCCCTGAAGCGCATGCCCCTCACCCTCGATTTCCCGGGGCGCCTGTCGATGCGCGCGCCGCGCCTGCCGGCGCCGCTGCACCTGGCCGCCGCCCTCGCCTTCGCACGCGGAATCGCGCGCGCCGATCGTTGGGCCGCCGTGCGCATGGCCCTTGCATTGCGGCGGAGCCATTTCGCGGTAGCCGCCGGCACCACCGTGTCGCAGCTTCTCGATGCGCATCACCAGACGCGCGCGACGCGCGAGCTGCTGTGGGGGCCGCTTTGCGTGGCCGCGCTCAACACACCCGTCGCCGAAGCCGACGCGCAAGTCTTCGCGAACGTGCTGCGCGACGCGCTCTTCCGCGCGCGCGAGGACTCCGACCTCCTCCTTCCCGCGATGGACCTCTCCGCGATCTTCCCCGACGCCGCCATCGACTGGCTTGGCGAGCGCGGGGCGGAGATCTCGCTCGGCACGCGTGTCGCGTCAATCGAGCCCGACGCCGACGGGTGGTCGATCGACATTGGCGCTCGCAGGCGCCGCTTCGACGCGGTGGTGTGCGCGGTGGCGCCGTTCCAGGTGGGCGGGCTCATCGAATCGTGCCGCGCGCTCGATGCGCTGCGCCTGCGCCTGGGCGGGATGGCGCACGAGCCGATCGCCACCGTCTACCTCCAGTACGAGACGAGCGTGAAGCTGACCTTTCCGATGATCGGCCTCGCCGGCGGCCACGTGCAGTGGGTGTTCGACCGCGAGGCGCTCTCGGGATCGCGCGGCCTCCTCGCCGCGGTGATGAGCGCCTCCGGACCGCATCTCGAGCTCGACAACGACGTGCTCGGCACGCTCGCCCATCGCGAGATCGCCGCGGTCGTCCCGGGTCTTGCCGCGCCGCTGTGGACCAAGGTCATCGTCGAGAAGCGCGCCACGTTCGCGTGCAGGCCGGGCGTCTTCAGGCCGGCCAACAGGACCGTGGCCCCGGGGCTCGTCCTCGCGGGCGACTATACCGAGAGCCCCTACCCCGCCACGCTGGAAAGCGCCGTGGCGAGCGGCCGCGCCGCGGCCGAGATCACCCTCCAGCACCTGAGGACGCCATGAGCGCATTGATGCCGGACGACTACCAGCCTCCCGCCGACCTCCTCCAGGGGCGGGTGGTCCTCGTGACGGGCGCCGGGCAGGGCCTGGGCCGTGCGGTGGCCCTCGAGGCGGCGGCGCACGGCGCGACCGTCGCCCTCCTTGGGCGCACCCTGGAGAAGCTGGAGGCCACCTACGACGCGATCACCGACGCGGGAGGGCCCGAGCCCGCCCTCATCCCGCTCGACCTCGCGACGGCCGCGACACCCGAATACGAGGCCTTGAACCAGCTCGTGCGCAGGGACCTGAAGCGCCTCGACGCGGTGGTCCATTGCGCGAGCCATTTCGTGCCCCTCGGCCCGCTCGCCAACCAGACGATCGAGCAGTGGATGACGCTCCTCAAAGTGAACTTGGCGGCCCCGTTTGCGCTCACAAGGGCGTGCCTTCCACTCCTCGCCGTGGCGCCCGACTCCTCGGTGGTCTTTACCGGGGAGACGCATGGCGCTCACCCGCTCGCCTACTGGGGCGGCTTCGCGGTGTCGAAGGCGGGCCTGTCCACGCTGGCGGCGGTGTGGGGGGACGAGCTCGAGCACAAGGGGCGGCCACGCATGAACGTCTTCATCCCGGGACCGATCGCCACGCCCCAGCGCGGGCAGAGCCATCCCGGGGAGGATCACTCGAAATTGCGCACGGCCCGGGACGCGGCGCGCGGCGTGCTCTACCTCCTCGGGCCGGGGGGCGCGGCCTTCAACGGACGTACCCTGGAGATGTGATGCAAGACACAGGTGGCCGGGCGAGGAATCGGTTAGACTAGGAATTGCCCGAAATTCGGCTTGTAAGTCACTGCATTACCACAAATAAATCAAAATCTGGCCGACGGCCCGCCCATATGCTCGATCAGGCTAACCGAACCTTCATCTGCAGCGTCGTTTTCATCGACCTGGTGGGGTATTCCAAGAAGCCCGTCACCGAGCAGATTCGCCTGAAGACGAGCCTCACGACGAACCTGTCGGAGGCCATCAAGGACATCCCCGTCAACGACCGCATCATCCTCGACACGGGCGACGGCGTGGCCATCAGTTTCCTCGGCGATCCGGAAGACGCGCTCTTCGTGACGCTTTCGCTCCGGGAGAAGATGATCTCCGAGGGCATGACCTCCACCATCGTGGAGGCCACCGGCGAGGACTCGGTGCGCATGGGCATCAACCTCGGCCCGGTGAAACTCGTGAAGGACATCAACGGGCATCCCAACATCATCGGCGACGGCATCAACGTGGCGCAGCGCATCATGAGCTTCGCGCGCCCGGGGCAGATCGTCGTGTCGCGCTCGTACTACGACGTCGTGTCGAACCTCGCTTCCGAGTACGCGAAGCTCTTCCACTACGAGGGCTCGCGCACCGACAAGCACGTGCGCGAGCACGAGATCTACGTGGTCGGGCACCACGAGGGCGCGCTACAGAAGGCGAAGGACGGCATGAAGGACCGCGCCTCGTCCACCACGCCGAACCAGCGCCGCGCCGGCTCCAGCACGGGCGCCTCGACCGTCACGCTCAGCATGCCGGCCTTCGTGCAGGACAAGAAGAAGCTCACCATGGTCGCAGGGGGCCTTGCGGGCGTCGTGCTCATCCTCGGCGTCCTCGTCGCGGTCAAGAATCCGACGCAACCCGACGCCGCCGCCGCGACTACGCCTCCCGTCGCCGTGCCTGCTGCCGCCGCGCGCCCCGCGACGCAGCCCGGCGCGGAGCCGCCGAAGCCCCTCGAGGTGGCCAAGGCCGAACCGAAGCCCGACGCGAAAGTGCTCGAGCAGGCGCCGCCCGCCTCCGCGGTCCCGCCTGCGGCGCCGCCCGCCGCCGAGGCCTCGGACAAGGCGGCGCGCGACGTGAAGAAGGAAGGCGAGAGGGCGGCGAAGGAGAAGGCCGCCGCCGAAGCCGCAAGCAGGGGAGAAACCAAGGGCGAACCATCGAAGCCCGCATTGCCGCCCGCGACCCTGGTCTTCGCGGTCCAGCCGTGGGGTGAGATCTTCGTGAACGGGAAATCGCGCGGCGTGACGCCGCCGATGAAAGCGCTCAAGCTCGAGCCGGGCAAGTACAAGATCGAGGTACGCAACACGACCTTTCCCGCCCACATCGAGAATCTCGACCTCAAGGCGCGCGACGAGCTCACCGTCCGGCACAAATTCCAGTGACCTCCATGAAAACGAATCTTGCGCACCGCATCCTCTTCGTCGCCGCAGCGCTTCTCCTCGGAGCGTGCGAGCAGATGCAGCAGAAGAGCCAGGCCCCCGCGCCCGCCGCGCCGCAGATCACCGAGGCGGTGCTGCGCGAGCGCGCCACCGAGCAGCTCGCCACCGGTGTGAAACAGTTCGAGGTGGGCGAATACGACAACGCCGTGAAGAGCCTCACCGCCTCGCTCGAGCACGGCATGCTCTCCAAGGCCGAGCAGGCGCGCGCGCGCAAGTACATCGCGTTCTCGCACTGCGTGTCGCAGCGGGAAGCCCTCTGCCGCGACGAGTTCCGCAGGGCTTTCGAGATCTACCCGGAATTCGCGCTCACCCCGGCGGAGGACGGCCATCCCATCTGGGGCCCGGTCTACCGCAACGTGCGCACGCAGCTCATCGCCGAGCGCGAGGCCCAGCAGGGAAAGCCCCTCCTCCCGCTCGCCAAGGCCGAGCAGATGCTCGCCGACGGCATGGTGAAGTACGACGCCGGCGAATTTCCCGCGGCGTACACGCTCCTCGAGGGCGCGCTCAAGGAAGGCCTCAAGTCGAAGGACGACCAGGTGAAGGCGATGAAGTTCGCGGCCTTCACGCTCTGCCTCGATGGCAAGTACGGCTCCTGCCGCGCCGCGTTCGTGAAGATCTACGAGGTCGAGCCGGACTTCGACCTCACGCCCGCCGAGGCCGGGCATCCGTCCTGGACCAAGACCTTCGCGGGCGCCAAGGCGCACGCGAAGAAGCTGCAGCACGAGCGGGAGGTGAAGGAGGCTCGGGAAAAATCCAAGGGAGCACCGCCGACCGCGAGCGTGCCGAAGAAGCCCTGAACCCTCGATGATCGCGACGCTCGGACGCTACAAGATCGTTTCGGAAATCGGCCAGGGGGCGATGGGCGTCGTCTACAAGGCCGTCGACCCGATCATCGACCGCACCGTCGCGATCAAGACGATCAACCTCAATCTCTCGCGCCAGGAGCTCGAGGAATACGAGGCGCGCTTCCAGCAGGAGATCAAGGCCGCCGGGCGCCTGAACCACCCCAACATCGTCACCATCTACGACGTCGGCAAGACCGACCAGGTGGCCTACATGGCGATGGAGTTCCTCGAGGGCCAGGAGCTGAAGGACATGATCGCCTCGGGCCAGATCCCGCCGCCCGACGCGGTCGTGGACATCATCACGCAGGTGGCCGACGGGCTTTCGTTCGCGCACCAGCAGGACATCGTCCACCGCGACGTGAAGCCCTCGAACATCATGGTGATGAAGGGGGGCATCGCCAAGATCACCGACTTCGGCATCGCCCGGCTGCCCAACTCCGCGGTGAAGACGATGACGGGATTGATCCTCGGCTCGCCGCGCTACATGTCCCCCGAGCAGGTGATCGGCAAGGCGATCGACGCGCGCTCCGACATCTTCTCGCTGGGCGTCGTGCTCTACGAGGCGCTCACCGGCGTCGCGCCCTTCGACGGCGACAACGTGAACGCGATCATGTACGCGACCGTGAACACCACGCCGCCCCCGCCCTCCGCGCACAACCGCGGCGTCCCGGGGATGCTCGACCTCATCGTCGCCAAGGCGATGGCGAAGCTGCTGGAGGACCGCTACCAGTCGATCAAGGAGCTCGCCGACGACCTTCGCGAGGTGCGCCGGCAGATGGACCACTCGCGCCCGGCCACCGCGTTGAAGGCCGTGACCTCGCCGGTGGGCAATCGACCGATCGTGGCGCCCGACCGCGCGGTGGACACGGACACGATTCCCATGGGCAACGCCGCCGGCAAGAGCGACGACGACGCGAAGCCCCTGTCGATCAACAAGACCTTCGACTCGTTCGACGCCACCATGCGCCTGGCGGCCATGACGGACCAGGTCGACGATTTCAAGGAATACATCACGGCGACGCAGAAGATGCGCGCCTACAAGGGCAAGATCGAGCCCGGCTCCCCGCTTGCGCCGCGCGCGGAGCCCGCGCCCAAGACAGCGCCCGCGCCGGAGAAGAAAGCGCCCGCGCGTCCGGCGCCGCCGGCGCCGGCGCCGACGCCCGCGATGATCGCGGCCTCGCAGAACACCACCAACCTCATGGTGGTAGCGGCGATCATCGTGCTCGCGCTCGCCGCGCTCGGGCTCATCGTCGCGCTGCTGCTGAAGTAAGCGCGCGCGCGAGCCGGGGCGCGGCGTAGTCGAGCGAATACTGGCGCTCGACCTTTCGGCGGCCCGCGTCTCCCATCGCTTTCCTCACCGCCGGATGCTCGGCGAGCGTGCGCATCGCCTGCAGCCATTCCTCGGGCGTGTTTGCGAGGAATCCGTTCACGCCGTGCTCGACGATGTCGCGATTGGCGCCCACGGGCGAGGCGATCACCGGCACGCCGCAGGCCATGTACTGGATCACCTTGAAGCCGCACTTGCCGCGCGCCCACGGCGTATCCGGCAGAGGCATGATCCCCACGTCGAAGCGGCGCACGTCGTCGACCTCGGAGGCCGCGGACCATTCGCGCGCTTCGCCGGGAAACCCGTGCAGGTCCAGGGGGCCCGCGCCGACGAGGACCAGGCGCGCCGCTCCGGTCTCGAAGAAGGATCGCAGCGGCGGCATCGCTTCGAGAAGGTAGGCCGCCGTCGAGGGCGAGCCGATCCAGCCGACGGTGAACGGCGCGCTCGGACGCGACCCTTCTCGCGGCGAATAGCGCTCGGTATCTACGACCGTCGGCAGGATCTCCACCGCTGCGTTGAAGCGGCGCGCGTAGGCCGCGAGGTATTCGCTGCCGGCGAGCACATGCCGCGCGCCGCCGATGACCGCCGGAATCTTGCCGCCCAGCGTGCCCCGCACCAGCGCGCTGCGATGCTGGTCGTAGGCGTGGAAGACCGCGTCGTCGAAATCATAGACGTACGGCAGCCGGAATCCGCCCAGGAGCGATTCGATCCCTTTCGGCACGAAGGGCAGGAGCTCGTACTGGATCACGGCGAGATCGTAGCGCCCCGCGCCCAGCAGCACGCGCGCGCGAGACGCATAGGCGCCCATCGCATGGCCGGGATCGGCGCGGCCGGTGGCGAATTTCCGCTCGAGGTATTCGTCGTCGAGGAGCAGCGAGATGGTGCACTCGATGCCCTCCTTCGCGAGGCGCGGCAGGAACTGCACGAAACGCTGGCGGCAGCTCGCGGCCTCCGGCCGTACTTGCTGAGGACGAGCACTTTCACGCGAGCTGTTACCCCTTGAGGTAATCCACCGCCTCGACCAGGCGGTCGACGGCGACGATCTCGAGCCCCGCGATCGCATGACGCGGCTTGTTGGCGGAGGGAATGATGGCGTGGGTGAAGCCGAGCTTGGCGGCTTCCTTCAGGCGCTCCTGGCCGCGCTGCACGGGCCTCACCTCGCCCGCGAGACCCACCTCGCCGAACACCACGTGCTTGTCGGGCAGCGGACGGTTGCGAAGGCTCGACACCACAGCGAGCGTGACCGCCAGGTCCGCGCCCGGCTCCGCGATGCGCACGCCGCCCACCGCATTGAGGAAGACGTCCTGGTCGAAGCACGCGATGCCCGCGTGGCGATGCAGGACCGCGAGGAGCATCGCGAGTCGATTCAGCTCGAGGCCGACCGTGAGGCGTTTGGGCGACATGCCGTGCGCTTCATCGACCAGCGCCTGGAGCTCCACCAGCAGCGGCCGCGTCCCCTCCTGCGTCACCATCACGCACGAGCCCGCCACGCCCGCGTGATGCTGCGAGAGGAAGAGCGCCGACGGATTGGTGACCTCGCGAAGGCCCTTCTCCGTCATCGCGAAGACGCCGATCTCGTTCACCGCGCCGAAGCGGTTCTTGAACGCGCGGATGAGGCGAAAGCTCGTGTGCGTCTCGCCCTCGAAGTAGAGGACCGTGTCCACCATGTGCTCGAGGACGCGCGGGCCCGCGAGCGCGCCTTCCTTGGTGACGTGGCCCACGAAGATGATGGTGGTGCCGCTCTGCTTGGCGAAGCGCGTGAGCTGCGCCGCGCACTCGCGCACCTGCGCGACCGAGCCCGGCGCCGAGGTGAGCGCGCCGGAGTAGAGCGTCTGGATGGAATCGATGATGGCGATCTTGGGCCTCGCCGAGGCGAGGGTCGCCTGGATCTTCTCCAGCTCGATCTCGGAGAAGAGCCTCACCTTGGAGGCGTTCACGCCGAGCCGCCTTGCGCGAAGCGCGATCTGCTGCGCCGATTCCTCGCCCGTCACGTAGAGCACCGGCACCTGCTCGGCGAGGCGCGCCGCGGCTTGCAGCAGCAGGGTCGACTTGCCGATGCCGGGGTCCCCGCCGATGAGGACCACGCCGCCCTCGACGAGCCCGCCGCCCAGCACGCGATCGAACTCGCCGATGAGGGTCGGGAGCCGCGGAAAATCCTCCGCCTCGACCTCGCCGAGCGCCACGATCTCGCTGGTTCCGGCAAGGCTCGCGAATCGATGCAGCCCCGCCTTGCCGGCCGCGCCCGTCGCCTCGACGGCGGTCTCCAAGAGCGTGTTCCATGCGCTGCAGTGCGGGCATTGTCCCTGCCACTTGGGCGACTGGCCGCCGCATTCGGTGCAGGTGTAGACGGTCCTGGCTTTGGCCATCAGGCGGCTTCCACGACCGGAACGCGCGCGGCGAGCGCGCACATGAGCTCGTAGCCCACGGTGTCCGCGGCCGTCGCGACGTCGTCGATGGAAAGGCCCTCGCCCCACAACGTGACCGGCGTGCCGACGCGCGCCTGGGGAACCGGCGCGAGGTCTACGGTGATCATGTCCATGGAAACGCGCCCGGCGGTCTTCGTGCGCACTCCGCCCACCACGATGGGCGTTCCCGAGGGCGCGTGGCGCGGATAGCCGTCCGCGTAGCCGCACGCGACGACGCCGATGCGCATCGCGCGCTCGCTGCGAAAGCTCGCGCCGTAGCCGATGGTTTCGCCGGCGGCCAGCTCCTGGATCGCGATGAGCTCCGAGGTGAGCGTCATCGCGGGCTCGAGGCCGAGGGAGCGCGCATCGCGATCGGCGAACGGCGTCGCGCCATAAAGCCCGATGCCCAGGCGCGCGATGTCCGCATGCGATTCGGGATGCGCGAAGATCGCGGCGGAGTTGGCGAGGCTGCGGGGCAGCTCGATGCCCTGGGTCGCGGCGTCGAAGCGGCGCATCGCCTCCTCGATTCCCTGCGGGCCATCGGCGGTGGCGAAATGCGTCATCAGCGTGATGGACTTCGCGGCGCCGCTCGCCTGCAGGCGCTCGAGGCTCGCGCGGGCGTGGGAGACCGGGAAGCCGAGGCGATTCATTCCCGTGTTGATCTTGAAGAAAATGTCGAGGGGCTTCGCGAGGCGCTTCGACTCGAGCATGCGAACCTGCTCGTCATCGCGCACCGTGGTCGCGAGGCCGGAGGCGCAAAGCACCGGAAGCTCGTCCGCCTCGAAGAAACCCTCGAGGAGGAGGATCGGGCCGCCATAACCCCCGGCTCGCAGGGCCACCGCGCCATCGAGCTCCACGGTCGCGAATCCATCCGCGGCTGCGAGGGCTCGCGTGACCCGCGTGATCCCGTGCCCATAGGCATTGGCCTTCACCACCGCGTACACCTTCGAGCGCGGCGCGGCGCGCTTGGCGACTGCGTAGTTGTGGCGCAGCGCGGGGAGCGAAATCGTGGCGCGGATCGGGCGAGACATTGAGCCGATGATAACCGGGGACAGACCTCGGTTATCCGCAAGCGATAACCGAGGTCTGTCCCCGGTTATCAATATCCCGAAGCTCCCGAATAATTCTCGAAGCGCGTGTGCTTGCCGAGGAAGGTGAGCTTCACGGTGCCGATCGGGCCGTTCCTCTGCTTGCCGATGATGATCTCGGCGATGCCCTTGTCGGGGGATTCCTCGTTGTAGACCTCGTCGCGGTAGACGAAGAGGATCACGTCAGCGTCCTGCTCGAGCGCTCCACTGTTGTGGCTCACGATGCCGTCGGCAAGCCATGACGAGGGTCCGGGAACCGTCAAATCGAAGACCTCCTCTTCACCGTCCGGCTCGATGGCCACCACCCGATCCCAGAAGAGATCGGAGCGGGGCCACTTGCGCAAGCTTTCGTCCCCAAGCTTGTCCGCGTAATCGTCGATCATCTCGCGCGAGGGCGAGAAGCGGAAATGCGAATCCCCTCCGTACGAAGTGCCTCGCATCGTGGCCATTGCGTGAGTCGTGACCCCGTGCGCATGCATCGAAGCGCGCACTGCCGAGAACGCCTCCCGGGGAAGCGTATCGACATGGGTATTCGCCTCGCATCTTTCGAGGACGGCGCGCAATTTTTCAGCGGCCGCAACGCGAGGCCCGAACGCGCCGACCCGCTCGAGGAAGATCCTCTGATGCGAAGAGCCCGACACATCCACCGAGTAGCACGCGCGGTAGCCGGCCTTAACGGACTTGCCGATCCTCGCCACGATGCCGAAGCGCATGAGAAGTGCCGCCACGTCGAGGGCCAACCCCCGGCTCGAGGTCGCGAAATAAACCCGGTGCGAACCCTTCTGTCCCGGCGGCCGGACACCGATGCTGCCGTCCGTCGCCCAAAGATGACGAAGCAGCAACGCCACTTGTTCGTCGGGAAGCTGGAAGACTTGCGCAGGGAGCCGCTTCTCGTGACTGCGTTGGCCGTACACCCCGAGTTGCTTCAACCATTTGCCGACGCCCTCCGGGTGCCAGCGGTTTCCATTGCCGCTCACGAGGAGTTGATGCCACATGCCGCGCCCGGCGTAGCGCTTGACCTCCGAGCCCATGGCCTGGGCGCTTGCGCGCACGGCTTCGCTGTTGGCCTCGGACGCCGTGGTGTAGCGCAGCGGCTGGTGCGTGAGATAGCTTCCGTCGCCGACCAGGTGTCCGAGCAGGATCAATTCCTCGTCGCGCCAGCGAAGCATCGCGCGCGGCGCCGGCAGGCAACGCGATAACGCAAGGCGTGCGCCGGGCTGGAGATTTCCCACCTCGACCCACCCTTCCGGGCCGAACAGGCGATGCCGGGCCGTCGCCCGGATCGATCGCCCGCTCGCAAGGCTCACCTTGAAGACGGGCTTGGATCCCACCGCCCATACGCAATCGGAATCCGCCTCGAGCACCTTGCCTTCGTCCGAGACCGCGAGGACCCTGGGCGCGGTTCCGACCAGGTCGCGAATGGGAACGCGGCGCCCGTCAGCGAGCACGACAAGGGTCTCGCCCACCACGCATTCGCGAAGATCCGACATCACCGGGCGCTTGTTGGGGCGTTGCTCGAGCGAGCGGTTCAACTGCGAGAGCGCGATCACCGGGCAGGCGAGCTCTTTCGCCATGCTCTTCAAGCCTCGCGAGATTTCGCTCAGCTCCGTGGCCCGGTTCTCGTTGCTGCCGCTCTCCGTGCCCTGCATGAGCTGGATGTAGTCGACCACGATGAGGCCCAGGCCGCCGTATTCGCGCCATTTGCGCCGCGCGCGCGCGCGGAGCTCGAGCGGATTCAACCCCGGCGAGTCGTCGATGAGGATGGGCGCTTCATTGAGGCGCCCCAGGGCCGTGCCGAGGCGGTCCCAGTCGGAGGGATCGAGCCGCCCGGTGCGAAGCTTCTGCGCGTCGACCTTGCCCACGGACCCCAGCAGGCGCTGTGCAAGCTGCGTGCCCCCCATCTCCATGGAGAAGACCAGCACCGGGAGCTTCAGCTCCAACCCCACGTGCTCGGCGATGTTGAGCGAGAGCGCGGTGTTGTGCGTGACCACGTAGTCGTCGGTCACATAGAGATGCGAGGGGTGCGACACCGAGATGCACTGCGTGGGAACGTTCCGGGAGGGAACGATCGAGACGATCACGGGCTTGCCGGCGCGCTCGTTCCTCTCGGGAAGACGATCGCGTTTCTCGGCGAGCCTGAAGAGCGAGCGCGGCTCGGCATGCTGGATGTTGAGGACGTAGCCGGTGCGCCCGACCTTCTTCGCCCCGTGGTACGAATAAGTCGTGCGCTTGTCGCCGAGGTTGCACCAGCCGCCGAGCGAACGCACCAGCTCGACCACGTCGCGGGCCAGCCGATAGCTCGAAGTGCAGAAGCGAACGGTGCCGGATTTCTCCACCGAGCCCTCGCAATCCAGGAGCCCCTGCAGCAGCGCGAGCCGCGCGGCGCACCCCGCGTCGCGGTAAATGCGCGGGATGAATTTCTGCGTCGGATTGCCGGGAGGCATGGCTTCCTGCCAGCCGGAGGCGAGGGGCGCGGGGGCATCCCCCTGCGCGAGCGCGGTCTCGGCAATCCGCCTGGAGATTTCCGCCGTCTGGTGGCGCGCGAGCTTCAGCCCCAGCGTATAAGGATCGACGGGGAGCGGATCGGAATGGCCGAAATCGCCGCTCACCTGCTCGATCCACAGGCGATGCTGGTAGCGCGCCTTGCCGAGCATCTCCCAGATCTTCTTCGTCTCGAGGACGCGCGGCTCGGCCCACTCGCGGAAATCGACGCGCCACAGGTGTTCCGCGCAGCATTCGGCGCTGCGCCCGTCGGAGAAGGTGATGCGATAGGTCTGGCGCACGCCCTGCGGGAAGATGCCGGTGACGATCGAGGGCGCGGCGTCCACCGAGGCGATGGCGTCGCCCACTTCCAGCGCGCCCATGTCCTTCCAGCCGGTGAGCGTCTTGATCTTCGCGTCGAGGGGCTGGCTCTTCCCCATGCTCGGCCGTCCCGCGATGATGATGAGGTCCCCGTCCTGCAGGCCGGTGGTCATCTCGTCCAGGTCGGTATAGCCGGTGGCCTTGCCGGTGACGCTCGCGGGATTGCGGTGGAGCTCGTCCAGGCGGCTCATCACCTCGGCGAGCACGCTGGACATCTTGGCGAAGCTCTCCGAGGAGCGCCCGCCGGACTCCCCGATCTCGAGGATCTTGGTCTCGGCCTCGTCCAGCAGCTGGCGCGCCTCCCGCCCCTGGGGCGAATAGGCGGAATCGGCGATGGTGGTGCCGACCTCGGCGAGCTTCCTCATGATCGCGCGCTCGCGCACGATCTCGGCATAACGGCGGATGTTGGCGGCCGACGGCGTGCCCGAGGAAAGCTGGTGCAGGTAGGCGATGCCGCCGACGTCCTGGATCTCCCCGTTCTGCTTCAGCGCCTCGGCGACCGTCAGCACGTCCGCGGGCTTGTTCTCCTCCACCAGGCGCGTGATGGTGCGCCACAGCACGCGGTGGTCGGCGCGGTAGAAGTCCGATTCGGCGATGACGTCGCCGACGCGGTCCCATGCCGAGTTGGAAAGGAGGAGGCCGCCCAGCACCGCCTGCTCCGCCTCGACGGAGTGAGGGGGAAGCCGCAGCGATTCGATTTGCGCGTCGCCTGCGACGCTGCCGGAACGCGAAAAGCGTTCCGAGCCGGCGGGTGCCGAGGGCATAGTAGGTTTTATCTCCCCGAACAGCGGTGATGCGGCGCTCCCCGGCACCGCGAGGCGAGAGTGTGTCACCGAGTTCGAGCCCTCACAATATGGAAACCTGTGGACAACTTGTGTGTAGAAAATAAATTGTCACTGGCTCATGGGGTGACCCTGTTGGCACGAAAAAACGGTCGCCGCGATGCGACGTCGCGCCTACTTTTGTTCGGTGAAATCGCCGGGATGCTGGTCGAGGTAGTAATCCATGTCGGCTTTCTTCAGCGCGCCCTTGGCGGGATACTTCTCGATCCGGCGGATCACGGCGGTGCGCGTCTCCGGCGAGACGGGAATCGAGCGCTGCGTGAGGTAGTGGTCCACGTAGCGCGCGAGCGTCCACTGCTCGTGCCACGAGACGTAGATGCGCCGGTATGACGGCGGGGTGGGAACGGCTTTCGGTGCGTTAGTCATCTGGGTGCTGCCTTCCGGAAACAAGAAGGGCGCCCGGAGGCGCCCTTCTCCATCGCGATTCGAAGCCGATGCTATTGCTCGGGGACCACATGCACGATGATGTTCGCAAGCACGTCCGAGTGCAATGCGACCACGATCGGGAATTCGCCGATGTGCTTCAACGGGCCCGTGGGCATGCGGATCTCGGCTTTCTTCACGGTGAGCCCCTGCTTGCCGAGGGCCTCCGCGATGTCGGCGTTGGTCACGGAGCCGAAGAGGCGCCCGTCGACGCCGGCCTTCTGCGCGATGTCGAGCTTCATGCCCTCGATCTTCGCCGCGCGCTCCTGGGCGCCGGTGAGCTGCTCGTTGGCCTTCTTCTCGAGCTCGGTGCGGCGCGTCTCGAACTCCTGCAGGTTCTTGTCGGTGGCGCGCTTGGCCTTGCCCTGCGGGATGAGGAAGTTGCGGGCGAAGCCGTCCTTCACCTTCACCACGTCGCCCAGGCCGCCCAGGTTCACCACTTTTTCCATCAGGATCACTTGCATGGCGGGCCTCAGTGCAGGTCGGTGAAGTGGATCAGCGCGAGGAAGCGCGCGCGCTTGATCGCCACGCCCAGCTGGCGCTGGTAGCGCGCCTTGGTGCCGGTGATGCGCGCGGGGATGATCTTCCCGTTCTCGTTCACGAAGTCCTTCAGGATCGCGATGTCCTTGTAGTCGACTTCCTTGATCTTCTCGGCGGTGAAGCGGCAGAACTTGCGGCGGCGGAATAGGCCGCGATTCGGGTTCTTGCCGTCCTTGCCTTTGGCGAACTTGCCTTTGCCTTTACCTTTGCCACGCGGAGATGGTCTGGGCATGGGGATTCCTTATTGGGCCGGCGCGGCGTTTTCACGCGGCGCGGCAGCAGCGGGCGGGGGAGCGGAACCTTCGCGCTCCGCGGGCTTGTCGCCGGCGGGGCCATCGGTCACGTTGCGGGACTTCTCCTCCTTCATCATCGGGGAGGGACCGGTCTCGGCTTCGCTCTTGCTCACGATGAGGTGGCGAAGCACCGCGTCGTTGAACTTGAACGCGGTCTCGAGCTCGGTGAGCGTCTCGTTGGAGACCTCGATGTTCATGAGCACGTAGTGCGCCTTGAACACCTTCGCGATGGGATAGGCGAGCTGGCGCCGGCCCCAGTCCTCGATTCGATGGATCACGCCGTTGCCCTGGGTGATCGTGCCGCGGTATCGCTCGATCATCGCGGGCACCTGCTCGCTTTGATCGGGATGCACGATGAATACGATCTCGTAATGGCGCATGAAGTCTCCTTATGGTGTAGCCCCCCGTTGCGCTGTGGCGCCGCGTCATGGATGACCGCGCCGGACGGTGGAGCAAGGATTGAAGTGCTAAGCCCGGCATTATAGCGGGAAAGGCGATGAAAAACAAAGATGACTGACGCGTAAGCGTGAAGCGCCGGGCGGCAAGGGCCGGCTGGTATATTCACGCTAATTCCACTTCATCGCCGCTTTCGACATGTCGCGCTTTCATGACGTCCGGGCAGTGGTCCTCGCGGGAGGATCCGGTACGCGGCTCTGGCCGTTGTCGCGCATGCACGCGCCCAAGCAGTTCCTGCAGCTGGCGGGGGACCAGACGCTTTTCGAGGCGACGGTGGCTCGACTCCGGCCCTTGCTCGACGACACCCAGGTCCTCGTCGTATCCGGAGAGGACGTCGCGAAGGGCGAGGGATATCGCCTGCTCCAGCCATTCAAGACATTGATCGAGCCCGCGGCTAGAAACACCGCACCCGCCATCGGCATCGCCGCCCTGCAGTGCCTGCGCGAGGGCGACGATCCCGTCATGGTCGTGCTGCCTTCGGATCACCTCATCAGGGACATTCCGGCATTCCACAAGGCGCTGGAAATCGCGATCGAAGCCGCGCGCGGCGGGAAGCTCGTCACATTCGGCATCTATCCCACGGCCCCGGAGACAGGCTTCGGATACATTCGCTCGCAACCCGGCAGCGATGTCCAGAGGGTGTTGGAGTTTCGCGAGAAGCCCGATCGCATGACGGCCGAGCAGTTCCTCGCCTCGGGCGACTACTTCTGGAATTCGGGAATGTTCGTGTGGCGCGCGAGCGCGATTCTTGCCGCCATCCGCGAACACGTTCCGCAACTCGGCATCGCTCTCGACAAGATCAGGGACGACCAAGGACCGGACCTTCAGGGATCCATTCGCCGCAACTTCGCCGCGTGCCCCTCCGTCTCGATCGACAAGGGCGTCCTGGAAAAGAGCGCCGACGTCTTCATGGTCCCGGGAAAATTCGGATGGTCCGACGTCGGAAGCTGGGACGCGGTGTACGACGTATCGGAAAAGGATGCCGCCCGGAACGTCGAACAGGGCAACGTCCTGCAGTTCGATTGCAAGAACTCCCACTTCCGCAGCGAAAGCAGGCTGATCGCGGCCGTGGGGGTCGAGAACATCTCCGTGATCGAGACCGCCGATGCGATCCTGGTCTCGGGACGCGGCGAGAGCCAGCATGTGCGCAAGATCGTCGATGAGCTCGTTCGCCGCCAGGGCTCCGAGCACGTGACGCACCTCACCGTGCGCCGCCCCTGGGGAAGCTATACCGTGCTCGGCGAAGCTCCCGGGTACAAGATCAAGCGAATCGAGGTGAATCCCGGGGGGCGCCTCAGCCTGCAAAGCCATGCCCATCGCTCCGAGCATTGGGTGGTCCTGTCGGGAGTCGCCACCGTCACGCGCGACCAGGAGCGCTTCGAAGTGCGGCCCAACGAGAGCACATTCGTCCCGCTCGGCGCGCGCCATCGTCTCGAGAATCTCGGCGGCGAGCCCGTCCAGATCATCGAGGTGCAGGTCGGCGAGCGCGTGGTCGAGGAAGACATCACCCGCTACGACGACGTTTACGGCCGCGAGCCTTCCACATCCCAGACGCAAAAAATAAAATAATGACCGACAAAGTCAGCGACAGTGCGAGATCGGGGACACATCAGCTCTTGTAGTAGAGCCGATACCATTCCACGAACCGTCTCACGCCCTCCTCCACCGACGTCGCCGGCTTGAATCCCGTGGCGGCCGCCAGCGCGCTCGTATCGGCCTCCGTCGCGAGAACATCGCCGGCTTGCATCGGCAGGAGATCCAGCTTCGCCTTCATGCCGAGCGCCGCCTCGATGGCGTGGATGTAGCGCATCAATTCCACGCGCTCGTTGTTGCCGATGTTGTAGATGCGGTAAGGCGCCGAGCTGGACGAAGGATCGGGATCGTCAGGATTCCACTTCGGATCGGGTTCGGCGGGACGATCGATCGTGCGCACCACGCCCTCGACGATGTCGTCCACGTAGGTGAAGTCGCGCACCATCTTTCCCGAGTTGAAGACCGGGATCGGCTCGCCCGCGAGGATCCCCTTCGTGAACTTGAAGAGCGCCATGTCCGGCCGCCCCCAGGGCCCATACACCGTGAAGAAGCGCAGCCCCGTGCAGGGAACGCCGAAGAGGTGCGCGTACGAGTGCGCCATCGCCTCGTTGGCCTTCTTGGTGGCCGCGTAGAGCGATACGGGATGGTCTGTGTTCTGGCGCTCGTCGAGCGGCAGGCGCGTGTTGAGGCCGTAGATGGAGCTGGTGGACGCGTAGACGAGATGCCCGGTGCCGTGGTGGCGCGCGCCCTCGAGCACGTTCATGAAGCCCATCACGTTCGCCTCGACGTACGCGTAGGGATTCTGGATCGAGTAGCGCACGCCCGCCTGCGCGGCGAGGCTCGCGATCGCGTCGAAGCGCCCTCCGGAGAAGACGCCCTCCATCGCGGTGCGATCGGCGATGTCCGCGCGCACGAACTCGAAGCCCCGCGATTCGAGGAGCTTCGCGACGCGCGCCTCCTTCAGGCGCACGTCGTAGTAGTCGTTGAGGTTGTCGAGCCCCACCACCGAATCCCCGCGCGCGAGGAGGCGCTGGCAGAGGTGGAAGCCGATGAATCCGGCGGCGCCGGTGACGAGGATTCTCATGCGTTCGGGTTGCGGCGATCGTGGAAGAGCGAGATCCAGCCCAGCGCGAGGATGACCATGAAGAGAATCGCGTTGGCGGGAATCTGCAGGTTGAAGTCGACCCAGGAGTGGATGAGGATCGCGGTGGTGCCCATGATGCAAGCGAAGGACATCCCTCGCATCAGCGGATCGCGGCGCAGCCATTGCGCGCGCAGCGCCGCGGCGAGGGTGAACACGACGAAGGCGCCCAGAAGCCCCAGCCCGACCAGCCCGGATTCGGACGCGAACTGCGCGTAGTCGTTGTGCGCGTAATCGAAGAACGCCACCACTTTCTCCTGGCGATACTTGGGAAAGACGACGTAGAACGTGGCCGGACCCGCGCCGAACACCGGGTAATCCTTGATGAGGTCGATGCTGTAGGCCGCCGGATCTTCACGCTCCTGGACATCAGAGACCGTGGTTTGCTCCAAACGTTGCGCGAGCTTCTCCACGCCGAACCAGCTGCCGACGATGAGGAGGTCGATCGCGACGAGGCTTGCGAGGAGGATCACGGTGTTGCGCGGGGCGTAGCGGGAAAGCGCGATGCCGATCACGCCCGCGATCACCAGGCTCGAGAAGAACCCCGTGTTCCCCATGCGCGAGTGCGTGGTGGTGAGCGCGATCACGAGGATGCAAAGCGAGAGCCGCAGGATCATCTTCGGGCTCAAGATCCACTCGATCGTCACCATGACGAATTTCTTCCACGAGCCGATGGCCCGGTCGGAAAGCCCCGCGATCAGGAGCCCGATGCCGATGGCGAGGCTCATCTCGAGGAAGCCGGCGAGGTGGTTGCGGTTGGCGAAGGTGCCGCTCGCATCCGTGTGGTCGACCACCGTGCCGAGCATCTCGATGCGCATCCCGGCAAGGTGCATGAGCACCGCGTAGATCGATTGCGCGACCGCCGCGTAGACCAGCACCAGCGCGAAAGCGCGGATCCGCGAGCGGCGATTGACGAGTACCAGCGTGAGGAAGAAGACGGCGAGGTAGGCGGCGGTCTTGTAGAGGGAGACGCGTGAGGCGTGCGGATCGACGGAGAGCGTCATCGACTCGCGCTTGATCCCGATCTCGGCCACGAGGGACTGGATGCGCGCGGCATTGGGGGACAGGGTCTCCACCCACGAAGGCGGCATCGGAATGATGGGGATCACCTGCAAGGCGAGCCAGAGTACCAGGACGATCCACGCCGGCCACGCGCGCTTCACGGGATCGGTGAGCTCCACCTTTCCAAAGGCCCAAAGGACGAGCCACACGCCGAGCAGCAGGAACGCATGGAGCTCGAGGAGCGTCCACGGCCAGAAGCGGTTGCTGCCGAGCGGAATGGGCGCCCAGACGAGGAGCAGGAGCAACCCCCAGAAGAGCAGGGTTTCCGCCCGAGACCTCGAGTCGCGGCTAGCCAAATGGGTGTCTACAAATTGAGAGGCCACCCCGACCGCGTGGTCGGGATGGCCTCGAGTGATTCGACCGGTGCTAACTAGCGGTTGCTGGCGCCACCGCCGCCGCCCCCACCGCCGCCGCCGGGCGTGCCGCCGCCCTGGTTGCCGCCCTGGTTGCCGCCTTGGTCACCCTGCCCACCCTGGTTACCCTGGTTCCCTTGGTCGCCACCTTGGCGGGGCGTTCCCGGATTGGACTGGGCCACGACGTTGTTGAGCGCGCCCGACTCCCGGATCGCCGCGGCAAACGCCGGCGGCAATTGCGACAACACGCTCGCGATGGAGCCGCGGATCGGCGCTGCGCCCGGACGAGTGAAGACCGCTTCGCCTGCGGAGATCGTGAGCACGAGGTTGCCCTGCGTGAGGGTCATGACGCCGTCGTTCACCGTCACCACGACGTCGGTGCCGTTGGTGGCGATGGTGCCGTCGGTGCCGCGAATGCCGATGGTGGCCGTCGCCGCGCGGTAGGCCACCTGGTTCGGCGAACGCCGCCCGATGAGGCCCGTGATCGCGCGCATGCCGCCGCTGATGAGAGAGAGCAGCACGTTGCCGTTTTCGGTGCGGGGGTTGTATTGGTACGCCGTCACCGTCATCCGCGTGTTCGCGGTGAGCGCCGCCACCTGGCCGTCGTCGAACTTGAGGACGATGGAGGAATTGGCGCCGGTGATGATCGTGTCGCCCTGGCTCACTTCATCGCCCTGGCGAAGCGTGCGGGGAGCGGAAGTCCCGGCCTGCACCTGCGCAGAGCCCGTGACGGAGGTGGTGACCGCGCTTGCCGCCAACACAAGGTCGGTGAACAGGAGCGCCAGCAACGCCAGCAAAACGGAAATCTTCTTCATGATGTTACCTCCGTGCTTTGGCAAGTTTGGGACCACTTCGGATCGGAAAGGCGCGAGTGACGGCCGAAGTAACGGCAAGCTACGGCGAGCCTACCACGCCTCTGGGCAATTTGCAGCATCTCCAAGGGCTTGCGGCGCATTCCGGCGGCGACGGACCGCTCCACGGCGGCGCGTGCTTCCGGCCCCATTTCGCCCCACATCGCGAGCCCCAGGTACGCTTCGGCGCGCTGGACGTCCGGCTCGTAGGGCCCGAGCTCCTCGGCGAGGACGAGCTTCCTCTCGAAGTCCTTGCCGGTGAGCCCCAGTCGATAGTCGATGCGCGCCAGGTTCGCCCAGGTGTACGGCGAGCCGGGACGCAGGCTGAGCGCACTCACCAGGTGAACACGGGCCTCGTCGAGGTATTCCGTGCCGCTGCGGGCCTCGACGAGGCCGAGGAGCTCCTCGATATCCGCGTCCGCCGCGAATGTGGAACGCTGCAGGTCGCTGCGCATCTGCGCGATCGCCTGAACCCCAGGCACCTTTCCCGCGGTCCACCCGTCCATCGCCTTGCTCACGTCGTGCATCACTGAGCCCGCCTTCGCGAGGCCGATCGTCTGCGCGCTCATCATCGCCAGGACCACGAGGGCCGGGATCGCGACGAGCAGGCGCGCGCGTGAGACCATTTCAGTCGGATTGGCCGTACGTCTTGCTGTATCCGTACTTCTTGTATCCCTTGTAGCTCTTGTAGCCGCTGTACTCGCCGTAATACCTCTCGGCCTTCTCGAGGTCGAGCTGGTTCAGCACCACGCCGAGGATCGGCGCATTGGCGCGGCGCAGCTTCTTCAGCCCGTTCTGGGCAACTTGGTAGGGCGTGGAATCAGCCTTCACCACGTAGATCACCGACGAGGCGAACTGGGAGATGACCTGCGCGTCGCTCACCAGCTGCAGCGGGGCGCTGTCGATCAGCACGATGTCGAACGCTTCCTTCAGCTTCATGATCACGTCTTCAAAACGCCTCGAGCTCAGGAGCTCCAGCGGGTTCGGCGGAACCGTGCCGGCCGGAAGGATGTGAATCCCGGCGCGGTCGTCGAAGAACACGCACTGGCTCACCTGCGCCTGGCCCGCCACGAGATCCGCAAGGCCCGGGCTGCGGGCGTCGCGCCCGGTGAGCTTGCCGATCTTCGGCCGGCGCAGGTCGCCGTCCACCAGCAGTACCTTCTTCACCTGGCCGAGCGCACAAGCCAAATTGAACGAGAGCGTCGTCTTTCCTTCTTCCGGCACGGACGAAGTGATGACGACGACCTTGTGCACCTCGTCGAGCGAAGACATGAGGACGCTGGTTCGAACGGTACGCACGGCTTCGGAGAAGGTCGACTGCGTGTCGTTGAAGAACGCGAGCTCCGAGATGAAGCCCTTCTTCATGAAGCCCTTGATCTTCTGCAGCACGCCCAGCGCCGGGACGCCCAGGCGGTTCT
The DNA here is from genome assembly GCA_038244725.1 of Burkholderiales bacterium. Lineage (GTDB taxonomy): Bacteria > Pseudomonadota > Gammaproteobacteria > Burkholderiales > Usitatibacteraceae > Usitatibacter. Next base: position 112,285 of record JBBRTF010000006.1, read on the forward strand.
CGACGTCGGTGGTCGAGTTGAGCGTATTGGCGAGGCGATCGAGGAGGAGCGCCAGCATTGCGGCCAGAATCAGGGTGACCGCCGATGCGATCGCGACGATCTGGGCCTTGTGGGGTGCGAAGGCCATCGAGGGAATAGTCGCCGGATCGATGACGCGTGCGACGGTCGACTGGAGGTCCCCCGCGGCGCTGGTTTCCTTCAGGCGATTGACGAACATGTCGTAGAGGTTGCGGTTCTGGGAAACCTCGCGCTCCAGCACGCCGAGCTGGAATTCCTTGCGGTTGATGCCCTGGATATCCACCTTGCTTTGCGCCAATGCGTTCGCCACGGCGGCTTCGTTCGCGCGCGCCGCCTCGTAGTCCTTCTGCAGGCCGCCGACGACGATCTCCATCTGCTTGCGCGTGTTTTCCCTGGCCGCTTCCAGCTCCGCCTTGGCCTGCACCATCTTCGGATGCTCGGGTCCGTAACGCTTCGACGCATCGGTAAGGCGCCGGTCCGCCTCGGCCTCGATTTCCTTCATGCGCTGCACGAGCGGGTTGCGAAGCACGACGGGAACGCTTTCGTAGCTGGCCTGCGTCTTACCCGTCTTGATCTGCTGCACCATCGAATAGGCGCTTTCAGCCTCGGCCCGCTTCTGCCGCGCCTCCACGAGATTCTTGGTGAGCTCCTCCAACTGGCGGCCGGCGCCCGACATCGCGAGCCCCTTGGTGTCGACGATCCTTTCGCGATCGCGGTAGTCCTGCAAGGCCTTCTCGGAGGTATCGACCTTGGTGCGAAGCTCGCCCATGCGCTCGCGCAGCCATTCCGAGGCCTTCTGCGTCATCGCCATGCGCGCGTCAAGGTCGCTCTCGATGTAGATATCGGCGAGCGCGTTGGGGACCTGTGCGGCGAGCTCCTTGTCATGCGACACGAAGGTGATCTGCACCAACTGGGTGTTGCGCACGAGCTGGATCTGGAGGTCGCGCTTGAAACGCGCCACCACACGCTTGATCACGTCCTCCTCGCTCATTGTGGGCTGATCGAACGCAGATTCGGCGCCGGTGAGGCGCGCGAACCATCCGGGCGGAGACTGCCGCGGATCGTACTCGGGATTCGTCGTGAGCTTGAGCTTCTGCACGACCTTCCTCGCGAGCTCCTCGCTCTTCAGGATCTCCACCTGGGTCTGGTAGTACTCGCGCTGGATCATCCCCTGGCTGTAGACCTCCTCGATGGAGACGACCTTGTTCTTCCCCTGCTCGATGAGGAGCGTGGCCGAGGCCCGGTATTGCGGGCGCATGTTCGAGACGACGAGCATCGCGAGAATGCCGACCAGAATGGTGAGCCCGAGGATGCTCCAACGCCTTTTCGAGAGCGCTCGCCAGTATTCGACGATGTCGAGGCTTTCCTCCTTCGGGAAAAAGTCGGTGTCCGCGGGTTTCAGCCGTTCCTGGAGTGTCAGGTCATTCATCAAAAGAAGCTTTCCTCGATGGTCAGGATGTCGCCCGGAAGCACGGACGTATTCAGGTCCACCTTGCGCGGAGTCTGCTTGGGATCGTCATCATGGATGATGTTGATCTTCTCCCGGGAAGCGCGCTCCTTGAAGCCGCCGGCGATCGAGATCGCCTTGCGGACCGTGAGGCCCGGGGAGAAGGGATACCCGCCCGGCTTCTCCACCATGCCGTTCACGAAGAAGCTGCGGTATTCGTCGATGGAGACGGTGACCTGCGGATTGAGGAGGTAGCGGCCCTTCAACCCCTTGGTGATGTACTCCTCGAGGGCCGCGGCGGTCATGCCCTTGACGCGAATCTCGCCCAGCACGGGAAAGGAAAGGGTGCCGGCGTCCGAGAGTCGCACCTTTTCGCGCTTGAGGTCTTCTTCACCCAACACGCGCACCGAAATCATGTCACCGGAACCCAGCTTGTAGGTGGAGAGTGCCGGCGACTGCGACTGCGAGAAAAGCGGCGAGCAAAAGAACGCCGCGACGAGAAGGAATGAACCGGCGATACGTTTCATGTGCACCAAACGATTGGCCGCCGGGGTTCGTTGACCCCAGCGGCGGGAGGAGCGTTACATCGAGGCCGTGGCCGTCAACAGGTACAGGTTCCTGTCGTAATCGTAGAGGTTGATGTTCGAATCGCGGCGGATGTGGTTGAATTCCGCGCCGAGCGTGAGCCAGCGGCGGAACTTGTAGCCCACCTTGAATCCCAGCGTGCCCGTCTTGTCGTTGCGGTCGAAGCCCTGGTAGTCGTCGCGCTGGCCGCGGGCGAGCACCGCTGTATTCACCGTCGAGCTCCACGCGTGATTCCAGGTCGCGCCGTAGATGTCCGTCAGGATGAAGCTGCCGAGCCCGGTGGATTCGTTGGTCTGGCGCGCCGTGTAGAAATCGAACGTCGAGTAGGTGCGCGGCGCCCACGTGATGAGGCCCTCCCAGGACGATCCCGTGAATTTCGGACGGCCCGAATCGAATTCACGCTCGAGGCGACCCACCTTCAACGTGCCCGTCGTGGCCGCGGTGGCATCCCACGAGGCCCCCACGTAGTAACGACGCTCCCTGCCGCTCGCCGGCACCGTCGAGACCTCGTAGCTGATGTCGGATTGGCGAACTTCGGCCAGGAGGTACGTCTTGGGCATCACGCGCCAGTAGAAGGCCGTGCCGTATTCGGTGGTGTCGCGGTCGCTGAACCGGGTCGTATCGTGATTGTTGATGTAGCTCTTGTGGGCGTCGGCGAAATAGACCTCGAGGCGCCCCTGTGCACCCGGTGCTCCGTACGAGAACGTGGCGTTAGGGCTGTACAGGCGATATTTGTCCGGCGACGAGGCGAAGGCGCGATCGGTGGAGCCGCGCGGATCGTGGCCATGGATGTAGTCGAAGCCGAGGCGCAGGAACGCGCGGCCGCTGAATGCCATGTCGTACTGCGCGCGCCCGTAGGTGTCGAAATAGTTGTCGTCGGAGCTCGACGTATAGCGCCCGAGCTGCGACTGGAAGCTCAACTGGAAGACGCTCGCGGCAGTGCGCGCGTCGAGCTTGAAGCCCGGGCTTGCGATGACGAGGTTGGAACCCCTCTCGTTGCCGTTGCTGAGGAAGAGGTTGTCGTCGTGCCCGACCGCGAGGCCCATGTAGGGCGTGAAGAAGACCGGCGAATCGCCAAGCTGCACGCTCGCCGCGGGTCCTTTACCCGTGGTGCCCGGATATTGATACGCGGGTCGAATGACCGTGGTGGTCTGCGCGAGGGCGGCCGTCGAGCTCGCGACAAGGACCGCGGTGACTACTATCTTCAAGTTCTTCCTGGTCATCACGAGTCACTCCCCTTCAATTCAAAATTGAACCGGGAAGGTGGCGAGAATATGTCGCGCCACGTCCGTTATCCGGAATCATCCCTGCGAATCTTGGAAACCAGCCGAACAACGCCGCCTAAGTTCTTGTGCGGCTTGGAAAAAATTACCACTATCCGGATGGGGATATTACTTTTCTTGCGGCAAGCCGTCAATTGGGCCGTTGTAGCCGTACAACACCCTTCGGGCTCCCTACATTCCGCTCAACGGCCGTGTGGACGACCCGCTTCGGCCAAGCGCTCGGAGTAGCGAATCGACAGGTGTTGGCTTCCTCGATCGCCGTGATGAACGACACCCTTGGCGCCCAAGCGCGACGACGCCAGCGGTGGCAAAGGGCGAGGACGGCCTGTAGCGGCGCGGCGCCGCGGGGCGACGACGCGGCAGCTGCAAACCGGCACGCTTCCATAGACGATGAGCGCGCTCCGGTCCCATGTGATGGCCTTCGCGCCCGAGGAAGATCCGGATTCGCCGATAGCCATAAGCGCGGTTACTGGGGCGAGAGCGAGCGCATTGCTGCAATCGCCGGCGCATCCTTCTCGGCGCGGATCGACCGGTAGCCCAGCATCGAGCGCGCCACTCCGATCAGCCCGCACGCACGTCTCGCCGAATGGCCGCGCTCAACGATCAGCGCTACCTGGTCTCGACGCGCCTGCGGGCTCACCACTTTCGCCGATTGATCTCCTTCATCGTGTCGATCACCATTTCGCGCTCGGCGAGCATGCGCTTCAACTTGGCGTTCTCGGTTTCGAGCGCGCGCAGCCGATTGACGTCGGCGGGCTCGAGCTGGACCAAAGCGTTTGCGGCACCCGTACGGCGTTTGGTCGCTCACCTTGTATTTCTTGGACACTTCCGCGATCGCGGTACGATTCGCTTCGCGAAGCATGGCAACCATTTTGTTCTTCGGTAAATCGGCTCTTCTTCATTGGCTCTCTCGGTGAGTCCAGGAGCCATTCTTTCAAGTTAAGATTGGCCCGAAAAACCCTGGCAGGTCAAAGGCTTCTGAATGGATAGGGCCTAAGCGAAGACTTGCCTTCATGGCTGCCGGTTGATTCATCATCACAACAGGCGTTTTCAAACATCAAACGGCTTCGAAGTCGAGGGTCGTGATACGCTCCCCGCATCAAATCGACTTACATTTGTGGGGAATGGCCGCCCAGGCCGATGCATGAGGACCGTTATCCCAGACACGAATGTTGACTCGTCCTGCCTTGGATTCGGGACCGCTTCCCTTCACCACCTGTTCTCGACTTCGTCCCGTCAGCGTCTGCTATCTGTCGCACACGAGGAAGGGATCCGCCACTTCGATTGCGCGCGCTTGTACGGGCACGGGCTCGCGGAACGTGAATTAGGAACTTTCGCCAAGAGCCGGCGGCAAGATCTCGTAATTTGCACGAAGGTGGGTCTCCTGGCGGATCCACTGTTAGAGAAGTTTGCCCTCCTCATGTACGCAGCCAAGGCTTTGAGAAAAGCCAGATTGGGCAAGCGAAATCCATATGTTTGGCCCAAGTACCTTCCTCTGAGCGGACCCGATATCGCCGCCACCGCGGAGGCGAACCTGACGCGTTCCCTGGCAGCTCTAAATAGTGACTACGTGGACATCCTTTTCTTGCATGAGCCGCCGCCAGAAATGATCGCTGTACCCGATGCATTGGCCGAATGGTTCGCCGGGGTAAAGAAACGCGGGCTAGCGCGCCATGTGGGGATCGCCGGGTCCGCGCAAGTTGTGGCGAAGCTGGCATTGACGTGCCCAACCTTGGCAGAAGTGCTTCAGGTTTCCGATTCGATCCAATCCCGCAACGCCGATTATGTGACGGCAATAGGCCGCAACCTGCAAATAACCTACGGATACTTTCGGCGAGCCGCGGGCCGATCGCCTCAAACGAATGCTTCCGCGGATCTCTCCCTGAAGACCCTCGCAAAGCTGGCGAGATTGCGCAACCCGCGTGGCGTAATTCTTTTTTCATCGAAAGAAGCGGATCACATTCGCGAAATGTGCAAAGCATTTCAATCAGATTCCACTGTGTTTCCGTGATTCGAAATGGCGCGGGTTCCGGTCTCGCCCGGTCAAACTGCGATGTCTGTATCGTCGGCGCCGGTCTGGCAGGCCTTTATCTGGCGCAGCTGTTGCGGCGACTTGGAATGTCGGTTTCGATACTCGAGCGCGGCTCGAGGACGGCGGCCCCCCCCGCTTCGGATAGCGTAATTTTTCCGGAAGATACTTATCTCGGTGCCCTCGAGGGGCGGGCTTTCGGCTTAGGCGGGACATCCACCCTATGGGGCGGGCAACTGACCCCAATGGCTCTGCATGAAATGTCCAATCAAATCGCCTGGGAATCGCATCCCTGGCCATTCTCAATACACGAGCTAGGGCCGCATTATCGCGCGGTCTGTGAAAACCTCGGCCTTTCAGCGGGGGCGTATGAATCCATCCACCGCGCTGATCAGAACGACGGAGCGGGTTTTTCCGAGTCTTGTGCGATCTCATTGCCCGCGAGATCTAGGAATTTGTTTGCGCGCTGGCGAGCCTCAATAGAATCTGACAAGCATCTCGAAATCCACCTTGAATCGCGCATTACACGGATCCAAACTCAAACAACAGCGGGGGGTCGAGGCGCGTCTTCGATCAGTTTTGAAGGCCCCTCTGGACAAATGGAGGTGTGCTACCGATCGTTGGTAATTGCGGCCGGCGCCTTGGAGTCCACCCGGATAGTCTTAGATCTCTTGCAAGAATCTCCGTTCATGAATCGAGAGTTCCAGGTGGGCTCGAATCTCCAAGACCACCTCTCAATTCCTATATGCGCTCTGCGTATCCGCGACTTGGCTCTATTCCATGAGTATTTCAGCCTTCGGCTCAAACACTCGGGAATTCTTTTCAAACGACTATTCACAACATCTGAACTAGAGCGAGAGCTTGGAATTCCAGCCGGGTTTCTCCACATCGTTTACTCAAGCCAGAGAGGATTTCCCCGATGGCTTCATGATGCGCAAAGCTACGCGCAACGCTCAGACTGGCTCGCACTTGCGCGAACCCTAACAACAGGAGTGAAGTACATCCCAACCGCCATCGGGCTTACAAAGGGCGTAATAATGCGCCGCCGAATCGAATGGCCACCTGAAACTACCATCGCTCTTCATTTGGACATGGAGCAATTTCCCGACACTCGAAACCGCGTCAACTTGGATCATCACTCAACGACTGCTGAGACTCGCAATCTTTCGGTGACGTGGGCGGTGCGCGAACGCGATCGGATTGCTCACCAAACCGCGCGCAAGTATCTCGCTGATACATGGTCTTCCACCAAGTGGGGCGCCGCGGTGGAAATGGTGCCATTGGGGGATCATCCGCCACGGCCTCGCGAAGTATTTCACCCAACCGGTACGCTCAGAATGCACGACTCCTCGAAGTACGGCGCCGTAGATCGAGATTGTCGGGTTCATGACTTCTCCAATGTGTTCGTGTTGAGCACCGCCACTTTCCCACGCTGCGGTGCCGGCAATCCCTCCTTTACGCTCCTTGCATTGGCGGAGCGCCTTGGAGCGCATTTGCGCGAGGAGTAAGAAAGACAAACATGAAACCGTATCCGTTGATGACACACCCAATCGGCTTGACGCTTCGGACTCTTGCGCGCAAGAGTGGTCTGATAGGGCTAGTGGCTCCTCTGCTTAAGTCACACACTTACGAAGAGGCTTTCTCAAGGGCTCTTCTCGACGAAGCCAGGACTGGGGATTGTGTGTGGGATGTAGGCGCCAACGTTGGTTACTACACCCTCCAACTTTCTGACCGAGTAGGATCTCGTGGCCGAATCGTGGCATTCGAACCATCACCGCGAACTTTTCCAAAGCTGGACGCCGCTTGCCGTGCAGCTTCGACGAACATAACCCCATTGAGGTATGCATTGGGTTCCAAACGTGCCAAGTTACCTTTCATCCTTTCCGGGGATGAGTCCGGAGTAACCGATCAGATAGGCGGGGACGGGGAGCTCGTCCAAGCCGCAAACGTCGTTGAGGTTGAGGTCATGCAGGGCGACGAGTTTGTGCGCCTGCGCCCGGAACTAGCCCCCAACGTTATAAAAATTGACGTCGAGGGATTCGAAGATGACGTTCTCGCCGGCCTGGAGGAGACACTGGGAACAGCGTCATTGCGAGCGCTATTCGTCGAGATCCACTTTGGCGCACTTGAGAAGCGCGGAAAGGGGCAAGCTCCACAGTCAATTGTCGAACTTTTTCGAAATGCGGGATTCACGATCGCATGGCTCGATCACTCGCATCTCGTCGCCCGAAAGCCCGCTTGAGAAGCTGCGGCTAAAGACGAGCTAACAGTGTTTCCCACAGAGACAGAGCTACCTTACGCTCGAAGTTGCAAAGGAATCGCTCTCGTCCTGCCTTCCCCATGTCTGAGGCTATCTCGCGATTGGATTCCAGCAAAGAAACGGCCGCTACCAAGGCGTCAGCGTCGCGCGAGCCAACAATGATCCCCGCGGGTGGAGGGGAAAGCAGCAGATCTGCAGCTTCGCCGCTTACGTCTCCAATGAAAATAACCGGCACGCCCGCTGCCATTGCGCCGTAGATCTTACTTGGAACGACCAGTCCTTCGAACGCAGGGTGGAGTGACACGAGATGTACGTTCGGTACTGTCAGGCTAGTCCCGATTTCTGAGCGCGCCACGTAGGGCTTGAACATAACATTCTTGAGGCCCCGCGACAGGCATTCCGTCTCGAGTCGCTTACGTTGAAAACCATCACCTATGAAGAGGAACGTGAGATTTGCTTTGGCGTGAAGTCTTTGTGCCGCTTCAACTATGGTGTCCAATTCGTGCACCCGGCCCAAGTTTCCGGAATATCCAACGACGAAGTGGTCACGCAAACCCCACTCACCACGCAGTTGATTACTTGCAGGTGCTATGGGAACAACTTCTTCGCCGTCTGCCCAATTATGAATGACAGTGACCTTTTCGGGGGGCACCCCCGACGAAAGTAACAATGCCCGCATGCGGCTTCCAATTGCCACGTTTGCCGCAGCGTGGCGCAGTGACCAGTTCCGCATTGTGCGAAGGGGCCGAAGGAGCGCCCCAACCCATTTTCTAGTCGAGACCCGTTCAACTATCTCGGGGAAAAGATCTTGGAGCCAATTTACCAGTCTCGCCCGCTTGATTTGAGTGACGATCGCGGCGGCGATCGAGAGGACCGGAGGATCTGTCTTTGCAACGACGACATCACCATGTCGAGCAAGACGGCCAACCTTCAGCATCGCCGCCACGTAAAATGTGACGTAGTCGAAAATTCTTCCCGTGCTCTCTCGACCAAATGCCGACGTCCACACGCGGTGCACCTGAATGGACTCGATGCGCTCGCATGAGGGCAACGATCGTCCATTTTTGCTGTAGAGGAGTCTGCTCGTAATCACGTGAATCTCGTCAGGCCCCGTCAGGTTTGATGCCAGGTCATACAGCATATGACTCGTCGCAGAATGGTCTGGATAGAAGTATCGATTTACAAATATCACCCGTCTCAATCTACCGCTCCCGATGGACCTGCGGATTTCTACGTCGCTGATGGCATTTTCCTTACATTCCAGATGCGTCCCAGTCGCAGTGAGTGACTTTCGATCCGCCGCTCGCCGGGTCTGCAACCGTCCTAAAGTGCCAAGTTGCTACTATAGAGCCTGGTAAAGGCAACGGTGGGCATCAGACAAGCTTAAGTGCAATGCTCGGCTTTTACCGACGGCGCATTGGGGGTGATGGAGCCAATCTTGCGGTAGGCGGCAAGTGTGGCGGGCGGTTGGCGGTCCAGGTCTTCGACTTGCGGAATGGATCCTGATGCTCCCCTTGAGGGCTGGCTACCTTGGCTCTGTCCTTGGTTTAGCTCACGCCCATCTTTACAAATGGGGACCGCTGCAATCTTCACGCTTTGTAATTGCCGAGATCATTCAACATGGGATAAACCTCCTGCCGCGGAGCCTAGATCGCTGCAATGGCGATTCACAGCTTTTTTTCTAAGCGACCCAGATCGAACATGTGCGGAATAGTTGGAATATTTAATTTCGGAGAGGGCGCCCACCCAGTTAGCAAGGAGGAGCTTGTCGCGATCCGCGATGCCATGATTAGAAGAGGCCCGGATGCAGCAGGAATTTGGCTTTCTCCCGATTCCAGGATCGGGCTAGCACACCGTCGCCTTTCAATAATCGACTTGTCGGAGTCTGGCGATCAGCCAATGTGGAATAGTCGCCGCGACGTGATCATCGTCTTCAACGGCGAGATTTATAATTACCGCGAATTGCGCACATCTCTGGCATCCCGAGGCCACTGCTTCTTAACGCAATCCGATACAGAAGTAATTCTCGCGCTCTACGACGAGTACGGTAAAGACTTGGTCAAGCATCTTCGCGGTATGTTCGCATTCGCGATTTGGGACCTTCGCGCTCACACCTTATTGCTAGCGCGAGATCACTTTGGAATCAAACCGTTTTACTTTAGTGATGACGGGCGAACGATACGTTTTGCGTCTCAGGTTAAAGCTTTACTACGAAGCAACGCGATAGGCACCAAGCCAAGTCCAGCTGGAGTGGTCGGGTTCTTTATATGGGGATGGGTTCCTGAGCCCTACACAACGTATGAAGACATTAAGAGCGTTCCCGCTGGCGCGACGATCGTTGTCGAGCAGGGGAAATGTCCAAGAATTGAAGAGTACTTCAATGTCGGAAGCAAGATTAGGGAGGTAGCTGAGTGCCCGAAAGTTTTGCGGCAGAACCCGGCAGAGGAACTTAGAGTCGCGATTGCCGATTCGGTCCGCGCCCATCTAGTCGCGGATGTTCCCGTCGGGGTGTTCCTATCGGCTGGGATCGATTCATCCGCTATTGCTGGTCACGCCGCAGCGAGTCTTGGCGGTCGATTGCGAACGTTGACGCTTGGCTTTAGTGAATTTAGAGCGACGCCCCAGGACGAAGTCCCATTCGCTGAGGAGTTCTCTCGCGCTTGCGGCGCCCAGCACATTACTAATTGGGTAACCCGCGGCGAATTCTTGAATGATCAGCAATCAATACTGGATTCAATGGACCAGCCCAGTATTGACGGTGTCAACACTTACTTCGTAAGCAAGGCCGCTGCCGCTTCTGGCCTCAAGGTTGCACTTTCGGGATTGGGAGGCGATGAGCTGTTTTCCGGATACCCGACGTTCCGGCAAGTGCCTGTGTTGGCGCATGCGCTTCGATTCTCTAAGTCCTTCTCCCGCGCAGGAATTGCACTGCGGAGTATTTCGTCGCCGCTACTCAGCTTAATCACCTCGCCGAAGTACTCGAGCGCATTAGAGTATGGAGGAACGGTAGCAGGAGCATATTTCTTGAGGCGAGCGTTGTACTTGCCTTGGGAACTCCGAGCCTTTCTTGACGAAGCAACCATCGCATCAGGATTGGAGAAGCTTCAAACGTTGCAATCCCTTGAGACCGCAATTGTTGGAGTGAAAGGCAGCAAAGCGCAGATCTCCGTGCTCGAGACCGAGCTTTATCTGCGAGGCCAATTGCTTCGCGATTCAGATTGGGCAGGGATGGCTCATTCCGTTGAAATCCGAGTGCCCTTTGTAGACGTCGAGCTTTTTGAGCGGGTTATTACCCTTCGCGCACAGGGGCACGCGCTAACGAAACGCAATATTGCGGATACGATTCCGCTCAATCTTTCGCCGCGCCACCGTGCGCGCTTAAAGACTGGATTTTCTACTCCAGTGCGGCAATGGATCGCAGATAAGACCAACGAAAGACGACTTCCACGAGGACTGCGTGGATGGGCTCATATCGTGTTGCCAGTGGCCCCCCCAGTTCGAGTTCTTAGCTTTATTCCTGACGCCTACGGAAGCAACGGTGGAATTGCCCTGTACAACAGAGACGTCTTGGAAGCGCTACTGCTCTCCGCGAATCCTTTCGCTCTAACAGTGTTTCCGAGATCCATGCCAAATGGGAACGACGTCATTCCATCCAAACTAGACTATAAGACCAAGGGGATCAGTTCGAAGCTGCGCTACATTTTCGAAGTTCTGAAGCATCTCGCATCAAGCAAATCGACCACCTTAGTGTTCTGCGGTCACATCAATCTTCTTCCCATAGCATGGCTGGCGAGTCTTTGGAAAACCTCCCCGCTGATCCTTTTTATCTATGGAATCGAGGCGTGGGGTTCTCGATCTTTCCTTTCGAGATTCCTTTGCTCGAGAGCCGATCTCATCATTTCTATTAGTGCGATCACTGCACAACGATTTACAGAGTGGTCTAGGGTACCTTCCTCAAAGATAAAGCTGCTACCTAACGCAATTCATCTAAATCGTTACGACACAGGTCCGGCGCCGGATGAGCTCATCGCTCGGTACGGCCTGCAAGGCCGCAAGGTCTTAATGACGTTGGGACGACTAGCCACACAGGAGCGCTACAAGGGCTTCGATTCCGTAATTGACCTAATGCCCGATCTGATTCGTGAATCCCCGGACCTCGCTTACTTAGTGGCCGGAACTGGTGGAGACCGTGCTCGCCTTGAGCAAAAGGTCAACGATTTAGGCCTTGGAGAGCACGTGATATTCACTGGATTCGTTTCCGAAAGCGAGAAGGCCGCGCACTACCGACTTGCCGATGCTTTTGTCATGCCAAGCAAGGGCGAAGGATTTGGGTTTGTCTTTCTCGAGGCGCTTGCAAGCGGAATTCCGGTAGTGGCTAGTAGCAAAGACGGAGGGCGCGAGGCTGTGCGCGATGGACTCATGGGCCACTTAGCTGATCCGGACAATCGCGAAGAGACCAAACGAGCAATCTTCTCGGCCCTTGCGACGAAGAAAGGTGTGGTTCCAGAGGGACTGAGCTACTTTTCGTTTGAGAATTTTTCGAGGCGCCTGGACAACATCCTCGACGATTTTCTCAACAATGAGCGCACTAACAACTATATCGATCCACTACTACGCCATACCGCCACAACCAATCCTGAAGTAGTTACTGAGGAGGCCGGCAAATAGTGCGTGAGTTGGTCACGCGGCATAACGAACATGCTTTTCCTGAAACAGATTGCGGATCACATGAGGTTGTTTCTGCCGACGATGCAGATGGCTACGTACGCCGGCTATCATTTCGGC
>JBBRTF010000007.1:0-113910 GCA_038244725.1 Burkholderiales bacterium
CACGCCGAGGGACTGGTAGTACTCCGCGACGGAGGTCTTGCAGACGCCCGCGGCGTTGATCAGCTCGGTCACTTTCGAGCGGATCGTGTAGTCCTGGTACGCCGGAATGGCGATGGCCGCCAGGATGCCGATGATCGCGACGACGATCATCAGTTCGATCAGGGTGAAACCTTGCTGGACTTTCTTCAAGTGGTTCTCCTTGTTGCTGCGTTTAGGGGTGCGACGGCACCGGATTCGTTCGTGCGAGGCTTACCTCGCAACCGCCGTGCCATCGGAAACAATTTGCCATCGACACCATATTTAGTGGTTACGGGGCGCGAGAAGCACAATATTTCGCGTTTCTGTCGCGTAACTTGCGGGCGCGAGGACACAAGATGCCCTTTCGCGCCACGCTTCGATGGGTCGCCAGCGCGCGATCTAGGACCTCGCTCACTTCAGGAAGAAGCGGTACGCGGGGTTGCGCGACTCGTCGGCATAGTCGTAGCCCAGCTCGCGCAGGAACCGCCGCAGGCCCGCCTCGTCGCGCTGGGGCACCTGCATCCCCACGAGCACGCGGCCCACGTCGGCGCCGTGGTTGCGGTAGTGGAAGAGCGTGATGTTCCAGGTCGAGCCCATGCGCGTGAGGAAGTTCATGAGGGCGCCGGGGCGCTCCGGAAACTCGAAGCGATAGAGGAGCTCGGACGTCTTTCCCGGCGCGCGCCCGCCCACGAGGTGGCGCCCGTGCAGCTTCGCCATCTCGTTGTCGGAGAGGTCCACCGCCGGCATGCCGTGGCGCGCGAGGCCCGCGATGAGGCGCTCGGTCTCTTCGCGCCCGGCCACCGCCACGCCGAGGAATACGTGGGCCTCGCGTCCCGGCGCGAAGCGGTAGTTGAACTCGGTCACGCTGCGCTTGCCCAGCAGTTCACACAGCTCGCGAAAGCTTCCCGGGCGCTCGGGAATCGTCACCGCGAGCACCGCCTCGCGATGCTCGCCCAGCTCGGCGCGCTCGGCGACGAAGCGCAGGCGATCGAAATTCATGTTGGCGCCGCTCGCCACCGCGACCAGGGTGCGCCCCTTCGCGCCGCGCCGCTCGATCCAGCGCTTCGCGCCCGCGAGCGACAAGGCGCCGGAGGGCTCGAGCACCGTGCGCGTGTCCTCGAAGATGTCCTTGATGGCCGCGCAGATCTCGTCCGTGTCCACCAGCACCATGTCGTCCACGAGCTCGCGCGCGATGCGAAAGGTCTCGCGGCCCACCTGGCGCACGGCCACCCCGTCCGCGAAGAGGTTCACGTGCGGCAGCGTCACGCGCTTGCCGGCCTTCAGCGAGTGCCACATCGCCGCCGCGTCCACGGGCTCCACGCCGATCACTTTCGTCTTCGGCGCCACGCGCTTCACGTAGGCGGCGATGCCGGCGATGAGGCCGCCGCCGCCCACGGGAACGAAGATCGCGTCGATCGGGCGCGGGTGCTGGCGCAGGATCTCGAGGCCGACGGTGCCCTGGCCCGCGATCACCATGGGATCGTCGTACGGGTGCACGAAAGTGGCGCCGGTCTTGCGCGCGAGCGCCACCGCATGGCGCGACGCCTCGAAGTAGCTGTCGCCATGCAGCTCGACCTTCGCCCCGCGCGCGGCGACCGCGGCGACCTTGATGCGCGGCGTGGTGACCGGCATCACGATGGTCGCGCGCACGCCGAGCTTCTGCGCGGCGAGCGCCACGCCCTGCGCGTGGTTGCCGGCGCTCGCGCAGATCACCCCGCGCTTCATCTGCGCCGCGTCGAGGCTCGCCATCTTGTTGTACGCCCCGCGCAGCTTGAACGAGAAGATCGGCTGCTTGTCCTCGCGCTTGAGCAGGATGTGGTTGCCCGTGCGCCGCGAGATCGCCGGGGCGGGTTCGAGCGGGCTTTCGATCGCGACGTCGTAGACCTTCGCGGTGAGGATCCTCTCGAGATAGCGGTCGAGCTTCATCGGCGAAGCATATCAAGAAGCCCGGCTGGGTTATCCTCGCGCCCATGGACACCAACGCGCAGAAGAAGGCCGCCGCCGAGGCGGCGCTCGCCTACGTCGAGGACGACATGGTGGTGGGCGTGGGCACGGGCTCCACCGTGAATTTCTTCATCGAAGCCCTCGCCTCGAAGCGCGCGCGCATCAAGTCGACCGTGGCGAGCTCGGAGGCGAGCGCGAAGCGCCTGCGGGAGCTGAAGATTGCGGTGGTCGAGCTGAACGACACCGACGGCTGCGACCTCTACGTGGACGGCGCGGACGAGGTGACCGAGCACCTCACGATGATCAAGGGCGGCGGGGCCGCGCTCACGCGCGAGAAGATCGTCGCCGCCGCGAGCGCGAGGTTCGTCTGCATCGCGGATGCCGGGAAGCTCGTCGGAGTCCTGGGAAAATTCCCGCTGCCGGTTGAAGTGATCCCGATGGCGAGGAGCTTTGTCGGGCGAGCGCTCGTGAAGGTGACCGGCGGCATGCCGCAGCTTCGCGCGGGCGTGACCACCGACAACGGCAACCTCATCCTCGACGTGCGCGGGCTTTCGATCGCGAGGCCGGTGGAGCTCGAGGCCGAGATCGGCGCCATCGCGGGCGTCGTGGAAAACGGCATCTTCGCGCGCCGGCCCGCCGACGTCCTCCTGCTCGGGACCGGCCAGGGGGTGCGCACCCTCAACCGCCCGGGAGCGCCCCGCTAGGTCTTCGGCACGTAGCCCTGGGCGGCGTCGGCGCCTTCGCCGAAGAAGTGCTTGCGCATCTGCTCGTCGAGGTATTTGCGCGCGCGCGGATCGGCGAGGTTCAGGCGGTTCTCGTTCACCAGCATCTTCTGGTGCTCGAGCCAGCCCTTCCAGGCCTCCTTCGAGACACTCTCCCAGAGGCGCTTGCCGAGCTCGCCCGGATAAGGGGGAAAGTCGAGGCCTTCGGCTTCCTTCTTGAGCTTCACGCAATTCACCATTCTCGCCATCAGATTTCCTTCACGAAGACCTTCGACCGCCGGTCGTAGTTGTAGAGCGCCGCCTTGCCTTCCGGGAGCCATCCGGGGTCGGTCTCGACGAAGCCGCGCTCGATGAACCAGTGCGTGGTGCGCGTCGAGAGCACGAAGATCGACTTCATGCCCGAGGAGCGCGCTTTCGCCTCGGCAAAGGCGAGCAGGCGCTCCCCGCGCCCGCCGTCGCGGTAGAACGGGTTCACCGCGAGGCCGGCGAGCTCCGCGGTCTTCCTGTCCGGGAACGAGTAGAGCGCCGCGCAGCCGAGAATGTTCCCCTCGGCTTCGATCACGAAGAACCTGCCGATCTCGCTCTCGAGCGTCTCGCGCTCGCGTTTCACCAGCACGCCCTGCTGCTCGAGCGGCTCGAGGATCTGCAAAATGCCGGCGACGTCCTCGGCATTGGCCGCGCGGATGTTCTCGGGTGATTCGGGCACCACCATCGTGCCGATGCCATGGTGGGTGAAGAGCTCGATCAGGAGCGCTCCGTCCACGTGGCGGCTGATGAGGTGCGCGCGCTTCACGCCGTGGGCGCAGGCCTTGATCGCGCACGGCAGGTAGATCTGCACGTCCTCGGGGAGGTTGTTGGAGTCGGTGAGCTCGTTCGCCTGCTTCACCGTGAGCTCTGAGATGAGGCGGCCCTTCGCGTCGAGGGCGCCCGCGGTCTCGGTGAGGAAGACGAGCTTGTCCGCCTGCAGCGCGATCGCGGTGGAGGTCGCCACATCCTCGAGCGTGCAGTTGAAGACGTCGCCCGTGGGGGAAAAGCCGAGCGGGGAGATGAGCACCACCTCGTGATCCTCGAGGCGCCGGCGGATGCCTTCGGCGTCGATCTTGCGCACTTCGCCCGTATGCTGGAAGTCGACGCCCTTCACGACGCCCACCGGCTTCGCGGTGACGAAGTTGCCCGAGGAGACGCGGATGTCGGCGCCCCACATGGGGCTGTTGGTGAGCTCCATCGAAAGGAGCGCCTCCATCTCGACCCTCACGATGCCGTTCGCCTCCTTCACGCACGCGAGCGCCTTGCCGTCGGTCACGCGGCGGTTCTGCTCGTAGCGGGGCTCGACTCCGTGCTGGCGCATCTGCTCCTCGATCTGCGGGCGCGTGCCGTGGACCAGCACCACGCGCACCTCCAGGCTCACGAGCACGTTGATGTCGTGCGTGAGCTGCTGGAACTCGCCGTCGGCGAGCACCTCGCCGCCGAAGGCGATCACGAAGGTCGCCCCGCCCCACCGATGGATATAAGGCGTGGCGGCGCGAAACCATTTCACGAAGGCTTCGGTCTTGAGCCTGGGGTTCTTCGCCATGGCCGCGATTCTAGCTTGCGAAGTCGCCCCAGAGCGCGTTGATCGCGGCAAGCGCGGCGAGCGGCGCGGACTCCGTGCGCAGCACGCGCGGCCCGAGCGAGACGGGAACGCATCCCTGGGACACGGCGAGATCCTGCTCGCGCTCGGAGAGCCCGCCTTCGGGGCCGATGAGAAGGTCGATGGCGCCCTCGGGCTTGGCTTGCGCGGCGAGCGCGCTCGCGCCGGGCGTTAGCACCCAGCGCCGGCCCTCGGTGGGGACCGCGACCCAGCTCATGAACCCCAGCGTCGGACGCACCTGCGGCACGCGGTTGCGCCCCGACTGCTCGCATGCGGCGATGGCGACGCGGCGCCAGTGCGCCTCGCGGCGCGCGGCGCGCTCCGCCGAAAGGCGCACGACGCTGCGGTCGCAGACGAGCGGCTGGATCCAGGCCACGCCGAGCTCCACCGACTTCTGGATGACCCAGTCCATCTTGTCGCCTTCGGGAAGGCCCTGCACGAGCCCCGTGGCGATGGGCGCCTCGGTCTCGACGTCGCGCCATGCTCCGACTTTCACGTCGACCCGGTCCTTGTCGATCCTCTGGATGGCCGCTTCGTATTCGCCGCCGCGCCCGTCGAAGACCACGATGGCGTCTCCCGACTTGAGGCGCAAGGCCTTGCCCACGTGCTGCGCGGCTTCCGGCGCGAGGGCGATCTGCGCGCCGGGGCCGAGGCGGACATCACAGTGAATGCGGGGGAAGGGCATGGTTTAGACGTGAGAGGCATGAGGCGTGAGGCACGAGAGCGGAGCATATGGCACGCGCTCAGACCAATGCTAGCATCGGATCGCTTGATCTCACGCCTCACGCCTCACGCCTCGTGCCTCGTGCCTCGAATGGGGAGAGCGCTTTCCGCGGCTGCTCCTGCGGCGTGAAGACTGAGAGCGCCGGCTAGAGAAAGGCCGCGATCCCGCCCGCCAGCCGGTCGAGGCTCTCGCGCACCGAAGGATCGCTCGCGAAGGCGTCAGGGGCGCCCGGCGTGCGATTGGCGTCGAGGAGGAAATAGCGGCCCTCGTGCTTCACGTAATCGAACTTGCCGTAGTCGAAGCCGAGCCGCGCGCGCATCACGCGAAGCTCGTCGGGAACGGCGATCTCCTCGCGGTCGATGCAATCGGCGAAGCGGATGAGCGCCAGGTTCGCGGGCGCGCGGTAGCGGAAGCTGCGCTCCTCGCCACCGAGGAAAGTCCAGAAGCGCGCGTACGCGCCGCGGTGGTCCACCTCGGGGATGAACTTCTCGACGATCACGCCGGGCTGGCTCCAGATGCCGTCGGGCACTTCGCGCATCGAGCGGCAGAGATAGTAGTGGTCCATCAACACCGCCTTCGCGCCCGCGGGCTCCACACCCGCCTCGAGCGAGCGGCGCCGCAGCGCCTCGTCCACGTGGCCGCCGTGGTTCGCCTCGGTCTTGATGATGACCCGTCCCGCCCACGCGTCGCCGGGCCGCAGGATGCAATCGCTGTAGCGGCTCTTGCGGATGTCGCCGGTCGCTGCGTTCAGCACCCGCGGATAGCGGCCCGCCAGCTCGAGGTATTCCTCGGGGATCACGGTGAGGTCATGGTGAACGAGCGCCACGTCGCCTTCGGGCGGCGCGCCCAGGCCCCGGTGGACCAGCACGCGATGGCCTGCCGCTTCCCAGCGGCGCGCGAACTCGTACGCCATGTAGTGGATCCCGAGCTCGCCCTGGTGGCGATGCTCGAGGATCACGAGGCTCGCCACTCAGAAGCTCATGCAGGCCGCGGAGAGGATTCCCACGCCGAGCGAGAGTGCGCCGAGGAAGAAGCCCTGCGCGCCCTTGCCCTCGGGGATGTCGCGCGTGATCGACGGGATGGCAAGCTTCACCGCGACGAACGCCGCCACCTGGACCACGAGCGCGATGACGCCCCAGATCGCCATGTCGACCACGCTCACGCTGTGCTGCACGGCCGAGGAGAGCGGCACGACGAAGCCCAGGATCGAGCCCGACAGGCTGAAGGACGCGGCCATGTTGCCCTGGCGGATGAGATCCATCTCGCGGTACGGGGTGATGCGGATGTAGATCGCGATGAAGATCGCGAGCAGCACCAGCGAGACGGCGAGGTAGACGAGGAAATCGTCGAACCCGGCGAACGAATCGAAGATCTCTCTACCCATGGCGGTCTCCTGGTCAGGTGAAGTAGTGCGGAACGAAGCGGCTGGAGTTGCGGGTGATGGGAGAAGTGTCCTCGCGGATGCCGATGCCGGCGGCCTCGTCGCCCACGATCCAGGACCCGATCACCGTGTAGTTGGCGTCGAAGCGCGGCAGCTCGTGGTACGCCTGCCAGATGAAGCCTTCCGCCCCGTATTCCCCGGGGACTTCCAGCCGGCCGGCGCGCGAGTCGATCGTCACGTTGGCGCCTTCGCGCGAGTAGATCGGCTTCTTCACGTAGTCGGTTGCGAAGCGCGCCGCCTCGAAGCTCGCGGCGAGGAGGTTGGGATGGTCCGGGAACATCTCCCAGAGGACCGGCAGGATCGCCTTGTTGGAGAGCAGCATCTTCCACGCCGGCTCGATCGGCTTCATGGTGCGCTTGAGCAGGTTCTCGCCGAACGCTTCCCGCACCATCCATTCCCACGGATAGAGCTTGAAGAGCGAGGAGATCGCGCGGCCCTCCAGGTCGACGAAGCGCGCGCCGTCCCAGCCGATGTCGCCGATGGCGATGGCGCGCGCGTCGAGCCCCGCCTGGATCGCCGTGTCGCGAAGGTATTCGAGGTTGCCCTGGTCCTCCGCGGACTCGGCATCGCCCGCGAAGTAGACGCGAGCGTCCGCGGGCAGGTCGCCGCGCATCGCCCTCCAGCGCTCGATCAGCTTCTCGTGGATCGAGTTGAACTGGTCGGCATCGGGCAGCACGTCCTGCAGCCAGTACCACTGCACCACGCTCGCCTCGAGGAGCGCGGTGGGCGTGTCCGCGTTGTACTCGAGCATCTTCGGCTCGCCCTCGCCGTTCCAGGAGAGGTCGAAGCGCCCGTAGAGGGACTTGTCGCCGTCGCGCCAGGAGCGCTCGATGAGCGCATGGAAGGGCTCCGGGATCGCGAAGCGCGCGTAGTCGCGCCGCTCGACCACGCGCCCGACCGCCTCGAGCGAGCGCCGGTGCAGCTCGGCGGTCGCGGCTTCGAGCGTGTCGATCTCATCGGCGGTGAAGCGGTAGGCGGCGCGCTCGTCCCAGTAGATGCCGTCCATGGAGTGGAAGAAGAAACCGAGCGCCTCGACCTTCTGCGGCCAGTCGATCCGGGGCACACGCGCCTCGCGCTGCATCGGCGCTAACCGCCCGATGAGTGCGCCGAGGAGCCGAAGCCGCCGCGGCTCACCGTCGGGCTCGACACGGCGCGCGAGCCCGGGCGGGTGCTGCTCGACCAGCCGCTGCCGTAGCCACCGCGCGAATAGATGGGTCCGTACCAGAAGCCGCTCGAGGCGTGCCGGGCATCGGTGGCGAGCGTGCAATCCTGGGGCTTGTTGGACCAGTCGGCGAGGCAGTCCTCGCGCGTCTTGTACACGTCGCGGCGCTGGCCGTCGGAACACGCGCCGAGCGCCGCGACGCCGGCGAGCACGAGCGTCACGCGCGAGGACTTGCGCAGTCTCCTCAGCATCTCCACCCTCCCCGCGAAGCTAGCCGACCACCTCGCGAACGTAATTGGGCAATGCGAATACGGCTCTGTGGGTTTCGCCGTTGTAGTACTGCAGGTCGCCCACGCCGCGCGCGGCGATCCTGCGGTCGACCTCCCCCACGGCAATCTCGCGCGGGTCGAGCGTATCGGAGGCGCAGGCAAAGCCCCAGATGGATCCGTAAAGCGGAATGTGCACGAAGTAGGGCGTCACGCGCTTGAACACCTGGCGCAGGTTGTCGAGGGTGCGGCGCACGCGTGCGGCGTGCGCGAAGGGAGAGCCCAGGTGCAGCGTGAGCGCGGCGCCGGGCGCCATCGCGCGCTTGGCGAGCGCGAACGTGGCGGAGGAATAGAGCTCGAGCGACGGCCCCACCGGATCGGTGAGGTCCATGGAGACGATGTCGTAGCGCGCGTCGGTCTCGCGCAGGTACGCGAGGCCGTCGCCCACCGTGACCTCGAGGCGCGGGTTGTCGAAGACGCCGCGATGCACGCTGGAAAACTGCGCCTTGGCGACCGCGATCACCTCAGGATCGAGCTCGGCCATGTGCACTTGTTGCATCGTCGAATGCTTGAGGAGCTCTTCCGAGGAGCCGCCGTCGCCGCCGCCGATCACCAGCGCGCGCTTGGGATCCGGGTGCGCGATGGCCCCTGGGTGGACGAGGTTCTCATGGTAGAAGAACTCGTCGCGCTCGGAGGTCATGTTGAAGCCGTCGAGGCGCAAGATGCGCCCGAGCTCGGGCGTGTCGTACACCTCGAGAAGCTGGAACGGCGTCTGGCGGCGCTCGACGAGAGTGCCTTCGAACCAGACGCCGCTCGCCTCGTTCAGGCGCTCGAGGATCTTCTCAGGCAACGCGCTTCTTGAGCGGGAGGTCTTTGCCACGGATGACGCGCTCCACCATCACGTCGGCGGGCTTCAAGGCCTTGATGAGCGTGTTGTAGACCGACTCGGCTTTTTCCGTGTTGTCCGCGGTGAAATTGCAGACGTACACGTCGAGCGTGGCGCCGTCGCGCTCCGGCCAGGTGTGGATGGCGAGGTGCGACTCCGCGAGCACGACCGCGCCGGTGGCGCCGCCATCCTGCGCGCCGTCATGGCCGTCGAATTGGTAGAAATGGTCCCCGAGGACCGTGAGGCCTACGCCGGTACAGGCGTTGACGCAGAGCTCGCGAAGCTTGCGCGACGAGACCAGCAGCTCGCCCTTCTGGCAGTTGTAGAGATCGGCAATGATGTGCAGTCCCTTCACTTCGATACCCCCTTCCAAGCAAAAGTCCGCAGTGGAGGGACTGCCTCGCGCGACCTCGGGCGTTCCGCAAATAGCGGGACGCCCCTAGACCCAGGGCGGCGGGTGCAATCCTTCTTGCAGAGGTTTACCCAAGCGAAAAATATCGCGGTGAAAAAGTGCGCAAGTATAATCGCATAAGTTGCGCCACGTACAGCATTTTCAATCCCTTCCGCGCGGTTTTCCCGCTTACTTTCGAAACATTCCGATGCCCGACACTCCAGCAGCGCAAGCCTCCTACGCCGACATCGTGAACGCCATCCGCGCGCTCGCGATGGATGCCGTCGAGAAAGCCAATTCCGGCCATCCGGGAATGCCGATGGGCATGGCGGAAATCGCCGAAGTGCTCTGGCGGCACTTCCTTCGGCACAACCCGAAGAATCCCTCCTGGCCGGACCGCGACCGCTTCATCCTGTCCAACGGCCACGGCTCGATGCTCCAGTACGCCTTGTTGCACCTCACCGGCTACGACCTGCCGATGGAGGAGCTGCGCAACTTCCGCCAGCTGCATTCGCGAACGCCCGGCCACCCGGAGCACGGCTGCACGCGCGGCGTCGAGACCACCACCGGCCCCCTCGGCCAGGGCCTCGCCAACGCGGTCGGTTTCGCGCTCGCCGAAAGGCTCCTCGCCGCGGAGTTCAACCGGCCCGGCGCGACGATCGTGGATCACTTCACCTACGTCTTCGTCGGCGACGGCTGCCTCATGGAAGGCATCTCCCACGAGGCTTCATCGCTCGCCGGCGTCCTCGGGCTTGCGAAGCTCGTCGCGATCTACGACGACAACGGGATATCCATAGACGGCAAAGTGGAGGGGTGGTTCCGCGACGACACGCCGAAACGCTTCTCGGCCTACGGCTGGAACGTGATCGCCGACGTGGACGGCCACGATCCGCAGGCCGTGCAGGCGGCGATCGAGAAGGCGCGCGCTTCGTCCACGCGGCCCACGCTCATCTGCTGCAAGACGGTGATCGGCATGGGAGCCCCGACGCGCGCGGGCACGGCGAAGGCGCACGGCGAGGCGCTCGGCGCCGAAGAGATCGCCGCGACGCGCAAGGCGCTCGGCTGGAAGTACGCGCCGTTCGAGATTCCCGAGTCGATCTACCGCGCGTGGGACGCCACGGCGAAGGGCGCCGCGCTGGAAGGCGAGTGGAACGAACGCTTCGCCGCATACGAGCGCGCCAACCCGGCGGCGGCGAGCGAGTTCCGGCGGCGCACGGCGGGCGAGCTTCCCGCGGACTGGAAGGCGACGGTGGAAGCGATGGTCGCCAAGGCGAACGAAAAAGCCGAGAGCATCGCGAGCCGCAAGGCTTCGCAGAACTCGCTGGAGGCGATCGGGCCGAAGCTCGCGGGCCTCGTCGGCGGCTCCGCGGACCTCACCGGATCCAACCTCACGATGTGGTCGGGCTCCAAAACCGTGACCGCGTCGGGCGACGGCAACTACGTCCACTTCGGCGTGCGCGAGTTCGGCATGGCGGCGATCGGCAACGGCGTCGCGCTGCACGGCGGATTCATCCCCTACTCGGGCACGTTCCTCACCTTCTCCGATTACTCGCGCAACGCGCTGCGCATGGCGGCGCTCATGAAGGCGCGCAACATCTTCGTCTTCACGCACGACTCCATCGGCCTGGGCGAGGACGGCCCGACGCACCAGCCCATCGAGCACCTGTCCAGCCTCCGGCTCATCCCGGGGATGGACGTGTGGCGCCCCTGCGACACGGTCGAGACGGCGATGGCGTGGGCGTGCGCGCTCGAGCGCAAGGACGGGCCGACGGCGCTCGCGCTCTCGCGCCAGTCGCTGCCTTTCATGAAGCGCTCGGCGGAGTCGATCGGCGCCATTCGCCGCGGCGGCTACGTGCTCGCCGAAGCGAGCAACGCACGCGCCGCGATCATCGCCACGGGCTCCGAAGTGTCGATCGCCATGGCCGCGCAGAAGACGCTCGCCGAGGCGGGCATCCCGGTGCGCGTGGTGTCGATGCCGTGCACCAGCCTCTTCGACCGCCAGGACTGCGCGTGGCGCGAATCGGTGCTGCCCAAGGGGCTCGCGCGCGTGGCGATCGAGGCGGGCGTCTCCGATTACTGGCGCAAGTACGTGGGCCTCGAGGGCGAGGTGGTGGGCATCGACCGCTTCGGCGAGTCCGCCCCGGCGGCCGACGTCTACAAGTTCCTCGGCATCGACGCCGGGCATCTGGTGGCGGCGGTCAAGCGCGTTGTCTGACCTGGCTTCGCCGATCGCCGTGCGCGCGGCGACGCGCGCCGACGCCGCCGCCGTCGCCCGCGTCCAGCGCGACAGCTGGCGCACCACCTACGCCGGCATCCTTCCGCTCGACGTGATCAACAGCGTCACCGGCAACCGCGACCCCGCCGAATGGGAGCGGCGCATCGAGCGCGGCACGAACGACGCGGCCACCTGGGTCGCGGAGCGCTCCGGCAGGATCGTCGGCTTCGCCTCCTGCGGACCGGCGCGCGCGAAGGTCGAGAACCTGGAAGGCGAGATCTACGCGCTCTACGTGCTCCAGAAGGACCAGCGCCGCGGCGTGGGCCGCGAGCTCGTGCGCGAGTGCGCCCGCCACTTCGTGCGCCACGGCATCTTCGGCTTCTTCCTCTGGGTGCTGCGCGCCAACCGCGCGCGCATGTTCTACGACGCCCTCGGCGGCGAGGCGCTGGCGGAGAAGGTGGAGCGGCTCGGCAAGCACGACTTCGCGGAGATCGCGTACGGATGGCGGGACGTGACGGCCCTCGTGGTGTCCGCCGACTGAAAGTTCGTCGTCCCCTTGCCCGACGGCCGCCGCGATTGCGCGGCTGCAAGGGGGTCGCGAACGCGATCGGATAAAATGATTCCCTTCCCGCGCAAACTCCCCGGAGCCCTTCCATGACTGTCCGAGTCGCCATCAACGGCTATGGCCGCATCGGCCGCAACATCCTGCGGTCCCACTACGAGGACGGCAAGGCGCACGACATCCAGATCGTCGCGCTGAACGACCTGGGCCCCGCCGAGACCAACGCGCACCTCACACGCTTCGACACGACCCACGGCAAGTTCCCCGGCAAGGTCGAGGTCGACGGCGACCACATGGTCGTGAACGGGGACCGCATCAAGGTCTTCGCGCAGCGCGATCCCGCGCAGATTCCGTGGGGGAGCCTCGGCGTGGACGTCGTGCTGGAGAGCACGGGCTTCTTCACCACCAAGGAGAAGGCCTCGGCGCACCTGAAGGGCGGCGCGAAAAAGGTGATCATCTCGGCGCCCGGCGGCAAGGACGTCGATGCGACCGTGGTGTACGGCGTGAACCACAAGACGCTCAAGGCAGCGCACACCGTGATCTCCAACGCCTCGTGCACGACCAACTGCCTCGCGCCGCTGGTGAAGCCCCTGCACGAGGCGATCGGCGTCGTGAACGGCCTCATGACCACCATCCACGCATACACCAACGACCAGGTGCTGGTCGACGTGTTCCACGAGGACCTGCGCCGCGCGCGCTCGGCCACGCACTCTATGATCCCCGCCAAGACCGGCGCCGCGGCGGCGGTGGGCCTGGTGCTGCCGGAGCTGAACGGCAAGCTCGACGGCTTCTCGTTCCGCGTGCCCACCATCAACGTCTCCGTCGTCGACCTCTCCTTCATCGCCGCGCGCGACACCACGGTGGACGAGGTGAATTCCATCATGAAGAAGGCCTCCGAGTCGGGCGACCTGATGGGCATCCTCGGCTACAGCACCGCCCCCCTCGTGTCCGTGGACTTCAACCACGACCCGCGCTCCTCGATCTTCGACGCGACGCTCACCAAGGTCTCGGGCCGCCTGGTGAAAGTGTCCAGCTGGTACGACAACGAGTGGGGCTTCTCCAACCGCATGCTCGACGTGACGCTCGCGTTGATGCAGGCGAAGTGAGCAATCCCTTCACCGCCCACCCGCGCGCCGTGGGCGAATCCTATTTCGAGCACGGCCTCTTCGCATGCCGCTACGGCGCGAAGATGACCGTGGGCGACTTCGCGGCCTTCGTGCACGGCCTCATGCCGTTCCTCTTCGAGACGACCGGCAGCCGCATCACCCGCGAGCTGAACGCGACCCTCGAGGAGTCGCGCGCGCGCGCGTCGCCGCGGGACGGGGGCGCATGAAGATCCTCGAGCTCGCGGGCCAGGACCTCAAGGGCAAGCGCGTCTTCATCCGCTCGGACCTGAACGTGCCCATGGACGAGGCGCGCCGCATCACCGACGACACGCGCATCCGCGCCTCGCTCGGCGCCTACCGCATCGCGCTCGACCAGGGCGCCGCGGTGATGGCGACCTCCCACCTCGGGCGTCCCGCCGAAGGACGGTTTTCCGAAGCCGATTCGCTCGCGCCGGTGGCCGAGCGGATCGCGAAGCTCCTCGGGCGTCCCGTGGCGCTCGAGCGCGACTGGGTGGACGGCGTCGACGTGAAGGCGGGCGAGCTCGTGCTCCTCGAGAACTGCCGCTTCAACAAGGGCGAGAAGAAGGACGACGACGCCCTCGCGCGCAAGTACGCCGCGCTCTGCGACGTCTACGCCAACGACGCCTTCGGCACCGCGCATCGCGCCGAAGCGAGCACGCACGGCGTCGCGAAGTACGCGAAGCTCGCCTGCGCGGGACCGCTCCTCGCCGCCGAGATCGAGGCGCTGGGCCGCGCGCTCGCCGCGCCGAAGCGCCCGCTGGTGGCGATCGTCGCGGGCTCCAAGGTCTCCACCAAGCTCACCATCCTCAAGACGCTCTCCGCGAAGGTGGACCAGCTGATCGTGGGCGGGGGCATCGCCAACACGTTCATGCTCGCCGCGGGATTGCCCATCGGCAAGTCGCTCTGCGAGCCGGACCTCGCGCCCGAGGCGAAGGAGATCATGGTGCTCATGCGGGCGCGCGGGGCCGCGGTGCCGGTGCCCGGCGACGTGGTCTGCGGAAAATCCTTCGCGGCGGACACGCCCGCGCGCGTGAAGGATTCGAAGGACGTCGAGGACGACGACATGATCCTCGACATCGGCCCGGCCACTTCCGCGCTCTACGCAGGGATCCTTCGCGAGGCCGGCACCATCGTCTGGAACGGTCCCGTGGGCGTGTTCGAGTTCGACGCGTTCGCCAACGGCACGCGCGCGGTGGCCGAGGCGATCGCGTCGTCGAGCGCGTTCTCGATCGCGGGCGGCGGCGACACGCTCGCCGCGATCGCCAAGTACGGTGTGACGGACAAGATCGGCTACATCTCCACGGGAGGCGGTGCCTTCCTTGAATTCCTCGAGGGCAACGCGCTTCCCGCCGTCGAGATCCTCGAATCTCGCGCCAGGGAAACAAAATGACCGCCATGCAGAGAAGCACGAAGATCGTCGCGACCCTCGGGCCCGCGTCGAGCGAAGCGTCGGTGCTCGAGCGCATGTTCCTCGCCGGCGTGGACGTGGTGCGCCTGAACTTCTCGCACGGCACCGCGGCCGACCACATCCAGCGCGCGGAGCTCGTGCGCGAGACCTGCCGCAAGGTGAACCGCGCCGTGGGCATCATGGCCGACCTGCAGGGACCGAAGATCCGCGTGGGCAAGTTCAAGGACGGCAAGATCACGCTGAAGACGGGAGACCCGTTCGTGCTCGACGCCAACGTGACGATGGGCGACACCCAGCGCGTGGGGCTCGACTACAAGGAGCTGCCGCGCGACGTGAAGGCGGGCGACGTGTTGCTGCTGGACGACGGCAAGCTCGTGCTCGACGTGGTGAACGTGCAGGGCAGCGAGATCCAGACCGTGACGCGCCACGGCGGCGTGCTCTCCAACAACAAGGGGATCAACCGGCAGGGCGGCGGCCTCACGGCGCCGGCGCTCACGCCCAAGGACATCGACGACATCCGCACCGCCGCCGGGATGAAGGTGGACTACCTCGCGGTGTCGTTCCCGAAGAGCGGCGCCGACATGTACATGGCACGCGAGCTGCTGCGCGCCGCCGGCGGCCACGCGATGCTGATCGCCAAGATCGAGCGCGCCGAGGCGATCCCCGCGCTGGAAGACATCATGCATGCCTGCGACGGCATCATGGTCGCGCGCGGCGACCTCGCCGTGGAGGTGGGCGACGCCACGGTGCCGGCGCTGCAAAAGCGCATGATCCGGCTCGCACGCGAGCTGAACAAGATCACCATCACCGCGACGCAGATGATGGAGTCGATGATCTCGAGCCCGGTGCCCACGCGCGCGGAAGTCTCCGACGTCGCCAACGCCGTGCTCGACGGCACCGACGCGGTGATGCTCTCTGCGGAGTCCGCCTCCGGCCAGTACCCGGTGGAGACGATCGCCGCGATGAACCGCATCTGCATCGAGGCGGAGAAGTCGCAGCAGGTGACGCTCGAGAGCGAGTTCCTGAACCGGGTCTTCACGCGCGTCGACCAGTCCATCGCCATGGCGGCGCTCTTCACCGCGTATCACCTCAAGGTGAAGGCGATCGCGTCGCTCACCGAGTCCGGCTCCACCGCGCTCTGGATGTCGCGCCTGAATTGCGGCGTGCCGATCTACGCCCTCACCGCGCAGACCTTCACCCGCTATCGCTGCACCCTCTTCCGCGACGTCTATCCGCTGATGGTGAAGTACGTGGGCCACGACCGGGAGGAGCTCCTCGCCGAGGCCGAGGCGGTGATGGTGGCCAACGGCGCGGTGAAGCCCGGCGACCTCATCGTGCTCACGATCGGCGAGCCCATCGGCAAATCCGGCGGCACCAACACGATGAAGATCGTGAAGGTCGGGGAGCAGCGCGGCCGGATCGCCTAGACGTCGGATCCCGCTTCAGGATGAGCGCGCGTCGATGAACCCCGCGCGACGTTCGGCCCCGTGGGCCCCAAGGCCGTCAGGTAAAATCGGGGATTCCCGTTCAACCGCGCGCGCCTCCCCGGCGCGCCGCCGATCCAGAGGAAGCCATGGACACCCAGCTGATGACCGAGACCGCCCGCGCCATGGTCGCGCCGGGCAAGGGATTGCTCGCCGCCGACGAGAGCTCCGGCACCTGCAAGAAGCGCTTCGACTCCGTGAACGTCGAATGCACCGAGGAGACGCGCCGCTCCTACCGCGAAATCCTCTTTACCACGCCGGGCCTTTCGGACTTCGTGAGCGGCGTGATCCTCTTCGACGAGACGCTGCGCCAGAAGACGAAGGACGGCGTGAACTTCGCCGAGTACCTGAAGAAGAACGGCATCCTCCCCGGCATCAAGGTCGACGCCGGCGCGCACGACATGGCGCTGCACCCCGGCGAGAAGGTGACCGAAGGGCTCGACGGCCTCGCCAAGCGCATGGACGAGTACTTCAAGCTCGGCGCCCGCTTCGCGAAATGGCGCGCGGTGATCACGATCGGCGAGGGCCTTCCGTCGCACGCCTGCCTCAAGGCCAACGCGCATGCGCTCGCGCGCTACTCGGCGATCTGCCAGGAGGCGAGCATCGTCCCCATCGTCGAGCCCGAGGTGCTGCTCGATGGCAGCCACACCTCCGAGCGCAGCGAAGCGGTCCACGAGGAGACGCTCGAAGCCCTTTTCCACGAGCTGCAGACGCAGGGCGTCTCGCTCGAGCACGTGATCCTCAAGGCGAGCATGGCGGTCTCCGGCAAGGCGAATGCGCGCCAGGCGGGCGTGCCGGAAGTCGCCGAACGCACGCTGCGGGTGCTGAAGCGCACCGTTCCCGCGGCGCTGCCCGGCGTGGTCTTCCTCTCGGGAGGCCAGAGCGACGAGAACGCCACCGCGCACCTCGACGCGATGAACCGCATGGGCGCGCCGTGGCCGCTCACGTTCAGCTACAGCCGCGCGCTGCAGGCGGTGGCGCTGAATGCGTGGCGCGGATCCGCCGCCAACGCCGGCCCCGCTCAGAAGGCGCTCCACCATCGCGCACGCATGAACGGCCTCGCGGCGAAGGGCCAGTGGAACGCGAGCCTGGAAAAGCGGGCGGCGTAGCCGCATCGCCTCTTCCACGGCCATGTTCGAATCCAGGATCGAGTCCCTGCCCCTCCTCGCGCGCGGCAAGGTGCGCGACATCTACGCGGTCGGCGACGACAAGCTCCTCCTCGTCGCCACCGACCGCCTCTCCGCGTACGACGTGATCCTGCCGACGCCGATCCCGGAGAAGGGGCGGGTCCTCACCGAGCTCGCCAACTTCTGGTTCGAGCGGCTGAAGGGCATCATCCCGAACCATCTCACGGGCATCGACCCGGAGAGCGTGGTCGCCCCGGGCGAGAGGAACGAGGTGCGCGGACGCTCGATCGTCGTGCGCCGCATGCAGCCGCTGCCGGTCGAGGCGGTGGTGCGCGGCTACCTCGAGGGCTCGGGGTGGAAGGAGTACCGCGAATCGCAAAGCGTCTGCGGCGTGAAGCTTCCGCCCGGGTTGAAGCAGGCATCGCGCCTCGCCGAGCCCATCTTCACGCCCGCCACCAAGGCCGAGGCCGGCCATCACGACGAGAACATCTCCTTCGAGCGCATGGCGGCGACGGTGGGCGAAGAGCGCGCGAGGCAAGTGCGCGACACCGCGATCGCGCTCTACAAGGCCGCCGCGCAATACGCGATGCAGCGCGGGATCATCATCGCCGACACGAAATTCGAGTTCGGGCTGGACGCGAACGGCACGCTCCATCTCATCGACGAGGCGCTCACGCCCGACTCCTCGCGCTTCTGGCCCCTGGACACCTACCGCGAGGGCGCGAGCCCGGAGAGCTTCGACAAGCAGTACGTGCGCAACTGGCTCGACTCCATCGGCTTCGAGAGGAAGCCGCCGGCGCCCGCGATGCCGGACGAGGTGGCGCGCAGGACTTCGGAGAAGTACCAGGAAGCCCTGCGGCGATTGACGGCCTCGTAGACGCGGCAGCCAGGGCATCGGACCGAATATAATCGGACGATGCGCGCCCCGAACCCCGTAACCCTTACCCGCGACCTCCTCGCCTTCAACACGATCAACCCGCCCGGCATGGAGCGCTCGTGCGCGCAGCGCCTGGGCAAGGAGCTGGAGGGCGCGGGCTTCAAGGTCGCCTACCACGAGTTCGCCGAGGACCGCACCAGCTTCATCGCCACGATCGGCGGCGCCGAGAAGCCGCCCATCTGCTTCACCGGGCACGTCGACACCGTGCCGCTGGGCGCCGCGCATTGGCACCACGACGCGTTCGCGGGCGAGACCGACGGCGACCGCATGTACGGCCGCGGCGCGACCGACATGAAGAGCGGCATCGCCGCCTTCGTCGCCGCGGCGATCGAGCTCTCGCCCCTCCTCGAGCGAAGCCCCGGCATCGTGATCGTCATCACCGCGGGGGAGGAGATCGGCTGCGAGGGCGCGAAATACCTCGCCGACAGGAAGCTCCTCGACCGCGCCGGCGCCATCGTGGTCGCCGAACCCACCGCGAACTACCCGTACATCGGCCACAAGGGCCTCGCCTGGTTCGAGATCGAGACGCTCGGCGTCACCGCGCACGGCTCCATGCCGGAGGTGGGCGACAACGCGATCCTCAAGATGGCGCGCGTGATCGGCGACCTCGAGAGCTATCGCTTCCCGGTGCAATCCCACGGCGTCATGGGCAAGCCGACGATGAACGTGGGCACGATCCACGGCGGTCTCAACACCAACTCCGTTCCGGACAAGGCGTGCATCACCGTGGACACGCGCACCGTGCCCGGCGTGGACCACGCGCACCTGTGCAAGTCCCTCGAGTCGCTGCTCGCGCCGCGCGGCGCGCGCGTAAGGAAGATCGTCGACACGCCCTCGCTCTACACCGAGCCCTCCGACGAATGGGTGCAGCAGGTCTTCGAGATCTGCACTCCTTTCCTGGACGGCCGGCCCACCCCCAGGACCATCACCTTCTCCACCGATGGCGCGGACCTCAAGCGCGGCTTCGGCGGGCCGCCCGCGGTGATCCTCGGACCGGGAGAGCCGCAACTCGCCCACCAGACCGACGAGTGGTGCTCCATGGCCCGCATCGACGCATCCGTCGAGGTCTTCAAGGCGATCATGCGAAAGTGGTGCGCGGTGTGACGTCCGGGGGCGGCCTTGCGCCGCACCCCCGGTGCGACGTGGTCGCCGCGGTCCAGCAAGGCAACGCGCTGCGCGCGGCCGGCCGCCTGCAGGAAGCGATCGCGTATTACCGCAAAGCGATCGCCCTGCATGCCGAATGCAGCCCCTGCCATTTCAACCTCGGCATCGCGCTGCGCGAAGCGGGAGACCCGCGCGGCGCCGTGGTCGCGTTCCGCCACGCGGCGCGAAGCGACGCGCGCAACTTCGACGCCGTGCAGAACGTGGTGGCGACGATCGCCACTGCGGTCGAGGCGGGCGCGCCGCCGCTCTTTCCTCGCGCCGAAGCGCCGGGCGCGCCCGGCCGCGCGCCGGTATCCATCGTGGTGTGCAGCGTCGAGCCCGATCGCCTCGCGCGGATGCAGGCGAGCTACCGCGCGGCGCTCGGCGCGCGCGAGCACGAATTCATCGTGATCCGCGACGCGAAGTCGCTCTCGGAAGGCTACGGGCGCGGTCTTCGCGCGGCACGCCATCCGATCGTGGTGTTCTCACACGATGACGTGGAAATCCTCTCGCCCGGAGCCTTCGAGGCCTTCGATGCCGCGCTGGAGCGCCATGACATCGCGGGCCTCGTCGGCTCGACCCGCGTGAGCGGTCCCGCGGCGCTGTGGACGGGGCATCCGCACATCCATGGCTGGGTCGCATATCCCGCCCAGGGGGCGGCGTTCACGGCGACCCTCTTCAGCCTCGAGACCGGGATCATCGGACGCGCGGAATCCCTCGACGGCCTCCTCTTCGCCGCGCGGCGCGAGGCAGCGCTCTCGGTGGGCTTCGACGAGAAGACATTCGACGGCTTCCACTTCTACGATCTCGACTTCACCTACCGCGCGCACCTCGCGGGCCTGCGCATCGCGGTGACGACTCAGATCACGGCGGTGCACGCGAGCGCGGGAAGCTTCGACGACGCCTGGCGGCTCTATGCGTCGCGCTTCCTCGAGAAGTTTCCGCATCTCACGGAGGCGCGCGGCGCGCACTTCGCCTTCAGCGCGCTGCTGGGCTCGCGCGAGCGCCTGCTTCGCTTCTACGACGAGCTGCGCGGCCTCGCCGCGCTCGCCTAAAGCCCGCGCGCTCACACCGATAATGCGACCTTGATGCCGGTCGCGACGAGGAACACCGCGAAGACGCGCCGCAGCGTGGCGCCCTTCAGCTTGTGCGCGAGCCGAGCGCCGTAGGGCGCGACGAGCGCGCTCGTGAGCGAGATGCCGATGAAGGCCGGCAGGTACACGAAGCCCGCGCTCCAGCGCGGGAGCTCCGGCACGTTCCATCCCATGAGCACGTAGCCCAGCGTCCCCGCCGCGGAGAGGGGGAACCCCAGTGCGGCGACGGTGCCGATGGCGCGATGCGCGGTCATGTCGCACCACGTGAGGAAGGGCACGCCGATCGCCGCCGCGCCGCCGCCGAAAAGGCCCGAGCAGATGCCGATGAACACCCCCATCGCCGTCATGCCCGCGCGCCCGGGGAGCTCGCGCGATGCCTTCGGGCGGACGTTGAACACCATCTGCGCGGTGATGAGGAACATGAAAGTGAGGAAGAAATACTTGAGGAACGCGGTGGAGGTGAAACGCGCGACGACGGCGCCGGCGGCGACCCCGCCGAGGAGTCCCGGCGTCATGCGCCTCACCACGGACCAGTCGACGGCGTTGTGCCGGTGGTGCGTGCGAAAGCTCGACCACGAGCCGGCGACAATCGCGGCGAGCGACGTGCCGACCGCCAGGTGCATGATGTACTGCGGCGCGAAGCCGTGCGCGGCGAACATGAGCGCGAGCGCCGAGACGATGATGATGCCCCCGCCGATCCCCAGCAGGCCCGCGAAGAATCCCACCAGCGCGCCGATCGCGAGATAGGCGCCCAGCTCGGCTAGCGGCATCTAG
Source organism: Burkholderiales bacterium (assembly GCA_038244725.1). Classification (GTDB taxonomy): domain Bacteria; phylum Pseudomonadota; class Gammaproteobacteria; order Burkholderiales; family Usitatibacteraceae; genus Usitatibacter. Next base: position 21,056 of record JBBRTF010000007.1, read on the forward strand.
CCACCGAGGCGCTCGACGATGAAGCTCCACTCGGACTCGGTGACCGGGGTGATCGACAGGCGGTTGCCGCGCTTGAGCGTCACCATCCGCGCGAGCTCGGGATAGGAGCGCATCTCCTCCAGCGCCATGAGGCGCGTCTTCTTCACGAGCTTCACGTCCACCAGCATCCAGCGCGGGTCCTCGCGCTTCGCCTTCGGGTCGTAGTAGGGGCTCTTCGTGTCGAACTGCGAGAGGTCCGGATGCGGCCTGCTCGCGACTTTCGCGAGGCCCGCGATGCCCGGCACTTCACAGCTCGAGTGGTAGAAGAGCACGCCGTCGCCGATGCGCATGCTGTCGCGCATGAAATTGCGCGCGACGTAGTTGCGAACGCCGAACCACGAGGTGGTCTTGCGGGGCGCCTTGGCGAGGTCCTCGATCGAGAACTCGCCGGGCTCGGATTTCATCAGCCAGAAGGCCATTCGGATTCCCTGCGGTGTTCGTCCAGGCCGCACTCTCGAACCCAGAGGTCCAAGGCGGTCGCTCACCGGGCACCGCAGGTACGTCCGACGTGGGACGCGCACAATAGTGCCCTGGGCAAGCGTCCAAGCTACCAGCTTATCGGCTCAAGGATGTAAGCCTGGACGAACACCGCAGGAAACCCGGGAGGACTAGAACAACTTCTCCTGGTCGGCGGCCAGCGCCGATTCAACCGTCTCCTGCATCGAAACAATTCTACGACGAAACGCCGCCCCGTCAAACGAAGATTGCGATTGCGGCGAGCTCCGGGGATTCGACATCAGCTCATGCGCGATGTTCAACGCCGCCATGATCGCGATGCGCTCGTTGCCGACGACCTTGCCGGTGTCGCGCACTTCCTTCAGCTTGCGGTTGAGGTAATCGGCGCAGGCGATGAGCTCCTTCTCCTCGCCGTCGGTGCAGGCCACGCGGAATTCGCGCCCGAGCAAGCTCAACGCGATCGCGCCCTTCTCGCGCGTGCTTTCCGGCGCGCTCACGATTCGGTCTCCGGGATCTGCTTGAGGAGCGCCTCGATGCGCGTCTTCGCCGCGACGAGCTTTTCGCCGAGGCGCGCGTTCTCGTCGGTGCGCGTGGCGACCTGCTGGCGCAGCTCGCGATTCTCCCCGCGCAGCGCCTCGAGGCGCTGCACCAGTTGCACAAGCTTCTCCTCGAGCGCGTCGAGTTCCGGGTCCATCCATAAACCCTATTGCAAAAGCCAAGTTCCGTCAATGCATAAGACGCTCTTTTGAAAGTCGTTTCGAGCGACCCTCGCGCCGCGGGGGTATCATTTCGGCAGCGAACGGATGTACGGGAAGCCGGTGGGAAGCCGGCGCTGCCCCCGCAACGGTATGCAAGCTGGAATCGCCTCGAAAGCCACTGTGGCCACGGCCATGGGAAGGCGGCGGTTCCGATCCTTGCCAGCCCGGAGACCGATCCGGTCGCGAAGCAAAGATCGGGGAAGGCTCCGCGAGGCGTCCCTCCCTCAACCCGCGGCCTGCGGGGACGCTCGCCGCCCGATGAAGGAATCGCATTCCCATGAAAAAACTCCACATCGCGGTCCTCGCGGGGCTCGCAAGCCTGGGCGCGCACGCCCAGTTCGCCGCGCCGCCCGCCTTCCAGCAGGCCTTCGAGCCCGTCGTCGTCACCGCATCGCGCGCGTTCAGCCCCACCACGACGATGCGCGACGCGATCGTCATCACGCGCGAAGACCTTGCCGCCGCGGGCCCGCTCACGTTGGGCGAGGTGTTGCAGCGCCGGGCGGGCATCGAACTGCGCGCGACCGGGGGCCCGGGCCAGCCGCAGACGCTCTTCATCCGCGGCGCGGGCACGGCGCAGACACTGGTCCTCGTCGACGGAATGCGCGTGGGCTCGGCCACCGTCGGCACCACCTCCATCGAGCACATCCCGCTCGAGATGATCGAGCGCATCGAGGTGGTGAAGGGGCCGCTGTCGAGCCTCTACGGGCCCGAGGCCATCGGCGGAGTGGTGCAGATCTTCACGCGCGGAAAGGACGTGCCGCACCTCTTCGCCTCCGCGAGCTACGGCAGCGACAACGACCGGCGCGTGTCCGCCGGCATCGCGACCGCCGACGAGAGCTCGCGCCTGTCCCTCGCCACCGGCGTCACCGCGGTGGACGCGAGGAGCGCCACCAATTCGCGCAATTTCCTCTACAACCCCGATCGCGATCCCTACGCCAACGCGTTCTTCAACGTGCGCGCCTCGCATCGCATGTGGCAGGGCGAGACCCTCGCGCTCGACGCGTTCACGACACGCTCGCGCACGCACTTCGACAACGGACCCGGAGACGACCGCAACGACCAGTCGATCTCGGGCGTGAAGTTGTCCTCGTCCACGGAATTCTTCGAGGGGTGGTCGAGCCAGCTCGCGTTCGGATTGGGAATCGACCGCCTCGCGATCCGCTCGGGCGTTCCCGACTCCATCGAGACGCGCCAGGAGCAGGCATCCTGGTTGAACGAGCTCACCATCGCCGGCGGCTCGATGCTCGTGGGCTATGAATTCCTGCGCCAGGACGTGACGAGCGACGACGCCGCCAACCCGTTCACGCGGACGCGCCGCGACATCCACTCCGTGTTCGCGGGAATCAACCAGGTCTACGGCGGGCAACGGCTCGAGGCGAGCGTGCGGCGCGATTCCGGCGACCCGTTCGGCGAGCGCAACACCGGAAGCTTGAGCTACGGGATCGACTGGCCGTCGGTCGCGCGGCTTTCAGGAACCTACGCGCGCGGCTTCCGGGCGCCGACCTTCTTCGACCTCTACGGCCCGACGTTCGAGGGGTATGCGCCCAACCCGCTGCTTGCACCCGAGCGCAGCAAGAGCTACGAGATCGCGGTGAAGAGCGACCCGGCGGCGCCCTCCATGCAGTGGCGCATCACCGCCTTCGACCACCGCTTCGACAACCTCATCGTCTACAGCTTCGAGCAGGGCACCGTGCAGAACGTGGCGCGCGCGCGCGCGCGCGGCGTCGAGGCGTCGCTCGAATGGCGGCTCATGGGCGCGCGGATACGCGCGGCGATCACCGCGCAGAGCCCCCGCGACGACGACACCGGCAAGCGCCTGCAGGGCCGCGCGCAACGCTACGGGACGATCGAGGCGACGCGCGACTTCGGCCCGTGGACGGCGGCGGTCTCCGTGCTCGCCAGCGGATCGCGCTTCGACTCCGTGGGCGAGGCTCCCGGCTCGCGCCTGGGCGGCTACGCCATCGTCGACGCGCGGCTACGCTATGCGTTCGACAAGCGCTGGTCGGCGCAGCTCTCCGCGGCCAACCTCGCCGACCGCAAGTACGAGAACGTCATCGGTTACGACGCGCCGCGCCGTGCCGTGATGGTGAGCGTGCGCTTCGAGTCCTACTGAGTCAGTTGCGCACGTAGTGGCCGCGCGCGGCGAACGAAGCGCCGAACTTCGCCTCGCGCGCGCGATCGTGGACGAGGAGCCCTGGCGCTTCCTCGAGGTATTGCGCGATCGCTTCCAGCGGGCCGGGGCCGTGCTCGGGGCGCACCGGGTGGCCGTTCACGATGGTGTCCTCGACGATGAGGTAGTCGCCCTTGCTCAGCTTCGGCACCCAGGCGCGCAGCTCGCGCAGCACATGCGCGCGTGTGTGGTCCGAATCGAGAATGAGCAGGATGGGTCCGCGTTGGGCCGGCAACAGACCCAGCGCCTTCTCCACCATTTCCGGCGCCGCGCTATCCCCCACGAGGAAGGTGATGGCCTCGTGGGCTTCGATCTCACGCAACATGGAATTGATGTCGATGGAGACCACGCGCCCCCCTTTTCCGCTCGCGGCCAGCGCCTCCGCGAAGAAAAGGGCCGAGCCTCCATGGCGCGTGCCGGTTTCCAGCACGTGCTCCAGGCCGCGCTCGAAGATGATTTCCTGGTAATTCCAGATGTCGCTGGGGAACTTCAATGTGCGCACGCCGTGCCACGTCATGTTCTTCCAGACGCCGGACTCGTGGAACCAGCGCACGTAGGCCTCGCCCTGGGGCGTCATGCCGAGATCGTCGAACACCTTCGCGCTCATCGCTTCACTCCCACCACGCGCATGTCGCGCGGCTCGCGCAGCTTGAACTGCGCCGGCTCCTGACGCACGTCGGCGAGGCCCACCTCGGCGAGGAGCTCCTTCAGCGAGTCCGGCGTGTATCCCCAGCGGTGGATCATGAGCGGGTCCTTCCACTTGGGGTCGCCGTAGAAGACCCACATGGTGCGCTGGCCGTTCTGGTCCTCGCGCGAAAACTGCTGCGGGTTCTCGAGGAAGGTCTGGCACGCCGAGAGGATGTTCGGGCACTCGATGATCATCCTGCCGCCGGGCTTGAGGACCCGCGCCCATTCGCGCATCACGTCGCGAATCTCCCAGCGCCAGAAGTGCTCGACCACGTGCACCGCGAGGATCTCGTCGGCGCTCGCGTCGGCGAAGGGCGCGAGGTCGTGCAGGTCGCAGATCACTTCGGGCTTCATTCCCGCGCGCGCTTCCACGACGTCGACATTCACGTAGCCGGGCAGGATCTTGTCGCCGCAGCCGAGGTTCAGGCGCATCGGGCGTTCGGAAGCGTCCCCCACGGCCTTGGCCCACTGGCGTGCGCACTCGAAGGACGAATGATCGCGCGCGATGCGCCGCTGCGCTTCGCGCACGCGTTCCTCGGTCGCCGCGAGATTCTCGAGCACGTCGAGCGCGCCTCGCACGAGACCCTTGCCGATCGGCGTCACGTCCGCGAACGGCAGGTAGGAAGGCACCGGGTCGGCGACCACGATGCGCCCGGCCCAGAGCGGCTCGAGCAAGCGGTTGGGGCTCTTCACGGCGCTCTTGCCGGACTCTGCGACGGGAATCCACACCATGTCGTTCTCGACGAGCGCCTTCCACGTGGCTTCCACCGACCACGGAACGAGCTCGACCTTGAGGCGCGCGGGATCGGCGGCCTGGAGATCGGTGAAGAACCGCGGGACCGTGGGCCACGGCGCCGTCACGATGGAGAAATGCACCGGCAGCCGGTCGGCGAGCGCGATGAGCTCGTGGGCCTTCGCCTCGATGCCGCCCAGGTTGGACGGATGCCCGAACCACGCGAGCTTCAGCCACGGCAGGCGCGGCGCGAACTTCGGGAAGCCGCGCGGACCCTCGACGGGATCGGTGATGACGACCGAGTCCCGCGCAGTGTGCCGCTTCACCGCATCGGCCATCGCCTGCGTGCTCGCCACCACGGTATCGGCGAGCGCCACGAGGTTCGCGAAGTGGGGGCCAAATTCCGGATGCTCGAAATGGTCGTCGCAAAGGTCCACGACGACCTTCACGCCGCGCGCCTTCATGCCGCGCGCAAGCCCTTCGTTCACCGCGTGGAAGCTCTTCGAGATCACGAGCACATCGCACGCCGCATCCTTCACCTGCTGCGGCCAATCGGCGTGGTTCAGCGTGGCGAGCTGCACCTGGTGCCCGAGGCGCGCCAGCTGCGCGGCGGGGATCAGCACGCGATAGCGCGCGGACGCGATGTCCGAGGTGAGGCCCGAAGGCGTCTGCCGCAGCTGCGCGACGGTGGCGAAGAGGATGCGCACCGGCCTACGCCCCGGTGGCGCGGCGCGTGCCGAGCATGTTCACCATGAGGTAGGGGAGGTACTTGCGCTGCTGGCCGTTGCCGGCGTCCACCAGCACGGCCATCCTGTTGTCCGCGCCGGCGTCCTTGTCGGTGATCTCGACGAATTCGCCCGACGCCGTGGTCGAGTAGAACACGCTCGACCACGCGAACTCGTCGAAGAGCGAGATCACGCCGCGGTGCGAGAAGCGGAAGTAGTCGTCGGGATACGCGTGGTAGCGCCACACCCAGGGCACCGACATGTAGAGGCGCCCGCCGGGCCGGATAAGTTTCGTCAGGTTCGCCGCGAAAAGCCACGGCTTCTCGACGTGCTCGAGCACCGAGCAGCAGATGCCGAGGCCGAAGTGGTTCTCCGTCAGCGTGCCCACGCCCTTGCACAGGTCCACGATCACGTCGACACCCTTGCCTTCGGACATGTCGAGGCCGACGTACTCGGACCCCGCATAGAAATCGCGGAAGCTCGAGGTCGAGCCGTAATCCTTGCTGCCGATCTCGATCACCGGGCCCTCGACCTTCGGGACCCAATGCTTCAGGTATGCAAGCTGGTTGAAATCTCCCATGGGGCCCCGATTCTAGTTTACTTGCGGCCCTGCTTGCCGGCCGCGGAGAAGGCCGCATCGCGCTCGCTGAACCACTCGGCCGAGTACTCGGTGTCCCTGTATTCCGGGAACCAGGGCCCGCCGATCGTGTAGTGGGCGACGGCCGCGTCGGGGCGCGGGGCGTCGTACCCCACGAGGTGGTTCCAGCGCGCGGGCAGCTCGCCGATCAGGCCCTCGCCCTCCAGCCACTTGAACTGGTGCAGCTCGAGCCCGGACGCGCGGTCCACGTACTCGGGGGTGAGCGCCTTGCAGCGCGCGCAGTTCATCAGCATCACCGAGGACCAGTTCTTCTTCTCGTATTTCGTCTGCGTGTTGCCGAGGAACTTCACGTCTTCCTTCGGTACGTGGAAATGCTTCACCACCTGGACCGCGTAGCGCTCGTCGCGCAGCTTCCAGAGCTGCGCGATGTCTTCCAGCATCAGCATGTCGCAGTCCATGAAGAGGGCCCAGTCCTCGTAGCCGGCGAGGTACGGCGTGAGGAAGCGCGAGAACGAGAACTCGGTGGACTGGAGCGAGTTGTGGCTGCGGTCGAAGACCGCCTTCAGCTGCGAGAGCTTCACCGGCGCCGCGGTGACGGGCACGGAAGCGCGCGCGAGGATGCTGTGCGCGAGGACGCTGAAGGCGACTTCCTCCGCCGAGTCGTAGCCGATGAAGACGCGTATCACGGGGTTCCTCCGGGCTTCATGTCATGGGCGAGGCGCGCCAACGCGGCGGACCAGTCGCCCTGCGCGTCCTCGCGATAGGTGGGAAAGCCGGGAAACCACGCCGACTCGAGGACGCCCGATCTCCAGCGCCAGTCCGCGGGGTACGGCACGAGGATGCGCCCCTTGCCTCCCGCGGCGGCGAGGAGGTGCACGTTGGTGCTGCTCACGCCGACGTAGTCGTCGAGGAGCGAGAGCAACGCGAGCGCGTCCTCGAGATCGCCGTTCACGTCGGAGAAGTCCGCGACCGGCGCGTCGAGCGTCGCCTCGAGGGCCTCGCGCGATCCCGCGGGCGGATTGCGCTGGATGCTCGCGAAACGCGCGCGAATTCCCCTGAGCGCATGGCCGATCGCCGCGGGATCGATTTCCTTCGAGAGCACCGTCTGGCCGACGCGTCCTCGGCCCGCCTGCGTGCCCGCGATCCACGCGAGGCCCAGCACGGGAAACGTTCCCGCGTTCAAGCGCTCGCGCATGCGCGCGGAATTCGCTTCCAGGGGGGCGACGCGAAGCGTGGGCATCGGATCTGCCGCGATCGGCCGCACGAATGCGGGCAGGTCACCCATCCACAAGACCGTGCTCGCGGGCGGAAGCTCGACGCCCTCGATCCAGGAAGCGATCGGGAGCGCGCGCCTGAAGATCGATTCGAGGCGATGGTCCCCGCGCACGTGCAGACGCGCGCCGGCATCGGCTAGCGGTTTCGCATAGCGCATGAAGAAGACGAGATCCCCCAGGCCCTGCTCGCCCAGGATCACGATATCGGCGCCGGCGAGCACCGCAGGCAGGGGCGGTGGATACGCTCCCGCGACGATGTCCTCCATGATCGCGAGCCCGCGCGTGGGGCGGAAAACATATTCGCGCCAGCCGCGCTCGACATGGCCCGCGCGCAGCAGCTCGAAGGCGATCGCGGCGTGTGCCTCGGGCAGGAGCGGGCTCACGCGCAACGCGGCCTCGGCGAGCTCGATCGCCCGCGTGGAGCGGCCCGCGCCGGCGTAGAAGGTCGCGGCCCTCGAGAGCGCGGTCGCGTCGAGGTTGCTCCGCGCCACTACGTCGTCCATCTCGCGCAGGGCATCGTCGCGCCGGCCGAGGTGCCGAAGCGCGAGCGCGAGGTTGACGCGCGCTTCCGCGTTTTCGGGTTCTGCCGCGAGCGCCGCACGAAATGCCTCCACCGCCGGTTCCCACTCGGATCGATGCAGCAGCAGGACGCCTCGTGTGTTGTGCAGGCTCGGCATCACGGGTGTCTGGGCCATCGCCCGCTCGATTTGTGCGCGCGCTTCGTCGAAACGACCGAAAGCATCGAGCACGAGCGCGTATTGCCCGCGCGCGAGCGCATCCGCGGGAGAGAGCGCGAGAAGCTTCCCGAACGCACTGGCAGCGGCCTCCAGGTCGCCCGCCTGCTGCAAACCCAGCGCGATGACGCGTAGCGCGTCCGCCCGCGAAGCGCTCGATGGCAACGCCTCTCGATACAGGCGCGCGGCCCCTGCGACTCGCCCCGCTTGCATCAAGGTGCGCGCCGCATTGAGCCGCGTCTCGACGGACTCCGGCGCGAGCGCGAGCGATCGCGAAAAGCTCGCCATGGCCTCGTCGAGGAGTCCCAGCCGGAAACACGCAACGCCAAGCCCGTTGTGCGCGTCGGCAAAGCCGGGCTCGAGGCGCACTGCCTCGTGGAAAGCGCGGCGCGCTTCCTCGACGCGGCCGTGCTGGTCGAGCGCGAAGCCGAGCGCCGCATGGGCGCGCGCGCGCGCGGGCTCCAGTCGCACGCAGCGGCCCAGCCGCTCCGCCGCGAGGCCGAACTTGCCCATGCGCGTGGCGACGACGCCGGCGAAGTGGGCGAGCTCCGCATCGCCGGGGAAACGCGCGAAGAGCTCGCCGCATATGCCTTCGGCGGTGGCGAGACGTCCTTGCTGGAAAAGCGAAACCGCGCGTTCGAAGTCCTTCTGCGCGGACCGGGGCAAGCTCGAAGTCATGGAGAACCGCGGGCGCGGGCGCGCCGGGTGCGAATTTCCCGAGATTCTATCGCGAATCCGCTCTCAGGCCGGCGGCGAGGCCATCGAGCGCCGGGCCCCACTCGCCCCGGGCCGTGGCGCGATACAACGGCAACCCCGGGAACCAGGGCGAGGCGTCGCCGTCGCGCAGCCAGCGCCATTCGGCAGGCCAGGGCACCAGCACGCGCGCGCGCAGCCCGAGCGATGCGGCCAGGTGCGTGTTGGTATTGCTCACGCCCACGTACTCGCCGACCGCGTCGAGGAGCGCGAGCGACTCGTCGAGATCCGCATTCGACGAGGAGAAGTCCGCGACCTTCGCGCCGAGCGCGGCTTCGAGCGCCTCGCGCTCTCCGGGCGCGGGATCGCGCTGCAACGAGACGAACGTGGCCTCGATTCCATTCAATGCGGCGCCGAGCGTGCCCGGATCGATGGCCTTCGCCAGCACCGCCTTGCCGCGGCGAGGCAGGCCGGCGCGCCATGTGAGCGCGATGTACGGCGCGGGGCCGATGGCTGCGAGCCGCTCGCGCAAGGCGGCCACGCGCGCGGCATCCGCGACGAGTCGCACCGGCGGCGGGAAGTCGGCTTGCATCCCGAGGAGCGCTGGAAGGTCGCCGATCCAGACGAGGCGCGCGGGATCGAGCGGCCCCGGCGCCGCTCCCGGGAACGCCTCGTCGATCACCGAGCTTCGCAGCAGCATGGGCGCCACGCGCGCGTCGCCCCAGAAGCGGATCCTCACGCCGCGCCCGCGCAGCGCCGCCGCATAGCGCATGAAGAAGATCACGTCGCCCAGCCCCTGCTCGCCGTGCAGCGTGATCCAGGGGTCCGCATCGAAGGCGGGAAGCCTGGCCGCGTGCGGCAGTGTCGCCGCGATGCCGAAGTCGCGCAGATTCACGGCCGGTTGCGGCCGCCACACGTACGCGGGCCACGCCTCGTCGAAGCGGCCGAGGGCGAGGAGCACGAGCGCGAGGTTCAGCCGCGCGCCGGGAAGGTCGGGATTGCGCTCGAGGGCGTGGCGCACCGCGACCAGCGCACGTTCCGGCTCCCCCGCGTCGCGCAGCGCCATCGCGAGGTTGCTGTAGGGCTCGGCCATGCCGGGCGCGAGCGCGATGGCGCGCTCGAGCGTCTTCACCGCGCGCGGCAGGTCGCCGAGCACGTAATGGATGATCCCGGTGTTGCCCTGGAAGTCGGCGTTGCGCGGCTGCGCGGCGAGCGCACGCTCGAGGAGCGGCATGCCCTCGTCGAAGCGGCCGAGCTGGCACAGGTCATAGCCCTTGAAGTGGAGCGCGAACACGTGGCCGGGATCGGCCGCGAGCACGGCGTCGAAAAACGGGATCGCCGCCTGCGGCTCGCTGCGCCGGTGCGCCTGCATGCCGCGCTGGAACGCCTCGTCCACGCCGAGCGCGGGCGCGGGCACCGGGGCCGAGAGCTTTCCGTGGCAGTCCTTGTAGCGCGCGCCGCTCCCGCAGGGGCAGGGATCGTTGCGGCGGGCGAAGGGCGCGTTCATCGTGGAAATCGATTATCCTACCCGAGCCTCCAGAGCCGGCGATCCAGCCGCGGCATCCTCCCTGTAATTGGTCCCCGACGCCGTCAATCTCACGACCGTACAGCGCGTGCTGGTGGTGAAGCTGCGCCACCCTGGCGACGTGCTGCTCGCTTCCCCGGTGTTCAGCGTGCTGAAGAACCGCGCGCCGCACGCCGAGATCGACGCGCTCGTGTATTCGGATACGCGCGACATGCTCGCGGGCCACCCCGCCATCGCCGGGATCCACGCGATCGATCGCGCCTGGAAGCGCGAGAGCCTCGCCGTGCAGGCGCGCCGCGAGATGGCGCTCCTGAAGACGCTGCAGTCGCGCCGCTACCAGCTCCTCGTGCACCTCACCGATCATTGGCGCGGCGCGTGGCTCGCGCAGGCGCTGCGCCCGCGCTGGTCGGTGGCGCCGGCGCGGCCGAGCCGCTTCTGGGACATGAGCTTCACGCACCGCTACAAGCTGCCGCGCGCGACGCCGCGCCACGCGGTGGAGGCGAACCTCGACGCGCTGCGGCGCGTGGGCATCTATCCCGAGGAGGACGAGAAATCCCTGGTGATGGTGCCGGGCGCCGAGGCCGAGCAACGCGTCGATGCGCTGCTGGCAAAGGCCTCGCTCGTGCCGCGCGGATTCGTGCAGGTGCATCCCGCGTCGCGCTGGCTTTTCAAGACGTGGCCCGAATCGAGCAACGCCGAGATGCTGCGCCGGCTCGCCCGCGACGGCCATCGCATCGTGCTCACCGGCGCTCCGGACCCGCGCGAGCGCGCCATCGTCGGACGCATCCTTGCCGAGGCCGCGGTGCCGGTCACCGACCTCTCGGGCCAGCTCACGCTGCGCGAGCTCGCCGCGCTCTCGGCGCGCGCGCGCCTCTTCTTCGGCGTGGATTCCGCGCCGATGCATATCGCCGCGGCGATGGGCACTCCGGTGGTCGCGCTCTTCGGACCGAGCGGCGAGAAGGAATGGGGTCCCTGGCGCGTCGCGCACCGCGTGGTCACAAGCGAGCACCCGTGCCGGCCGTGCGGCAACGACGGCTGCGGCGGCGGCAAGGTGAGCGAATGCCTCACGCGCCTGCCGGTGGCCGAGGTGCACTCCGCCGTGAACGAGCTCCTGTCGCAAAGGTGAGCGCGCATGCGGCGCGTCCCGCTGCCCTCGGCCCGCGCGTGGCGCTGGTGCGCGGGCGCTACGATCCGTCAGGGGGCGCCGAGCGCTTCGTGCAGGGCGCGCTCGCCGCGCTGAAGGCCCAGGGCGCCTCGCTCACCATCGTCACGCGCAGCTGGCCCGACCAGGACGGCTCGGCCATCGTGGTGGACCCCTTCCACGTGGGAAGCCTCTGGCGCGACGTGGGCTTCGCGCGCGCGGTGTGCGCCGAGCTCGCGCGCCGCCGCTTCGATCTCGTGCAATCGCACGAGCGCATCGCCTGCTGCGACGTGTACCGCGCGGGCGACGGGGTGCACGCCGCGTGGCTTGCGCAGCGCGCGCGCGTGCAATCGCCGCTCGCCGCCCTCGTCACCCGGTGCTCGCCGCATCACCGCTATCTCCTCGCCGCCGAGCGCGAGCTCTTCACCTCGAGGCGGCTACGCGCGGTGATCTGCAACTCCGCGATGGTGATGCGCGAGATCCGCGAGCGCTTCGCGACTCCCGCCGACAAGCTCGTCCTCATCCGCAACGGCGTCGACGGCGCGCGCTTCCATCCGGGGCTGCGCGGCGAGATGCGCGACGCCGTGCGCCAGCAGCTCGGCATTCCCCCCGGCGCGATGGTGGCGCTACACGTGGGGTCCGGATTCCAGAGGAAAGGCGTGTCGGCATTCCTCGCAACGCTCGCGCGAGTGCAGGCGGGCCCGTGGGGCATCGTCGTCGGCAGGGACAAGCACGCCCCGCGGTACATGGCGCTCGCGCGGCGCCTGGGCGTCGGCTCGCGCGTGCGCTTCGTGGGCGCCGCCTCGGATGTGCGGCCCTATCTCGCCGCGGCCGATTGCTTCGTGCTGGCGACGCTCTACGATCCCTTTCCCAACGCCGCGCTCGAAGCCATGGCAAGCGGGCTGCCCATCCTCACGACCCTGCAATGCGGGGCCGCGGAGCTGGTGGTCGACGGCGAGAACGGCTTCGTGCGCGATGCGCTCGATGTGGATGCGCTCGCCGCCGCCCTCGCCCAGCTCGACCCCGGGAATGCGCCGGGCATGGGCGCCAGGGCGCGCGAAGCGATCATTGCCTTCACGCCAGAAGCCATGGCCGCCGAGTATCTGGCGCTCTACCGGCGCCTCCTTCACCGATAATGACGCGATGAAGGAGAAGATCGCCACCAGCCGCGAGCTCTACCTGAGGCTCCTCGGCCACGTCTGGCCCTACCGACGCGCGCTCGCCGCGGGCATCGCCGGGATGATCGTGGGCGGCCTCGCCGACGCGGCGCTGGTGAAGCTGCTGGGGCCGCTCATCGACGAGCTCTTCGTGCATCGCAACCAGTCCCTCATGCTGCTGCTGCCCATGGGCATCGTCGCGGTGTTTCTGGTGAGCGGCATCGCGAGCTTCGTCTCCGGCTATTCCACGCAGTGGGTGAGCCAGAAGGTGATCCTCGACATGCGCCGCGCGATGTTCGCGAAGGTGCTGCGCCTTCCGCCCGCGTTCTTCGACGACGTCGCCACCGCGACGCTGGTCACCAAGTTCACCAACGACGTGAACAACCTCGCGTCGGCCTCCACCAGCGTCCTCACCGTCGCCGTGCGCGACACGGTGACCATCGCGGCGCTCATCGGCATCCTGTTGTGGTCGAACTGGAAGCTCACGCTGGTGACCTTCGTCGTGATCCCGCCCATCGCCGTCGTGGTGCGCATGTTCAGCCGGCGCCTGCGCCAGATGAGCCGCGAATCCCAGCGCGCCATCGGCGGCGTGGCCGAGGTCCTCGACGAGTCGATCGCCAACCAGCGCGTGGTGCGCGTCTTCGGCGGCCAGGCCTACGAGGCGAAGCGCTTCGAGGACGCGAGCCAGCGCATCCGGCGCTTCAACATGAAGCTCGCCGCCGCCGCCGCGGGCACGGTGCCGGCGACGCAGCTCATCGTCTCGTTCGCGATCGCCGCGATCGTCTACCTCGCCGCGGGCCAGGCGTTCGCGGGCTCCACCGACGTCGGCCACTTCATCGAGTTCATCGCGGCGACCGGCATGCTGCTGCAGCCGTTGAAGCGCCTCACCAGCATCAACGAGCAGCTGCAGAAGGGGCTCGCGGCGTGCGAGAGCGTGTTCGGGCTCATCGACGAGGCTCCCGAGGACGACCGCGGCACGGTGAAGCTCGAGCGAGCGCGCGGGGCGGTGCGCTTCGAAGGCGTGTCGCTCGACTACCGCGCCGGCACGCGTCCCGCCCTGCACGACGTGTCGCTCGAAATCCGCCCCGGCGAGACCGTGGCGCTGGTGGGAGCGTCGGGCAGCGGCAAGTCGAGCCTCATCCACCTGCTGCCGCGCTTCTACCACCCCACGTCCGGGCGCGTGAGCGTGGACGGCCACGACCTGGAGGCCCTCGAGCTCGCGAGCCTGCGCCGGCAGCTCTCGCTCGTGTCGCAAAGCGTCGTGCTCTTCAACGACACGGTGGCCGCCAACATCGCCTACGGACGCGCGGGCGAGGTAAGCGAGGAGGCGATCATGCGCGCCGCCGAGGCCGCGCACGCGATGGAGTTCATCCGCGCGCTGCCGCAGGGGCTCGCCACCGAGATCGGCGAGAACGGCGCCCAGCTCTCCGGCGGCCAGCGCCAGAGGATCGCGATCGCGCGCGCCATCCTCAAGGACGCGCCGATCCTGCTGCTGGACGAGGCCACTTCCGCGCTCGACACCGAGAGCGAACGCGCGGTGCAGGCTGCGCTGGAGGAGCTCATGCGCGGGCGCACCACCATCGTGATCGCGCACCGGCTCTCGACCATCGAGGGTGCGGATCGCATCGTGGTGCTCTCCCAGGGACGCATCGTCGAAGTCGGCGCGCATCGCGAGCTGGTCGCCGCCGGCGGCATGTACGCGGGATTGCACCGCCTGCAGTTCGCGGGCGCATGAAGCTCGCGATCCTGCACACCGAGTCGTCGCTGGGCTGGGGCGGCCAGGAGATCCGCGTCCTCACCGAGGCGCGGGGCGTCGCGCGCGAGGGGCACGATGTGCTGCTCGCCGCGCCGGCCCAGTCGCGCATCTTCGCCGAGGCGCCGCGCTACGGTGTCGGGGCGCTCGCGCTGCCGATCGGCAGGAAGGGATTCGCAGGTCTCATGTCGATGCGCGGGCTCCTCAAGCGTCGTCCTTTCGATGTGGTCAACACGCACAGCTCCACCGACAGCTGGCTCGCCGCCGTCGCCTGCGCAAGCGTCGAGCGCGCGCCTGCCCTCGTTCGCACGCGCCACATCTCGGCGCCGGTGCCCTCCAACCGCGCCACGCGCTGGCTCTACTCGAAAGCCGCGCGCGTCGTGACCACCGGGGAGCGCCTGCGCATGCAGGTGATCGAGGAAACGGGCATCGAGGCGCGGCGCGCGATCTCCATTCCCACGGGCATCGATCTATCGGCCTTTCGCCCCGGCGATCGGCTGGCGGCGCGCGCGGCGCTCGGCCTCGCGTCCGACGCGCCCACCGTCGGCATCGTCGCCACGCTACGCAGCTGGAAGGGCCACACATACCTGCTGCAGGCGCTCGCCGCCATGCGCCGCCCCGAGGTGCGGCTCGTGGTGGTCGGCGACGGCCCGCAGCGCGAAGCGCTCGAAGCGCTTGCCGCGAGCCTCGGCATCGCCGCGCAGGTGCGCTTCGCGGGCAACCAGCCCGACGTCGCCCCGTGGATGCGCTCCTTCGACCTCTTCTGCCTGCCGTCGTACGCCAACGAGGGCGTGCCGCAGGCGTTGATGCAGGCGATGGCGTGCGCGCTGCCGGTGGTCACCACGCCGGTGGGAAGCATCGACGAGATCGTGACCGACGGCGAGACCGGCGTCATCGTGCCCGCGCGCAACGACATGCGCCTGCGCGTGGAGATCTCCAACCTGCTGGACGACGAGGCGCGGCGCAGGACGCTTGGCGCGCGCGCCCATTCCGAGGCGCACGCGCGTTTTGGCCAGGGCCTCATGGTCGAGCGGATGATCGAAGTGTTCGCGGGCGCGGCCGATCGCCATGGGTGAACGCTTCAAGACTCGCTCGCTCGCGGTCTCGCGCGCGCTGCTGCGGCGGCCCTTCCGCGGCAGGCCCGAGGTTCCCCCGCGGCGAATCGCGATCGTGCACAACCTCCTGCTGGGCGACACGATCATGCTGACGCCGCTCCTCGCGAAGCTCGCGGCGACCTGGGCCGGGGCCGAGGTGACGCTCCTGGCTTCTCCCGCGGTCGTGCCGCTCTACGCAAAGCGCCCTTTCGGCGTGCGCGCGCTGCCGTTCGCTCCCGGCGATTCCGCCACCACGCGCGCGCTCCTGGACGAGGGTCCCTTCGACCTCGCGATCGTCGTGGGAGACAACCGCTACAGCTGGCTCGCTTCGGCGCTGGGAGCGCGCCACATCGTCGCGCACGCGGGCGACGTGCCGTGGACCAAGGAGATCCTCGTCGATGAGTTGCGGCCCTTCGCTTCACGGCCCACGCCGTGGGGCGAGATGGTCGCGAGCCTCGTGGACGGCCCGGAGAGCGCCCCTTATGCGCGCGGCGATTGGCTCGAACCCGATTGCGCCGCCTTCGATCTGCCGCCCGATCCGTACGCGGTGCTGCATGTCGGCGCGAGCACGCCGCTCAAGCATTGGCTCCCGGAGCGCTGGCTCGCGCTCGCGCGGCACCTCGAGGCGCGCGGGCTCACCGTCGTCTGGAGCGGCGGGCGCGGCGAGGAAGCGATCGTCGCGGCGTGCGACCCGGAGCGCCGCTATCGCTCTTTCGCGGGCCGGCTCGACCTGGCGCAGGTTTGGCGACTCCTCGCCCACGCGAAGCTCCTCGTGGCCCCCGACACCGGCGTCGCGCACATGGGCCGCGCGACCTTCACTGCGACCGTGACCCTCTACGGGCCCGGCTCCGCGGTGCTCTGCGCCCCGGGAAGCTTCTGGCGCGACGTACCGCAGCGCGCGCTCACGATCGATCCTTTCCCGTGTCGGGACCAGCAGCTCCTCTTCCGCCGCAAGGTGGAATGGGTGCGCCGCTGCATCCGCACGCCGGCGCAATGCGCGGAGCCGCGGTGCATGCACGCGATCGCCCTGGACGCGGTGATCGAGGCCGCGGAGTCGCTCCTGCAAGGCTCTTGACAGGGAACTCGCGCTCGCGCCGCACGGTCCCAAATACAATACCGAATTCCCTCTCGATGCTGAAACACCTGCTTGTCGCCGCGCTCCTCGCCGCGGCCTCCTCCACCGTGATGGCGCAGATGCCGAGCGTTCCCGGCGAGCCCGCGGTCGCGCCCAAGGCGGTCGCGATCCCGAAGCTGAGGCTCGCGGCAAGCGAGGCGCCGAAGTTCGTGCTGTCGCCGATCACCGACGCCGAGCTCTCCGAGGTGCGCCAGGCCAACCGGATGAGCGCCAAGCGCCTCGTGATCGGCGTGGTGCGCCATGCCGGGGCCTCCGCGGCCCTGCCGTCCGCGAGCGACCTCGCATGGAAGCGCGTCGAGGGCGGATTCGCCGCGCAAGCGGCTCTCGCCTCCCCGCAAGCCGGAGCGCTGCGCATCGCGATCGCGCTGGCCGGCGTGCCGCGGGACGTGGAGATGGTGTTCTTCGGCTCGGCGGCGCCCGAGCGCCTGGTGGGGCCGGTGAAGGTGGGCGACGTGCCCGATCGCACCGGCGCGTGGTGGTCGCCCCTCACCGACGGGGATACGCAGACCGTGGAATTCTTCGTTCCCGGCACGAGTGATTCGGCGCGGCTACCGATCCGCGTCACCGGCGTCTCGCACGTCTTCACCACGATCGCGAGCGCCTTTACCAAGCGCGTCACGGAGATCGGCGACGCGGGCTCGTGCAACGTCGACATCAAGTGCTCGGCGCTGCAAAGCTCGCAGGCCTTCCTCAACGCGAGGAACGCCGTCGCGCAGATGGTGTTCAACGACTCCAGCTTCACCGGGCTTTGCACCGGAACCCTCCTCAACGACGCGGACACCTCCACGCAGATCCCGTGGTTCTACGGCGCCAACCACTGCTTCGAGAACGAGGCGCTGCCCTACAAGACGCCCGCGCAGATGCAGAGCGTGGCGAGCACGCTCAACACGCTCTGGTTCTTCGAGGCGGTGACGTGCAATTCGCAGGCGACTCCGCCCTACGTGCAGCTCGTGGGCGGATCGACCCTCATCTACAACAATCCCGGCGCCGACGCGCTGTTCCTGCGCCTCAGGGATAACCCGCCCGCCGGGTCCTTCTATGCGGGCTGGGACGCCAATGCCGTGCCGGTGGGATCGGCGATCGTCGTGATCCACCATCCGGAAGGCGACCTTAAGAAAGTGTCGCAGGGGAGCGTGGTCACCTACTCCACGCCGCAGCCGCCGCTCCTCGGCGGGCCGACGACGCCCTTCTCCGAAGTGAAGTACAACTCCGGCACGACGGAAGGCGGCAGCAGCGGCGCCGCGCTCTTCACGTTCAACGGCTCGCAATACGTGCTGCGCGGGGGCCTCTACGGCGGCGGCGCCTATTGCACCTCGCCCAACGAATCCGACTGGTATTCGCAGTTCGACAAGGTCTATTCCGCGCTCGCGCCGTTCCTGGGCGCCTCGCCCGGCGGCGGCATCGACTACACAGACCTCTGGTGGAATCCGGCGGAGTCGGGCTGGGGGCTCAACATCATCCAGCACGCCTCGCGCAACATCTTCGCGGTCTGGTACACGTACGGCAACGACGCGAAGCCCATGTGGTTCACGATCCCGGGCGGCACGTGGACCGGCTCGGCCACGTTCACGGGCGATGTCTATTCGACCAGCGGTCCGGCTGCGAACACCGCGTTCAACCCCGCGCAGGTGCGAGCGACGAAGGTGGGCACGGCAACGCTCGCCTTCAGCGATGCCGGCAACGGATCGCTCTCGTACACGATCGACGGCGTCTCCGGCAGCAAGTCGATCACCCGCCAGCCGTACTAGCGCTTGAGCGCCGGCGCGCGGCGGGCTACGCTCGCGCCCATGCCGGCCTCGCGCTTCTCCGCCACCATCGTCACGTACCGCCCCGACGTGCGGCTCCTCGAGCGCACGCTCGCGTCGCTCGCGGCCGCGACGCGGCGCGCTCGCGAGCTGGGCCTCGTTTCCGAAGCGACGGTGCATGTCGTCGACAACGGGCCGCCCGAGCTCCTTGCCGGCATCGAAGGCGCGCTGCGCTCGTTTTCGCCGGATGCGGGCGCGATCGGGCTCGTGCACGGCCACGGCAACGTGGGGTACGGCCGCGCCAACAATCTCGTGCTCGCGCGGCTTGCCTCGGACGTGCACCTGGTCGCCAATCCCGACATCGAGCTCGACCGTGACGCGATCGCGGCCGCGATCGGCGCCCTCGAGGCCGACGCGCGCCTGGGCGCGATCGCGCCCTCGGTGCTCGGCCCCGGCGGCGAGCGCCAGTATCTCTGCAAGCGCTATCCCTCGGTGTGGGTGCTGTTCCTTCGCGGCTTCGCGCCAGGGTTCCTGCGCCGGCGCAACGCGCGGGCGCTCGATCATTACGAGATGCGCGACGTCCCTCAGGACCAGCCGTTCGCGCCGGTGAGGCTCGCGAGCGGCTGCTTCATGCTCGTGCGCACCGCGCTATTCGAGCGCCTCGGCGGCTTCGACCCGCGCTTCTTCATGTATTTCGAGGACTACGATCTCAGCTTGAGGATCGGGCGCGAGGCGACGGTTGCGTACATTCCCGCGGCGCGCATCGTGCACCACGGCGGCGAGGCTTCGCGCAAGGGGACGAGGCACGTCCTGTGGTTCCTGCGCTCGGCGTGGCGGTTCTTCGCCATCCACGGGTGGAAGATCGCCTAGCTAGGAACCGCGCGCTTCTCCCACCGCCTTCTCGAGGAACGCCTCCAGCTCGCGAATCGGCTCGTCGCGATCGAACAGCGCCCCCAGCCCCTTCTGGATGCGAGCCGAGAGCGATGCGCGCAACGCCCGATCGGTTCCGACCTGCACGGCTGCTGCTACATACCCGGCGACATCGGCGGCGACGAGGTCGTCCATGCCCAGCATGCGCAGCATCGCCATGCTCTGGCGCCCGCGCATGAGATGCCCCGGCAATGTCACCACCGGAAGTGCGCAGGCGAGCGCGTCGAGCGAGGTGTTGCCACCCGACCAGTGCAGCGTGTCGAGCATCACGTCGCAGACGGCATTCACGCGCAGGTATTCGGCATGCGTCATGTATGGAAGGAAGATCGCGCGATTCTCGAGCGTGAGCCCATGGCGCCCAAGCGATTCCACGAGGCGCGCCTGGAAAGCACCCGTCACGGCATCGTAGGGCGCGACGAAGAAGACGAGGCGCCCGTTCGGATCCGCCGCCATCACCTCGGCGAGGAGCGCGTCGTTCTCCGGGTGGATCTTGAAGAGCGATTGCGGCACGAGGTAGAGGTTCGCGCCGGCGGGAAGCCCGAACTCTTCGCGCGTTGCGCTATGCGGCGCCGCCGGCATCCCGTAGCGCGTGCCCAGGCCGGGCAGGAGCACGAGGCGCTCGCGATAGGACGCGGCCGCGTCCCCAGGCTCCATCTCGCGCGACGACACGAAGTAGTCGATGTTCGGCAGCCCCGTGGTGGTCGGGTGCCCCCATCCCGCGACCTGCACGGGCGCGAGGCGCAGCGAGGCGAGCGAGAAGGTCTCGCCGTGCATGCCGAGCTCGGGATAGACAAGCGCGTCGAGCTCGCCCGCGGCGATCTCCTGCGCCACGACGTCGTAGGAGCGGCCGGGCAGGTGGCGGAACTCGTCGGCGGCCGCTGCGATGACGCGCGTGTCGTCGGCCATCCACTCGTTGGTGTAGTAGACGTATACCTCGAAGCGGCTTCGATCCAGGCGCGTCACCCACGAGGCGAAGTAGCGGCCCACCGTGCAGTTGAAGAAGAAATGGCTGCAGAAGCCCACGCGGATGCGATCGCGCCCGGCGACGGGGACGCGGGGGCGCAAGAGCGCCGCCATCGGCTCGCGCAGCACGCCCAGCATGAAATCGCCGAAGCGCGACTGCAGCTCGCGGTCCTCGCGGCCCTGGTAGGCGAGGTAGAAGTTGGTCCAGCGCGCCTGCAGCATCGCCTCGCGCGGATTGCGGAAGCCGAAGCGCTCGCGCGAGCCCTCGAGCGCGGCGAGTCCCTCGACATAGTCCGCGCGCCAGCGCTCGAGATCGTCCACGCCGCGATAGACCGCCGGAAGCAGCAGATTCGCGCCGAGGGCGGCCTTGAGGTCGCCGGGATTGTCGAGCGCGATGCGGCGATATTCCTCGCGGCCCTCGCGCGTCTCGCCCACTCCCGCGAGGAATTCCGCGTACGCGTTCAACGCGCGCACGTTGCGCGGGGAGCTCGCCACCGCGTCGGAAAAGCTCTTGCGCATTCCCGCGGCATCGCGCTTCTTGCGGTACAGGTCGCCCAGCAGGAGGTGCGCGTCGGTAAGGCGCGGGTCGGCGCGCACGGCGGCTTCGGCATGCTCGAACGCGCGCTTCGGGTCGTCGCGCAAGTTGTGGATGCGTGCGATGTTGAAGTGCGCGGCGGCGAGCGGCGCGATGCTCAAGGCGTGGTTGAACGTCTTCAACGCCTCGTCGATGCGGTCGAGCGACACGAGGGCGAGCCCGATGTTGTTCCAGATGCGCGCGTTGCCCGCGTCGAAGCCCGCGGCGGCGCGCAGGACTTCCAGCGCCTCGGCGGGCCGGCGCAGGTCCATGAGGATCTGGCCGCGATTGGCGAGCGGCGCCGCCCATCCGGGGCGAAGCTCGGCCGCGCGCGCGAATCTCGCCATCGCGCCCTCGGGATCGCCGAGGTCCTGCAGCACCATGCCGGCGAGGAGCACCGTCGCGGGCTCCTCGCCGCCCGCGGCCATCGCGCGGCTCACGCTCTCCCACGAGGCGTCGACGTGTCCGGCCTGGTGCTCGGCCATGGCGCGCATGTGCCACACGTCGCCGCGCAGCGGATTTTCCTGGAGGAACGACGCGTAACCGGCGATCGCTTCGGAGAGGAAGCCCTGGCGATGGCGCTCCTGGGCGAAGCGCAGCGGATCGGCGCTCATCGCGTCGTGCCGCCTTCGGTCCAGCGATGGTCGAGCTTCACGAGCCCGAAATCGCGCGTCTCGCCGGTGACCACGAACTCGCTCTCGACGGTGTCGAAGAGACGCAGCCCCTCGGGGTCGAGCGCATGGACGCGCATCGTGTACTTGCCGGGCAGCAGCGCGATCGCGGCGAAGCGGATCGCGAAGGAGAACCGGCGCTCGCCGACGGGCGCCGGGACGAAGCCGCTTTCGTTGGAGGGCGAGCCGTACACCGCGGTGCCGTCGGCGCGAACGACGCCGAAGAGGAGCACCGGCGAGCGATCGTCAGGCTCGTAGGCGATGCCCTGCAGCACGAGCTCTTCGCCCTGACGGAAGGTCTCGGCGCGCGTGCCGTCGGCGCGTTCGGTCCATGCGGAAACGATGCGCGGCATGTTTCCCCCCAGCGCGGGGGCGGGAGTCGCCTCGGCGCGGCGCTTCTCCTCGTGATAGGTGAGGTACTCGCGCGTCACGTCGAAGCTCTCGCCGAAGAGGCGCGCGCGGCCGTGGTGGATCCACATCGCCTTGCTGCACAGGGTCTGCACGTGGAACATGCTGTGCGAACAGAGGAGCAGCGTTCCGCCGCCGTCGAGGTAGCGCTCGAGCCATTGGATGCACTTCTTCTGGAACGACTCGTCGCCCACGGCGAGCACTTCGTCGGTGATGAGGAGATCCGGGGCGAGCGCGGTGGCGACCGCGAAGCCCAGGCGCACCACCATGCCCGACGAGTAGTGCTTGATGGGCTCGTCGATGTGCGCGCCGATGTCCGCGAACTCCACGATCGAGGCCACCTTGGCGCGCGTCTCGCGGTGCGTGAGGCCCATCACCGCGGAAGAAAGATAGATGTTCTCGCGGCCGGTGTATTCGGGATGGAAGCCGCTTCCCAGCTCGAGGAGCGCGCTCACGCGCCCGCGCACGGCGACGCTGCCCGCGGTGGGCCGCGCGACGCCCGCGATGATCTTCAGCAGCGTCGACTTGCCCGCGCCGTTCTCGCCCACCAACGCCACCGATTCCCCGCGGCGCACCTCGAGGTCGATAGAGTCGAGCGCGCGGAAATGCGGGAACTCGCCCCTTCGCAGCATGAGCGAGACGAGCGTGCGCAGGCGGTCGCCTCCGGTGGCGACCTTCGGATAGTCCTTGGTGATTCCGGCAAGGCTCACCAGGGAGTCCGTCACAGGAAATCCTCGAAGTAGGGCGCGAGGCGCCGGAACATCCACAGCCCCGCCGCGAAGATCGCGAGGCAGCCCAGGGCGGCGAGGGCGTCCCCCGCCTCGAGCGGCGCGCCGGCGAGGAGCACCTGGCGCATGCGCTCGGAGAAATAGGCGAGTGGGCTCATCGCGAGCGCGCCGCGCCACGCCTCGGGCACCAGGGTGAGGGGATAGAGGATCGGCGTCGCGTAGAAAACGATGTTGAGGACGATGCCCACGCCGTGCTCGACGTCCTTCAGGAACGTCTGCAGCGCCGCGAGGACGAGGCCCACGCCGGTCGCGAAGAGGAGGTAGGGCACGAGGAGCAGGAGCGCGCGCGGCAGCCCGGCGACGTGGATGTTCTCTCCAAAGGCGAGAAGCACCGTGAGCACGATCACGAAGCCGGCGAGCTGGATCGCGTAGCACGCGATCACCGTCGAGTAGACGAGGAGCTCGGCGGGAAGGGCCACCTTGCGGATGAGTCCCGCGTTGCCGGAAACCGCCGCCATGCCGCGCTGCGCGCCCTCCGAGAACATGATCCACGGCCACAGCGCGACGGCGACGAACGCGGTATAGGTCACGCCCGGGTAATGGGCGGGAACGCCGGCGCGAAATATCTGGCTGAAGACGAACGCGTAGATCGCGAGCTGCGCGATCGGCTGCACGAATGTCCAGGCAAGGCCGCTCACGCTCCCGGCGTAGCGGTTGGCGAGCTCGCGGCGGGTGAGCTCGTACAGGAGCCAGCGGTGTCGCATGAGCGGTGCGGCGCTCATCGCTTGCCGTGCGCCGCCACGAGGCCGGTGGAGAGCGCGTCGAGCGGGCCGCTCCATCCGCGCTCGCGGTCCTGGCGATAGAGCGTGAACGCCGGGAACCATGGCGTATGCGGGCCGCTTCGGCCGCTGCGCCATTCGGGCGGCACCGGCACGAGGATGCGCGCGCCGCGCCCGAGCCCCGCGCGCAGGTGCACGTTGGTGCTGCTCACGCCGGCGTAGTCGTGAAGGACGTCGAGGAGGCCCAGCATCGCGTCCAGGTCGGAGTTGACGCCACCCGCGTCGAGCACCGGGCGGCCGGCAGCTCGCGCGATCGCGTCGATCTCGCCTCCTTGCGCCTCCCGCTGCAGCGAGACGATCGTGCCGGCTACGTGCCGCAATGCCGCTCCCAAGGCTTCCGGGGGAACCATTTTATGCAAATGCTCCGTGGAGCCCGTGGACGCGAGTCCCGCGCGCCAGGCGACGCCCACGTAGGGTGGGGGGCCGGCGCCTTCCAGGAGGCTTCTCGCAGCCTCCAGCGCCTCCGGCGAGGCCTGCAGCGCGAGTGCGGACGGGAAGGGCACGACCATGCCACGCGCGATCCACGGGAGGTCGCCCGCGGGTAGGCGAAGGGCGGCTGCGCCGGCAGCGCTTTCCTCGACGAAGCGTTCGAAAACTCCACCTCGCTCCAGAAGCGGGAAGAGGCGCGGATCGCCGCGAAAGGCGAGCCTCGCCCCGGCGGCGCGAAGCGCCGGCGCCCAGCGCAGGAAGAAGAGCACGTCGCCCAAGCCCTGCTCGCCCTGGATCTCGACCGGATTTGCGTCGCGAGTCGCCGCACGCACGCGATCGCGCGCGCCATCGTCGGGCGGCGCGGTGAGCCTCCAGCGATACTCGTCGAAGCCACGATCGTTATCCCCGGCGAGCAGGCATGCGATGGCGCGGGAGAGGTGCGCCTCGGCAAGCCCGGGCTCGATCGCCGTCGCGTGGTCGAAGCACTTCAGCGCCTCGTCGATGCGATCGGCCTCCTCGAGGCAATTGCCGAGGTTCACCCAGGCGATGGCGAGGCGAGGCTCGCCTTGCGTCGCGCGTCGATAGGCGTCCTCGGCCTCGCCTGCGCGGCCGGTGCGGCGAAGCACGTTGCCGAGATTCGTCCACGCGTGCGAATGCGCGGGCGCGAGCGCGATCGAGCGGCGGAAGCTGCGCTCGGCCTCCTCGAAGCGCCCCAGGGAGAGGAGCGCCGTGCCGAGGTTGTTGTGGGCCTCGGGCATGGCGTCGTTCAAGCGCGCTGCACGAGTGAACGCATCGACGGCGCCGGGCGCGTCGTCCAGCCGCGCGCGGCAAAGGCCGAGGTGGAGGTTCCAAACGTATACGCCGGGGCGCGCGCCCAGCGCCCGCTCGAGATGCGAGGCGGCTTCAGCGTACGCGCCCTCCTCCATCAGGCCGAGCGCGAGGCTTGCGTGGGCTTCGGGGAATTCCGGGGACAGGCGTAACGCCTCGCGAAAAGCGGCGAAGGCTTCGCGCCCCCGCGCGAGCGCACGCAGGATCAATCCATGCGTCTGGTGCTTGCGGGCATCGAGCGCGTCGCCCGCGAGCGCGCGCTCGATCGGCGCGAGCGCGTGGGCGGCGTTTCCCGCGGACAGATCGAGGATCGCGAGAAGGTGCAGGGCTTCGGGCTCGCCAGGGGAGGAGGCGAGGAGCTCCACGCAGAGCTCGCGGCTCCTCGCCGCGCGGCCCTTCGCGAACTCCCCGCGAGCCAGGCCAAGCAGGGCCTTGCGGTCGCTTGCCACGGCGCCGACGGAATCAGCCGCCTCTCTTCGCTGCTTCCTCCAGCTTCCTCTCACGGCGCAGCAGCTCTTCGCGCTCGGCGGCGGCCCGGGCGGCTTCCTGCTCGTGAAGCTGGCGCAGCGTGTCGCGGTCGACCTCCGTCTTCAGGGCGGCGATCTCGTCGGTATGGATCACGACGCTCTTGTCGTTGGTGATCTCCGAGAGCTTCTTGTCGATCACGCCGCGGCGGAACTTGAGCTCCTCGGCGTCCACCAGGGTCTTCTTCGCCTTCTCCCACGGGACCATCACCGTGGGCAGCCGCTCCTGAACCACGATCAAGTGGTAGCCCTCCGAGGATTCGATGAGCGCGCTGGGCTCGCCGATCGGTGCGTTGCGCGCAGCCTGCGCCAGGGGCTTGATGAACGCGCCGTAGGGAGCGGGCCCCAGCAGGCCGTCGTTGTTGCGGAAGGTCGGGTCGTTGGAGTATTCGTGCGCCGTCCGCGTGAAGTTCTCTCCGGCGACAAGCTTCGCCCGCGCCTCTTCGGCGCGGCGATGGGCCTCTTCGCGGGTGCGCCCCTGGAAGCTCACCAGGATGTGCTTGAACTGGACCTGCTCCGGCTGGCGGAAGCGCTCCGGGTCGGCCTTGTAGATCTCCCGCGCGCGCGGCTCGAAGTCGGGCGTCTTGATGGACTTCTCGAAGCGCTCGAGGTAGACCTGCGCGAGGAGCTGCTCCTCGGCGAGCTTCATGCGGCGCCGGACCTCCGGGTCCTTGTCGAGGCCCGCGGCGCGCGCCTCGCCGGCGATCACGCGCGCGACGTAAAGCGCGCTCACCGCGGAGGTGATGCGCAGGACGTCGGCGCGATAGCTGAAGCGCTGGTCCTCGGGGAGCTTCGCGATGGACGCGAGGAAGTCGCCCACGGTGACCTGGGTATCGCCTTTCTGCACGAGGACCGTTTCCGGTGCGGGGTCGGCGGCTTGCGCGAGCGCCGCGCAGAACGCGGCGATGGCGGCGATGGCGGCGATGGCGGTGAAATGACGGATATGCATTTTCGGATCCTTCCAAAGAAAAGCCCGCCCGCGCTTGGCGCGGGCGGGCCCGGGTGCTGCTTGAGGTCAGAAGCTATTCAACTGCAGGATCATGTAGCAGGTTTGCGGCGTGCAGGCCGGCGTCACGCGATCGAACTTCGTGTTGCGCACGTTGATGTAGTACGTCTTGCCGATGATCGCCGTGCAGGCGCCGGCGATCGGCGCACTGCTGACCGCTGCATACAACTGCGTGCCACTCTGGTTCACCGTACCCCAGGTCTTGCACTCGGCGGGGACGGTGTCGAAGTCGCCCGGGCATTCCGAAACCGAGAATTCCGAGGTGAGATCGGACTGGGACGAGGTGCTTTGCACGGACAGGATCTCGAGGGTTCTCGCCGCGGTGTAGACAGGCACCTGGTAGCTCACCGAGCCGCCGCGATCGATGGCGAGGTTCTTGATGCCGTTGCCGGTGAACGAGCCGTTGACCGGCTTGGGATTGGCGCACGATCCGCTCGTGGACGCCGCGCTCACGACCACCGAGACACCGGGCGACGCGGCGCCGGCCCCGATGTTGTTGGTGCCGGTCACCGAATACGTGTAGGTGCCCGCAGTCGGAAAGGGCACGCTCGCGCCCGATCCCGAAACCGTCGGGGCGCTCGCGCTCGCGGTCCAGGCATAGCTTGTCGCCGCGGGGTTGCAGACCGCGCTGATGTTGCTCGACTGCCCTGTTGTGATCGCCGCAGGGCTCACGTTCACCGTGCATGACGGCGCGGTGGTCGGGGCCCCGTCGCCGTTGGAGGCGGCCGTGCAGTTGATGACGATGTCGCCTGCGGGATTGAGCGACATCGAGGTGCTGGAGACGCATACCTGCCCGCCGTTGACGGTGACTACGCCCGCCGCCTGGGAGAGCGCCGGAAGCATCATGGCCCCGCACAGAGCTCCCATCGCGGCGACCGCAGCGCGAATCGAAATGTTGTTGCGTTTCATCTAGAAGATCCTTCGCTGAGAAAAGTGGTTGTGGGGCATCCCGTGCGCAAACCTTCTTCCAGATTGTGGGTGTTGTCGAAGGCGTTGTGAATACCGCTGGTCCGCGTCCGCATGCCGCCGGTCCGCGTCCGTATGACGCCGGTCTGTGCCGGCGGTCCAAGCCATTTCACTTGCAATATCGCGTTCCCCGAAGAAAAACAGGCGGACCGAAGTCCGCCTGTTTTCTTGATGCGAACCAACGTGCTGCTGAAGCAGTTGCCCCGCGTTTCGCAAATTACGGCGTGATGGAGTTGCGATACGCGTGCGACACGCTGCCGCCATAGTTGCCCTGGCAAGTCGCGGTGCCGCAGGTGAGGTTGCCGTTGTCGAACGTGCGGATCATGAATCCGACCACCGGCAGGCCACGGAAGGTCTGCGCGCCGGCAACGCCAGCACCCGGGGGGTTGATCGGGGTCGTGATCGAGCTCGCGTCCGAAACCAGGCCCACCGTCGACGCATTCGCGCCGCTGAAGTGCACCTGCGCCCAGCCCGCCTGGAACGTCGTGGTGACGTTCACGGTCGTCACGTTCTGCGAGCCCAGGACGAGCGAGGGCGCTGCAGGCGACGACGGCGCGTTGGTCGAGCCGTTGCGGAACGACAGCACGGTGGACTCCCAGCAGAGCGAGTTCGCCGGGGCGCCGGGAGGCGTCGGGGAGAAGTCGACTCCGGAAGTGCCGGCGGTGCGCTCTTCACGGTTGAAGTACTGCAGGTCGATCACTTCGCAGGCACCGGAGGTCGTGAGCGCGTTGGTGAACGGCGCGATCGCGGTACCGGCGTTGACGAAGAGACGCTTGGTCGGGAACGTGAGGACCCAGTCGGTGTTGGAGCGGGTCGCGCCCTCGAGGATGTACTCGTTGATGACATCCGAGTGCATCATCGTGGCCGACGCGGCCTTGGCGCCGCCGCTCACCGTCAGGGCGGCCGTCGCGGTCGCGCTGAACGACGAGAAGTACGCGTTCGGCGGATTCACCACGACGCTCGAAGCCGGCAGCGTGTTGGCGAAGTTCGGGTTGTCGTTGCCGATGTCCGTGTACAGCGCGGCGGTACGCCACTGGCCGAACGCGTTCGCGTTGTACATCGTGTCGCGACCGCTCGCCACGTTGATCAGGGTGCCCGTGCCGAAGAGGCCGCCCGTCGGCGCGAGAACCACGCCGGGGGTGTTGAGGGTCGCGATCGTCGCGCCGGTGAGCCCGGTACAGGTAGGCAGGCCCGTCGAAGAGCTGTGGACCGCGGCGCTGCCGGGGGCAGTCGCGGGATCCAGCGTGCCCATTTCGAACATCTCGACGTAGCCCTCGCGGGTGCGATCGAGGCCAGCGGCAAGACCGTCGGCGCGCACACCGCTGTATTCGAAGTTACGGAAGTCGACGCCGCCGGAGGGGATGGGCGGGTTCGTGCACGAAACGTCGTTCGTGACGAGACGCGCCGCGGACGCGGTATCGGTCGAGGCGGGGATCACCGCACCGGTCCACATGTCGTTCGGGGACAGGTAGAGGTTGAAGTCAAGCACCTCCGCCGAGTTCTTGCCTTCGCGGAAACGAACCTTCACGACCTTGACGACTGACGTGGTGTTGGTGACCGAGATGAAGGTATTGAACGCGTTGCCCGCGGCCGACTGAACCGTGTAGTACGGAAACACCAGAGCCTGGCCGAGGTTGTTCGGGTCCTGGTAGATCGCTTGAGCCGAGCCTGCGACGCCGAGGGTGCCGAGCACCGCCGATGCGAGGGCTTTTCTTTTAAACGTATTCATGTTTTGGGTTACTCCTTTGTGAAGATGAAAGTGATCACTTTCTAGAGGGTACAACACACGATTCTAACCCGGCGGCACGCTTATTGACAAATAAATCGTCGACGGGCACAGCCAGTTGCATTGCGATAAATACTAATTCTGCGCATACCACCAGTTCGAGCCTTCCCGGATCCAAGTTTCCTTCAGTGGAGACTTGTTTCGCCCCATCTTGTATTCGTAGTCCACGGTGACGCTCACCACACACCTTTCGGGACTGCCGCAATCGACACCGTCGACCGTCACCGCCTTCCAGAATCCTACCCGCATGTTCGCGGCGTAATCCTCGAGTTTGAGCGTGCTGCGCGTGGTGGGAGAGAGGTATTCGTACGTCTTGGCGATCTCTCCCTTCACCAGCGCGTTCCAGCGGGCCTGCGACCTTTCCTTGACGATCTCGGGGGCCGGCCTCGAATCCAGGCTCGCGCACGCCGAAACCAATACCGCCCCGCCAAGAAAAACACCCGCAAGCCTACAAGCTTTCACCACCGACCCGCCCACGCTTCTCGCTACGTTGGACGAAAGACTAGTGAAGATCGATAGGGCAGTCAAACGAATTCTGTAGAAAATTACAACACTGTTGTGTATCTGCAACACGGGCTCCATGGGGTTACTCTAGGTATCTGAAAACAAGAGGGTTTAGGAGAGCGGCTCCGCGGCTTGAAAAGCCCGCGGAGCCGCCTTTTGGAGGCTATTTGGCGGGAGCCTCGACCTGCGGCGGCGGCGGCGTCTTCGGTATCTTCGGCAGCAGGCCCTCCAGCGATGGCAGCTTGCGGCGCAGCTCCTCGGTCACCTGCCGGGCCTGGCTGTTGTCGCTCACGATCTTGGGCGTGACGATGAGGACCAGCTCCGTGCGCGTGCGGCTAAAGGTCTGGGTACCGAACAGGGCGCCGAGGACCGGGATCTTGGACAGGAGCGGCAGGCCCGTGCTCTGGCGCAGCTTGTTCTCGCGAATGAGGCCTCCCAGCGCGACCGATTCCCCCGAGGCAACCTGCACGCTCGTCTTGGCATTGCGGGTGGCGACGTCGGGATTGGGGTTTCCGGCGGCCGCGGTGAGCGGCTCGCTCACTTCCTGGTTGATCTCGAGCGTCACCATGCCTCCGGAGTTGATGCGCGGGGTCACGGCGAGCAGGATCCCGGTCTCCAGGTACTGGAAGCTGTTCAACACCCCGGTGGTGGTGCCGACACCGGTCTGGGCCTGCGTCTGTACCGAGATGCGCGTGCCTACCTTGATCTCCGCCTTCTCGTTGTCCAGGACCATGATGTTGGGCGTGGCGAGGATCTGGGTGCGCCCGTCGGCCCCGAGTGTGTTGAGGACCGCCTGCACCACGCCGGCCTGCACGTTGATGAGCTGCAGCCCGGTGAAGGCGGGGACTGCATTCGTCGCGGACGTGACCGGGCCACCGGGCGGCAGCTGGCTCGTGAGCGACCCGATGCCGGTATTCAGGGTGCCGCTGGTGTGGGGATGGCGCTGCAGGTTGATGTAGTAGTTGAGGCCGAACGAAAGGTTGTCGCTGAGCGTGACCTCGGCGAGCATCACCTCCACCAGGACCTGGCGGCGCACCACGTCGAGGCGGCGCAGCGCGCTCTCGACGATTTCATAGTCGCCGGGCGCGGCGAGGATGAGGAGCGTGTTGGTGTCCTTGTCCGCGATGACCCGCACCTCGCTCGAGGTGGCGCCCACACCGCCCGGAAGCTGGAAGGTGGCCGGGCCCGGGGTGACGGAGGTGGTCGTCGTCTGCGGCGTGGGCTGGTTCTGTCCGAAGGGCGCGCTGCGGATCTCCGTGGGCCGCGCTCCGGGCGCGAGCGACGGCGCCGTGGTGGTGGTGCGACGCGACGAGAAGAGATCGCCGATCAGCTGCGCGAGGTTCTCCGCCTTGCCGTTCCTCACCTGGTAGACGTACAAGCGCGTGCCGCCGCTCGTTCCGCCGCTCTGGTCGATGCGCTCGAGCCAGGTCTTCGCCATCTCGAGGTAGCGCGGCTGCGTGGTCACCACGAGGAGCGCGTTCATGCGCTCGATGGGGATCACGCGCACGATGCCGGCGAGCGGGCTCTGCGCCGTCGCGCCGAAAATGCGGTCCAGGTCCTGGGTGAGCGTCTTCACGTCGACGCCCTTCACGGGGAAGAGGCCCACCGAATAACCGGCGAGCCAGTCGACGTCGAAGAGCTCGACCGTGTCGATGAGGTGCTTCAGCTCGCGCTCGTTGCCCGCGAGGACCACGAGGTTGCGCACCTCGTCGGGAACGATGGTGTTGTCCGCGGCGAACGGCTGCAGGATCCGCATCATCTCGCGCGCGCCCACGTACTTGAGCGGCACGACGAGCACGGAGTAGCCCTGCGGAATCGTCCGCTCCGTGCCGCCCAGGCGCGGCGACACCGAGCCGCGCACAGCGCTGATCGGCAGCACCTTGTAGATGCCGTCTTCGAGGACGACCGCCGCATTGTTCTGGCGCAGCAGCATCTCCAGCGTCGGCAGCAACGCCGAGAACGGGATCGGGCGCACGGTGCGGAACGTGACGGTGCCCGACACGCCGGGGTGCACGGTGTACGACGAATGCAGGTAGTCGGCGAGGATCACCTTCGCCACCTCGCGCACGTCGAGGCCTTCGAAGTTGAGGCTCGCTTCCTCCGCACCGGGACTGGCGTTGTTGTGCGGCGGCTTCGTGCTCACGAAGTTGCCGGTGCCGGTGTAGGTCTTGGCCTCGGCCGCCGCGGCGGGTGTGGTCGGGCCGGACACGAGCGGCGGCTGGATCACGATCGGCGTAAGCGCCTCGGTCTTCGCGCCCTCCCTGTGACCGCGCATGTCCGGAGGCAGCAAGGCGCAGGACGAGACGGCCATCGCGGCGAGCGCAAGCAGGCAGGCGGTTCTCATCGCTTCGGGAGCGTAACGGGTTCGTCGGCGAAAATGCGGCGCGGCCATGGTGACACCTCTACTGGGATTGTTGGATGCGGCGTGCGCGGCGGCGCGCCAGCAGCTCTTCGGGCGAAAGCGGCGTAGATGCCGCCTCGGGCAGCGTGCGCGCGGCGGGATTCGCGCCGGACGTCATCGCCGGAACCGGATTGCCGGGGTTGGCCGGCTGGGTCGGCAGCGCGTTGGCCGGATGGGGGAATGCATTGCCGGGCATCGACACACCCGGCGGCACGAGGCCCGGCGCGGGAGGCGTGCCGTTCGCGGGCAATCCCGCGAAAGGTCCCTGAACGGCCGCCGAGCCCAGCGACGCGCCGGGCGCGGGTTTCAGCACGGAGAGCGTGAGCACTTCCTGCTCGCCGTTCATCGCAAGCGTCACCTGCTCAACCTGGATGTCCGCGACCTTGATGCCGTTCACTTCCTTGCCCTTCTCCACGCGATGGATGCGCCCGTTGGCCTTCTCGCGCAACATCGCCGTGCGGTTGTCGCCGACGACGATCACTCCGGCAAGGACGAACTGGCCCTTCTGGAACGGGTTCGGCGGGGCCACGGCAAGCTGGGGCGCGGGCCGGCGCGTCGGCGTGAAGAGCGGGCGCGCGGTGGTCTCGGGATACGCCTGCTCGGGCGCCACTGCGGCGAGCGGCGGCAGGAGCTTCGCGTCCGTAGGCAGCGCCGGCTTGCGGGAGGCGGGACGCATCACTTCGCGCAGGCTCGCGCCGAACTCGGCCTCCAGGCCGATCACGACAGCGAGCAGGATGCAGATCGCGGCGAGGACTCCGAAGAGGGGATTGCGCTTGAGCCAATCCATTTTAGGCGCCTCCCACCAGCGCGAAGCCGGTCACGTCCACCTGCATGAAGACCTCGGGCTCGGCGCCCGGCTGCGGGCGGAAGTTGCCCGGGACCTGCGAGGTGATCTTGAGGTTGTCGACGAAGAGATACGGGACGCTCGTCTCGATCGAATTGAGGATCTTGCGCGCCGCCTGCATGTTCGCGGTGAGCTGCATGTTGACCGTGATCTGGCGGTAGCGCCCCTCTTCCTTGGAGATCGGCGCCTGCATGGTGATGAGGCGCCCGCCGCTGCCTTCCACCAGCGAGCGCAGCATTTCCTGCGCTTCCGCCGCGGAGAGCGCCGGCGCGCCGCTCCTCAGGAAGAACCTGCGCGTGTCCTTGCCGCGCATCGCCTCCAGTTGCTTGGCGATTTCGGGACGCGTCGCGGCGATGCGGTTGTAGCGCTCGAGGCGATCGGCGGTATCGGCGAGCGCCGCGTCGTAATGGCGGTGAAGGAGCCACACCGGCAGCGCGATGACGACGGCCGCGAGGATGACGACGGTCGCGAGGAGCACCACGGCCGCGCGGCGGCTTTGCTCGGGATTCAGGGTCGCGATCGACATGGCGTCACTTCCCGGACGGCGTCGTCGCCCTGGGCGGCGCGGGTTTGGCGCTCGGCGCGGGCGGGGGCACGGGCTTCACCGTCGCCGTCTGCGGCGGCGCGACCGCCGCCGGCGTCACGGGTGCGGGCAAGGCGGTCGCGGTCGCGGGTTGCATCGCACTCGCCACCTCCATCAGCGGACGCGCGTCGGGCAACGCGTGCGGCTTCACCTCGGCGACAATCATGAAGCGCTCGGTTCCCGGCTGGGAGCCGCGCGTCACGGTGCCGCGCGGAGAAGCATTCTGCAGCAGTCTCGAGCCCTCGAGGATCTCGATCAGCTTCGACGACGACGCGGTCTCGCCGATCACCTGCACCTCGCGCGCCGTGCCCACCGGCTTCACCTCGAGGGAGGTGACCCACGTATTGTCGGGGAGGAGGCGCGAAATCTCCTCGACGACCGCGAGCGCCGGCGCGTTGCCGTGCTTGCGCGCGAGGAGGAAGTTGTAGTCGGCGGCCTGCTTCTCGAGCGTTCGCGCGATCGCGTCCGCCGCCTCGGCTTCCTGCTTCGACTTCATGAGGAGCGGATTCAACGCGATGAACGTCTCGCGCTTCTGCCAGACGGGGAAGAGGAGCGCCACGCAAAGGAGCACCACGAGCGCGGCGAGGAGGGTGCGCTGCGCGATGCGCTCGCGCGAGGTCTCGCCCTCGCCGCGCTGCTCGTTGGGCATGAGGTCGAGCGCCGCACCCGCGCCGGACTCGTCGCGCACCGCGACACCCTGCACGTTGGCGCCGAGAGCGCGCAGCCGCTGCACGCGATCGTCCACGAGCTCGCGGCGCGCCACCGCGAGGAGCACGAGGATCTGTCCCGCGGCCTCCTCGCGCGACACCACGCGATGGTCGAAGTAGACCTCGTCGGCCTTGAACGGAGTGAGCCGGTCCATCTCGAAGGCGAGGACCTGGCGCATGTTCTCCTCCGTCGCGGCGGGCATGGCCACCTTGCGCACGAGGACTTCGTCGTGGGCGAGCGCCACGCGCGCGCGCCCGCGCGTTTCGCCGGCGCGCTCGAGGAGCGCGCGCAGGGCCGCATTGCGGCGGGCCTCGTCGAGCGGGCCGAGCACGATACGCGCTTCGCCCGTGCCCGGCGACGGGGATGCGAGCACGATGTCGTCGCCTTCGAGCGCGACCAGTGGCGCGCGCGCCGCCCCGCGCAGCATCGAGAAGCGCTCGGGGACGAGCTGGGCGATTTCGCCCGTCCACCAGCGCCAGAAGGCGCCGAGCTTCTGGCGCGCGGGCTGCAGCGCTCGCGCAGTGCCGAATTCCGGATTGGTCGCCATCAGTTCACGCTCGGCGCCGCGGGTTGCGCTTCGGGCGCCGCAGTCGATTCGCGCCACGCGACGAAGGTCGCGACCTTGCGCGGCGTCGGACGCAGCAGCACGACCGCCTCGCGCGAGAACACCGTGCCGTCGTCGAGGCGCGCCTCGGAGCGCACCGTGGCGATCATCGTGTAGCTCGCCGTATAAGCGCCGGCTTGCGGGAAGGGCGGCAGCGGCTGGCCCTGCGCGCGCGCAGCCTCGCGCTGCACGAGGTATTGGTCCACCGCCTCGGTCGTGACGCCGGGCAGCGCCAGCAGCACCTCGCGGCTCGCGAGCTGCGGGTTCACGCCAGGCTGGCGCGAGAACACGGTGATCGAGGGCGCGATTCGGCGGTAGATA
Organism: Burkholderiales bacterium; assembly: GCA_038244725.1. GTDB lineage: Bacteria > Pseudomonadota > Gammaproteobacteria > Burkholderiales > Usitatibacteraceae > Usitatibacter. The sequence goes on from JBBRTF010000007.1 coordinate 56,090, forward strand.
TCGGGGCGCATGCCGAGCACTAGCTGGAGCTCCTCTATGGCCTGAAAGGGGGCGTTGGCGGGCTTATAGTCGAGCCCCGCGGCGCGGTACTCGGGCTCCTCCGCGCCATTGGGGCGCTTCAGGGAGTCCGGGTCGCGCCAGTCGAGGATCGCATCGACGATCTTGTTGGCCTCGTCGTCCGCGATGCCGAGGGAAAGAAAGAGGCCGCGCAACAAGGGATCGGCGGCCGTGTTGATGTCGATTTTAGCAGACTCGTCGCGGATCTCGACCTTCACGGGAACGCCGTCGAAGGCCCAATCCTGCACGGTTCCGTCGCGCTTCCAGGTATCGGGCGAATTGTCGGTGCGATACATCTCGAAGATCGCGCGCGAGACCCCCGCGTCGGCGATCTGCTCGGCACGCGCGATGGAGATCGAGTTGGCCACCACCAGCGTCTCGGTGCGCCGCTCGACGATGAAGCTCGAGGCGATCACCGTGAGGAGCACAGCGACCCACATCACGAGCACGAGCGCGACACCGCGTTGCCCGTGGCGGCTCATGCGGGCCTGCGCGGGCGGCACACGCGCTGGAAGGAATTCTCGAGGCATCCCGCCTCCTCGGACAGCTCGATGCCCATCACCATTTCCGCCATGAGCGTGCCGTCGGGCGCCTTCATGCGCAGGCGCACCAGCCGCGGGATGCGCTCGGCGTAGGGCCAGGTGTCGTACCACTTGGGATCGGTGAAGTCGTTCTCGGTGCCGAAGTAGGAGAACTGCACGCTCTGCACGTCCTCGATGAGCACCGTGCGCTCGGCGCGATCGAGGGGGCCGAAATCCTTCGCCTCGTCGTCGGGCATGGCACGGCGCATCACGAGGTTGTGCACGCGCGGCGTAGCGCCCGCCTCCACCTCCACGCCGACGAGCGAGAGCCCGCCCTGGGTGATGCCGGCCGGGCGCGACGAGACGAACTTGAGCTTCTGCGGCTCGCCCTGGAACGCGACCTTCACGCTCATCGGATCCTTGAAGCGCATCGGGAAGAGCTCGGCCAGCTCCCGGCGCAGGAAATTCTCGCCGATGCGCCGGTCCGCGGTGCGCCGCCCGTTCGCTTCTCCCGCGTCCCAGCTTCGCAGCGCGAAGGTGAGCCCCGAATAGAGGAGCACCATCATCACGCCGAGGATCGCCATGGCGACCACGAGCTCGACCAACGTGAATCCGCGGGCGCGGTTCATCGCGGCCTTCATGCGCGAGTCCACACGCCGAGCGTGGAAAGCGCGAGGGAATGCTCCTGCGCGTCGGCGCTGCGCCATGCGACGCGCACGTCGATGCGATAGAGCGCATACACGCTCGGCGCCGGCTTGGCCGGGTCCTCGCCCTCGCCGGTGCGCTTCACCGACACCGTCCATTGGTACTTGCGGTCCTCGCTCTCGCCACTCGATTCGCCTTCCTTCAGCGTCTCTTCCACGCCGACGAGCGCCATGCGCGACTGCGCGATCACGAGAGCCCGCGAGCGCTCCTCGAGCCGGCTCGCGCGCGACATCCCGGCCGAGAAGATCTCGAACGCGCTCGACAGCACCAGCGCGAGGAGCACGAACGCGACCACCACCTCGATGAGGGTGAACCCGCGCTGCCTATTCATTTATCGCCACCCGGCCGGTGAGCCAATCGACGTCGACCATGTACTTGCGCTCGCCGGAGGACACCGTGATGCGCCCGCCCGTGGAGCTGCCGTCGGGATAGAAGCGGATCGATCCGCGCCGCTCGCTCGTGACCTCCGTCTGCGCGGTGTAGAGCTTCAGGTCGAGGGACTTGGGCAGGCTGTGCGCGTGCTCCTCGCCGCTCGCGATGTACTCGCGGCTTTCCATGTCCACCGTGAGGAGCGCGTCGCGGCGCGTGGCCATTGCGATGCTTTGCGCCGCGCGCAATCCCGCCGCGAGGGAGCGGGCGGCCGCCTTCAGGTCCCCCGCCGAAACCTTGCCGAACGGCACCGACAGGAGGGTCGCGTAGATGAGCGCGCCCAGGGCGAGCACGACGATCACCTCGACCAGCGTGAAGCCTTTCCCGTGGCGCATCGGCGCGTTGCGCGAGCTCAGTTGGAGACGTCCTTGTTCTCGCCGTCGCCGCCCTCGCGGCCGTCGGCGCCCAGGGATACCAGGTCGAAAGGCTTGCCCTGCCCCGGGATGGTGTACTTGTAGTCGTTGCCCCACACGTCCTTCAGGTCCGGCGCCTTGGCGTACGGGCCGTTCCACTTGTCGACGCCGCTCGGTTGCTGGACCAGCGCCCCGAGGCTGTCGGGGTAGCGGCCGACCTCGAGCTTGTAGAGCTCGATGTTGCCCACCAGCTGCTGCAGGCGGATCCTGGCCTCGGAGGACTTGGCCTTTCCGGCCTGCTCCCAGATCTTGGGGCCGATGAAGCCCATGATGCCCGCGAGGAGCACGAAGACGATGACGATCTCGAGGATCGTGAAGCCGCGCTGGCGGCGCGAAGGAAAGCGGTCGTTCATGTTTCGGCTACCTCTATATCGGCAAGTCGTAGACGGAAAGCATCGCCGAGAGGATGGCGATGATGATGAACCCGATGATCGCGGCCATGAGGACGATGATCGCGGGCTGCAGGAGCGCCAGCGCCTTGCGGATCGCCACCTCGACCTCGTGGTCGTAGGTCTCGGCCACCTGCATGAGCATGTCGTCCAGGCGCCCGGTCTCCTCTCCCACCTGGATCATGTGCACGGCGAGCATCGGAAAGCGCCCGGTCTCCATCATCGGGCGGCCGAGCCCGCGGCCTTCCTTCAGCTCGCGCGCCACGCCGCCGATGGATTCGGCGAGATACGCGTTGCCCATGGTCTCGCGCACGATGGTGAGCGCGGCGACCAGCGTCACGCCGTTGGACAAAAGCGTTCCGAGCGTGCGCGAGAACCTCGCCATCTCCACGCGCGCGAAGAGGTTGCCCACCACGGGGCCGGTCACGAGCCATCGATCGAACTTGTAGCGCACCTCGGGATCGCGCAGGCGCCGCTGCGCGAAGATGAGGAGCCCGGCCAGCCCGAACAGCATGAAGATCCAGTACTTGCTCATCACGTCGCCGGCGAAGAGCACGGCCTGCGTCATGACGGGGATGGCCTTGCCGGCGTTCGCGAAGATCGGCTTGAAGCGCGGCACCACGGCGGTGAGGAGCACCACGACCGCGAGCATCGACACGACGGCGAGGAACGCGGGATAGGTCATCGACGCGGTGACGTTGTCGCGCAGCGCCTTGGCGCGCTCCATGTATTCCGCGAGGCGCAGCAGCACCGTCGGCAGGCTCCCGCCCGCCTCGCCCGCGCGGATCATGTTCACGTAGAAGCGCGAGAAGACGCCGCGCTGCGCGTCGAGCGCCTTGGAGAGCGCCGAGCCGCCGCGCACGTCGTTGCGGATCTTGCCGAGGAGCTCCGCCACCTTGGGGCTGGAGGCGAGCGTGATGAGGATCTCGAAGCTGCGATCGAGCGGCAGCCCCGCCTTCAGCAGCGTCGCCAGCTCGCGCGTGACGACGCCGATGTCCTCCTGCGTGATGCGATTGCGCTGGAAGAGCGGCGCGCGCGCGATGGGCCCGGCCGTGACCTTCGCCGCGCCCGCCTCTTCCGCGCGGATGGGGATGAGCCCCATCTCCTGCAGGCGCGCGACGGCGGTGTTGGTGCTGGAGGCTTCGAGCACGCCTTCCTGCACCTCTCCCGAGGGAGTGACCGCCTTGTATTGGAAAAACGGCATCTGCGAGCCTAGTCCTCGCGCGTCACGCGCAGGACTTCCTCGATGGTGGTGATGCCCGCGAGCGACTTCCTCAAGCCGTTCTCGAACATGGTCTCCATGCCCTCGGCGACCGCGGCCGCGCGCAGCTCGCCCGCGGCGGCGTGGCGCATGATGAGCGAGCGGATGGCGTCGGTCATGGTGAGCATCTCGAGGATGCAGATGCGGCCCAGGTAGCCCGTGCCCGAGCAGTCCTCGCAGCCCACGGGCTTGTAGAGCGTGATCTCGCCCGTGCCCTGGAAGCGCCGCAATCCCATCTGCTCGACCACTTCGGGGAGCGCCGGATGCGGCTCGCGGCACTTGCGGCAGAGCGTGCGCACCAGGCGCTGCGCGAGGATGCCGTTGATGGTGGAAGTGAGGAGGTAATCCTCCGCGCCCATGTCGAGGAGGCGGCTCACGGTCGAGGGCGCATCGTTGGTGTGGACCGTCGAGATCACCATGTGACCGGTGAGCGCCGATTGCATGGCGATCCGCACCGTCTCCACGTCGCGGATCTCGCCCACCATGATGATGTCCGGATCCTGACGCACGATGGAGCGCAGCGCGTTCGAGAACGTGAGGTCGATCTGCGGCTTCACCTGAATCTGGTTGATGCCGGGCATCTGGTACTCGACCGGGTCCTCGACCGTGACGATCTTCACGTCGGGCTTGTTCAAGCGGTCGAGCGCGGTATAGAGCGTGGTGGTCTTGCCGCTGCCCGTGGGGCCGGTCACGAGGAGGATGCCGTGCACCTCGTCGAGCGCGCCGATGAAGCGCTCGAGCGCCTGGCCCTCAAAGCCGAGCGAGGCGAAATCGAGCGGCACCCCGCCCTTGTCGAGGATGCGCATGACGACGCTCTCGCCATGCATTGTCGGCACGGTGGAGACGCGCAGGTCGATCTCCTTGCCGCTGATGCGCAGCTTGATGCGTCCATCCTGCGGCAGGCGTCGCTCGGCGATGTCCAGGGAGGCCATGATCTTCACCCGCGAGATGATGGCCGCGCTCAGGCGCCGCGGCGGGGATTCGACCTCGTGCAGCACGCCGTCGATGCGGTAGCGCACGATGAGCCGGTTCTCGAAGGGCTCGATGTGGATGTCCGAAGCACGCGATTCCAGCGCGCGCGTGAAGATCAGGTTGACGAGGCGGATGACCGGTGCTTCGGAGGCGAGGTCCTTCAGGTGCTCGACGTCGCCCCAGTCCTGCTCCTCGTCGCGCGAGGTGATGTTGTCGACGATCTGGCCCATCGACGACTTGCCGCCGCCGTAGAGGCGCTCCAGCGCCGCCTCGATCTCGTTGGGCGCGGCGATATAAGCACGCACGCGCTTGCCGGAGGCCATCTGCATCGCGGAGATCACGTACGAGTCGGTGGGATCGGCGATGGCGATGGCGAGCTCTTCGTCGTCCTCGCGCAATGGCACGGCCTGCGCGTCGCGCAGGAATTTCGGCGACAGCCGCTCTTCCATGAGCGGAATCTCGGGGTAGTCGGCGGCCATCGCGAGCGGCAGGTCGAGCTGGTCGGAGAGCGCGTCGGCCAGGTCCCGGCCCGAGACCATGCCCAGGCGCAGCAGGATCACTCCGATCTTCTCGCGCGACTCTCCCTCCTGCAGCTTCAGGGCGCGTTCGAGGTTCGCGGGATCGAGCTTGCCGCGCTCGATGAGGATTTCGCCAAGGCGTTTGGGCAAAGGGGGAGATTCTGATGCGTAAGCGGTTGAAAAGTATAGCAGTCCAGAGCGCTCTGCGACGCTTCGTTGCGGCATTGAGACCCCCCTCTCCCGGCAAAGTGCCTATGGCGGAGGCATCTCCACGGAAAATCCTAGATTCGGCGCGGCGCCGTCGCGACGAAATCCCTCCACGCGACGCGGTAAGCCTCCTCGAGCGCGCGCGCCATGCCGGGGGCATCCATAAGCGGCGAAGCCGTCATCCTTGCGCGCAGGCCGGAGGCGATCGAGGCAAGACGCGCGGGGCTCGACACGAGCTCACGGACGATGCGCGCGAAGCCGGCGGCGTCATCGGCCGCCAGCTCGCCCAGCCCCACCTCCTCGAGCAGCGCCGCGCCTTGCCGCGAGATCATCGTGTCGCCGCGGATCGTCACGACGGGCCTGCCCATCCACATCGCTTCCAGCGTCGTGATGCCGCCGTTATAGGGAAACGTGTCGAGCACCACGTCGACCTCGTTGTACTCCCCGAGCATGCTGCGATGCGAAGAGAAGCCGCGAAACTCGACGCGGTCCGGGCCGATGCCGGCAGCCGCAAGCCGCGCTCCCAACGCCGCGCGCTCCTCGGCGTGATCGAGGGACGAGTTCTTCACGAGGAGGCGCGCAGACGGGGCTGCCTCGAGAACCGCGCGCCACGCGTCGAGCGTCGCCGCTGAAAGCTTGGCGGAGCGATTGAACGATGCGAGCACCGGCGTGGCGGCTCCGGCGAGACGTAGGCGACGCGAAGGCGACGATCGGGGTCGAGCGAGCCGGCGAACGAAGCGTCGTCGGGCGCGGGCGCGTAACGCTTCGCCCAGTCGACATGCGCCGCGAAGATTTCATCGCGCGTGCGCGTCGAGTCGTAGTGCAGGGCGATGAGCCGGGTGCTCGCGATCTGGGCGGCATCGGCGGGCGCGAGCGCCTCCGACCGGGTCATCGCCTCGATCGCTTCGCCGATGCGCCCGGAATGGAGGTACGCGGAGCCCAGGCGCGACCATGCGCAGGCGCGTGCGGGATCGGCCTCGGTGGATCGCAGGAGCGCCTCGCGTCCCTGCTCGAGATGCCCGTCATCGACGAGGCAAGCCCCGAGGAGCTCCCACGCCACCGCGTTCGCGGGAAATATCCGCACCGCTTCGCGCAACGCGGCGCGCGCATCTTCGTCGCGCTTCAGCGCGAGCAGCGCGCGTCCGAGGTTGAAATGCGCCCACTTGTGGTTCGCATCGATGGCGATCGCGCGGCGCGCGGCCGCCTCCCCTTCGGCATGCGCATTCGCGTGCAGCAGGGCGGCGGCGAGGTTGTTCCACGAGCGCGCGTCGGAAGGGCGCAGCCGCGTGGCCGCCTGCAAGTGCGCCACCGCCGATCGCGAATCGCCGGCCTCCTGCAGCAGCGCGCCGAGCTGCGCGTGCGCCGGCGCGAGATCGGGACGCAGGTCGACCGCGCGCTTCAACGCAGCGATCGTCCCGGGCAGGTCACCCTCGCGCTCGCGCCTCTCGGCCTCGGCCACGGCCGCGCGGACCGCCTCGGTGGACATCTCACTCATGCAAAAAGTCTACACGCGTCCCCCGAGCCCTCTTGCAGAGGAAGGAGCAAAAAGCGGGCCGTCTCCGGCCCGCTCGCACTTCAACAAGGTCCGATCAGTTGTACGCGGTCTCCCCGTGCGACGTCGTGTCGAGGCCCTCGCGCTCCTGCTCTTCCGGAACGCGCATGCCGATCACCATGTCGACGATCTTGTACGCGATGTACGCCACCACGCCCGACCACACCAGCGTCACGCCCACGGCCTTCGCCTGGGTGATGAGCTGCGACATGATCGAGTAGTCGGCGACGCTCGTGAGCTTGCCGGTGAACCAGTCCACCGGGAAGCTCGGGCCGCCCAGGGACGGCGCGTTGAAGACGCCGGTGAGGAGCGCGCCGAGGATCCCGCCCACGGCGTGCACGCCGAAGACGTCGAGCGAGTCGTCCACCTTCAGCATCTTCTTCAGGCCCGAGACGCCCCACAGGCAGACCACGCCTGCGGCAGTGCCGATCACGAAGGCGCCGAGGATGCCGACGTTGCCGGCCGCCGGGGTGATCGCGACCAATCCCGCGACCGCGCCCGAGCAGGCGCCGAGCATCGAGGGCTTGCCCTTGAACATCCACTCGAAGCCGATCCACGAGAGCACCGCGCAGGCCGTCGCGAGGAACGTGTTCATGAACGCGAGCGCGGCCGAGCCGTTGGCTTCCAGCGCCGATCCGGCGTTGAACCCGAACCAGCCGGTCCACAGCAGCGCCGCGCCGATCATCGTCATCGGCAGGTTATGCGGCGTCATGGACTCCTTGCCCCAGCCGATGCGCTTGCCGACCACGTAGGCGCCCACCAGGCCGGCGATACCGGCGTTGATGTGCACCACGGTGCCGCCCGCGAAGTCGAGGGCGCCCCACTGCCACAGCAATCCCGCCTTCGCGTTTTGCGCATCGACCACGTTCGCCGCCGTGTACGCGTCCGGGCCGGGCCAGAACCAGACCATGTGCGCGATCGGCAGGTACGAGAACGTGAACCAGATGACGATGAAGAGGAGCACCGCGGAGAACTTCGCGCGTTCGGCGAAGGCGCCGAGGATGAGGCAGCACGTGATCGCCGCGAAGGTCGCCTGGAACGCGACGAACACGAGCTCGTACATCGGCGTCGCCTTCGAGAAGGTGCCGCCGAGCGCGAACTGCTGGTCGGCCATCGCATCGAAGGTCCCCTTCAGGAACAATCGGTCGAAGCCGCCGATGTACGCGTTGCCCTCGGTGAAGGCGAGGCTGTAGCCGTAGATGCACCACAGCACCGTGATCAGCGAGAACACCACGAACACCTGCATCAGCATCGACAGCATGTTCTTCGAGCGCACCATGCCGCCGTAGAAGAGCGCCAACGCAGGCACGCTCATCATGAGGACGAGCGCGGTGGACACCAGCATCCACGCGGTGTCGCCCTTGTTGGGCTGCACCACGGCAGCGGCGGCCGCCGGAGGTGTGGCGGGAGCGGCCTTGGCATCCGCGGGAGCGGCTGCGGCGGCCGGTGCGGGCGCGGGATCCGCCTTCTTGTCCTGCGCAAACGCGGCGCCGCCGAAGAGGAGCGCGGTGGCGAGCGCGATATGACCCAGTGTGCGATTCATTCTTCTATCCCCTTCATCAAAGTGCGTCCGCGCCGGTCTCGCCGGTGCGGATGCGGACGACCTGCTCGAGCTCGAAGACGAAGATCTTCCCGTCGCCGATCTTGCCGGTGTTGGCGCTCTTCTCGATCGCCTCGATGACGCGGTCGAGCATGTCCGACTTGATCGCGGCCTCCACCTTCACCTTCGGCAGGAAGTCGACGACGTATTCGGCGCCGCGATAAAGCTCGGTATGGCCCTTCTGCCGGCCGAACCCCTTCACCTCGGTGACGGTGATGCCCTGAACGCCGATGGCCGAGAGGGCTTCGCGCACCTCGTCGAGCTTGAACGGCTTGATGATTGCCGTGACCAGTTTCATTTTTCCTCTCCTGTGGGTGCCGCGCTTCGTTCTAGAACGAGTACGAGACGAAGGCGACTGCGCGGTCCTTGCTCCAGTCCTTGCCCTTCACCGTGTAGGCGCTCGACTCGGCGTCGGTGCCCTTGTAGTACGCGCCCGCGTTCCAGCCGCCGCCGAAGTCATAGGTCGCGCCCAGCTTCCACACCGTGTACGAGAGGAAGTTGTTGTGGTTGTACGACTGGTGGCCGAGCACGCCGTTGATGGTGACCTTCTCCATCGCGGGGAGCGCGTAGTTCACCGCGAGCTCGATGTAGTCGGAGCCCTTGCTGTTGGGCACGCCGAAGGTGTCGTTGAAGGAATACGAGTACTTGAGCGTGGCCGGCCCGTAGGAGGCGCCGACGTAGACCTCGTCGGTGTTGGGGCTGGGGGAGAAGGAGCCCGAGCTGGGGTATTCGTAGCGCAGGTATCCCACGTCGAGCGTCACGTCCTTCACCACCTCGAACTTGTAGCCCGCGTAGATATCCCACTCGAGGTTCGCGCTGGTGCCGAAGCCGTTCACTTCCGCCGTGTCCTTCAGCCACTTGATGTTCGACAGGAACGTGCCGAGATAAAGTCCGCTCGAGTGCGCGTAGTCGAGATTCAGCTGCGCCGCCGGCTTCTCGGAAGTCTGCGAAATGCCGCGATATTCGTATTCGGTGTAGAGCGCGGCTTTCCCGGTGAAGGAGTGTTCCGGCGTCGGCTCGGGCGCGGGAGCAGGGGCTTGGGCGTGCGCGATGCCCACGGTCAGTGAAAGTCCGAGGGCTCCGGCCAGGAGGAGGACTTTGGGCAGTTTCAGCATATTGGTATCCTTTGGGCTGTTAGAAGGCAACTCCGCGACGGAAAGAGCAGCAAGCGTGCCACTGGGTAAGTGGTTGTTTGTTCTGGCCTCGTTTCGGCGTCCGACGGACAATGCCCATAGGCTGTGCACGCGGGCGGTGCGGCGCCCTTTTCCGGTGCGTCAACCGGAGGGGCTTCCTGGGGATTGAAGAGATGAACGAAAAATTCTTGAGCGAGCTGTCGGCACGGCTCGCGGCGATGGCCGCGGCGAATCCCGCGAAGGACCTCGAGAAGAACATGCGCGGCATGCTCGCGAGCGCCTTCACGCGCCTCGAGCTGGTGAGCCGCGAGGAATACGACGTGCAGACCCAGGTCCTTGCGCGCGCCCGCGAAAAGCTGGCGGCGCTGGAGGCTCGCGTCGCGGAGCTCGAGTCGTGCAGGAGTGCGGCCGGGTCATAGCAAAGCGGAGGCCCCGCGTTCCTCGAGGGACTGGGCAGTCCCTCACTTCGAGGAGCGCATCTTGGGTGTCGTCGCCGTCGTCTTCAGCCGGGGCCTTGCGGGCCTCGACGCGCCGCTGGTGCGCGTCGAAGCGCACGTGGGCGGAGGCCTTCCGCAGTTCCATATCGTCGGGCTGCCCGAGACCGAAGTGAAGGAGGCGCGCGATCGCGTGCGCGCCGCGTTGAGCACCGCGCGCTTCGACTGGCCCGCGGGGCGCGTCACCGTGAGCCTCGCGCCCGCGGACCTGCCGAAGGAAAGCGGGCGCTTCGACCTGCCGATCGCCATCGGCATCCTCGCCGCCACGGGCCAGATCCCCGGTCGCGATCTCGACAAGCTGGAGTTCGCGGGCGAGCTCGCGCTCTCCGGGGAGCTCAGGCCCATTCGCGGCGCGCTGGCGATGACGTTCGGCGCCCATCGCGACGGACGCGCATTCGTGATTCCCGAATCCGCGGCGGGCGAGGCTTCGCTTGCGCGCGGCGCGCGCATCCGTCCCGCGCGCACGCTGCTCGATGTCTGCGCGCACCTTCGCGGCGTGGCGCCTCTTTCCGAGTATCGGAGGACCGGCGCCATCGTCGAGCCGGTGCATCCCGACCTCGCCGACGTGCGTGGCCAGGCGCAGGGGCGCCGCGCGCTCGAGATCGCGGCGGCGGGTTGCCACTCGCTCCTCCTCTCCGGGCCTCCGGGCACAGGAAAGACGATGCTCGCGACGCGCCTTCCCGGCATCCTTCCCGCGATGAGCGAGGATGAGGCGCTCGAAGCCGCCGCGGTGCAGAGCCTCGCGAGCGGATTCTTCAGGCCCGAGCGCTTCGGCGTGCGCACGTTCCGCTCGCCGCATCACAGCGCATCGGCCGCGGCGCTCGTGGGCGGCAGCTCTCCTCCGCGCCCGGGCGAGATCTCGCTCGCGCATCACGGCGTGCTCTTCCTCGACGAGCTCCCGGAATTCAGCCGCCACGTGCTCGAGGTGCTGCGCGAGCCGCTCGAGTCCGGGCGCATCACCATCTCGCGCGCCGCGCGCCAGGCGGACTTTCCCGCGCGCTTCCAGCTCGTCGCCGCGATGAATCCGTGCCCGTGCGGCTATCTCGGGCATTTCTCCGGCCAGTGCCGCTGCAGCCCGGACGTGGTGCTTCGATATCGAAGCCGCATCTCCGGTCCGCTCCTCGATCGCGTCGACCTCCACGTCGAGGTGCCCGCGCTCGACCCGGAGGATCTCGCGCTCGGCGCGCGCGGCGAGGCCTCGCGCGAAGTTCGCGAGCGCGTGAGCCGCGCACGCGAGCGCCAGATGGCGCGCCAACGCATGCCCAACGCGCACCTGGGCGGCGGCGAGATCGAGGAACGCGCGGCGCCGGACGCGGGCGCAAGAAAGCTGCTGCGCGACGCGGCGGCACGGCGCTTGAGCTCGGCACGCGCTCATCACCGCGTGCTCAAGGTCGCGCGCACGCTCGCGGACCTCGAGGGGGTCGAGAACGTCCAGGCGCGGCACGTCGCCGAGGGCCTGTGCTATCGCGCCCGTTCTATACTGGAAGGCCCACCCCGATAGAATCCGCTTTGAATCCGCAACCGCTCCCGCTCACCGTCCCCCAGGCGATGGAGCGCGCGATCTCGGCATACCAATCCGCGCAATTCGCCGAGGCCGCGAGGCTCTGCGACGCGATCCTCGGCGCCGACCCCCGGCATCTCGACGCCATCAACATGGCGGGCGCCCTCGCGCTGCAGGCGGGCAACATGCCAGCGGCGCTCGAGCATTTCTCGCGCGCGGTCGAAGTAGCTCCGGATTTCGCGCAGGGCTTCAACAACCGCGGCGTGGCACTGCAGCAGATGAAGCGCTGGGACGAGGCGCTCGCGAGCTTCGATCGCGCCGCGGCGTTGCAGCCGAATTTCACCGATGCGCTCTACAACCGCGGCGTGGTGCTGGGCGAGATGAAGCGCTGGGAGGAAGCGTTGCAGGCTTACGCCCGCGCGCTCGAGCTCGATCCACGCAACGCGCGCGTGCACAACAACCGCGGCAACGTCCTGCAGAAGTTGAGGCGCTGGAACGAGGCCCTCGCGAGCTACGAGCGCGCGCTCGAAGCGCGGCCCGACCACCCCGAGGTGCTGAACAACCGCGGCACGGTGCTGCGCGAGCTGCGCCGCTGGGACGAGGCGGTGCGCGATTTCCACCGCGCCCTTGCGCTGCGCCCCGACTACGCCGAGGCGCACGCGAACCTCGGCCTCGCGCTGAAGGAGATGAATCGCCCGGAAGAAGCGCTCGCGAGCCTGGATCGCGCGCTCGCGTTGCGGCCCGTCTATCCGGAAGCGGCCAACAACCGCGGCTTCGTGCTGCACGACCTCGCGCGCTGGGACGAGGCCATCGCGAGCTATGAGCGCGCCATCGAGGCGCGCGCCGACTACGCCGAGCCGCGCTGGAACCTCGCGCTGCTGCACCTTCTGCGCGGCGATTACGCGCGCGGCTGGGAGCTCTTCGAGTGGCGCTGGAAGACCGAGGACATCGCGCCGCAGGCGCGCGCGTTCGCGCAGCCCCTGTGGCTGGGGCGCGAAGACATCGCCGGCCGTACACTCCTCGTGCATTCGGAGCAGGGGCTGGGCGACACGATCCAGTACGCGCGATATGTCGGCGAGGTGATCGAGCGGGGTGCGCACGTGATCTTCGAGACGCCCGCGGCGCTGCAGGCGTTGATGGCATCGAGCTTTCCTGCTGCGCGCGTCGTCGCGAGAAACACGCCGGGAATCGACTTCGATTTCCACGTGCCGCTCGCGAGCCTGCCGCTCGCATTCGGCACCATGGTGGAAACCATTCCCGCGCGCGTTCCATACCTCGCCGTTGACGATGCACGGCAGCGCGAATGGAACGATCGCCTCGGCCCGCGCACGAAGAAGCGCATCGGCATCGCCTGGGCGGGCAATCCGGCGCAGAGGAACGACCACAATCGCAGCATGCCCTTCAGGCACCTCGCGCCGCTGCTCGAATCGGATTTCGAATTCCATTGCCTGCAGAAAGACCTGCGCGCCGGCGACGCGGAAGCGCTCGCGAAATTCCCCCGCCTGCGCCGCTGGGACGAGCACCTGCGCGACTTCGCCGACACCGCGGCGCTCGCCAACGCGCTGGACCTGGTGATCTCGGTGGACACCTCCATCGCCCACCTGGCCGGAGCGCTCGGCCGTCCGACATGGATCCTGCTCACGGCGATGGCCGATTACCGCTACTTCCTCGAGCGCGACGACAGCCCCTGGTATCCGACCGCGCGGCTCTTCCGGCAAGCGCGCGTGGGCGACTGGGACGCGGTCGTGGCGCGCGTGGGCTCGGCGCTCGCAGCCCAGCCATGAGACCTTGCTGATCCAGGCCGACCCCACGTCGCGAGCGTTCCGCTGGCGCTTCGCGGCGATCCTCGCCGCGCTCTCCGCGCTCGGGCCCTTCTCGATAGACGCCTATCTTCCGGCGTTCGCGGGGATCCAGGCTTCGCTGGGCGCCACCTCGCTCGAGATCCAGCAGACCCTCTCGGCGTACCTCTTCGCATTCGGGCTCATGTTCCTCTTCCACGGCGCGCTCTCCGACAGCTTCGGCCGGCGCAAGGTGATCCTGGTGGCGCTCGTCGTCTACACGCTCGCCTCGCTGGGCGCGGCGCTCGCGCCCAGCGTGCAGATGCTCATCGTGTGGCGCGTCGTGCAGGGGTTGAGCGTCGGCGCGGGCATGGTGGTGGGCCGCGCGATGATCCGCGACCTCTTCGGCGCCGAGGACGCGCAGCGCCTCATGTCGCTGGTGACGCTCTTCTTCGGGCTCGCGCCGGCGGTCGCGCCCGTGATCGGCGGCTTCCTCTTCGCGAGCCTCGGCTGGCGCGCGATCTTCTGGTTCCTCACCGCGGTGGGCGCGGTGCTGGTGGTGGTGGGCTGGGTGCGCCTGCCGGAGACGCTCCCCGAGTCGGGCCGCCAGCCGTTCCACCCGGTGGCGCTCATCAAGGGCTACGAGGAAGTCGGGATCCACATGAGGTTCCTCCTCCTCTCGCTTTGCGTGGGATTCAACTTCAACGCGTTCTTCCTCTACATCGTCTCGGCGCCGGTCTTCCTCGGCGAGCACCTGAACCTGGGCCCGCAGCAGTACGCATGGCTCTTCCTCCCATGCATCCTCGGAATCATGTTCGGCGCGCAGCTCTCGGGCCGAGCCGCCGGGCGCTACCTGCCCGCGCAGACGGTGAAGCGTGCGTACATGTTCATGGCGGCCGCGGCGCTCGGCAACCTGGTCTATGCGTTCACGCTGCCGCCCTCACTTCCCTGGGCCATCATCCCGATCGCCGTCTTCGGCATCGGCTTCGCCATGGCGATGCCGTCCATCTCGCTCATCACGCTCGACCTCTTTCCCACGCGCCGCGGCATGGCGGCATCGCTGCAGGGCTTCGTCTCGGGGATGGTGAACGTGGTGACCGCCGGCGTGATCTCGCCCGCGGTCTCGCACGACACGCGCTGGCTCGCGGTGGCCATGGCGCTGCTGATGGCGGCGGGCCTATCGAGCTGGCTCCTCTTCCTGCGCGCATCGGGGCGCAAGGCGCTGATCGAGCCCCAGCTCCTGCCGCCGGTCTAGCGCAGCGGCTTGCAGTGTGTCTCGCGCGCGATGGCGAGGAGTGCCAGCGCCACGAATCCCCACGGCAGCATGATGGCGAGGCCCCAGCGGAATGCCGCGTCGTCGTAGACGCGCGCGCCGCCCGCCATGGCGCCCGTCCAGTGGCGATCGAGCATGAAGCCCACCGCGGGCTGCATCACCATCCCGCCCAGCATCATCCCCATGTTGGTGATGCCCGAGACGGTGCCGCCCAGGTGCGCGGGCACCGATTCCTTGGCGAACGGGAAGATGAGCACCACGGTGCCGCCGATGAACGCGAGCACGAGGAGGAGCGCCACCAGCGCTGCGCCCTCGATGCCGGGCACGAAGACCACCACCGACCAGAGCGCCAGCATCGCCGCGAGCCCCGCCATCATGGGCATGCGCCGCACTCCCACGCGTTGCGAGAGCTCTCCGAACGCGAGTCCGCCGATGGCCCACACGATGAGCATCGCCGAGGCCGTCATCGCCGCCTCGCGCGGCGCGAAGGCGTGGCGCGAGACGAGATACGGCACGCCCCACAATCCGGGGAAGGCGAGCACCATGCCGGTGGTGGCGCCCGGCACCGCGAGGCTCACCCATGTGTTGCGGTAGCGCAGCACCTCGCGCAGGTGCGAGGCGACGCAGGCGAGGTTGCGCTCGCGTTCCTCCTCGGGAAAGTGGCTCGCGTACCCGCGCTCCGACGGATCGTCGCGCACGACGATCCAGATCGCGAGCGCCACGAGGGCGGTGACTAGTGCGCTCGCGACCATCACGGCGCGCCATCCGAAGGCGTCGACCGCGGCGCGCAGCGGGGCGCCCGCGAGCGTCGCGCCGAGCGTGCCTACGAAGAGCGCGAAGCCGCTCGCGAACGCGAATTGACGCGCCGGCATCCAGTGGCTCGCGAGCTTCAGCATCGAGACGAACGCGACGCCGGCGGCCGCGCCGATGGCGAGTCGCCCCGCGTTTGCGACCGCGTAGCTCGGCGCGAGCGCAAAGACGAGCGTCCCGGCGGTGGTGAGCACCGCGCCCGTGGTGAGCACACGGCGCGGCCCCCAGCGGTCGGCGAGGAGTCCGGTCGGGATCTGCATCGCGGCGTACCCGTAGAAATAGAAGGCCGACAGGTTGCCCAGCGCCGCGGCGGTCAATGCGAACTCGCTCGCGAGCTCGTTGGTGATGACCGCGGGAGCCACGCGCTGGTAGAACGCGATGAGGTAGAGCGAGGCGGCGAGCCCCCATACGAGCCACGCGCGCGCCGCGGGAGGCGCGGCGCGGACGCCGTCCTTCAGTATTGCTCCCAGGGAAGGCCGTCGACCCGCCAGCCGTTGCGCGAATTGCGGTGGTGGCTCTCGTCCAGCTCGCCTTCGAAACCGTGCAGCACGTTCAACACCCGCTTGAAGCCGGAAAGCTCGAGCGCGCCGCCCGCCTCCGTGGAGCGGTTGCCGCTGCGGCAGATGAGGAGGATGGGACGCTTCTCGAAGTTGGCGCCGGCGATCTTCTTCACCTGGCCCACGAAGTGCGTGTTGAGCTCCCACTCCGCGCCGTCGTACCACGGGATCATCATGGCGCCCACCGGATGGCCGACGAACATGTATTCCATCTCGCTGCGGCAGTCGATGAAGACCGCATCGGGATTTTCCTTGAGGAACTTGTTCGCTTCCTTGGGCTCGAGATGATCCATGCCAGGGGCCTTTGCGTGAGCGCCAATTATAGCGGGTAGAATTTCTTTCATGAACGCACCCGACACCCCCTTCCCCTTCGACGCCGCGATCCAGGCCGCCGCCGATCGACTCGAGCCCCAGGTCGTCGCCTGGCGCCGCGACTTCCACCAGAACCCTGAACTCGGCAACCGCGAGGTGCGCACGGCGAAGATCGTCGCCGACCACCTGCGCGCGCTGGGCTTCGACAGCGTGCAGGAAAAAGTCGCGCACACCGGTGTGGTCGGCGTCCTCAAGGGCGGGCGCCCCGGGCCGGTCGTCGCGCTGCGTGCCGACATGGACGCCCTTCCCGTCGCGGAGGAAGTCGACGTTCCCTTCAAGAGCACCGTGCGCACCGAGTGGAACGCCCAGCAATGCGGCGTGATGCACGCCTGCGGCCACGACGCGCACACGTCGATCCTCATGGGCATCGCGCAGATGCTCGCCGAAATGCGCGAGCGCATTCCCGGCACCGTGAAGTTCATCTTCCAGCCCGCGGAGGAGACGCCCCCCATCGGCGAGAACGGCGGCGCGAAGATGATGGTCGAGCAGGGCTGCATGAAATCGCCCGACGTCGACGCGATCTTCGGGCTGCACGTGACCTCGATCTATCCCACCGGGATGATCGGCTACCGCTCCGGACCGCTCCTGGCCTCGGCCGACGATTTCCGCATCTTCGTGCGCGGCACCCAGACGCACGCGGCGATGCCGTGGCGCGGCGTCGATCCCATCGTCGTCACCTCGCAGATCGTGCTCGGCCTGCAGACCATCGTCTCGCGCCAGATGAACATCACCAAGGAGCCCTCGGTGGTGACCGTGGGCGTCTTCCACGGCGGTGTGCGCCACAACATCATCCCCGACGAGGTGAAGCTCGAGGGCACCATCCGCACCTTCGACGAGGAGCAGAGGGACGAGATCCACAAGCACGTGACGCGCATCTCGGAGATGATCGCGGCCGCCGGCGGCGCCACGGCGAAGGTGCACATCCACCGCTGGTACGACGTCACCGTGAACCATCCGGGCCTCACCGAATGGTCGGTCCCCACGCTCGGGCGCATGGCGGGCGAGCAGCAGGTGAAGGTGATCGACAAGGTGTGCGGCGCCGAGGATTTCTCCTTCTACCAGAAGGAAGTGCCGGGCTTCTTCTACTTCGTGGGCTGCACGCCGCCCGACCGGGACTACCAGACCGCGGCGCCCAACCACAGCCCGCGCTTCTACGTGGACGAGGATTGCCTGAAGATCGGCATGAAGACGCTCTCCGCGCTCGCGCTCGACTGGCTCGCCGCCAACGCGAAGTAAGCCGCGGGTGGAAACGCCCGCCCTCGGCCTCTACGTCGCCGCGTCCCTCGCGCTCATCGCGACGCCCGGCCAGGACATGATCTACGTGATCACGCGCTCGCTCGCGCAGGGACGCTTCGCCGGGCTTTGCTCGGCGCTGGGCGTCTGCCTTGGAATCCTCGTGCATACCGCGCTCGCCGCGCTCGGCGTGGGCGCCATCCTGCATGCGAGCGAGTCGCTCTTCGTGGCACTCAAGCTCGCGGGCGCCGCGTACCTCGTGTATCTCGGGGTGCGGATGATCCTGTCGCGGAATTCGGCGTGCCTGGACGGCATCGACCGCGCACCCCGGGCTCCGCTGTCCCTCGTGTGGCAAGGCGTGCTCTCCAACGTGACCAACCCGAAGATCGCGCTTTTCTTCTTCGCGTTCCTGCCGCAGTTCGTCGATCCGGCGAGCGCGCATCCGACGCGCGAGCTCGCGTTCCTCGGCGTGCTCTATGCCGCTCTCGCACTGCCGGTGAAGGCCGCCGTGGGCCTCGCTGCGGGGAGTCTTTCGGAACGGGTCCTGCATCACCCTTCGATGATGACGTGGATGAATCGCGCGGGCGGCGGCGTCCTTGTCGCCCTCGGCCTGCGCCTTGCGGCCACCGACCGCTAGCGTCACCCGGTTTGCGGGCACGGCGCGCCCGGCGTAGAATGTGGGTGTAGTAAGCGCCGATTTGACACGTCAGCTTGCGGGCGCTCTAGAAATGCAGCTAAAGCGATTGGCCAAAGACCCGTCGCTTGAAAGCCGGCGGGTTTTTTCATTGGGGCCCGGCCTCGCGCCGGGATGAAACGACGCATGGACCAACCGATCTCGACCCGCGCCACCCGCCTCGCAGCGCTCCACGATGCGTTGAAGCAGCGCATCCTCGTGCTCGACGGCGCCATGGGCACCATGGTGCAGCGCTACAACCTCACGGAAGCGCAGTTCCGCGGCGAGCGCTTCAGGGATTTCGGCAAGGACCTGCGCGGCAACAACGACCTCCTATCGATCACGCGCCCGCAGGTGATCCGCGAGATCCACGCGCAGTACCTCGAGGCCGGCGCCGACATCCTCGAGACCAACACCTTCAACTCGACCTCGATCTCGCAGGCCGACTACAAGCTCGAGCACATCGTCGAGGAGCTGAACCTCGCAGGAGCGCGCCTCGCGCGCGAGGTGGCGGATTCGTTCACCGAGCGCACGCCCGGCAAGCCGCGCTTCGTGGCGGGCGTGCTGGGCCCGATGAACCGCACGCTCTCGCTCTCGCCCGACGTGAACGATCCGGGCTTCCGCGCCGTCTCCTTCGACCAGGTGAAGGACGCGTACAAGGTTGCGGTGAAAGCGTTGGTGGAAGGCGGCGTGGACCTCGTCATGGTCGAGACCATCTTCGACACGCTGAACGCCAAGGCCGCGCTCTTCGCCATCGACGAGCACTTCGACGAGATCGGCATCCGGCTCCCGATCATGATCTCCGGCACCATCACCGACGCCTCCGGCCGCACGCTCTCGGGCCAGACCGCGGAGGCCTTCTGGAATTCGGTGCGCCACGCGAAGCCGCTTTCCGTGGGATTCAACTGCGCCCTGGGCGCGAAGCAGCTGCGGCCGCACATCGAGGAGCTCGCGCGCATCGCCGACGTCTACGTCTCGGCGCACCCGAACGCGGGGCTCCCGAACGCCATGGCCGAGTACGACGAGCAGGCCTGCGAGACCGCGGGCTTCATCCGCGAGTGGGCCGAGAGCGGCTGGCTCAACATCACCGGCGGCTGCTGCGGCACCACCCCCGACCACATCAAGGCGATCGTCGAGACGGTGGCGTCGTTCAAGCCGCGCATCGTCCCGGTCATCGAGCCGAAGCTGCGCCTCTCGGGCCTCGAGCCCCTCAACGTCGGCGGCGACTCGCTCTTCGTGAACGTGGGCGAGCGCACCAACGTGACCGGCTCGAAGGTTTTCTCGCGCTTGATCCTCGCGGGCGATTACCCGGAAGCATTGTCGGTCGCGCGCCAGCAGGTCGAGAGCGGCGCGCAGGTGATCGACGTCAACATGGACGAGGCGATGCTGGACTCGCAGGCGGCGATGACGCGCTTCCTGCAGCTGGTCGCCGCCGAGCCCGACATCTCGCGCGTGCCGGTCATGATCGACAGCTCCAAGTGGTCGGTGATCGAGGCGGGGTTGAAGTGCGTGCAGGGCAAGTCGATCGTGAACTCCATCTCGTTGAAGGCAGGCGAAGCGGAATTCATCCACCAAGCGAAGCTCGCGCGCCGCTACGGCGCCGCGGTGGTCGTCATGGCCTTCGACGAGAAAGGCCAGGCCGACACGCTGAAGCGCAAGACCGAGATCAGCGCGCGCTGCTACAAGATCCTCACGGAGCAGGTGGGCTGCCCGCCGGAGGACATCATCTTCGACGCCAACATCTTCGCGGTCGCCACCGGCATCGAGGAGCACAACACCTACGGGCGCGACTACATCGAGGCGGTGGCGTGGATCCATCGCAGCCTCCCGCACGCGAAGACCTCCGGCGGCGTGTCGAACTTCTCCTTCTCGTTCCGCGGCAACGACCCGGTGCGGGAAGCGATGCACACCGCGTTCCTCTACCACGCCACCAAGGCGGGCCTCACGATGGGCATCGTCAACGCGGGGCAGCTTGGCGTGTACGCGGAAATCCCGAAGGACATGCTCGAGCGCGTCGAGGACGTGATCTTCAACCGCCGCCCCGACGCCACCGAGCGGCTGGTGGAATTCGCCGAATCCTTCAAGGGGAAGAAGAAGGACGCGGTCGAGGACCTCGCATGGCGCAAGGGCACCGTGCGGGAACGCATCATCCACGCGCTGGTGCGCGGCGTGACGCAGTACATCGTCGAGGACACCGAGGAGGCGCGCACGCAATTCGAGCGTCCGCTGCAGGTGATCGAAGGCCCGTTGATGGACGGCATGAACGTCGTGGGCGACCTCTTCGGCTCGGGGAAGATGTTCCTTCCGCAGGTGGTGAAGTCGGCGCGCGTGATGAAGCAAGCGGTCGCGCACCTCATCCCCTACATCGAGGAAGAGAAGAGGCGCCTGGGCACCGCGCCCAAGGCGAAGGGCAAGGTCGTCATGGCGACGGTGAAGGGCGACGTGCACGACATCGGCAAGAACATCGTGGGCGTGGTGCTCCAGTGCAACAACTACGACGTGGTGGACCTCGGCGTGATGGTCGCGTGCGAGACCATCCTCGAGACCGCGAAGAAGGAGAACGCCGACATGATCGGCCTCTCCGGCCTCATCACGCCGTCGCTGGAAGAGATGGCGCACGTCGCGAAGGAGATGGAGCGCCTGGGCTTCAAGCTCCCGCTCCTCATCGGCGGCGCCACGACGTCACGCACGCATACCGCCGTGAAGATCGAGCCCCACTACTCGGGGCCGACGGTGTGGGTGCCGGACGCGTCGCGTGCGGTGGGCGTGGCCTCCGCGCTCGCGAGCGCGGAGCAGCGCGACACGTACATGGAAGGCGTGCGCGCCGATTACGTGAAGGTGCGCGCGCAGCACGCGGCCAAGACCGGGCAGAAGAGCGTCACGCTCGAAGCGGCGCGCGCGAACGCGACAAAGATCGACTGGGCCGGCTACGCGCCGCCGAAGCCGAAGCAGCCCGGCGTCACTTCGCTCAAGAACTATCCGCTCGAGAAGCTCGTGCCCTGCATCGACTGGGCCCCCTTCTTCCAGACCTGGGACCTCGCGGGCAAGTACCCCGACATCCTCGACGACCCCGTGGTGGGCGAAGCCGCGCGCAACGTGATGAAAGAAGGCCGCGAGATGCTGGAGCGCATGGTGAAGGGCCGGTGGGTCACGGCGAGCGGCGTGTTCGGGTTGTGGCCGGCCAATTCCGTCGCCGATGACATCGAGATCTACGCCGATGAGAATCGCGACCGCGTGCTGATGACCTGGCACAACCTGCGCCAGCAGAACCAGAAGCCGCCCGGCAATCCCAACCAGTGCCTCGCGGATTTCATCGCGCCCAAGGACTCGGGCGTCGCGGACTACATCGGCGCCTTCGCGGTGACGGGCGGCGTGGGCATCGACGCGAAGGTGCGCGAATTCGAGGCGAAGAACGACGACTACGGGGCGATCATGGTGAAGGCGCTCGCCGACCGCCTCGCCGAGGCGTTCGCGGAGCACCTGCATCATCTCGTGCGCACCGAATACTGGAGCTACGCGAAGGACGAGGTGCTCTCCAACGAGGCACTCATCGCGGAGAAGTATTCGGGCATCCGCCCCGCGCCCGGATACCCCGCCTGCCCGGACCACACCGAGAAGGCGGAACTCTTCGCGCTCCTCGCGGCGGACCGGAATGCCGGCATGGTGCTCACGGAATCCTTCGCGATGCTGCCCACGGCCTCGGTGAGCGGCTTCTACTTCTCGCATCCGCAGTCGCGCTATTTCGCAGTCGGCAAGGTCGAGCGCGACCAGGTCGCGGACTACGCGCACCGCAAGGGAATGGACGTGGCCGTCGCCGAGCGCTGGCTCGCGCCCAACCTCAACTACTGAGGCCTTCTAGGCGGTCTCGGCCCGCGGGCCGGCGAGGCGCTTTTCGCGCTCGGCGGGAAGCGCCGGCGCCGTGGCCGGCATTCGCACCGGCGCCGCGGCGGGCCCGGACTGCGGCAGCCGGAAGCGCGCGACCAAGCCTGCCAGGCGCTGCACTTCCTCGCGAAGGTGGCTCGCGCGGTCGGTCCACGATCCCACCATGCGCGTGTTGTTCTGCGTGAGCTGGTCGAGCTCGTCGATGGTGCGCGAGAGCCCGTCGATCTCGCGGTTCTGTCGCCCGGCCGCGCCGGAGACGTCGTCGATCATCGCCGAGACCTGCTCGATCGATTCGCCCACCTGGCGGATCTTGTGGCTCGCGCCGGCCGCGCTGCGCGCGCCCTTCTCCACGCCTTCCACCGAGGTGGTGATGAGGCCGCGGATCTCGCCGGCCGCGACCGACGAGCGCTGAGCGAGCGCGCGCACTTCCGCCGCGACCACCGCGAAGCCGCGCCCCTGCTCGCCCGCACGCGCAGCTTCCACCGCGGCGTTCAGCGCGAGGAGGTTCGTCTGGAACGCGATGGAGTCGATCACCGTCACGATCTCGCCGATCTTCGAGGATGCCGAGCTCAGGTCGTCCATGGTCGCGACCACTTCCCCCATGGCGGCGCCGCCTTCGTGCGCGGACCCCTTGGCGGCGCCCGCGAGCTCGGCAACCCGGCGCGCCGACGCTGTCGATGCCTCGACCGTGGAGAGCAGTTCCGCCATCGAGCGCGCGGTGCCGCGCAGGTTGGAAGCGGCGTGGACACTGCGCTCGTTCAACGTGCCGGCGTCCTGTGCGATCTCGTCCGCGGCCTCCCCGATGTATTGCGTCACGAGGTGGATGTCGCGGATCGCGGTGATCCAGGCGTTGCGCGCCTTGTCGAGCGCGGCGAGGATCTGGCCGATCTCGTCGTTCCTGCGCATGCGCGGCGCCACGCCCAGGTCGCCCTCGGCAAGCGCGCTCGCCACCGTCACCGCCTCGCTCACGCAATGCAGGATGCGGCGCGTGACGACGTGCACGAGGAACGCGCCCACCAGCACCGCGACCACGCCCACCAGGCCCCCGATCCAGAGCACGCGCTCCTGCTGCGCGAGCGCCTTGGCCATGAGGCGGCCGGACTCGTCGTCGGCGGTGCGCGTGAGGTCGTCCAGGTTCTTGTGGATCGACGCGGTGAGCGGCTGCACCTCGCGCTCGAGGCGCCCCACCGTCACCATCTTCGTCTCGTCGGTGTGCTCCGACTGGATCGCCTCGAGGAGCGTCGCGAGGCCCTGCAGATTCTTCATGAGGTTCACGAGCGGCGCGCGCGCCTGCGGCATCGCGCCCTCGGCGAGCACCACGGAATCGAAGCACGCCTTCTTGCCTTCCTGGTACTGGCGGCCCTGCGAGCTCCTGCGCGTGAGCGTCCACGCGACCGCCTTGAACGTGACCGCCTCGCAGTTCGTGCGGATCCTGCCGAGGGCGTCGCGCTGCACCTGCGCGACGCGCACCTGGTCGAAGATGGCCCGGCTCTCCCGGTCCTGCACCACCATCATCGCCATGTTGAGCGCCACCAGCACCACGAGGGCGATGGGCAGCAGCCGCAACAGGCGTTGCAGGCTCATGGGGATCTACTTGACGGGGATCTCGGCCACCAGCGCGCCGCCGAAGTGGCCGACGGTCTGCTTGAGGCCGTTCTGCGCGTGGCAGGCGACGCAACCTTCGGCAAGCTTCATCGGGTAGTAGCCCATCACCGTGTTGCCGTTGCGCTTCACCACGGGATCGAGCCCGCCGGTGGCCATGAGCTGCGTCACGTCGGCGGCCAGCGGAGAGCCCTTCATCACCTTCTGCACCGCCCAGTCGCCGTTGATGAGCTCGCTGTCGCGGTTGGTGGCGTAAGCCTGGATCTTGCCCCGCATGAGCTGGTTGAAGTCCTTCAGCACCTGGGCGCGGAAGAACGCGGGCACGAAGGCATCCTGCCCACCCTTGGTGAGGTTGCCCTGGAATCGCGTGACGACCGACGTGAACGCCTGCAAGTAGGCGCGGCGCGCATCGCCGATCACGCCCGCGGGCTTGGTGTCGAAGGCCGTGCCGGCGGCTTTCTGGTAGCGCACCTTGAACTGGTTCACGAGGGCGTCGGGCGCAACCTGCTCCTTCGCGACCTTGCCGCTGTTGATGGCGGGCTGCATGTCGCCGATCACCGCGGTGCCTTCGGTCACGAGGAGCTTCAGCTCCTGCGCGGCCTGCTTGGCGGTGTCCTCGGCGAGCTGCGCCTGCGCGGGGAAACCAGCGGCGAGCGAAACGGCGGCGAAGGCCGCCCACACATGGAATCGGGCCATTCTTGTTCTCCCTGGGCTTTTTATCAGCAAGCAGGCTATCACGCGCCCCGGAGGGCGCCTATGAATTGCCTCACATCGCGGCAATCGCGCGTTGCAGCCGTAAAATGACGCCATGGCCTCCAAGGGAATAATCCGCGACAAGGCGGCAGCGCTCGCCTGGCATCTCGATGCGCGCCTGCGCGAGCGCCCGGACGACCCGGGCGCCTTCGCCAAGGCGGTGGACGCGAAGATCGACGAGATCGCCGCGGCGCGATCCCAGCCGGCGCGGCTCCTCGCCATGCTGTCGGAAGCGGCGCCGTTGCTGCGCATCGTCGGGCGGCTCGACGAGGCGCGCAAGACGGCTTCCGCGGCGATCGCGCTCGCCGAGCTCCTCGAGGACCCGCGCGCGGTGATCGCCAACCAGGTCGCGCTCGCGCAGGTGATGCAGTGGCAAGGCCGCTTCGAGATCTCGACGCCCCTCTTCGACCAGCTGATCGCGCAGGCGCGCTCGATTGCCATCTACTCCGACTTCCTCGACGCGATTCTCTTCGACGCCGGACGCAACCTCTTCGAGCAGGGCCGGCCGCGCGAGGCGGCGCGCTTCTTCCGCGAGGCGCAGTCGATGCGGCGCTCGAACGGGGCGGAGCACCTGCTGGAAGCGACCGCGGAGGCGCTGCGCAGGGCGAAGGAAGCGAGCGCCTGAGCTTTTCCCGGAGCCGCGCAATCTCCACCCGATTGCGCGGCGCTCGAATTCGCTAGAGCGGCAGGATCCGCTTCGTGTCCGGCCGGCGCGCGAACTCGTGGAACGCTTCGCCCAGCCGCTCGCTCTGCGCGATCGCCTCGCGCCAGAAGCGCATGCGGCCCTCGTCGTCGCCGATGAAGCGCGAGAAGTCCTTGCGGCTCGGGAGCCTGCCGTACGGAAGCGTCGCCAGGTACTCGCGCGACGGCGCGACCAGCACCATGTTGTCGAGCCACGGGCCGCGCGCGCGCCGCCACGGCATCGCCTTGTCGAGCCAGCCGGGGACGATGTGGTCGGTGAAGTGCGGATAGAGGACGAGCCCCTTGGCGTGGTGGTAGGGCAGGTGCAGGTGATAGTCGACGATGCCGCCATCCCAGTAGATTCCGGCGGGCGCGCTCGGGATGTTGGCGACGCCTTCCAGGATCATCGGGATCGAGGCCGACGCGAGGAGCGCCTCGCCCAGGTTCGCGCGGTCGAGCCTCACCGCGTGCGTGTGGAAAGGATCGAAGCGTTTCTCGCCGCTGAAGAACTCGAGCGGATCCCGTGGATCGTGGAAGACCGCGCGGTCGATGAAGCGTGACAGGTGGCGCCGGCCGAGCGCATTGGCCATGGCCGCCATGCCGAAGCCGAGCGGCGTCGCGAAGCGGCTGTCGCGCGTGAGCGGCCAGCGCCCGCGCACGGTGAGCACGTGCATGCGGTAGTGGGGATTGGAGAGGATTTCGTCCTCGCGGCCGGCGAAGAGCGCCGCCAGCATCTCGCGCGCGGATTGCGAGACGAACTTCGCGCTCGGCCGGCGCGGGTAGCGCTGCCCCGTGTAGGCGCGAGCGAATTCGCCCAGCGCGTTCACGGGGTCGTTGCGGCTCGCGGCGGCGAAGCGCCATGCGCCGATGGAGGCGCCGATGAGGTGGCGCACGCCGGGCGCGGCCGGCAGCCACTCGCCGAAGATCGCGCGGTCCAGGCCCGCGATGCCCAGGCCCTTCGGCCCGCCGGCCGCGCCGGGAATGATCTCCACGTCGGCCGCCGAGAATCCCGCGGATTGGATGCGTTCCAGTGCGCGTTTGCCGGCGCGAATGGTAAGAACGGAATTGGGCATCATGGCGTCAGAGTTGCAGCCCTCTACTATCCAGCAAAAAAGCCCCCCATGCCCTCACAGCTCTTCGCGCCCCTCACGCTTCGCTCCGTCACCTTCCACAACCGCGTCTTCGTCTCTCCCATGTGCCAGTACTCGAGCGAGGACGGCATGCCCAACGATTGGCACTTCGTGCACCTGGGGAGCCGCGCGGTGGGCGGCGCGTCCTTCGTCTGCGTGGAGGCGAGCGGCGTTTCCCCCGAGGGGCGCATCACGCCATGGGATGCGGGAATCTGGTCGGCCGCGCATGGCGTCGCGTGGAAGCGCGTCGCGGATTTCGTTCGCGCGCACGGCGCCGTGCCCGGAATACAGCTCGCGCACGCGGGGCGCAAGGCCTCGTGCGACAAGCCATGGACAGGAGGCAAGCCGCTCGCGCCTTCCGAAGGCGCTTGGCAGACGCTCGGGCCGAGCGCGGTCGCCTTCGGCTCCTATCCCGCGCCGCGCGCGATGACCGTGAGCGAGATCAAGCGCACGGTGGAGGATTTTCGCAAGGCCGCGGGACACGCGCTCATTACCGGGTTCGACGTTGTGGAGATCCACGGCGCGCACGGCTACCTCCTGCATTCGTTCTGCTCCGCGTTGTCGAATCGGCGCGGGGACGAGTACGGCGGGTCTTTCGACAACCGTATCCGGCTTCCGCTCGAGGTGGCGCGGGCCGTGCGCGAGGCGTGGCCCTCGGACAAGCCCGTCTTCTATCGCGTTTCGGCGAGCGACTGGTACGAGGGCGGCTGGGACGTCGAGCAGACGGTGATGCTGTGCAAGCGCCTGAAGGAGATCGGCATCGATCTCGTCGACTGCTCGAGCGGCGGCAACATCCACGAGCAGAAGATCAAGCTCGGACCCGGCTACCAGGTGCCCTTCGCCGAGGCGGTGCGCGCGGGCGCGGGCATCCCCACGGCGACGGTCGGTCTCATCACGGACGCCACGCAGGCCGAGCAGATCGTCTCCCTCGGCCAGGCCGACGCGGTCTTCCTCGCGCGCGCCATGCTTCGCGATCCCTACTGGCCGCGCCACGCCGCCAAGGCGCTCGGCATCGACCTTCCCTGGCCCGACCCGTACAAGCGCTGCGACGTCGGCCCCCTCGGCCGCTGAAAGGATAACCGGGGACAGACCTCGGTTAATGCGAAGCCTGCATAATCGGGATGACAACCTTCGAAGAGGCGCTCGATGATCGACCTGTACTACTGGACTACGCCCAACGGACACAAGATCACGCTCTTCCTCGAGGAAGCGGGCCTTGCATACACGATCAACCCGGTGAACATCGGCAAGGGCGAGCAGTTCGATCCCGCGTTCCTCAAGATCTCGCCCAACAACCGCATCCCGGCGATCGTCGACCACGTGCCCGCGGATGGCGGCAAGGCGATAAGCGTGTTCGAATCCGGCGCGATACTGCTCTACCTCGCGGGCAAGACCGGGCAGTTCATCCCGAAGGATCTGCGCGGCCAGGTGGAGACGCTCGAGTGGCTCATGTGGCAGATGGGCGGGCTCGGACCCATGGCGGGGCAGAACCACCACTTCGCGGTGTACGCCCCGGAAAAGCTCCCGTACGCGATCGACCGGTACGTGAAGGAAACGTCGCGCCTCTACGGCGTGCTGAACAAGCGCCTCGCAGGCCGCGACTTCATCATGGGCAAGCAGTACACGATCGCCGACATGGCCTCGTACCCGTGGATCATCCCCGAGCGGCAGGGCCAGGACATGGGCGACTTCCCGAACCTGAAGCGCTGGCACGCCGCGATCCGCGCGCGCCCCGCGACCGCCCGCGCCTACGGGCGCGCCAAGGAAGTGAACCCGCAGCCCACGTCGCTGCGCAGCGAAGAGGAACGCAAGATCCTCTTCGGCCAGGACAAGTCCGTCGTCAAATGAGAATAACCGGGGACAGACCTCAATTATCACCTGCCGATAATTGAGGTCTGTCCCCGGTTATCCCCGGTTATCCCCGGTTATCGGGGGAGCGAGATGAGTCGACTGAAGGATCCGGCGGCGGTGAGGAGGATCGCCAAGAAGAGCCTGTTCGAGGGGCTCGACCGCATGTGCGAGGGCGCGATCATCGTCGACCGCGAGGCGCACATCATCTGGATCAGCGAGAAGTACGCGGCGCGCCTCAACCTCGCTTCGCCCGCGGTTGGTCGAGGACGTGATCCCCAACAGCCTCATGCGCGAGGTGGTGCGCACCGGCGAGCCGATCATGCTCGACATCATGCAGTTCGGCGATGCGTCGTTCGTGGTGATGCGCGTGCCGATCAAGGACGAGCGCGGCCGCGTGATCGGCGCCGCGGGCTTCATGCTCTTCCACCGCCTGCGCTACCTCGAGCCGCTGGTATCGAAGTTCCAGCACCTCGAGGCCGATCTCGCCGTGATCCAGAAGTCGCTCGCCGAGGAGCGGCGCGTGAAGTACACGTTCTCCAGCTCCATCGGCAGCTCCCCCGCGGCGATGGAGGTGAAGCGCCAGGCAAGGCGCGCCGCCCAGGCCGACACCACCCGCTCCTACTCGGCGAGACCGGCACCGGCAAGGAGGTCCTCGCGCAGGCGATCCACTCCGCGAGCCCGCGCGCCCACGCACCCTTCATCGGCGTGAACGTGGCGGCGATCCCTGGCGCCGTGCTCGAAGCGGAATTCTTCGGCACCGCGGCGCGCGAGGGCAAGTTCATGCTCGCCGACGGCGGCACGCTCTTCCTGGACGAGGTGGGCGACATGCCCATGGCGACGCAGGCGAAGCTCCTGCGCGTGCTGCAGGAGAAGGAGCTCGAGCCGCTCGGATCCGACCGCGTGACCCAGGTCGACGTGCGCGTGATCGCCGCGAGCAGCGTGGACCTGCGCCGCATGGTGTCCATGGGCCGCTTCCGTTCCGACCTCTACTACCGCCTCTCGGTGCTGCCCATCGAGCTTCCGCCCCTGCGCGAGCGCATCGGCGACCTCGAGCTCCTCTGCGACCACATCTTCGAGGAGATCGCGCACCGCTGCGGGCGCCCACAGCGCGAGATCACGCCCACCGCGCTCGCCTTCCTGTCGGCCTACGCGTGGCCCGGCAACATCCGCGAGCTTCGCAACGTCCTCGAGCAAGTGACGCTCGCCTCGGACAATCCGCGCCTGTCCGCCGAGGAGTTCACGCGGGTGCTGCCGCGCGTGCCGAGCGCATCGCGCCAGGGCGAGCAAGCGCGCCTCAAGCTCGCCGACATCGTCGCCGACGCCGAGCGAGGCGCGATCCGCTCCGCGCTCGCCGCCGCCGAGGGCAAGAAGATCCTCGCCGCCGAGCTCCTCGGCATCTCGCGCGCGACGCTCTACCAGAAGCTCTCGATGCTCGCCAACGGGACCGCGGAACGGGGTCTTTGAGCGGGTTCGCACCGGCGCGGCGCCCGCGATCACCGCGGCGAACTGAACGCCGGGTCTCGCGCCTCGCGCCTCGCGCCTCGCGCCTCGCGTCTCGTGCCTCGCCGCTACTTGTTCGCCTCGATCTGCGCCTCGTTGATTTTCTTCATCACGGAGTTGTACTCGCCGATGGCGGCGTTGGCGTTCTCCTCGTTCGCCTTCATCGCGGCCTTGCGATCGGCAAGGTACTTGTCCATGCACGTCTTGTAGGTCTTCAGCTCGCGCTCGAAGAGGCCGCGGCGCGTGTCCGATTGCATGGCGAGGCGGCCGGGATATTCGGGCTTCGGATCGCAATTGGATTTCGGGACCTCGGCCGACTGCGCGAACGGGGTGGTCGCCGCGGCGAGGAGGAATGCTGCAAGGAGGATCCGCTTCATGGGTGGATGGCCTATGGGAGTTGAATTCGGGCGGTAGTTTACTTCAGTCCGCGACGGGGACGGTGTAGTTCAACGCGAGGCGCCCGCCGTCCGGATAGATGGTCTGCCCGGTGACGTAGGACGCCTCGTCGCTCGCTAGGAAGACGGCGACCTGCGCCACCTCCGCGGGCTCGCCCATGCGCCCGAGGGGCGTGCGCGAGAGGATCTTCCTTTCCGCCTCCCGATTGCCGAGCACCGCGGTCTTCGCGAGCTCCGTGAGGATGGTGCCGGGGCCGATGCCGTTCACGCGAATGCCGTGCGCCGCGAGCGAAAGCGACATCACCTTGGTGAGCTGGTTGATCGCGCCCTTGGAGACCACGTAAGGCACCTGGTTGGGAATGGCGAGAATGGCGTTCACGCTCGACATGTTGACGATGGCGCCCCCGCCGCCCTGCTTCGCCATCTGGCGGGCCGCCGCCTGGCCGGCGAGGAAGATTCCCTTGAGGTTCACCGCGATCACGCGATCGAAATCCGCCTCCTCGATGTCGAGGAACTCGGCCGCGTGCACGATACCGGCATTGGCTACAAGAACGTCGAGGCGCCCGAACTCGTTGACCGCCGCGGCCACGGCGCCCTCGACGTCGGGCTTGCGCGAGACGTTGCACGCCACGAAGCTCACGGGGAAACCCCCGGCGCGCAGGCGCATCGCCTCGCGCTTGCCCGCTTCCTCGTTCATGTCGGCGATCACGACCCGGGCGCCTTCGCGCGCGAAAGCCTCGGCGCACGCGAGCCCGATGCCCTGCGCTGCGCCGGTGACGAGGGCGATCTTGCCGTCGAGCCTCATCGCCTACTTCGCCGCGGGCTTGGTGGTGTCGGCGAGCTCCGCGCAGAACTCGTCGAGCCCCTTGGGGCAGCCGGTGCGCGCACGCGAGTAGACCGTCGGAAGGTCGTCCTTCGCCGCGGGAGCCTTCAGGTGCGCGTAGATGAACTCCTTGTACTCGGGATCCTTCTTCATGGCGGCGGCGAGCGCGTCCATGTTCTTCCAGTCCACCATCATGCGCATCACGGCGTCGGTGTAGCCGTCGGCGACCGTGCCCGCGTCGCAATGGCGATAGTCCTGAAAGACCTTCTGCAGTTGCGCCCAGTTGAGGACGCGCTCGATCGCCTTCTCCGCGTTGGCCGTATCGGATTTGCTGCAGGGCTTGTCGGCCGCATGCGCCGCGGCGACGGCGAAGCCCGCAACGGCCACGAGTAGAACGCGCGCGATCCTCACCTCACGCCGCCTTTCCGGAACGCTGCGCGGCTCGCGCGAGGCGCTCGCGCACGCTGTTCGCGATGCCCTCCGCGTCGAGGCCGCAATCGACGAGAAGCTGGTGCGGGTCCCCATGCTCGACGAAATGGTCGGGAAGCCCCAGATGCAGCATGGGAACGGCAACGCCGTCGGCGGCGAGCGCCTCCGCCACCGCGGCGCCGGCACCACCGGCAATCACGCTTTCCTCCACCGTCACGATGAGGTCATGCGTGGTGGCAAGGCGAAACACGAGGTCGCGATCGATGGGCTTCACGAAGCGCATGTCGGCGACGGTGGCGTTCAGCTCGTCGCCCGCGGCGAGCGCCGGATTCACCATGGAGCCGAAGGCGAGGATGGCGATGCGCTTGCCTTCGCGCCGGACCATGCCGCGCCCGACTTCCAGCGCCTTCATCTCCTGCTGCACCTCGACGCCGGTGCCCGTGCCGCGCGGATAGCGCACGGCGGTGGGCGTGTCGAGCTTGAACGCGGTGTAGAGCATCTGGCGGCATTCGTTCTCGTCGGAGGGCGCCATCACCGTGATGTTGGGGATGCAGCGCAGGAACGAGTGATCGAACGCGCCGTGATGCGTGGGGCCGTCGGCGCCCACCAGGCCGCCGCGGTCGAGCGCGAACTCCACGGGCAGGTTCTGCAGCGCCACGTCGTGGATCAGCTGGTCGTACGCGCGCTGCAGGAATGTGGAGTAGATCGCGACGACGGGCTTCATGCCCGCCACCGCGAGACCCGCGGCGAACGTGACCGCATGCTGCTCCGCGATGCCCACATCGAAGTAGCGCTCCGGGAAGCGCTGCGAAAATTTCACCAGCCCCGAGCCTTCGCGCATCGCGGGCGTGATTCCGATCAGGCGATCGTCCAGGCGCGCCATGTCGCAGAGCCAGTCTCCGAACACTTGCGTATACGTGGGCTTCGGGCGCGTGTCGACCGGCGGCTTCGCCTTCACGATGCCCACGCCCGGATCGAACTTGCCGGGGCCGTGATAGGTGATGGGATCTTCCTCGGCGTACGCGTAGCCCTGGCCCTTCCTCGTCACCACGTGGAGAAACTGCGGGCCTTTCAGGCGCGTCACGTTCTGCAGCGTGTCGATGAGGACGTCGATGTTGTGGCCGTCGATGGGGCCGGTGTAGTTGAAGCCGAACTCCTCGAACATCGTCGAGGGCGTGATCATGCCCTTGGCGTGCTCCTCGAAGCGCTTGGCGAAATCCTTCACCGTCGGCGTCGCGGAGAGCACCTTCTCCGCGGTCTTCTTGGTGGCGGCGTAGAAGCGACCCGACATGAGCTTCGCAAGATAATTGTTGAGCGCGCCCACGTTTTCCGAGATCGACATGTCGTTGTCGTTGAGGATCACGATCACGTTGGCGTCGGCCTGCTTCGCGTTGTTCAACGCCTCGAAAGCCATGCCCGCGGTCATCGCGCCGTCGCCGATCACCGCCACCACGCGGTTGTCGAGCCCGCGCGTGCGCGCCGCCACCGCCATGCCGATCGCGGCCGAGATCGAAGTCGAGCTGTGTGCGGTTCCGAAAGTATCGTAGGGGCTCTCTTCGCGGCGGGGAAAACCCGCGATGCCGCCCTTCTGCCGCAGCTTCTTCATCCCGGCGCGCCGCCCGGTGAGGATCTTGTGGCCGTAGGTCTGGTGGCCCACGTCCCAGATCAACTTGTCGTCGGGCGTGTGGAAGACGTAGTGCAGCGCGATGGTGAGCTCCACCGTGCCGAGGTTCGACGAGAGGTGCCCGCCCGTGGAGGAAACCGAATCGAGGATGAACGCGCGCAGCTCCGTGGCGAGCTGCGCGAGCTGCTTGCGATCGAAGGCCCTCAGTTGCGCAGGATCGTCGACCGTCTCGAGGAGAGGGTATGAGCTCATGCGGGAAATTCCATTCTAACGCTGCCGGTGGACGATGAAATCGGCGATCCCCCGCAGGCGCCGGGCGCGCGGGCCAAAGTCCGCCACCGCACCGAGCGCGTCGTCGAGGAGCTCCAACGCGAAGCGGCGCGCCTCGGCGAGACCCATGAGGCTCGTGTACGTGGGCTTGTTGTCGGCCTTGTCCTTGCCCGCGGTCTTGCCGAGGGTGACGGAATCGCCCTCCTCGTCGAGGATGTCGTCGACCACCTGGAAGGCGAGGCCCACGACCTTGGCGTAGCGATCGAGGTGATCGCGCTCGGGGGCCGAGAGCTCCGCGCCGCAGTCCGCGCCCATGGTGACGGAGGCCCGGATGAGCGCGCCCGTCTTCAAGATGTGCATGAATTCGAGCTCCGGGAGCGTGATCGCCTTGCCCACGGAATCGAGGTCGATCGCCTGCCCGCCCGCCATGCCGCGCGAGCCGGTGGCGGCGGCGAAAACCTGGATCATCTTCAGCTGCGTGACGGCATTCTCGGCGAGCGTGTTCTCGGAAAGTATCTGGAACGCGAGGCTCTGCAGCGCGTCGCCCGCGAGGAGCGCCGTGGCCTCGTCGAATTCCACGTGGCACGTGGGCTTGCCGCGGCGAAGCACGTCGTCGTCCATGCACGGAAGGTCATCGTGGATGAGCGAGTAGGCGTGGATCATCTCGATGGCGCTCGCGACGATCTGCAGGCGCTTCGGATCCGCATTCGTGACTTCTCCCGCGCCGAAGACCAGCATCGCGCGCACACGCTTGCCGCCGCCCAGCGTGGAGTAGCGCATCGCGTCGTGAAGCCGCGCGGGGACGATGCGCGCCGGCGGAAGGAGCTCGCCCAGCGTGGACTCCAACCGGGCCGCGACGTCGCGCGACCACTCCTGGAAATCGACGGCGCTCACTTCGACTCGGGCGTGAAGTCGCGCAGCGTCTCGCCATCGAGGATCGCGATGCGCGCCTGGGCCGCGGTGAGCTTCGACTCGCAGAACTTGATGAGCTCCGCGCCGCGCTGGTAGGCGGCGAGCGATTCCTCGAGGGGAAGCTTGCCGTCTTCCATGCGGGCGACGAGGGACTCGAGCTCCTCGAGGGCTTTTTCGAAGCTCAATTCCGTGGCGGATGCGGGCGGAAGCTTGGCGGACATCGAGGCGGGCCTGCGGGGTTTCTTGTGTAAGAGATTTTACACCAAAGGTCTTGAAAAATAAGGGAACTCGGCCCAAGATAGCGGTCTGAAGTACAGATGTGTATCGGGACGGAGCTGCAGAGTTAAAAGCTAGCTGACTCGATTTGCCCGGATGTTGTTTTCATCTTCGTTTCTGGGGGTGCGGATAATGTCGGATCTCGCGAGTCAGCGACAGCTCACGCGCTCGTCTCTCCACCTGCCGCTTTCGTGGTATTTCGATCCGAACGTGGCGGACGTCGAGCAGAAGCTCCTTTTCGCCCCGGGTCCCGGGTACGTCGCCCATGAGCAGATGGCGCCGAACCCCGGCGACTATCGCGTGCTCGACTGGCGCTCCTCGGGCGCGTGGTCCCTCGTGAACAACGATGGGCGCCACGATCTCGTCTCCAACGTCTGCCGCCATCGCCAGGCGATCATGCTGAAGGGCGCGGGATCGCTTCCCGGCGGCACCATCACATGCCCGCTGCACGGCTGGACCTACGACAGCGCGGGCAAGCACCTCGACGCGCCCAAGTTCCCCGACCTTCCGTGCCTCGACCTGCCGCGCCAAGGCCTGCAGAAGTGGAACGGGTTGCTCTTCAACGGCAAGCGCAACGTCGCGCGCGACCTCGCCAACCTCGGCGTGGCGAAGGAGCTCGATTTCGAGGGCTACAGGCTGGACAAGGTCGAGGTCGTCGAATACGACTTCAACTGGAAGACCTTCATCGAGGTCTACCTCGAGGATTATCACGTGGGCCCCTTCCATCCCGGCCTCGGCCAGTTCGTCACCTGCGATGATCTGCAGTGGGAACTCGGCGACTGGCACAGCGTGCAGACGGTCGGCGTGAACCAGCGACTCGGCACACCGGGCTCCGACACGTACAAGCAATGGCACGACCAGGTGCTCAAGTATCGCAACGGCGAGCCGCCGCCCCACGGCGCCATCTGGCTCACCTACTACCCGAACGTGATGGTCGAGTGGTACCCGCACGTGCTGGTGATCTCCACGCTGCACCCGATGGGCGCGGAGAAGTGCCGCAACGTGGTGGAGTTCTACTACCCCGAGGAGATCGCGCTATTCGAGCCCGACTTCATGGCGGCGCAGCAGAAGGCGTATCACGAGACCGCCGTGGAGGATGAAGAGATCTGCCTCAGGATGACAGCGGGGCGCAAGGCCTTGCTGGCGGATGGGCGCGAGGAGTTCGGGCCGTATCAATCGCCGATGGAAGACGGGATGGTGCACTTCCATGAGTTCGTGAGGCGGGAGATGGGGGAGATCGGGTAGATCCGCATCCTCTATTTTTGAGATTTAGAGGATACGGCTATGGGTGCGCTTCCGCTGATGACGCAAGCCGTGAAGGCGTCGCGCTAGTTTCACGCGCGCGGCAATGCAAAGCGGGGCGGCCAACGCCGCCCCGCTTCGCTCTTTTGCCCCTTCTCCGTTATTCGTTGTCGAACTCGTGCACCACCGCCCAGAGCGTCGCGAAGGTGTGCTGCGGGTAGTCGGCGTGGAGCTCCTCGTAATCCTCGGCGCGCACGGGCTCGCGCTCCTTGCCCTTGCGGATCTCGAACCAGCGCTCCTGGATCTTCTCGCGGATCGCGTGCGGCGGCATCGCGGGCCGGCGCAGGAGGGAATTCGTCCCGGCGAAGAGCCTTCTCTTCAGCGTGACGTCCGCCGACGAGATGCGGAAGAGCTTGGTGAGCATGTTCGAGGTGGCGCCGTTCCGGATGAAGAACTCGAGCTGGCGGGAGCGCTTGCTGAGGTAGTCGACCTGGCGTAGCCCATGCTCGAGGGATCCCGCGTCGATGGAGATGGCGACGCGCGGCTCGGTCATCTCGGAGAGCTTCACCAGCTCGACAGTGCTGAGGGCGCGCAGCTCTTCCATCTGCTCGGCGGTGAAGCCTTCCGGCGGGGGCGTCTTTTCCTGGGCGGCCTGCTGCAGCTCGCGAATGAGCTGCGCGAGGACCATGAGCCTCAATTGCTGGTCTCGGATGACGATCATCGGACCCCCCGTGCGCCGCGTTTCTGGTTATGGTCTTGCTGGAGACGTGCGATGCCAAATTGCTCCGGCAGGCCGCGCAAGTCAACCGGGAATATCCCGATATTTTTACATCCCACCCGCGCGGGTGGGCATTGAACTTGCAGATAACCGGGGACAGACCTCAGTTATCACGAGCTGATAACTGAGGTCTGTCCCCGGTTATCTCAGTCTTCCTCACGTTCGAGCTTGAATTGGGAGGCGAGCTGCTGCTGGGTGTGGGGCGGCACCGGCGCGTAGTGGCTGAATTCCATGGTGTAGGCGCCCTGGCCGCCGGTCACGGAGCGCAGCCGCGATTGGTACTCCGAGACCTCGGACAGAGGCACCATCCCCTTGATCGACATGAGGTCGCCGCCGGTGGATTCGGTGCCGGTCACCTGGCCGCGCTTCCCGGAAAGGTCCGATGCCAGGTCGCCGACGAAGCGGTCGGGCGCCGTGATCTCGATGTTGACGATGGGCTCGAGCATGATCGGCGAGGCCTTGAGGATCGCGTCGATCACGGCCTTCCTCCCCGCGGTCACGAACGCGATCTCCTTCGAGTCCACGTCGTGGCTCTTGCCGTCGTAGACGATGACCTTCACGTCCTCCACGGGGTAACCCGAGATGACGCCGTGATCCAAAGCCTGGCGCACGCCCTTCTCCACCGCGGGAATGAAGACCGTGGGAATCACGCCGCCCTTCACCTCGCTCGCGAACTGGAATCCGGTGCCGCGCGCCAGGGGCTCGATCTTGAGGAACACCTCGCCGAACTGCCCCGCGCCGCCGGTCTGCTTCTTGTGCCGGCAGTGGCCCTCGGACCTCCTCGTCACCGTCTCGCGGTAGGGAATCTTCGGCGGCTTGGTGGAGACCTCCAGCTTGTACTGCTGCGTGAGCTTCTCCAATTTCGTGCGCATGTGCAGGTCGCCCAACCCGCGCATCACCGTCTCGTGCGTCGTGGGATGGCGCTCGATCCACAGGCACGGGTCCTCCACCTCCAGCTTGTGCAGCACCTCGAAGAGCCGCTGCTCGTCGCCCTTCTTCTTCGGCTCCACGGCGATCGAATGCATCGGCGTGGGGAAATCCAGCGAGCGCAGGCGAATGTGGTCCTCGTCGTGCGAATCGTGCAGCACGCTGTTGAACTCGATCTCCTCCACCTTCGCGATCGCGCCGATGTCGCCGGGGACCAGCGAATCCACCTCGATCATTTCCTTGCCTTGCAGCTGGTACACGTGGCTCGCCTTGAAGGGCTTCTTCCCCTCGCCCACGTAGAGCTGCGTGTCCTTCGAGACCGTTCCCTGGTGAACGCGGAAGACCGAGACCTTGCCCACGTACGGATCCATGATCACCTTGAAGACATGCGCGAGCACATGCTTCGCCGGATCCGGGTCTGCGTGGAACTCCTCGCCCTCGGTGGTGGCGGACAACACGAAGGGCGGGGGGTTGCTCTCGGTGGCGTTCGGCGCGAGCTTGGCGAGGATCTCGAGGAATTCGGGCACGCCCGCGCCGGTGCGCGCGGAGGCGAAGCAAACCGGAATGAGGTGGCCTTCGCGCAGCGCCTTCTCGAAGGGCGCATGCAGCTGCTCGGGCGAGAGCTCCTCGCCCTGCTCGAGATAAAGCGCCATCAGCTCTTCGTCCACTTCCACCACCTGGTCGATGATCGCGGAGTGCGCCGCCTTCACCGAGGAGAAATCGGAATCGCCGTCGGGATTGAAGAAGCAGTCGACCACGTCCTTGCGGCCATGGGCGGGCAGGTTGATCGGCAGGCATTCCTTGCCGAACACATCCTGGATGCGCGCGAGCAACGCGCCGAGAGCGACGTTCTCCGCGTCGATCTTGTTGACGAGGATCATGCGGTCGAGGTTGCGCTTGCCGGCCGCGCGCATCATGCGCGTCGTGTTGAGCTCGATGCCGTTCTGCGCGTTGATGACGATCACCGCGAGGTCCACGCCCGCGAGGGCGGCGATCGACTGCCCGGCGAAATCCGGCATGCCGGGGGTATCGATCAGGTGGACGTGGATGCCTTTGTAGGGAAAATTCAGGACTGCGGAGGAGAGGGAGTGGCCGTACGTCTTTTCGAGGGGGTCGGAGTCTGCGACGGTGCTGCCGCGCTCGGCGCTTCCCATCGCGCCGATCACTCCGGTTTTCCACAGCAGGGCCTCGGCCAAGGTCGTCTTACCCGCCCCGCCGTGGCCCACTAGAGCCACGGTGTGGATGTTCTCGGTAGTGTATTTCGCCATGGCGAAGACTCCTCTCTGCTGCTCTGCAGCAAGGCCGGTGCGATGGGGATTTACCCTAGGTTACTAGGCTCGCAAAGCCGAGCGCAACTAGGCCGAGATCTGCAGCTGGACGGTGGCGATTTCGCCGGCGAGCGCCTGCGCGATCCATTGGTAGGCGCGGATCGCCGAGCGCGCGTTCTCCACCGCCTCGACTTCCGTCGCGCCGCGCGTGAAGCACCCGGGCAGGTCGACGACCTGCACGAAGTAGCAGCCGCACGCGCGATAGATGGCGATGCGGTAGCGGGTTTGCGTTGCGGATTCCTGCATGCGGCGAAAATAGCGCGCGCCGATGATTGCGACGGCGGAAAATCCCTCGCATCGATTCTCGATTCTCGAATGTCTCGCACGAAGCGCTTGCCTACGATGGCCTCACCGGTCGGGGCGCGAAGCCGACCCTTCCGGATCCAAAGGCACCAGCTTCAGTGGAGGACCCGTGAAAGAACTGAATCTCGAGGAAGTGTTGCGCATCGCCGGGGGCGTTCCCGTTTCCGCGGCGCTTGATGAAGTCACCTACCGCGCGCCGCAGGATTCGGCGGGCGAGCCCGTCGACTACGCGCGCCTCCTCGGGCCGGGACTGCCCGAGTCCGAGCCCCGTTGATCCGCGAAGGCGAGGCCCGCGTTTCCGGCCGCCCGCAACTGCAACGCAAGGAGAATGAGATGAAGGAAGTGGAAAAGAAGGATGCGCCCGAAGTCTCGGGTGGGCAGGCTGTTCCGGAGATCGGCTGGTTGCCGGTCGTGCCATACCCGATGCCGGCCTATCCCCCGAGTCCAGGAAGCCCCATCGACGGGCCCTGCCCGGATCCTCTCGGGGATGCCATTCGCACGAACCACGTTCAATCCTGAAAGCGAAGGAAATCGAAATGGAAGACAGCAAGCAATCGAACGCGAATCCCGGCCAACCGTTGTCCGCAGAGCAGGTGGCGGGTGTTTCTGGGGGTGACGCGTCGTGTCCGACGACCGTCACCCTGGGCGCCAATCCCACCATGTCGGTGACTTCGCTTTCCCCGACGCAAGCGCTCATCAGCATCTACGATGGCTTCGTCGACGTCACGTCGCACGTCATCGAGCGAGTGCTCACCGGGGTGAAGCAATAGCCTGGAAAGAGACCGGGGCCCTTGTGGGCCCCCCTTCCAAAATGAGCACCTCGCGCAGTTTCGGAAGACCGAAGGAAATCCTTGTCAGGGGCGCCGTGCAGCCGTGGCACATCGTCTTTCTCTATGCCGTCTGCTACCTGGTGGCCGCCATCGCTTCGCACTATCTGACTTTGAACGAACCCGCATTCATTCGCCTGGAAATGCGCGACCTCGTCCATCGCGCGATCGACAGCGTGATCATCATGACCATCACGATCGTCGTGCCCGAGCTTCGGCGTTCGCTCGCGGTATTGTTCGCGGCGCCAGCGAGCCGTATCGCCACGAAAGATATCGCGATTGCCATCGCCTTGATGTTCACCTGGGGCTACGGGATGTATCGGGTCGCCCTTTGCTTCCCGTTGGTACATCTCGATCCTGACGCGTATTACTCTCGTTTGTTATTCACTGAGCTGGGCACCTTCGAACCCAAGTACCTGCTATTTCTCGTGGGCACGACCTTTACCGCACCGCTCGCGGAGGAGCTGGTTTTTCGCGGTTACTTGCTGAATCTCTGGGCCGCGCGGTGGGGCATCTTGCCCGGTGTACTCATCTCCTCCGCAGCATTCGGTCTCTTTCACGGGACCAGTGCACCCTTCGCCTTTCCGATGGGAATCCTGTTTGCCCTCGTCTACGTGAAATATGACTCGCTCTGGCCGGGCATCGCGCTTCATTCGCTCTACAACTTCCTCGCATTTCGCTGGATAACGGGACCCCTCTTCTATCAGAAGGACAAGGTGTCCGCCGTCGACATCACGAATTGGATCCCTGAGGCGATACTCGCAGTCGCGTTCATTCCCCTCGCGATCGGTTTCTGGCGGCGTTTCAGGCCCGTCGCAAGCTGATGCGAGAACACCATGTCGAATGAAGCCCATCGAGCGGGCGGATTCCAGATCGCGTTCCTGATCGTCGCGTTGCTCTTCCTGGCGGCGCCGGCCGAGAAGTACTTCTTCAGCCAATGGACATGGGCCCAAGAGCACGCGATTCCCGTGACACGCCTCGCGATCTTCATTGTTGCGGCCGCTGTGTTGTTTGGCGTCCCATGGGTGAGACGACGTTGCTTGCGCCTTCTCGCGGCTCCGATTCCCGCAGGCCGCGGGCGCGAAGTAGCTGGCGCCGTCATGCTAAACATCACGGCCGCCTTTGCCGCAGTGGGCGCGACAGTGCTGCTGATCTGGCTGGTCGGAGGCGAGCCGGCGTTGGCGCGGCGCGAGGGAAACGAGGCCAAGGCCGCACAGCAACTGCAGGAGGCCCTGGCGCTGGGTGGCGTCCTCACCTCCATCGTCCTCGGCGGCTTCATCGGGCCCGTCATCGAAGAGATCCTGTTCCGCGGATTTCTGCTTTCGGCTTGGTCGCGGCAATGGGGCTGGCTTCGCGGCGCGATCGCGACATCCGTCTTGTTCGCGGCGGTGCACCCAAATCACTTCTCGCAGTTTTTCGCCTCGCTCATCTACATCTGCGTTTATCGCCGTACGGGCTCGCTGAGGGCGCCGATCGTCGTGCATGGCCTATTCAACATGTCCCTGTGGTATCCACTCGTCGGACAATTCCTCTTCCCGGCAGCCGCGCGCGGCACCGGAGAATTGTCGTACTGGTGGTTCAATCTCCTCTGCCTCGCGATCCTGGCCATCGCCTTGCCGATGTACATGCGCATTTCGCGAGACGAGCCATGAGCACGCCGCCTACATTCCGCAAGGAGTCGGAGGCCGCCAGAGCCTGCGCCTGGCTCGGCCGGGTCGTCCTCATCCGCCCGGTCTCCTTCTCCTTCATCACCGGCTGCGCGCTCGCCTTCTCGCTCGCGCTCGTCGCCTTCTTCATCTGCGGCGAATACACGCGCAAGGCTCGCGTGGCGGGAGTCCTCGCGCCGACGCAAGGGGTCGCGAAGATCATCGCCCAGCAGACGGGCATCGTCGAGGCGGTGCATGCGCGCGAGGGTGAGCGCGTCGAGAAGGACGCGGCGCTCGTGATCCTCGGCGACGGACGTGCGGGGCGCGCGCGCGAGGAGATCGGCGCCGCTGTGGCCGCACGCGTCCATGAGCGCCTGCGCGCGCTGGAAAGCCAGCGCATGTTCGCCATCGCCGCGATGCGGGGCGAGCAGTCGTCGTACGCCAAGAGGAAGTCGGGGTTCGAGCGCGAGATCGAGCAGGTCGATGCGGAGATGGCCTCGCAGGCGAAGCGCATGGCGCTCGCGTCCAACGGCGTCGAGCGCGCGCGCCGGCTCGAGGGCATCGGCTTCCTTTCTCCCGCCGCGCTCGACCGCGAGCGCGACGCCGCGCTCGACCAGGAAGCGCGCCTCGAGCAGCTGCGCCGCAGCCGCATCGCGCTCGCGCGCGACCTCGCGTCCATGGAATTCGAGATGCAGGCCGCGATGGCGAGGGCCCGCTCGCAACTCGCCGCGATGGAGCAGCAGCGCGCCACGCTCGACCAGGAGCGCATCGAGCGCGACATCCAGTACCACGCCGCGATCGTGGCACCCACCGCGGGCATCGTGACGACGGTGCTGATCGAGCCGGGGCAGATGGTGACGCCGGGGACGCCGCTCGCCACGATCATTCCCGAGCACTCGACGCTCGAGGGCCACCTCTACTCGCCGTCTCGCTCCATCGGCTTCGTGCACGCCGGGCAGGAAGTGCTGCTGCGCTATCTCGCCTATCCGCACCAGA
The DNA here is from genome assembly GCA_038244725.1 of Burkholderiales bacterium. Lineage (GTDB taxonomy): Bacteria > Pseudomonadota > Gammaproteobacteria > Burkholderiales > Usitatibacteraceae > Usitatibacter. The sequence continues at coordinate 98,713 of JBBRTF010000007.1, forward strand.
AGTTCGGCATGTATCGCGCGAGCGTGACTTCCGTGTCCCGCAATCCGCTGCAGCCGGGCGAGCTGGGCTATACGCCGCTCGACGGAAGCCGCGAGCCCGTGTATCGCATCAAGGTCGCGCTCGAGGGCCAGGCGATCCGCGCGTACGGCCGGCTCGAGCCCCTGCAGCCGGGCATGCAGGTCGAGGCCGATATCCTGCTGGACCGGCGCCGCCTCATCGAGTGGATCTTCGAGCCGCTGCTGAGCCTCGCCGGAAGGACCTGATGGATCTGCTGGCCGGCCTGCAGTTCGGCTCCGCGAAGCGCTTGCCGGTCTTCCTGCAGACGGAGGCGGCGGAGTGCGGTCTTGCGAGCCTGGGCATGATCGCGTGCTTCCACGGCCACCGCATCGATCTCGCGGGGCTGCGCCGGCGTTTCACGGTCTCGCTCAAGGGCGCGACGCTCGCCTATCTCATGCAGGTCGCGGGGCGATTGCATCTCGCGCCGCGGCCATTGCGCCTCGAGCTGGATGAGCTTCCACAGTTGCGCGCGCCGTGCATCCTCCATTGGGACCTGAACCACTTCGTGGTGCTGCGCTCGGTGGATGCGCGAGCCGCGGTGGTCCACGACCCCGCCTTCGGGGTCCGCCGCATGCCTCTCGCCGAAGTCTCCCGGCATTTCACCGGCATCGCGCTCGAGCTCTCACCCACCTCGGAATTCCATCCGGCAGACGACCGGCGCCCGGTGCACCTGCGCGACCTCCTCGGCCCGGTGGTGGGACTCAAACGCTCGCTCTCCCAGGTCTTCATCCTGGCCCTCGCGCTGCAGGCGATCGCGGTGGTGAGCCCGTTCTATATGCAGTGGGCCATCGACGGCGCCGTCGTCTCCGCAGACCGCGACCTCCTCACCGTGCTGGGACTGGGCTTCCTCATGCTCGCGGTGATCCAGGTGGCGCTCTCGTTGCTGCGCTCGTGGGTCGTGCTCTATCTCAGCACGACGTTGAACCTGCAGTGGCTCGCGAACGTCTTCTCGCATCTTCTCAAGCTGCCGGTGAGTTGGTTCGAGAAGCGCCACCTGGGCGACGTGGTCTCGCGCTTCGGCGCGGTGAACAACATCCAGCGCACGCTCACCTCCAGCTTCGTCGAGGCGCTGATCGACGGCGCCATGACGATCGCGACCTTCGCCATGATGGTCGTCTACAGCGCGACGCTCACCGCGGTGGCCGCGTGCGCGGTGGCGCTCTACGGGACGATGCGCTGGCTCTTCTACGATCCCCTGCGCCGCGCGACCGAAGAGCACATCGTGCACACCGCCAAGCAGCAGAGCCACTTCCTCGAGACCGTGCGCGGCGTGCAATCGATCAAGCTCTTCGGCCGTCAGGAGGAGCGGCGCTCGCGCTGGCTGAATCTCGTGGTCGACGCGGTGAATGCGGACCTCGCGACGCAGAAGCTGGGCCTGGGCTTCCGCTCCGCCAATGGGTTGGTCTTCGGCGTGGAGCGCGTCGCGATCGTCTGGCTCGGCGCAACCCTCATCCTCGACAGCGCCTTTTCGGTGGGGATGCTCTTCGCCTTCATGGCGTACAAGGACCAGTTCTCGGCGCGCGTCGCCGGACTCATCGACAAGGTGATCGAGCTGCGCATGCTGAACCTGCAGGGCGAGCGCCTCGCCGACATCGTGCTCACGGCGCCGGAGGAGCAGTCCTCGCCGCTGCCGGTGGACGCGATCGACGCGTCGCTCGAGGTGCGCGCGCTCTCCTTCCGCTACTCGGACATGGAGCCGTTCGTGCTGCTGAACTGCGCCTTCGCGGTCGCGCCGAGCGAATCGGTCGCCATCGTCGGGCCTTCGGGCGGCGGCAAGACCACGCTCCTGAAGCTGATGCTCGGGCTCCTCGCGCCCACCGACGGAAAGATCCTCGCGGGCGGCATCGACATCCAGAAGCTCGGCATCGACCGCTACCGGAAGCTCGTCGGCACCGTGATGCAGGACGACCAGCTCTTCGCCGGCTCGATCGCGGACAATGTGAGCTTCTTCGACCCGTCGCCCGACCAGGCCGCGGTCGAACACTTCGCGCGCGTGGCCGCTGTGCACGACGACATCGTCGCCATGCCGATGGGCTACAACACGCTGATCGGCGACATGGGCGCGGCGCTCTCCGGCGGCCAGAAGCAGCGCATCCTGTTGGCTCGCGCCCTCTACAAACGCCCACGCATCCTCTTCCTCGACGAAGCCACCAGCGCGCTCGACGTGCAGAAGGAGCGCGCCGTGAACGACTCGATTCGATCCCTCAATCTCACGCGCATCATCATCGCCCACCGCCCGGAGACGATCGCATCGGCCGAGCGCGTCATCGTGCTGCAGGGCGGCAAGGTTACGCAGGATTTGAAGAGGGTCGCTTAGAATGCGCAGGTGACCCCCGCCCTGATGCTCGCCGTCGTCTTCGGCTATTTCGCGCTGTTGATGGCGGTCGCGTGGCGCACGTCGCGAGGCGCCGATAGCGAATCCTTCTTCATCGGCAACCGCTCGAGCCGCTGGGGGCTGGTGGCCTTCGGCATGATCGGCACGTCGCTCTCCGGCGTGACCTTCGTGAGCGTGCCGGGCGCGGTGGGGCGAGAGGGCTTCGCGTACTTCCAGCTGGTGCTCGGCCTCTTCGCGGGCTACCTCGTGATCGCCTTCGTGCTGCTGCCCGTCTACTACCGCGGCAACGTGACCTCGATCTACGATTTCCTCGAGGAGCGCCTCGGCCCCGCCTCGCACCGCACGGGCGCCGCGCTCTTCATCCTCTCGCGCACCCTCGGCGCCACCGCGCGCCTCTACCTCGTCGTGAACATCCTGCAGGAGGCCGTCCTCGACGGCATCGGCGTGCCCTTCTGGCTCACGGCGGCGGTCTTCGTGGCGATGATCGTCGCCTACACCTACCAGGGCGGCGTGAAGACGATCGTCTGGACCGATACCCTGCAGACCACGTGCATGCTCGCGGGCCTCGCCATCATCTCCGCCAGCATGCTCTCGAGCCTCGGCCTCTCGTTCGGGGACAGCGTGGCGAGGCTCCACGGGGAGGGCCTTTCGAAGATCTTCTTCCTCGACGTGGACGACGCCTCGTTCTTCCCGAAGCAGTTCGTGGCCGGCGTCTTCATCGCCATCGCCATGACCGGCCTCGACCAGGAGATGATGCAGAAGAACATCTCGGTGAAGACGCTCGCCGACTCGCAGAAGAACATCGTCACGATGGCGCTCATCATGCTGGGCGTGGTCCTCCTCTTCCTCTACCTCGGCGGGCTCCTCTATCTCTACGCGCCGGCCGCCGGCGTCGACGCCACGGGCGACCGGATCCTGCCCGCCATCGTGCTGGGGCATCTTCCGGTCGCGGTGCAACTCGTATTCCTCGTCGCCATCATCTCGGCCCTCTTCCCGAGCGCGGACGGCGCCATCACCGCGCTCACCTCGATCTTCTGCATCGACCTGCTGCAGCTCATGCGCCGCCCCGAGGTGGACGAGGCGAAGCGCAATTCGGTGCGCCATCGCGTGCACCTTTCCTTCGCGGTCGTGTTCCTGCTGCTCCTCCTCGTCTTCAAGCACGTCGCGAGCGCGAGCATGATCGGCGTGATCCTCGTCATCGCCGGCTACACCTACGGGCCGCTCCTGGGGCTCTTCGCCTTCGCGATCTTCACGCACCGCGGCGTGCGCGATGGATGGGTGCCCGTGGTGGCGATCGCGGCGCCGGCCGCCTGCCTCTGGATCGACCGCCACCAGCACCTCCTCTTCGGCGAATACCGGCTGGGCTTGGAGATACTGGTCCTGAATGGCATTCTCACGTTCGCGGGGCTGTGGCTGGTTTCGCGCCCGCGGCGAATACGACAATGAGCGACCTCGACACCGAGCTTCCCCACCCCGAGCATCCGCGCCTGGACGAGTACGGCACGCGCGAGCTCGTGGGCGCGCTCATCGACGACCAGGGGCACGCCGCGGAAGCGGTGCGCCGCGCGGCCGCGCACATCACCGCGGCCGTGACCGCCGCGGTGCCGCGCCTCGAAGCCGGCGGCCGCTTGATCTACGTGGGCGCGGGCACCTCGGGGCGCCTCGGGCTTCTCGATAGCGTCGAGCTCTATCCGACCTTCTCATGGCCGCCCGAGCGCGCGGTGGCGTTGCTCGCCGGCGGTCGCGAAGCGGTCTATCGCGCCATCGAAGGCGCGGAGGACAAGCGCGAATTCGGCGCGCGCGACCTGCGCGGCGTGAACGTGACCTTCAACGACGTGGTGATCCTCCTCGCGGCGTCCGGCGCGACGCCCTACGTGATGGGCGCGCTCGACGCCGCGCGCGACGTGGGCGCGCTCACCATCGGCATCGCCAACAATGCGGGCGCTCCGGTCGCGCAGGAGGCCGAGGTCGGCATCGTGCTCGAGACGGGGCATGAGCTCGTCTCCGGCAGCACGCGCCTCAAGGCGGGCACCGCGCAGAAGATCGCGCTCAACACGTTCTCGACCGCCGTGATGGTGCGCATGCACAAGGTGTACGGCAACCTCATGGTGGATCTCAAGCCCACCAACGCGAAGCTCGTGGCGCGCGCCATCCGCCTCACCGTGCTCGCGACCGGCGCCGCGGAGGCCGAGGCGCGCGCATGCCTCGAGACGTGCGGCTTCCACGTGAAGGTGGCGATCGTCGCGATCAAGCGCGGGATCGCCGCGGAAGAGGCGCGCGCGCGCCTCGCGGCGGTGCACGGAAGCGTGCGCGCCGCGCTCGCCGGGTGAACGCCGGGTCGACGCGGCGCGTCGCATCGCTGGACGCTTTTCGCGGCTTCGCGATCGCCAGCATGGTCCTCGTCAACAACCCCGGCGACTGGGCGAACCTCTACGGCCCGCTCGACCACGCGCAATGGAACGGCTGGACCTTCACCGACCTGGTCTTTCCGTTCTTTCTCTTCGCGGTGGGGATGTCGATGGCGATCTCGCTCGAGCGCCGCGCGCGCATGGGCGAAGCTCCCGGCAAGCTCATGCGTTCCATCGCGCGGCGCGCCGCGGTGATCTTCGCGGTGGGACTCCTGCTGAATCTCTTTCCGGCGTTCGATTTCTCGACGGTGCGCATCCCCGGCGTTCTGCAGCGGATCGCGCTCACGATCCTCATCGCGGCGCCGTTCGCGATCCGCGCGGACGCGAAAACGATCGCGCTTTCCGTCGCGATCCTCATGGGCGTGTACACGGCGCTGATGCTCTTCGTTCCCGTGCCCGACCCCGACGGAGTCGTCGCCGCGGGCGTGCTGGGGCCGGGCCGCGACTTCGGAGCGTGGCTCGACCGTAGCCTCCTCGGGGGCCACCTGTGGGCGAAGTCGCGCACGTGGGATCCCGAGGGCCTGGTGAGCACGCTTCCGGCGGCATGCAGCGTGCTCTTCGGCGTCGCGGCCGGCCGTTGGCTTCTTCGCGCCGCGGGTGGGCTCGCGACTTCCGCCTTGTTGCTCGCGGCCGGAATCGCGGCGCTTGCGACCGGCCTCGCGCTCGACGCGGTCTTCATTCCGATCAACAAGAACCTGTGGACACCGTCCTACTGCATCTTCATGACGGGCTGGGCGCTCGTCTTCTTCGCCGCGTTCCATGCGGCGATGGATGCCGCGCCCCTTCGCTTTCGCACCGCCGCGCGGCGCGCATTGCTGCCGCTCACGATCTACGGCATGAACGCGCTCTTCATCTTCGCGTTCTCCGGGTTCGTCGCGCGCATCCTCGTGAGCGCACATCTCAAGGCCGCCCTCTACGCGCCGTTCCAGTCCCTGCCGATCGCGCCCGTGGATGCCTCGCTCGCCTTTGCGATCGCATTCGACCTCGCGATGCTCGTCGTCGCGGTCGCGATGTGGCAGCGGCAGTGGTTCGTGAGGGCGTGACGGGCCACCTCCTCGCTGCGCTCGCGGCTTTCGCGATGCTCGCGAGCTGCGCGGTGCCGCGTACAGACGTCGACGATGTTCCACCGCCCGCGCCCCGCGAGTTTCGCGCCGCGTGGGTCGCTTCGGTGGCCAACATCGACTGGCCGAGCCGCCCGGGATTGTCGAGCGCCGCGCAGCAGGAGGAGGTCGTCCGCATCGTCGAGCGCGCGCGATCCATCGGCCTGAACGCGCTCATCGTGCAGGTGCGTCCCTCCGCCGACGCGCTCTACGCGAGCGCCCTCGAGCCATGGTCAGAATATCTCACCGGCACGCAGGGCGCGGCGCCGCAGCCCTTCTACGATCCGCTCGCGATGTGGGTGGCAGAAGCGCATCGGCGCGGCATCGAGCTGCACGCGTGGTTCAACCCGTACCGCGCGCGGCATTCCTCGGCGCGCTCGCCGCTCGCGCCGAATCACATCGCGAACACGATGCCCGGGATCGTGAAGCCGTATGGGGATTTCCTCTGGCTCGATCCGGGGGAGCCCGAAGCGGCGCGGCGCACGCTCGAAGTGGTCGCCGACGTCGCGCGCCGCTACGACATCGACGGCGTCCACATCGACGACTACTTCTATCCCTATCCGGTCGCGGCGCCCGGCGGCGTCGAGCTCGATTTTCCCGACGGCCCTTCGTGGCAGCGCTATCTCCTCGACGGCGGCAGCCTCGCGCGCGACGACTGGCGCCGCGAGAACGTCGATCGCCTCGTCGAGCGTCTCCACGACGCGGCGCATCGCGTGAAGCCGTGGGTGCGATTCGGCGTGAGCCCCTTCGGCGTGGGGCGCCCGGACCTGCGGCCCGCGGGCGTTTCCGGCTTCAGCCAATACGACAGGATCTACGCGAACGTCGAGCTCTGGCTATCGCGCGGCTGGCTCGACTACCTCGCGCCGCAGCTCTACTGGCCGCTCGTCACACCCGCGCAGCCTTTCGGCGTGCTGCTCGATTACTGGACCGCGTGGAACACAGCCGGGCGCCACGTGTGGCCGGGCCTCTTCACGAGCCGCATCGACGCGACGAGCGCCTCGTGGAGCGTCGACGAGATCGCCGGGCAGATCGCGTTAGTCCGCGCTCGACGCGTCGACGGCCACATCCATTTCAGCATGGCGGCGCTCATGGAGAATCGCAAGGGCATCGCCGATCGCCTGCGCATTGCCTACGAGACGCCCGCGCTCGTGCCCGCGACGCCGTGGCTCGCGGACGCGCCGCCAGCGATGCCTCGCGTCTCCGCGCGCATCACTCCCGGCGATCCCGGTACGATCACGCTGGACGTGGCGAGCGAATCGCCGGATGCGTGGCAGGTGGCGATCTGGGCGCGCTACGGAACTGCGTGGAAATTCCGCGTCGCGCCGGGAAGCGCGCACACCGCGCGCCTCGACGCGAGCGTCGATGGAAGGCCCATGGATGGGCTCGTCGTGTCGGCGGTGAACCGCGTCGGCGTGGAGAGCGCGCGCGCATCGGTGGTCCTTCCGGGGAGCGTGGCGAGGTGAACGATTGAGTGACGGCGAAACGAAGCTCGCCCTCGGCATCGATGCCGGCGGCTCGCGCACGCGCTGGGCGCTCGCCGCCGCGCCGCGGGAGATCGCCGCGGAAGGCGCGGTGCGCGGCATGAGCGCGCTGCAGGTGGGCCAGGGCGATCCCGTCGAGGAGGCGATGGCGGAGCTCGCGGCCGCGGTGCTCGCGCACGGGCGCCCGGGCCGCGTGCACGCCGGAGTCACCGGCTTCGGCGAGAACGTCGAGGCGCTGCGGCGGATGGTGGCCGCGCCGTTCGGCCTCGATGCAAGCAACGTCACGCTCGGCAGTGACATGGTGATCGCCTACCTCGACCTCTTCGCGCCGGGCGAGGGCTACATGGTCTATTCGGGCACGGGCTCCGTCGCCGCGTTCGTCGACGAGAAGGGCGAGCTGCATCGCGCGGGCGGGCGCGGCGTCATCGTGGACGACGGCGGCAGCGGCTTCTGGATCGCGCGCGAGGCGATGCGCCGCGTGTGGCGCCTGGAGGACGAGGCGCCGGGAAGCTGGCGCGATTCGCCCATGGCCGCGGCGCTCTTCGAGGAGGTGGGCGGCGCGGAGTGGGCGAAGTCCCGCGAGTACATCTACGGGCGCGACCGCGGCGCCGTCGGGCGTCTCGCGCTCGCGGTGGCGCGCTGCGCGGGCAACGATCCCGCGGCGCGCGAGATCCTCGCCGCGGCCGGCGTCGAGCTGGGCCGGCTCGCCGTCGCGATGACGAAGCGCTACGGGCCGCGGCCGGTCGCGCTGACCGGGCGCGCGGCCGAGCTCGACCCGCTCATCTTCGAGAGCATGCGGGCCACGGTGGGCGCGGAGACGAAGGTCGCGATGCGCGCGGCGCACGGCCATCACGCTGCGGCGCGCATCGCGCTGCGCGGGGCGCCCGCATGACCTCGTCGTGGATGATCGTGGCGGGATTCTTCTTCGCCGCCATGGGCATCTTCGTGAAGTACGGCGCCGATGAGTTCGACGCGGCGGAGATGGCGTTCTACCGCTCGTTCGTCGGCTTCTTCTTCGTGGTCGGGCTCATCCTCGCGCGGCGCGGCACGGTGAGGACCGCGCACTTCAGCGGCCATATGATCCGCAGCGTCGTGGGATCGGTCTCGCTCATCGGCTACTTCTACGCCATGGCGAACCTGCCGCTCGCCACCGCGCAGACGTTGAACTACACCTCGCCCATCTTCCTCGCCATCGCCACCGTCGTCGTGCTCGGCGAGAAGTTCTCCTATTGGCTCATCGCCGCGATCGCGTTCGGCTTCGTCGGCGTGGCGACGCTGTTGCAGCCGACGGTGCACGGCGGCCGGGAAGCGGCCGCGCTGATCGGCCTCTTCTCGGGCGTCTTCTCCGCGTGGGCGTACCTGAGCGTTCGCACGCTCGGCAAGCTCGGCGAGCCCGACTATCGCGTGGTCTTCTGGTTCACGGTGATCGGCTCGGTCCTGTGCGCGGGATGGCAGCTTTCCACATCCAGCTTCCATCCGATCCGCTGGAACAACGTGTGGATCGTGATCGGCATCGGCTTCTGCGGCACCGTGGCGCAGCTCGCGATGACGCGCGCCTACCGCACCGGCAACACGCTCGTTTGCGGCGCGCTCTCGTACTCGACGCTCGTCTTCGGAGCGCTCGCCACCTTCATCGTCTGGAACGAGCGCCTCGCGAGCGTCGAGCTTGCCGGCATGGCGATCATCATCGCGAGCGGCATCCTCGCCATGCGCGTCGAGAAGAAGGATGAAGTCGAGGAGGCCGGCTTCGAAAGCTAGCGAAAAATATGTCGTGTCAGGTACGACATAAAAAGTCGTGTCAGGTACGACTTAGGAGAGTCCCATATTCCCATACAGGACGCGGGCGCCTGTCAACCCGCTAAACTTCGCCTCATGGAAAAGATCCTCGTCACTCCCGAAGAGCTCGCCGCGCATCTCGCCGACCCGCGATGGATCGTGTTCGACACCCGCCACGACATGGGCGACCTCGAGAAGGGCCGGCGCGCGTACGCCGCGGGCCACGTCCCGGGCGCGTACTTCCTTCACGTCGACGAAGACCTGTCCGGAACCAAGACCGCGAAGAACGGACGTCATCCGCTCCCCGACCCCGACGCCTTCGCGGCGAAGATGAGCGAGCGCGGCGTCACGCCGCAAGCGCAGGTGGTGGTGTACGACGACCTCTCCGGAAATTTCGCGGTGCGCCTCTGGTGGCTGCTGCGATGGCTGGGCCACGACAAGGTGGCGCTCCTCGACGGCGGCTATCCGCTGTGGGAAAAGGAGGCACGGCCCATCTCGAAGGACGTGCCCGGCGCACGCAAGGGTGAATTCGCGCCTCGCCCGCACCTGGGCTGGACCGTGGATACGCCTTTCGTCGAGCGCTTCCACGACGATCCCTCGATCAGGCTCGTCGACGCACGCGCGGCCAATCGCTTCGCCGGGCTCCAGGAGCCGATGGATCCGGTGGCGGGACACGTTCCCGGCGCGGTGAATCATTTCTGGCAGAAGAACCTCGCGCCCGACGGACGCTTCAAGCCGGCCGCGGAGCTTCGCCGCGAATACGAGGCGCTCCTCGCGGGCACGGCGCCGGCGCAGGCCGTGCAGATGTGCGGCTCCGGCGTCACCGCGTGCCATAACCTCTTCGCGATGGAGCTCGCGGGACTTTCCGGCGCGCGCCTCTATCCGGGCTCCTGGAGCGAGTGGTGCTCCGATCCCGCACGGCCCATGGCCACTCAACCGAAAAAATGACGAATCGCGCCATCGCCTTCGCCGCAGCATTTCTCAGCGCCCTCGTCGCCCACGCGCAAACCGAGTTCGTCGAACCGCCCGCGAGCCTCGTCCTGGACGGCGTGCCGCCGATCTCTTCCGAGGTCGCGGCGAAGCTCGCCCCCTACGGCGACTTCCGCGCGCACGCCATGCTCTCGTGGCGCCCGGAGAAGCGCGAGATGCTCGTGCGCCGGCGCCTCACCGCGACCAACCAGGTGCACCTGGTGACCGAGCCCGGCGTGGCGCCGCTGCCGCTCACGGACTTCCCCGACGCCGTTCCCGACGCGCGCTTCGAGCCCGTCACCGGCGACTACTTCCTCTTCACCCGCGCACAGGGCGGCAACGAGGTGTATCGCATCTACCGCCACGACATGACGAGCCGGGAGGACACCGCCTTGAGCCCCGAGGGGCAGCGCGCGTCGTCGCTCGACTGGTCGCGCAAGGGCGATCGCATCGTCTACACCACGCAGCCGGTGGATCGCAACAACCCCGATCGCACCGCCCGCACCACGGTCCACGTGATGGATCCGCTCAAGCCCGAGTCCGACCGCGTGATCGCGAGGCTCGAGGGCGGCGGATGGTTCGGCTTGCGCTTCTCCGAGGACGGCAAGCGCCTCGTCTTCATCGAGTACCGCAGCGCCAACGAATCCGACATCTGGGTGATGGACGTCGCGAGCGGGCGCAAGCGCCGCGTCACCCGGCCCGTGAAGGGCCAGCAGGTGTCGTGGGGCGAGACCCATTTCTCGAAGGACGGCAAGGGCCTCTTCACCACCACCGATCGCGGCGGCGAGTTCCGCAGGCTCGTCTACCTGCCGCTCTCCGGCGGCAAGGAACGCGTGCTCACGCCGAACCTGCAGTTCGACGTCGAGGATTACGACATCTCGTTCGACGTGAATCGCATCGCCTTCGTCACCAACGAGCACGGCGTGAGCGTGCTGCGCTTCTTCGACATCGCTCAGATGAAGGAGCTGCCGCGCCCGCCGCTGGTGCAGGGCGTGATCGGCGGCCTCGCCTGGCGGCGCGACTCGAGCGAGGTCGCGTTCCACATGAGCTCGGCGCGCTCCGCGGGAGACGTGTTCTCCTACGACCTCAAGGCCAACAAGCTCACGCGCTGGACCAACGGCAACAACCCCAACGTGAACACGAGCGAGTTCGTCGAGCCCGCTCTCGCCACGTGGAAGAGCTTCGACGGCCGCGAGATCACGGGCTTCCTCTATCGCCCGCCGGCGAGGTTCGAGGGCAAGCGTCCCGTCATCGTCAACATCCACGGCGGCCCCGGGGCCGAAGCGCGGCCGACCTTCATCGCGCGCAACAACTACTACGTGAGCGAGCTGGGCGTGGCGATGATCTATCCGAACGTGCGCGGCTCGTCGGGATTCGGCAAGACCTTCCTCAAGCTCGACAACGGCATGAAGCGCGAGGACTCGGTGCGGGACATCGGCGCGCTCCTCGACTGGATCGCGACGCAGCCGGACCTGGATGCCTCGCGCGTGATGATCGTGGGCGGAAGCTACGGCGGCTACATGGCGCTCGCCTGCGCGTTCCACTTCGCCGAGCGCATCGCCGGCGCCGTGAGCGTGGTGGGCATCTCCAGCTTCACGACCTTCCTCGAGCGCACCGAGAGCTATCGCCGCGACCTGCGCCGCGTGGAATACGGCGACGAGCGCGACCCGGCGATGCGCGCCTTCTTCGAGAGAATCGCGCCGCTCAACAACACCGAAAAGATCACGAAGCCGCTCTTCCTGGTGGCGGGCCGCAACGACCCGCGCGTGCCCTACACCGAGGCCGAGCAGATCGCCGCGTCGCTGAAGAAGACCGGCACGCCGGTGTGGTTCATGATGGCGAACGACGAGGGCCACGGCTTCGCGAAGAAGCCCAACGCCGACTACCAGTTCTTCGCGACCGTGGAGTTCGCGAAGCGCACGCTGCTCAAGTAGCGCCTAGGCGTCTTCGCCGCCGCCGCCGGTCTTCTTCGAGAACTTGCCGAGGTAGTCCGCCGCGGCCTTCGTCGAGCTTTCTTCCAGCTCGCGGCGCCTCTCCGGCGACAGGCCGCGCTCGGGGAACATCTCGCGCTCCCGGGCGGCGCGCTTGCGCCGGCGCGAGGCCGCGCGCCAGTAGGCAATCGCGCCCCACGCGGCGGTCCCGTCGAAGGGGCCGATGGGCAGGAGCGCGATCACCATCACGAAGACATTCAGCTGGATGAAGACGAAGAGCACCGGGCCCATGATCACCGCGGCCAGCGGAATGCCGGAGAAGTCGATCGTGTGCTTCGCGGCGAGCGCGAGGGCGAGGAGCACCGCCTGCGCCGCGACACCGCCCCATGCGACGAGGATCTCGCCCGCGGGTCCCGCGTAGCCGTGCGCGGTCTCGCCATGGATTCCGAAGAGCGTGATGCGCTCCACGGGGATCTTCCTGCGGCGCAGCACGAAGACGTGCCCGAGCTCGTGGACCACCAGCAAGACGAAGAATGCGGCCGCACCGATCAGCGTGCCTAGGAGGTTCCAGAATATGAGGTACATCCACGCGAACGCGATGAGCACCGTCCAGTGCATCGCGACGGGAACGCGCCGCCACGTGCCGAGCTGCCAGTAGTTCTGGTCCATCGCCGCGCGGGCTCCCTCAGGCGACCTTCGCCGCCGACGCGGACGCCACGGCCTTCGCGGGGTCGATGAGGACGCGGCGCCCATCGGCCGTCTTGTCCGACGTGTCGACGATGAGCTTCACCACTTCCGTGGGCTTGAGCGCGGGATTCACCGCGAGGATCTTGCCCGCGAGGTTCGCCACCTGCGGGGATGACATCGACGTGCCCGAAAGCGCCACGCGATCCCCGCCGGGAAGATAGCTCTCCACCTGGTAGCCGTTGGCGTGCACCTTCACCGTCGGCCCGTAGCTCGTGAACGGCGCCTCGTCGCCCGCCTTGTCCACGGCGCCCACGACGATGAGGTTGGGGAGCGCGATGCCCGCGGGAATCACCTCGGCGAAGCTCGAGTCCTGGTTGGCGTTGCCGGCGGCCGCGACGAAGAGGATTGCGGGCGCATTGGCCATCGCGTCGGTGAGCGCCTTCTTCTCGGACTCGAAATACTTGCGCGCGAGGCTCTTGCGCTCCTGCGGGCCCGAGCCGATGCCGCAGAGCTCGAGAGCGCCCTCGATGCCGCGCACGCTGCCGCCCCAGCTCATGTTCACCACGCGGACGTGGTACTTCTTGAAGAAATCCGCCTGCGCCTGGATGCCGCGCGCTTCCTTCAGCGAGAGCTCGTCGCTCGGGCACGGATCGGGCAGCAGGTGGTAGTCGTACTCGATGCGGGCGTTGAGGACGCGCGCGTACGGGTTGCCCGCCATCGCGATCCCCGCGACGTGCGTGCCGTGGCTGTAATTGCCCGCGAGCCCCAGCTCCTCAACCACGGCGCGATAGTCCTCGCGCCTCAACGTCGAGAGGAGCTGCTTCACCTCGCTCGCCTCGGGGCTGTCGATGTTGGAGCGCAGGTCCGACAGGCCCTTCACGCGGGCCTTCATCTCGGGGAGCTTCTTCTCGAGCTCCCCGGGAATCGGCGTGAGCGGCTCGCTGGAAGGATTTCCATAGCGGTCGAAGGCCGAAAGCGCGGGCTTGCCTGCGGCGTCATCCACCACCGCACCGGGAAAGAGCGCCGTGTCGACGCCGCTATCCCAGATGGCGATGCGTACCGGGGTGTAGCCGGCCCCCTTGGGCAGCTGCACGTCGCGCGCCTTCCAGATGTCGGCCTTCTCCACCTTGTTGGCCGCGAGGTAGTCGCCGTACGCCTTGATCATCGTGGCCTTCAGCGGCAGGCGCGCGACGAGCGCATAGCGCGCGTTGATGATGGCGGGCGCGAGGTCCGAGCTCAGCACGCCGCCCGCCTTGGTGACCACCGGCTGCAGGCGATCGCGCACGTTGCCCATGACGAGCGCCTCGCCGATCAGCTCCGCGCCCGACTTGGCGCCCTTGATGTCGTTCTCGACGACGGCGTAGGGCATCGCGCGCAGCTCCTCGGAGAGGATGCGCCCCACTTCCCGCCGGTACGCCTCGGATGTGATGTCCCCGACCTTGCGCTCGGCGAACACCATCGCGCGCAGCTGCATGCCGGAGATGAGCTTCTCGGCGGGCTTGTCCTCGAGCGCGCGGATCTCGTCGATGCGCTTCCCGGCCTCGGCATAGCGGGCCTCGATGAAATCGATCTGCGCGAGGATGGCGAGGAGCTGGCGCTGCGCCGAGCGGTCGGCGATGTCGTACCCGGCGAGCACGCCCTCGTCGTCGCGGCGCACCTGGGCGGCGAAGGCCTTGAACGCCGCGGGGTCCTTCACCAACGCCTCGAGCGGCTGGTCCACCTTGTAGGTGAAGCGCGGCATGTCCGCGGCCTTGTCGATGCGCTGCTTGTCGCCATAGACGGCGAGCGCCGCGGTGAGCAACGCGATGAGGAAGGCGAATTTTCGGATCAGCATGGGGAAGCGCCTCGGAGGGTGGTGTGCGGGATCATTCTAGCGCCAAGCATGCGGCCGGAAGTGGCCCGCTATACTGCCCCGCTCGCAAACCTTCGGGGATCCCAGCGCGCAGTGACCAGCCCGACCCTCGCCGATGTGATCCTCGTCGCGCACGCGGCGTTCGTCGTCTTCGTGGTGGCGGCGCTGCCGGCGATCTGGATCGGCGCGGCGCTCGGCAAGCGCTTTGCGTTCAATCCGGGGTTCCGGGCGGCGCATCTCGCGGCGATCGCCTTCGTCGCCGCCGAATCGCTCCTCGGATTCCTCTGCCCGCTCACCGCCTGGGAAGACGCGCTGCGCGGCGAGGCGTCCGGCGAAGGCTTCATCGAGCAATGGGTGCACGCGTGGCTCTTCTGGAGCTGGCCCGCGTGGGTGTTCGACACGATCTACGTGGGCTTCGCCATCCTCGTCGCGTTGACGTGGTGGCGCGTGCCGCCGCGGCGCTAGGGAAGGTCTGAACAAGTCCCGGGGTCTGCGACGGGGCGATTTCGGTGACGATTCCAGGCGCCGAGTCCGACGCAAGGTAGGTACCTTGCCAGGACGAGCAAACGACGAAGCGGCCCGAAATCGCCCGTCCCTTCGAC
>JBBRTF010000008.1:0-110269 GCA_038244725.1 Burkholderiales bacterium
AAGCGCTCGCGCGGCACGCCGCGCATCGCCAACCGCTTGCTGCGGCGCGTGCGCGACTTCGCCGAGGTGAAGGCGACCGGGCTGGTGACGGTCGAGGTGGCGGACATGGCGTTGCGCATGCTCGACGTGGACGCGATCGGCCTCGACCTCATGGACAGGAAGCTCCTCGCGGCGGTGATCGAGAAATTCGGCGGGGGACCCGTGGGCGTGGAGAACCTCGCCGCGGCCATCGGCGAGGAGCGCGACACGATCGAGGACGTGCTCGAGCCCTTCCTCATCCAGCAGGGCTACCTGCAGCGCACGCAGCGCGGACGCATCGCCACGCCGCTCGCCTATCGCCACTTCGGCCTCGCGCAGGAAGCGCCGGGCCGCGGGCCGGAGCTCTTCCCGTGAGCCGCATCGCGGTGAAGCCCACCTTGCAACCGGAGCTCTTCGTCTACTCGTTCCCGGTGCGCGTCTACTTCGAGAACACCGACGCGGGGGGCGTGGTCTATCACGGGGAGTACCTGAAGTTCCTCGAGCGCGCGCGCACCGAGTGGCTGCGCCACCTCGGCTTCGACCACCAGGGCCTTGCGCGCAATCACCGCGTGACGCTGGTGGTGACATCGATCGCCGCGGATTTCGTCAAGGCCGCGCGCCTCGACGACAACGTCGCGGTGAGCGTGCACCTCGAGTCCCTCGGAAAGGTGCGCTGCGTGTTCGCGCAGGAGGTGCGGCGCGACGACGAGGTGCTGGTGAAGGCCAAGGTCACCGTTGCGTGCGTCACGGGCGACAACTTGAAGCCCACCGAGATCCCCGAACCCCTGCGCAAGAAAATGGAGGCGGCGCTTTGATAGTCAGTCACGATCTCACCATCATCTCGATGATCGTCAACGCGAGCATCGTGGTGAAAGTGGTCATGGCGATCCTGCTCCTCGCCTCGATGCTCTCGTGGACCTACATCTTCATGAAGATGTTCTCCATCCGCCGCGCGCGGCGCCTCGCCGACGACTTCGAGCGCGAGTTCTGGGGCGGAGCGGACCTGGTGGGCCTCTACCAGCGCGCCGCCAGCGGGCGCTATTCCTCGGTCGGGCTGGAGCGCATCTTCGAGGCGGGGTTCAAGGAATTCCTGAAGCTCAAGGGCCGGCCGGGATCCGATCTCTCCACGCTCCTCGACGGGACGCGCCGCGCGATGAAGGCGACTTACCAACGCGAGACGGACACGCTCGAGTCGCACCTCTCGTTCCTCGCGACGGTGGGCTCCGTGAGCCCGTACATCGGCCTTTTCGGCACGGTCTGGGGGATCATGAACGCCTTCCGCGGCCTGTCGAACGTGGCGCAGGCGACGCTTGCGCATGTCGCGCCCGGCATCGCCGAGGCGCTCGTGGCGACCGCCATGGGCCTTTTTGCCGCAATTCCCGCCGTCATCGCGTACAACCGCTTCAGCCACGACATCGATCGCCTGGCGAGCCGCTACGAAAGCTTCATGGAGGAGCTGCAGAACATCCTGCAGCGCCAGGCCCATCTTCCCGAGGCCGCCGACACCGTGGTGAAGAGGCCGCGTTGAAGAGGACGCGACGCGCGATGGCCGAGATCAACGTCGTTCCCTACATCGACGTGATGCTGGTGCTGCTCATCATCTTCATGGTGGCCGCGCCTCTCATCAATCCGGGGCAGATCGAGCTGCCGCAGGCTTCCGCGCGCCTCGATCCGGCGGTGGCACCCATGGAAGTGCGCGTGCGCGCCAACGGCGATCTCGCGGTCGTCGACCGCAACGCGTCGTCGGAGGAGATACGCGTTTCGCGCTCGCAGCTCCTCGAATTCGTGCGATCGGCGCAATCCGCCCATCCCGACCAGGCCATCGTCATCGCGGGCGACCGCGCGGTGCGCTACGAGGAGGTGATCAACGTCCTCGACCTGCTGCAGAAGAACCGGGTGAAGCGCGTGGGGCTGCTCGCCCGCCCCGCCCAGTGAAGCCCGCGAAGAAGGCACCGCCTCCCTCCCCCGAGAAGCCGCGCCAGCCGGGGCGCATCCGCGCCGTGTTCCTCGCGCTCGTGGTGCACGCCGCGTTCTTTTCGCTCATCGTGTTCGGCGTGGCGTGGCAGAACCGTCCCGAGGCACCGGTGCAGGCCGAGCTGTGGGACAGGCTTCCGCCGGCGCCCAGGACTGCACTCAAGGAGGCGCCCAAGCCCGCCGAGCCCGTGAAGCCGGAGCCGCCCAAGGAGGAGTCCCCCAAGCCGCCGGAGCCCGTGAAGCCGCCACCCAAGCCGCCCGAGGAAAGGCCGGAGCCGCCCAAGCCCGATCCCGAGATCGCGAAGAAGCTCGAGCGCGAGAAGCGCGACAAGGAGAAGAAGGAAAAGCTCGAGCGCGAAAAGGCGCAGAAGCAGAAAGAGGAAGCGGAGAAGAAGAAGCGCGAGAAGGAAGAGGCCGAGAAGAAGAAGCGCGAGGAGGAACAGCGCCGCAAGGAGGAGGAGATCGCAAAGGCCGAGGCCCTGAAGGCGCGCGAGCAGGCGGCCGCGGCTCGGCAGTCCGAGATCGACTCGTACATCCAGAAAATCAAGAATGCGATCCGCGGCAGGGCCAACGTTCCCGACACCGTCACCGGCAATCCCGAGGTGCAGGTGCGCATCCGCGTGCTCCCGGGGGGCGAGGTGCTGGACATCGCCATCACCAGGAGGAGCGGCAATCCCACGTATGATTCCGCCATCGAAAGAGGCATCCGCAGCGCTTCCCCGCTCCCGGTTCCCCCGCCGAACTCGGAACTTTTCCCCCAGTTTCGCGACCTTAACCTCAACTTCAGGCATGAACGCTAGCCTCGCACGCCCCCAGACACCCATGAAGCGTTGCCTCCTTTTGGTCGGGATGCTGCTCCTTTCGCTCGGCGCGACGGCGCAGCTCACGATCGACATCACCACCAGCGGCGGGCGCCAGGTGCCCATCGCCATCACGCCTATGGCCGGCGATTCCTCGCAGCCGCAGTCGGTGAGCGACGTGGTGGGAGCGGACCTCGCCCGCACCGGGCTCTTCCGCCTCGTCAATACCATCGGGGTTGCCCCTCTGCCCACGGAGCCCTCGGAAGTGAGTTTCCCCGATTGGGGCGGCAAGGGCGCCGAAGCGCTGGTGATCGGCAAGATCGACCCGGCGTCCGACGGCCGGGTCGAAGTGCGCTTCCGGCTCTTCGATGTCCAGAAAGCCGCGCAACTCGCGAGCTACTCCTACGTGGTCGCGCCGGCGCAGCTGCGCGCGACCGCGCATCGCATCGCCGACGTGATCTACGAGCGCCTCACCGGGGACAAGGGCGTTTTCTCGACGAAGATCACCTATGTCGTGAAGCGCGGCCGCCGCTACGAGCTGCAGGTGGCCGATGCCGACGGATTCAACGCCCAGTCGGTGCTCGCCTCGCAGGAACCGATCATGTCGCCGGCGTGGTCGCCGGACGGCAGTCGCCTCGCGTACGTGTCGTTCGACCAAAAGAAGCCGATCGTCGTGGTGCAGAACCTCGCGCAGGGAACGACGCGCGTCGTGGCCAACTTCCGCGGCAACAACAGCGCGCCCGCCTGGTCCCCGGACAGCCGCTATCTCGCGGTCGCCCTTTCCAAGGACGGGCTCACCCAGATCTATCGCATTCCCGCCAACGGCGGGAATGCCGAGCGCCTCACCGATTCGGCCGGCATCGACACGCAACCCACGTACTCGCCCGACGGGCAGACCATCGCGTTCACGTCCGATCGTGGCGGCTCGCCGCAGATCTATCGCATGCCCGCGGCGGGCGGGCTCGCGCAACGCCTTACGTTCGAGGGTACCTACAACGTGGGACCGCGCTACAGCCCCGACGGGAAAACGATGGCATTCGTGCAGCGCGATGGCGGGCGTTATCGCATCGCCTCCCTCGAGCTCGCAACCGGCCAGATCCAGGTGCTCACCGACGGCACGCTCGACGATTCGCCCAGCTTCGCCCCCAACGGTAAAATGGTCCTCTACGAAGCGCAGGTCGCGGGCCGCGGGCAACTCGCCGCGGTGTCGGGCGATGGGCGCGTACGCCAGAGGCTCACCTCGGCGGCGGGCGACGTGCAGGATCCCGCGTGGGGGCCCATGCCCACCAACTAACGGGTCGACGAGCCCGGAAAAACGTAAACCTGTGTTCACTCGCAACAAAGGAGAATTGAATGAAGAACATCGCCCTTTACCTCGCCGTCGCGGCGATCGCCGCAGCCTGTGCCAGCAAGGAGGCGCGCGAGGAAGCGCCCGTCGAAAATCGTTCGAGCACATTGCCGCCTCCCACAGCGAGCAACCAGGGGAGCACTACGAACCGCACGCAGCCCTCGCAAGGGATGGTGAGGAACGAGCTCACCGACCCCAATAGCCCGCTCTCCAAGCGCAGCGTCTACTTCGATTTCGACTCCAACGCGGTGAAGGACGAATACCGGGGCCTGGTCACGGCGCACTCGCGCTACATGACCGACAAGCGCGACTCGCGCATCCGCATCGAGGGCAACTGCGACGAGCGCGGCAGCCGGGAATACAACCTCGCCCTGGGCCAGCGTCGCGCCGAGGCCGTGAAGAAGGTGATGACCGTGCTCGGCGTGCCGGAGTCGCGCATCGAGACCACCAGCTACGGCGAGGAGAAGCCGGTCGGAATGGGCCACGACGAATCGGCGTGGGCGCAGAACCGCCGTGCGGACATCAAGTACGCGGGTGAGTAAGGCGGCCGCGGCGGCGGCGCTGCTTTTTGCCGCCGCCCTTCCGGCGCGCGCCGGCCTCTTCGACGACGACGAGGCGAGGCGGCGCATCGACCTGCTGCGCCAGGAGCTTTCCCAGCAGGGCAAGGACAACGAGGCGCGCATCCAGCGTCTCGAGGAAGCGATCCGCAACATCGGCGTGGTCGAGCTGGTGCGCCAGATCGACGGGCTCAATGCCGAGATCGCGGGGCTGCGCGGCCAGCTCGAGGTGCTCGGCAACGAGAACCAGCAGCTCCAGAAGCGCCAACGCGACTTCTACCTCGACCTCGATTCACGCCTGAAGCGCCTGGAGGCGGGCCCGGCCGGCAGCGCGGCAGGCGCGGCTCCTGCGGTCGATGCCACGGCGGGCGGCGCGAGCGTGACGCCCGCGACACCGGCGCGGGCGCCCACCAAGGAGGACCAGGCGCGCGAGGTGAAGGCGTACGACGCGGCCTCCAATCTGTTCAGGCGCAACGACTTCGCGTCGGCGATCGACGCCTTTCGCGCATTCTTGAAGGATTATCCGTCGAGCGCGCTCGCGGCCAACGCGGGCTATTGGATCGGCATCAGCTACGCGAACATGCGCGACTACCGCAACGCGCTCGCCGCGCAGCAGGAGCTGCTCGCCAAGTATCCGCAATCGGCGAAGGCGCCCGATGCGCTCCTCGCGATCGCCGCGATCCAGGCCGAGCAGGGCGACGCGGGCAGCGCGCGCAATACCCTCGAGGACATCATCGCGCGCTACCCGGGCACGGAAGCTGCGGGCAAGGCACGTACGCGGCTCACTGCGCAGCGGCGCTAGAGATCGCGCGGTGAAGCGCGCGGTCGTTCTCCTTTCGGGAGGCCTCGACTCGGCCACCGTGCTTGCCATGGCGGTGGCGGAGGGTTGGAAGTGCCATGCCCTGTCCATCGATTACGGGCAGCGCCATCGCGCCGAGCTCGACGCGGCCGCCCATGTCGCGCGGGCCCTGGGCGCCGTGGAGCATCGCGTGGCGCCCCTCGACCTCACCGTCTTCGGCGGCTCCGCGCTGACCGACCCGGCGATCGACGTGCCGACGTCTCCCACGATCGGAATTCCCGTCACCTATGTTCCCGCGCGCAACACGATCTTCCTCGCGCTGGCGCTCGCCTACGCCGAGGTGAGCGAAGCCCAGGCCATATTCGCCGGCATGAACGCGGTCGATTATTCCGGCTACCCCGATTGCCGGCCTGAATTCCTCGCGGCCTTCGAGCGTGTCGCGAACCTCGCCACGCGGCGCGCGGTCGAGGGCGCGCCGATCGCGATCGAGACGCCGATCCTCAGCATGTCCAAGGGCGAGATCGTGCGCCGCGGCCAGGAGCTCGGCGTGGACTTCGCGCTCACCGTTTCGTGCTACAACGCCGATGTGAAGGGGCGCGCCTGCGGGCGCTGCGACGCATGCCGCCTGCGGCGCGAGGGCTTCGCGGCGGCAGGGCTCTTGGATCCGACGCGCTACCGCAGGTAGACTGGCCCCTCGTTTTCCGGAGGCTTCCTTCTTGCTCGGCAGTTCCTCGAATCCAGCGCTCACCGTCGTCCTGGGCGGTTTCATCCTCGCCTTCATCTTCGGCGCCGTCGTCAACCGCACCAACTTCTGCACCATGGGAGCGGTCTCCGATGTCGTGAACATGGGCAGCTGGGGTCGCATGCGCATGTGGCTCCTCGCGATCGCGGTGGCGATCCTGGGCACGCAAGCGCTGCAGCTCGCGGGACTGGTCGACATCACCAAATCGTTCTACGTGCGGCCCAACGTCACGTGGCTTTCCTACATCCTCGGCGGATTTCTCTTCGGCGTGGGCATGACCCTCGGCTCCGGCTGCGGGAGCAAGTCCCTGGTGCGGCTGGGCGCCGGAAGCCTCAAATCCCTGGTGGTCGTGATCTGCCTCGCGATCGCCGGCTACATGACGCTGAAAGGCCTATTCGCGATCTGGAGGACGCGTTTCCTCGACCCCGTCGCGACCGACTTCAGCGCCCACGGACTCGCCCGCCAGGACCTGCCGACGATCGTTGCATCGTGGACGGGCGCGGGCCTGGGCTCCGTGGAGCTCATCGTGGCGGTGGTGGTAGCAGCGACGCTGCTCGCCTTCGTCTTCAAGGACCGCGAGTTTCGCGGGAGCTTCGACCACATCCTCGGCGGGGCCGTCGTCGGCCTCGTGATCGTCGCGGGCTGGTACGTGACCGGCCACCTCGGCTATGCGGAGAATCCGGAAACCCTCGAGAACACGTTCTTCGCCACCAACAGCCACGCCATCGAGTCGCTTTCGTTCGTCTCGCCGGTGGCGTTCACGCTCGAGCTGCTCATGTTGTGGAGCGACAAGTCCCTGGGGGTCACGTTCGGGATCGCGGCCACCGCCGGCATCGTCCTGGGCTCCCTTTCCTACGCGCTCGCCTCGCGGACCTTCCACTGGGAGGGCTTCGCGGGGGCCGAGGACACCGCAAATCACGTGATTGGCGGCCTCCTGATGGGCTTTGGAGGCGTTCTCGCGCTCGGATGCACCATCGGGCAGGGACTCACCGGCCTTTCGACCCTGGCGCTCGGCTCGATCCTCGCCTTCCTCGCCATCATCACCGGTGCCGCGCTCACCATGAAGGTGCAGTATTGGCGCATCACGCGCGAGGCGTGAACTATTTTTGACCCTCCATTGCGCGGGACGATATAATTTCGGTTTTTCCGGGGCGTTAGCTCAGTTGGTAGAGCAGCGGACTTTTAATCCGTTGGTCACTGGTTCGAATCCAGTACGCCCTACCAAATAATCAAGGACTTAGCGACGATGCGCGGCTCTGTCGCTGGTCTTCATGCAGGTTCCGTTGCAGTAGCGTTGCAGTAATTCTATGCACGGTAAGCGCCGCTCTCGGGGGCGGGACTCGAAGATCGTAGGCGATTCGGCACAACTCCGGGCTGACACCCCTATGGATACCCCGGCAATTGCATTGCGCATTCACTCGTCGTGTTCCTTCTCAAGCCATTCGCCCGCAAGACGCACTTCCTCGTGGAGCAAGTTCGCTCTTGGGCTATGCGTTTTAGTCGCGTCGAGTATGGCTCGGGCTATCGCGCCCTGCCCTTGTCGCCCGGCGTTGGCGAGCGCGCCCGCGAGAAATCCAACCCAGTAGTAATCCTGGTCAACGGGCCGCGGATAACGGTCAGCGAAATATGGCCCGGCCGTTGCATTCAGGAATCCGCGGCCGATTTGAAGCAGTTGCGCCTGCGTGTCGATGTCGTCGGCCTTCATGAACAGATCAGCGATTTGATCCTTCACGTAGTGACGCTCCTCGTGACACGGCGCGCACATAACGTTGAGCTCGTTCAGCTCGTATTCCCACATCATCCGTCCTTTCACGTAGCGGTGGTGGTGGACGTGGAGCATGGTCTCCTTGTCACCGCACGCGCTGCACTCGAATCCAGCCGCCTCCATTGCCTCGAGGCGCTTCTTCTGCCACAGCGGATGCTTGTATTGCTCGTTCCAGGGGATCGCCATTCGCTTCTCCTGTGAAGCCCGACGTGAGGCGCACGTTGTATAGCGGCGCTAGGCTGCTATGGCCTCGAGAGCTTCGGCCTTTCCCTCGTGCGAGGTTGCGGGGGCAGCACCGGTTTTCGACCTTGTCGGCCTCTGCCTCCACGTCGACAAAGAGGATTTCTTTTACGAGAGCCAGGAGATTAGCCTAGCAGGGTCGGTGTCACCTTGCAGGCGCGAGCTGATCCGACCTCGACGGGTGGGGTGCCGTCGGCGTAGGCTCCCGCCATGATGAGGCGACTTTCCGCTGCGTTACTTTCAGGGCTTCTCGCCCTAGCACCTAATGTCGCCAGCGCGAAGGGCGGCGGTCATTCGAGCTATCCGAGCGGCGGCGGGCATCACAAAGCAGAGGGGGAGCAGCGCAACGTCCACGGCAAGATCGCGCGCAGCGGTCGGGCGCGTGCCGAGTTCAAGAAGTCGCACCCCTGCCCGTCTACCGGCAGATCCTCGGGCGGCTGTCCTGGCTACGTCGTTGACCACCTGATGCCGCTCAAACGTGGCGGCGCCGACAAGCCTAGTAACATGCAGTGGCAGACCAAGGCTGCGGCGAGGGAAAAGGACAAATGGGAGTGACTTAGTAGGGAGGCACGCATGAAGCAATATCGCCTTTTGTCGTTGCTAATACTTGCTTTGTCCGGCTGTGTGACGGGAACCGATATTGACGCCGCGTTCCGCCGCGTTGACCATGCCTGGCAACTCGACTACCAAAAGAGCCAGGATCAATTTCGCTTCCGGGTTATTGATGCGGGCTATGAAGCGTCTTTTGATGCCGTTCGCAAAACCTTCATCGACCTTGGGTTGCCCGTTCAGTCTGCATCTCTTAAGGAAGGAACAATCGTCGCCGAAAATGTGGCGCCCGCTCCTTTGTCGCAAGAGGAATGGATAGAGGTAGCCCGAGTTGAAAACCCACGCGCGAAGGAAATCGGCGGCTGGTTCCTGGTCATCCCTGAAGACCCAAAGAACTACTGGGTTAAATTAAAGGCAACGCTTCGCTTTCAGGGTGACAAAACTTTTGTGCTGCTCGACTATGCGCTGGACTCGCCAAAGCTGCGCGCGATGGGAGTCCGACCTTCAAGATTTGCCCCTCCTCGCGCGGTTCAACTGGGTTCAATTAAATTTTGGTCCCAACTCGAGAAGCGATTAGATGAGGTGAAGGTGGGGCCGCCGCGCCGTCGCGGGGCAAGTGAACAGTGGAGCTAGGACGCTATGCCCGACTTCCGCATCTGGGCCCGCGTCGAGCATATCGGTCCGAGTGAGTTCTTCGTAGTCGCCTCGGCCGTCCGCGCGCATGACTTCGCCAGCGCCGACGTGCTCACGCGAAATGCTGCGTCGCGCGACGCAGCGACCGCCGCGAGAGACGAGCTCATGGTCGAGATCGGCGCCGCGGTGCGCGCCCGCGGCGATCGCGTCGTTGTCGAGGAGGAGGACTAGCGAGGGTCTTCTGGCGCGCACGGATGGCGGTCAACGGTCGGAGGAAGTCCACCCCAGGCCCGGTGATCTCCCACTTCTCGTAGCGTGACGCGATTTCCTCGCGTGTGGCCCTGTACCGCGCCGGGATCCAGCGCTTGCGGATGGGGTCGTAAAACTTGAAGGGGAAGAGTTCGTTCGGCATCGCGCGATCCTATGCGGCGCCGAGCTCACCACGCGACACCGGGCGATGTCCTCAAGCGTCGCACGGTAAGAGTCGGCAACGGCGGGCCAAGCTGCTTCCCGGATAGCTTAATTCCGATGCGCAAACACCTTGCCGCTGCCGCCGACAATGAAGAGGCGACCCTTCAGGCCAAAACGGCTGCGGGAGTTGCGACCACGATTTGTTGTCTTGAGATTTCTTGCAGTTTTTCCGGTGCAATCGCAAACGGAAGGGCTGCCATCGAGAGTATTTGCCTCAAGTGAACTTCAGCAATCGTGATGAGACCTTTGGTGATGCTGCTCAGGGAACTCGGTCCGATCCTCGGATCGTCTGCGATATCCGCGCTTTGAAGTGAAGTCAAAAGAACGCCATCGACCGAGAGCTGGACTTCCGCAAACTGGTTGCCCTCGATTCCCGCGCCGCTTTCCTCTGAGAACCGGGCCTCAAGTACCAACTTCGCGATGACACTAATCGCATTTGGCGCTGCTCCGGCAATTGCGAGAGTCGCCTGGGTTGTGATGTTGGCGGTGACGCGATAGCGGACTTGCTGCGCCGCCGGGAGCTCATTCAAACGAATGAGCCTCATCTCGTGTACTCGGTTAGCGACTAGGGTAACGTCGAAATTATCGATAACTCTCTCGGACATGGCTTTCTAGTTCAGTGCGTTGCGTGGGATTGGAAATCTTGAGAATTCCGGGCCGAAGTTGCAGTGCCTCTCCTTTCAATCGTTGCCCACGCTCCCTGCGGCGTCGCAACAATCGAAGATGGCGTGGTGAGAACTTGTTGGCCGCGCTGGATTGCCGCGAACCCGGCGACGACCGCGGCAGACCACGAATTAGCCGCCTTCGCAGTAGTTCGAGATCCAAGAAACGTGGCCAACGTGGTTATGACCAACTGATTGAACGAGAATCCTTCGTCTTCCGCCACTTTCGTCAATTCCGCGTGCATCAGGCGGGGGAAGCGAATGAGCGCGGCGACAGGCTTTTGGGCTGAATGAGGACGTGGAATATCGCGACCCATGCTCCGCGCAGTGTCTACCCAAGCATTGAAGGCCAACTGGAGATCCTGAAGCGCAGCCTCGCGAGTATTGCCATCGCCGGCACAGCCGGGGAGCTCTGAAATGGAAGCGCAGAAACCGCCTCCATCCTCCTCTGTGAGAGGACGGACCTCTACTACAAAATCGCTAAAGTGTGCCTCACTCATGGTCTCTGTCACTCGGCGGATTGGGGATCTCGTCCACAAGGGCAACGAATTCCTGGACGTAAAAGGGCTTAATCGGACGCTTCATCGGAACAGTCACAATTTCCGCCACGTCCGGATGGGAAAAGGTGGCGTGCGACCCCCCCGGCTTGCGGCACTCGATGTTGAACCGGCGAGCCACCGTCTCCAAATCACTTATGGTCCAACCGTCGCGCGGGTTGTTCCGCATCCCCGCGAGCGTCTTATTCCACTTCGACATTCGCTATGATATCGCATTCGATATCAGACTATGCGCGCGCTTATATCGGATTTCAATGATTAATTTCACACTTCGTGTACGGCCGAAATGTCCCGTCGAACAGTAAAATTAACCGGAGTTAGCCGCCGTTAGGAGATATTAGTGTGTTTTTTTCTCAAGATCATGTCCCCTAGTTGGGCCGGGAGGGCCAGATAGGCGGTTCGCTTTCGGCTCCATTTATCGACCGTGTCCTCAGAGTGCCAGCGAAGCCGCCCATCTAGCGGATGACGTTCTACGTGGGCTCTTTCTGTTAAGGGGAAGAGGGGAAATCAATAGAAGAGAAGAAGTCCTCGCCCTTGCCGGCGAGGGCGGAAAGCGTGGATTCCGCATCGAAGGAAGGCGCAGCGGTCGCCTCGCCCTCGATCAGCGCGCCTGGCGCGGTCCCGGTCCCCCGCTGCACCATGGCAGTGACAAAGCGGAACCGTTGCATGAGCATGCGATCGTCGAGCACGATGGGACCGCCACCTGGGCCGGAGAGTTCGGCGGACGGCGAGAACAGCCGCTTCACTCTGCGCTCTAGGTCCCACCTGTAGAACTTGCACCTCTCGCGCGCACGCGAGATTGCAACGTGATCCCGTGCCGCGTCGAGCTCTTCATCGGCGAGCAGTACGCGGGCAATTAGCCCCTGCTCCTGGATGCTTCGATAGTCCGGCCCCACCTCGGCCAACAACCATCCGTGAATTGTCGTGCGGGGGATATTGGTCTCCGCTGCGATGTCGCGAATCGTCTTGCCCGCGACCATGAGCTCGACCGCCTTGGCGATAGTGGCGTCGCGCGTCGTGTCGGCGAGGGCCGGAAGGGGCGAGTCCGTCAATGGATCACCTTGTGAATGAACTTGAGGGACAAAACGCCGCGGCCGGCTCGGGCCTGCCGGAATAGTTCCTCGATGAATCCGGGTTGTTGATAACCCTCCGCGATGAGCCGAAACGGCCCCTCAATCTCCGGCGCGTCGCGACGGGAAATCCCGCCCGCGTCGTTCACGCGGTTGATCGCCTCGATTACGTCTTGTGCGATTTCGGATTTCGATCGCGTCATGCGCCGTCCTCGACACTGAGTTGAACGATGTGTGAAATGAAGCCGTCCCCGCCACGAATGACTTTGAACGTCCGAAGCGGCTTTCCTGTACTACGCTTTGCGGGCGGCGCGGAAACGGGTTCGCGCCCCTTGTCCTGGGCGAGTCGTTCGTCGAGGCTCTTCTTGAGCTCCGTGAAGCTGGCGGTGGCCTGAAAGGGGCCGGCTTTGGATCGCTCGTCGAGCAAGTCGCGATAGAAAGCCTGGTGATCCTTCGCGGATTTGCCTTTCCAGTAGGCTGACTTCTTGTTCCCGACCAAGCCCTTCTCGTAACCCGCGATCAGGAACTCGAGGGCGAGGTGGTCGAGTTCCGCGGACGTGAGGTTCGCGCCGGAGGTCTTCACCGCGTCTTTCCCTTCTTCATCGGGAAGAGCGCGCCGTGATTCTTTTTCAGCGTGCGCGTGTAGAAATCCAAGGCGAGCCCCACTTCACTAAGCGGTGCGCCACGCTCGGCCATTTTGTTCAGGAAGGCCGTCAGGCCGGCCCGATCCTTTTCCTGCAGGCCAACGTCGTAGACCGTGATCGGATAGGAATGCGAACGCGCGGGCTCGGACCTGTCCGGCGTCGCTGCCCACTCGCGGACCCATTCGACGGCGCCGCCAACGGTGCCTTCTGACGCGCCGATGCCCTTCATCGACGCAACGTATTCCGACGTGAAGGGCTCGAACACCTCGGCGATCTGCTCGGCCGTGGGGCCGTCCGGCGCCTGCGAGGCAAGGCGGTCTGCGGCCTCAGCGCGGGCGAGTTCCATGCCTGGATCATCGTCCACGGACGCAACGGATGCGACCGCCGAGCGCGAGACGCCTTCCGACGCCTGGTCCGCGGAGCCCTTCTCCCCCATGAGCGTAAGGGAGTCAGGCCCCGCGGGGGCGACATGGTCTACAGCGGCACCACTTTCCTGCCGAGGAGCGGCGGCAGGCACTTTTGAAACGAAATGCTTTCTCGGAGCGAATGCCGGCGGGGCCACCTCGGCAGGTCCCGCAGAGAATGAATTCGGTACGCCCTTGCCATTCGGGCCGCCTACCTTGTCACTCAGGGCGAAGCGCTCTTCGTTCACGACCCGCTCAAGGTCACGTTGAAGTTGGTTCGAAAGCCCGTGCTCGCCGTGGTGCTCGCCTGGTCGGCCGTCGATTTCACGGCGACGAGCCATTGAACGCGGTCGACCGTGGTGCCGACTGAGGAGCCTGTCGCGCAAACGATCATGACGGGATCCGAGATGCGAATTGGACCGCCGGAATAGGTGCGGGAGTTCAATCCGCAGGCCGTGAAAAATCCGACCGCGGAGCAGTCGGTCGAGCTCTGGGTAGTTGGCCCGTACATCCAGAGGTTGCCGGGGCTGACGATGCCGGTAGGAATGAGCTCGCGGAGGAGCGTTGCGTCGAATGCCATGGGTTACCCCTCGTCGTGAAAATGCGTCGCTTGCTGTTGCGGATTTCGATTTGCGGCATCCGAAGCGGCGCAGTCGATAGCCTGGGATCTGCTCAGGAACCCCTCGCCGCCGATGCGCTTGCGGTAGGTGTCGATTCCCGGGACCTCGCGATACACGACGTGCAGGCCGCGGACTTCTTCCTCTTCGATGAAGTAGTGTTCCGGCAACACCTCGTCGGCCAGGAGCTTCGGCCCCACATCGTTGTAGAGCAATTCGGAAACCTGCGCGGCCGTGCGCTTGGACGCCCGCATCAAGAGCAATGCCGTGAACGTCGAGCCCAAAACGAAAATGAAATCGGCGCCGACACAGCCATCCTTGACGACGGCCCAGAGTTCGGGCTTGCACAAGTCCTCGCGCAAGACGTTCTTCGGAACCCGCGCGACTTTCATTCCGACGTTGTAGCCCGCGGGAACCACGGCGCCATGACTGAGGGGCAGGAGCCCGCCGCGCTTGCCGTTCGCTTCCGCATCCAGCGTGAGCCGCTTGTAGCGCGCGCGCAGGGCCGCGCCCTCGACCTGATTGTGAAACGTGCTCCTGAGATCGCGCGCCATCTCTCGCAGCGCCTCGAGGTTCAGCGAATCCACGCCCACCGGCGCCGAGCCGCTCGCCTCTTCGCTCTTGCCGCGCTTCGCCGCCATCAATGCCTCCACGGAAAACCCCTTCAAGTTGTTGCCCAGGTCGAAGCGTAGAACGTGCCGAAGTGCCCATCTGGAATTTCGGCCCCGAAGTGCCGCAAATAGTTTTCCGCGTCGAGCTTCTTGAGAGCCTTCGCGATCGCCTTGTCGCACGGGATTCCTGCGAGCGGCAGGTACGGCGCATTGCGCTCGAGCAGGACGCGCACCCCCTGGACGATCTTCGGGTCGCTGTGATGGCGCGTTAGGAGCGGCGCCACATAGCTCACGCTCCACTCGATTCGCTCAGGCAGCGGACGGTCGTCTGCAAGGGCTCGCAGGAGGTGGGCAAAGGGAAGCATCGCCGACGAGCCCGATGTCGAGTCGAGCGCCGCGAGGAACGCGGGGCCGAGGGCGCGCAGTTCGCTGAGAGCCTTGGAGGACTTCATCGGTAGTCGCCTTCATCGCCTTCGACATCGGGATAGTTCCACGCTCGCCGCTTCTCCGCCGCCGCCGCCCGGCGCCACGCCAGATCGTCGCGAAGCCGCTGGATCTCGCGCTGCAGGTCAACACGTCGGCGCTCGCCAAGTGCGTCCGCAATCGTCGAGAAGGTTCTTCGGGTTCTCATGGGGTCACAGGCTTGCGAGGAGCGCACAGGCGCGATTTTGCGCAGCACGGTGGATGCGAGGTAGCCGAAACGCGAGAGCGCGCCATACGCGGCGATCTGGAAAGAGTGGCGATGGATAAGGCAACGCATAGCCCCTTAGTGAGTGTGCGTCTAAGGGCACACGAGGCAATGTTCGAGTGCGTTTCCGGGGGTGGGGGGGTCGAAAACGCTCGCCTGTGTGTGAAGGGGGGTGGGGGTGGTCATGCCGAGATCCACCCGATGATCGCGAGGATCGCCGCGACGACGGCCGGCTCGGCCACGCGCGCCCAGGCGGCGAGCGCGTGCGTGCGCTGAGTAACCCCGGTGTTCAATACCGCGAGGCACGCGCGCATAAAACCCCGCTTCGGCCGGCTCATGCGGGGCGAACTGCAACGCTACTGCAACGGCGGCGAGCATCGGCTCGGGTAGCTGTTGCGAGTGCTTCGCTAACGCGCTGAATCATGGCGCACTTCTGCGGAGGATGGCTTGGCGAACTGCGGACTATTGGTCCGCTCGCTGAGTCGTGGACGCAAGAGGCGCTCCGCGCGATCTCGTCCTTCCTTCGCTCTGTCGTTTCGGGTCGACGCAATGCGAAGGCGGTCGACCGGCACCGAGCCGCGGCCCAGGAAGTGCTCGAGGATCGCGGCGCGGAGCTCGTTGTTCGCGGCCTCGACGCGAAGTCGCCAGCCGGGCAAGTCGTCGGGGCGCAGCGGCGGCTCCGCGGGCGCGTGCATCACCGTGAGCCTCCTCGCGCGCACGCGCGCGCGGGGTGTCCGAGCCTTGATGCTTGTTTCTTCATGCTGCTGCCTCCTTCCGATCCACGGCCGACAGGGGAATGTCGTACTTGCTGAATCGCGGCCGCTCGGGCGTGCCGCGGAGGCTCATGCTCGCGGCGTCCCACCACAATTGGATGCGGCCCTCCCATTCGCCGTTGCGCTGCTTCTCGCAGACGAGGAGCGCGTCGGGCTCGCGCGACTCGTCGAAGTCGGCGCCGATGCGTTCGGCCTCTGCGCGCTTCTCCTCCTTCGCCTTGTTCCTCCAGACGATGAAGACGTTGTCGACCTGGTCGGCGATCGTGCCGGAACCCTTAACGTCGAACTTGCCGGGGACGTCGGCCTCGGTCTTCAGCTTCCTCGCGTGGTGCACCAGGTGGATGTGGCAGCCGGTGTCGTGCGCAACGGAACAGAGTGAAGTCGTGCAGTCCTTCTGCGCGTTGTAGTCGTCGTCGCCAGGCACGATCATCATCAGCGAGTCGATGAAGAAATGCTGCACGCCGAGCTCAACGGCCGCGTACCTCACGACCTGGGCGATGTGCTTCCAGTTGGCGCGACCGTACTGGTCATAGATCAGGAACCGCCGCTGGGCGAGCCACGTGCAGAACCCGATGAGGAACTCGTCCGCCGGTTGGGCGCCGCCTGCGACCTGTCGGGCCATGCGCTTGAGCGTGTTCCACGGCTGCATCTCGAGCGACGCGATGGCTACGTTGCGGCCTTGGTCGACCAGGTCGAGCGCGATCTGGCCTGTCAGCGTCGATTTCCAGTGGCCGTTGATGCCGACGTAGGCCGACACCTCGCCGGGTCGCAGGCCAATGATCGAATGCGTCTTGGCCCACGGCATGCGGTCCGCTGCATCGTGAGCGCGGAAGGAGGCGATAAGCTTGCCGGCGAACTGGTCGGGCCTTCGGAGTCGCGGGTCTGCATCGGGATCTCCGAAATGCTTCACCATCGCCGCTTCTAACCGGATATCGGACGGCAGCATTTCACGTCCGCTCATACGGACTTTCCACTGAACCTGGAGGCGGCGCTCGAGGCTGAGCTCGCGGTGATGGCGCTATTCCTCACCTTGCCCCAGTCGCCAGCGATGGCATTGCGAAACTTCGCGTCCCAATCGAGAGCGAGAATGGGCTTGCCCTCACGATTGCCGGCCCGCGCATAGTTGACGAAGTGGTCGCGGTGGGCTTCCAGATAGGGCTCGAAGCCCTTGCGTCGCGCCCACGCACGGACGCCCTCCGAAATGTCGAAGTCGTCCGGGATCGCTGTGCCCGCGGCTTCGCGGCGCTTGCGTGTACCAACTCCGCATTCGACTACGTCTACGTCTACGACTAGGCGAGCAGGTGCGGTGCTTGTGCTACGCGGTTGCAAAGCATCTGCGTCGCTCGTGCGCTGCAATTGCGTTGCATTTTGGGGGTCGGGGAACTTGCTCCCGCCGAAACGTCCCTTCGTCGCGCGGATGTGCTGGCGGAACTTCTTGATCTCGAGGTAGCGCTTCCCCTCGAACTCGTACGCCACGATCAGGTCGGCGCTCATGCACTCCTGGATCCACGCCTCGATGTCAGTGCCGGTGACTTTGCCAGGGCGCAGCGGATACAAGGCCGCCATGAGGAGCTCGGGCTTTGCGTAATAGCGCCCGTAATCGTCCACCGCGGACATCGCGCGCCGGTAGAACACCTCGGCGCCGGCAGAGAGCACGTCGACGCCCTCGCTGGTGATAATGCCTTCGCGCAGGATTCGGCTCGGCATCGTTTACTCCGTGGTCAAGATCATCGTGCGCAACTCGTACACGAGGCGCGCCTGGGGCTCGTCACGCAGACGGATTCGACGGAGGTAATCGACCGCTGCGGCGCTGCTTGAGGACGTCGACGCGAGCACCTGCGCGATTGCCGTGCCCGTTTGGTCCATGGTGACGATCTGGAAGTTGTAGTAGTAGCGCCCGATGTGGCAGCCGTATCGCGGCCGGTGCTCAATCGACGAATCGTTCGCGCTTGTCTTGTCCTCCGCGTCCATCTCATGCCACCACGCTGCGTGAGGGTGCGCCGCCTCGCTCGTGCATCCTGCGCAGCCAGTGTTCCGGTGCTTCGATGATGAGGCGCCGTCTTCCGATCCTCACCGATTCCGGTTGGCAGTCCTCGGGCAAGTGATGAATCGTTTGCCGCGTGACCTTGACGATCTTCGAATACTCGGCGATCGTCCAGGCCGCTTGGCCCGTGCTGTTCTGCGTCGATTCCATTGGCGTGCTCCTGAGCGTATGGATTACAAGCAACTACTCAGATTCAATTTTCCCCGACCCGTCCGGGTGGTGACAATGGATAATCTGTGGATGAGGGAAAAAATAAAAATGCCCTCGTGGGGTATCGCCAATTTGACAACCACTCGAAAATTTGCCATCGCGCGGGCGTGTGCGCGTGAGAGACGCACAAGTAAAAAGCCCCGCCGAAGCGGGGCCGTGTGAGAGCGCGAAGGTCAGACGGCGACGCCGAGCCTCTGCAACGCGGTCTGCACGTCGCCTAGGATGTCGGCGGCGCCCCATGCGGCGTTGTTGATGTCCTTGCCCGCGCCGGTGTCCTTCGCGATCGTGTACGCGATCGCGACTTGCCCCTCGTGTTCGCTGCGCGGGGGCAGCGCGTAGGTCGGCTTCATGGCGTAAAGTGCGCCCGATGGATCACACCCTCGAGGGATTGGCCCTCATCGGGTTCCTTTGCCTCTTCGGCTCGGGCTTCGACGCGAAGGGATGGCCGGAGAAGCTGCTGCGGATCACGGTCGGCGCTGCTGGCATGGTCTACCTGCTCGTTCACCTTTTGAAGCATTAGCGGTCCTCGTACATCGGCGTTGACGTTGGCGTTGCCCCACATCCGGCGGGGCGACGGTTCTACTTCTTCGCGGCGCGTATCGGCGTGACAGTCGCGCCTTCGGGTTCATCGGTCACTAGCCGCTTGAGGTGCCTCTGCCATTTCTCAAGGGCGGTCCGCATTTCGTCGGCGTAGTCGTGAAAATCGTAGTGCCGCTTCTGGATCCCGCCCAGCCCGTGCGAGAGCAGCACCGCGCGCACGTCGCTCGAAACCTTGAGCGATGCGAGCGTCGTCTCGCATGTGCGGCGCAGGTCGCGAAGCTGAAACGGCTCGCTCACCTCCTGCGCCTTCACCATCGCCGCGGAGATATCGGCCACGAACTCCGACACCGTCTCGATGCGGAGCGGTTTCTTGCCATCGCTGCTGAATACGAGCCCGGTCTTCGTTTTCGCTGCGGCCTTGAGCAGGCGGCCCAGAATTTCCGCAGCCTGTTTTGTGACGGGGACGGTGTGGATTCGAGGGACCGATCGGGCGCCCTTCGAGTCGCGCATGGTGATAGTCCCGGCGGAGAGGTCGACGTCCACGGTGTGAACGCGCAGCAGTTGTGTGGGACGCTGGCCGCCGAGCATCAGGCACAGCGCAACGGCGTCCTTCCTCACTCCATCCGGCGCCGCGTTCAGGCGTTTCAGGAACTTGCCGAGTTCCTCGGCCTTCAACGTCCGAGTGCGTGGCTGACTGAACTGTGAAAGCGCGCCGATCGAGGCGATCGGGTTCGCCTCGATGCCGAACGACTGCATGATGAGCGGCGCCGCGGGGTCGGTCTTCGACTTGATCGCGAGCGAGTACGCGGCCCGCAGGTAGCTGCGCAGCTTGGCCGCAGTGCGCCCTTTGCGCGCCGCCGTCAGCGCGGCGATGAGCCGCACAAAGTCGGCGGTCTGGATCTCGGCTGCTCGACGGTCAGCGATTTCCGGTGCTGCCTCGAAGACGTGCAACCTGAAGAGGGTCCGCGCGTCGCGCGTCGCTTGCTTGCCAGTGTCCTCCAGGTGAGTCGTGTACGCATCGAGGAGTTGGCGGAGGGTAGAGCGCTTCGACGCTTCCTCCGCGCGCCTGGCCGCGTCCTCGGCGCTCTGGCGCGCCCGCGCGACCGCCGCGTTGACAGCATTGAAGTGCGCATGAAGGTCGCGCGTGCCGTCGCGGTACAGCCTGGAGCGCTCCGCCGCGATGTCGCGCGCGGTACGAAGCGTGATGCCGCGCCTGCCGGCCGCGTCGTAGTCACCGATTGGAAGGAATCGACGGGCACCCGCGCCGTCGAAGTGCGCGAAGTAAAAAATGACGCTTGTCTCGGCGATCTTCGCGACGAGTCGCCCCGCGCCTCTCGAGCCCCCATCGGAAAGCCAACGATCCCCGTTCCACTTGCTGCGGAGTTCTGCGTCGGAGATAGCCACGTCACCCCCCTTTTTCTCGAAGTCCGTAGGGCGCCTCGCGTTGCAGTAGCGTTGCACTAACGGCGAGACTGTGGGTGACGATAGCAAACCTCGGTTTACCTGTAAAGCCTAAAATCAGTGACTTACATTACCGTGGCGAACGACGATTTACCGTGGTTAACCGCAAATAGCGGACTTTTAATCCGTTGGTCACTGGTTCGAATCCAGTACGCCCTACCACCCCTTTCCACACGCGAAAAACCGGCCTTGGCCCGTTTTTTTTCGTTGCGGCGCCCCGCGATCGGAATGGGAACGGGGCCGGGCGTGTTCTGTCTACCGAGAGCCATGAGATTTCCCGTCCTCCTCGGCGTCATCGCCACGGTAGCCGCGTGCGCCTCCTTCGACGGACGCTCGCTTCGCGCGGGCGCGTCCACCGAAGGCGAGGTGCGCAGCGTGATGGGAACGCCGGCGCTCGAGTTCACGTCGAGCGACGGCTCGAGGAACCTCGTCTATCCTCGCGGCCCCCTTGGCGTGCAGACCTACATCGCAAGCCTGGGCGGCGACGGTGTGTTGCGGGAAGTAAAGCAGGTACTGAAGGACGATACCTTCTACCGGATCCGTGAGGGCCTCACGCGCGAAGAGGTCCTGCACATGATCGGCCCCCCGGGGGAAACGATGCGCTTCGAGCGCTCCGCGACCACCGCCTGGGACTACCGCTACGTCGACACGTGGGGTTACCTCGCGGTGTTCTCGGTCACGTTCGACGACAACGGCGTCGTGGTGAGCAAGATCACGCGGCGCATCGAGCGCTCGTCGAGGTTCTAGCGCTTTCTCTCGAGCTCGAGGATGCGGATCGGGTAGGCGTGGCGCGCGTCCGCGGGATGGCGCCCGACCTCCTTCTCGCGCCACTGGGAGCGATCGAACGGCGGAAAGTACGTGTCGCCCGGCACGTTCGCTTCCACTTGCGTCAGGTGAATCACGTCGGCGATGGGCAGCGTCTCCTCGAAGAGCGAGGTCCCGCCGATGACGCAGACCTCGTTCGCATCGCGCGCCGCGTCCCACGCCGCCTCAAGCGACGCCACCACGGTGCAGCCCGGCGCCTTGAAGTCGCGGTTGCGGGTGACGACGATGTTGTGGCGTCCGGGCAGGGGCTTGCCGATCGACTCGTAGGTGCGCCGCCCCATCACGATGGGATGGCCCATGGTGACGTTCCTGAAATGCGCGAGATCCGCGGGAAGGCGCCACGGCAACGCATTGTCACGCCCGATCACTCCGTTGGCGGCCATCGCGACGACGAGCGAGCGGCGCATCCTAGACCGCGATGGGTGCGCGGATCGCCGGATGGGGATCGTAGCCGAGCAGGGTGAAGTCCTCGAAACGGAAGGCGTACAGGTCCTTTACATCCGGATCGAGCTTCATCACCGGAAGCGCGCGAGGCGTGCGCGCGAGCTGCTCGTCGGCGTGCTCCACGTGATTCAGGTAAAGGTGCGCGTCGCCGAGGGTGTGCACGAAGTCCCCGGGCTTCAGGCCCGTGACCTGCGCGACCATGAGGGTGAGGAGCGCGTAGGAAGCGATATTGAAGGGCACCCCGAGGAAGATGTCGGCGCTGCGCTGGTAGAGCTGGCAGGAGAGCTTCCCGTCGGCGACGTAGAACTGGAACAGTGCGTGGCAGGGCGCCAGCGCCATCCTCGGCAAGTCCGCGACGTTCCATGCGGAGACCACGAGGCGTCGGGAGCTCGGGTTGGAGCGGATCTGGGCGACGACATCCGAAAGCTGGTCGATGTGGCGCCCGTCGGGGGCGGGCCAGGAGCGCCATTGATACCCGTAGACCGGCCCCAGCTCGCCGCTCGCGTCGGCCCACTCGTCCCAGATGGTGACCCCGTTGGCGCGCAGGTATGCCACGTTGGTGCCGCCCTGGAGGAACCAGAGCAGCTCGTGGATCACGCTCTTCATGTGGACCTTCTTCGTGGTCACCAGGGGGAAGCGCTCCGCAAGGTCGAAGCGCATCTGGTAGCCGAAGACGGAGAGCGTGCCGGTCCCGGTGCGGTCTTCCTTGCGGGCGCCGTGCTCGCGCACGTGGCGCAGGAGGTCGAGGTAGGTCTTCATGCCGGGCCCTCGATTCTAGCCCACCGCAGGCACCGCTAGACGCGGCGGCCGAGGATCAGCACGTCGTGCTCCCGCCCGTCCATCTCGCAGACCTTGGGCAGCAGGCCCCATCGGCCGAAGCCGTGCGCCTCGAAGAGCGTGACGCTGGGCATGTTGTGCGCGAAGACGAACGCGAGCACGTTTGCGATCCCCAGGCCCGGACACTCCTCGAGCGCGTGGTACAGCAGGCGCCGAGCGATGCCGGCGCGCTGGTGCTCGGGAGCCACGTACACCGCGGACTCGACCGTGCGGCGGTACGCGGGCCGCCCGTAGAACGAGCGGAATCCGAGCCAGCCCAGAGTCTTGCCGTCGGACTCGTAGACCCATAGCGGCCGCGCCTCGCGATTGAAGCCGGCGAACCATTCCTGGCGGTCGGCCACCGCCACCGACTCGGTGTCCGCCGTCGCGAGGCGCCCCGGAATCGACGCGTTGTAGATGGCGACGACGGCCGGCAGGTCGGCGGCCGTGGCGGTGCGGATGGAGGGCATGGCGAAAGGATAACGCGGGCGAACCCGGAGAAGATTGCGCCGCGAAAGCTATCGCCGCGGCGGTGAAGGTTCGGGTTTCCGGACCCAGAATATGTACATGCTGGAGAAGGTGGTCGGAAACTCCGACTCGAAATCGTTCCAGCCGTCCAGGTCGTCCATCGAGGTCGACTCAGGGAAGCGCCGCCGGTAGCTTGCCGCGACAACGGGATCGACAACGAAATCCATGAATTCCACGCCGAGAGCGGCGATCATTTCCTTCACGGCAGGCAATGTGAAGCGATGCTCCTCGGCATGGAACAAAAGATCGCGGCATTCGCTGATCCCGTAGAAGTCCGTGCGCGAGGCCAGCGCGATATAGGCTTCGGAGGACGTCAGCTCCTCCCGGCACTTCCGGATATCGGTTGCGCTCGAGCCATAACCTCGCTCCGCGATCAGTTTCCTTGCGGCTACCACGTCCTGGCGGCCTTGTTCGCTGTAGAGACCCACGAGCATGAGCCCGCCCGGACGAAGCAGCGTTAGCAACAGACGCCAGCCTGCGATTGGATCAGCAAGATGATGCAACACGCCCACAGACGAGATGATGTCGAAGGTTCGACCGACCGTCCCAAGCTTCATGATATCGGCTTGAGCGTGCTCGAGATTCGCCACCCCGAGCTCGACCGCCTTTCGGTGCGCATAGGCCAGGCTCGCCAGGCTGAGATCTATGGCAAGCACGCGCGCCCCCGGAAATGTGCGCGCCAACTCGATCGACTCCCGGCCCGTTCCGCAGCCAGCGACTAGGATGTCAAAGGCCGATCCCTTGCGGGCAAGATCGGGCGACCATTCGACGAGGGGAAGAATCTGCGGGTCCCCCTCGCCCCTCACGTTTGGAGGCACCTTCACCCATTTGGGATACGGATTCTCCTCGTACTGCGCCATCACCCGGCGCGATGTATCCCCGGCAATCGATGTAAGGCGTGGCAAGGCCTCACGATAGCGCTGCTCTGCGAGGGGTTCCTCGATCTGTTGTGCCAGCAAAGCCGTGACGGGTGTAGGCCAGGGCTGGTATAGCAATGTCGCCGCCGACGGCAGCGACCCCAAGGGAAAATAGGACGCGACCGCCGCGATCGTGCGCGGGGGGATCTCTCGGCCGGACTCCAAGGCTTCGACGACCGAGGCACGCAGTGCAGTGGCTCGCACCAGCTCATCAGGCGTCGCTGCAAAGATGAAATCGTTGATGAAGCACTGGCGCGCGAGAGCGCAGCAGAAGGCAAGGACGCCCTCTTCCGCAGGGTCGCATTCACCGTTTTCCAGCGCCTCCTCGAGCAGTGCATGACGCACGAGGGTAAGGAAGCGCTCTAGATCGAGCCCAAAGACCTGCATGTTTTCCAGCACCGCGCGAAGCATGTCATTGCCGGCGAGCGTTGCCAGGCCCGAGGAACCCAACAGCGATTGCCTCGACGGCCTCGCGGGCCATGCCTCTACGGCGCAATCCAGATATTCTCGAAGGTCGGGGGCGGATCTCAGCAGGCGGGCGCTCAGTCCCGCGAGATCGGCAGGCCTCGCCCACGGTTGCGTGATGGCGCGAGCGACGAGGTGCAGGAAGGCTGCATCGCCAGGAAATCGGTCCACCTTCCTGGCCAGCTTGACGAAGCTCGCCCGGAATTCAGCGCGATCATCAAGCTCGAGCGCGTTGCGGAAACAGGCGAGGGCAGCATCGTGCTTTCCAAGTTGATTGAGCGCGTTACCAAGATTGTTCCACGCTTCCGGATAATCGGGACGCGCCGCCAGGGCCGAGTGGTAACAGGCCACTGATTGCTCGTGCTTTGCCTGATGTTCGAGCTCGATGCCTAGATTGTTGTGCGCCTCGGCATAGTCCGGCTTGAGCGAAAGCGCCGTGCGATAGGATGCAATCGCGTCGTCGCGTCTCCCCTGCGCGGCGAGGGCGACCGCCAAGTTGTAGTGGAGGTGCGCCGAAAGCGGGGCAAACTTTACCGCCCGCGCCATGCTTTCCGAGGCTTCCTCCATCTTGCCTTGCGCGAGGAGGACCTTTCCGAGGTTTTCGTGCGCCACGACGAGCGCGGAGTCCAACTCGAGCGCCCTGCGATAGCTATCGAGCGCTTCGTCAAGTCTTGCTTCGGCCTGAAGCACGAATCCGAGCTGGTTGAAATAGTGCGGATTGGTGGGATTGATCGCGATCGCTTTCGCCATGAGCGCCAAGGCGAGATCGTTTCGGCCCGTCTGATGCGCGATCCCCCCCAGAAGGTGTAGCGCATCGGGATGGTCCGGAACCATCCGAAGCGCCTGCCGATAGAAGGCCTCGGCTTCGGGGAGACGGCCCGCCTTGTGCTGCGCGAGTCCCCTCTCGATTGTTCGGCGGGCCGATACCATCGGTTGGTCTTAAAGCGTCAGCGCGGCGGCAGGTGGGTGGGGCATCGCGAAAGGATAACGCGGACGAAAAAAAAGGGGCCGGAGGCCCCTTTTCACGCCAAGCGATGACTCGTTGTTATTTGAACGCGTAACGGATCGACCCGTACACGAAGCGCGCGCGCGCGTCGTAGTAGCTCGGGTCGTACAGGGCTTGGAACGAATTCCCCTGGTTGGTCACCGGCGGGTTGGTGTCGAACACGTTCTTCACGCCCAGCGTGAGCGTGAGGTTCTTGAAGCCGGTGAATTGGCCCTGCAGGTCGAAGAGCGACATCGAGCTCACGCGGCGCTGGTTGTCGTTCCCGTCCGTCCCCGCGTCGACATAGCCCGACTGATACGTCTGGGCGAGCGTAGTCGACCACGGGCCGAGGTCCCAACCCACCGAGGCGTAGTGCTTCCAACGGGGCACTATCCCGACGACGTTCGAATTGAACGTGTTGGAGACCGCGCCTGCGTACGAGCCGTCGATCTGTTGCGAGTCGTTGCGGATGAAGTACGTTCCGGCAAGATCCACGCGCACACGCCCCCATGACGTCCGCGGCCACTTGTAATGCGCCTCGAGATCGACGCCCTCGATGTGCGTGTCGGTCAAGTTGGTATACGTCTGAAAGACACCCGAGATTCGCCCCGGAAGATTCGGGAATGCCGGGTCGACAGGGCCGCGCGTGACCAGGTTGCCGTACGTGGCGAGATCCCCGAGGATCGTCTCGATCGGGATGCCGTTCACGATGGCGCCCTTCAGGCGGATCTTGAAGTAGTCGGCCGACACCGAGAATGCGGCGAAGGGCTCGAATACGATCCCGAAGGTGGCGTTCTCGGACTTCTCCGGCTGCAGGCTCGTGTTGCCGCCGAATACCACCGGAAACTGCGTGAGGCAATCGAGGCCCGTGTCGTGCGTCACGGGGCAGCGAATTGGATCCGACACCCCGGTCTGCGACACACCCGTCGTATTGGGCACGTCGAGCTGATAAAGGGACGGAGCGAGGAAGCCCTTGCCATACGACGCGCGCAGCAGGACGTCGCGGGTCGGCTGGAAACGCAGAGACGCCTTCGGGTTGTTGGTGCGGCCGAAGTCGCTGTAGTCGTCCGAGCGCACGGCGATGTTCGCCTCCAGGTTCCTCAGGATCGGCACGTTCAACTCGGCATAGGCCGCCTTGACGTCCCGGCTGGCGTTCACATCGAGGAAGTTGCCCCCAAATCCGGATACATCCGCGGTCTGCAGCACCGGATTGTAGTGTTGGTCCAGCTTCTCCTTACGGGCTTCGACGCCCACAGCGATCGCCAGGGGCCCCGCGGCCATCTGCATGATCTCGCCGGAGACCTTGCCCTGCACGCCCTGGTTGGTTGACTTGGAGTTCGTGGTCTCGCCGTTGAAAAGTGTCGCCTGGGCTTCCTGCACGATCGCATCGGTGTTGGGCCCGAACATGTTCACACGGCCGCTGTTCAGCAGCGGCAAGATGCGCGTATAGAGGGGATAGCCTCCGTTCAGGACGTTCTTCAGCTTGCCCTGGGAGTAGTTGCCCGACACGTCGACATCCCAGTTGCCCCAGCTGCCCTTGAGGCCGGCGACGAGCTGCCCGCCGTCGTTGGTGTCCGTCTGGTCGCGGTTGCCGGTGATGACCGAGCGGTAGCGCACGTTGAGGTTCTGGCCGTTCACGCCGGCGGCGGTGGCGAGCGCGGTGGGATAGAACGGGCTGCTCGGGCGGACCAGAATGGTTCCCGGCGTGCCGA
The DNA here is from genome assembly GCA_038244725.1 of Burkholderiales bacterium. Classification (GTDB taxonomy): domain Bacteria; phylum Pseudomonadota; class Gammaproteobacteria; order Burkholderiales; family Usitatibacteraceae; genus Usitatibacter. The sequence continues at coordinate 26,870 of JBBRTF010000008.1, forward strand.
TCGCGTCGCTCGCGAACACGTTCGAGATCGGCACCGGCTGGATGATGTAGTGGTTCTCATCCTTCGAATAGAGCGCCGTGCCGTAGGCCTGCCAGTTGTTGGTGATCTGCACCTTCCCCGAGGCGAAGAAGTTGGTGTTCTTGCCGTCGGGAATCGATTCAACGCCCTCCTGGCGCGCCGGGTCGTAGTAGCAGCCGCCGATCTCCGGAACATAGGTGGACGGGGCGCAGTTGTTGGGCGCGCCGGGCACGCCGATACCTCCGGTCGTGATGTTGGCGGGGAACGTGTTGCTCGACGCCGTGAAATACCCGAGATCCAGGTTGATCGCGGTATTCGAGAAACTGCGGTCCTTCTGCATCAGGGCCTTCTGATGGTCGAACGATCCCGCGACGAACACGTTGAAGCGGTCCTTGCTGAGATCGCCGAAGCCCGCCGAAGCCGCGTACTTTTCCTGCGCGCCGCCGCCGCTGCGCGTCGGGGCGCCGTAGTACACGGTCGCTTCCGCGCCCCGGTAGTCCGAGCGCACGATGAAGTTGATCACGCCCGCGATCGCGTCGGAGCCGTACACTGCCGAGGCGCCGTCCTTCAGGATCTCGATGCGCTCGATCGCGGCGAAGGGGATGACCGCGAGGTTTACGCCCGCGTTGCCCCCGACTTCGCCCGCGAATCCGTTGACGCGCTTGCCGTTGATGAGGACGAGCGTATGGCCGCCTTGCAGGCCGCGCAGGTTCGCCGTCTGGTTCGAGAACGTCGTCGCGCCGATGGTGCTCACCAGAGCGACGGCGCCCGCGCTGTTGTTCGACGATACCAACTGAAGCAATTCCATGGCGTTGGTCGAGCCGCTGCGGTCGATTTCTTCACGGGTGATGACCGTTACGGGGAGCGCGCTCTCGCCCTCGACCCGCTTGATGTTGGAGCCCGTAACCTCGATACGTTCTTTGGACGCGGGTTGCGTCGTCTGCGCCGTGGCGGGCAGCGTTGCGACGCCGGCCGCAATGCCCGCGCCCAGCACCTGCATGAGCGCAATAGAAAGCTTCGTCTTTCTCGGATTCATTCGTGAAACCCCCAGGTGGTTATGAAATTTTAGAAAATACAGAGACTTGCGTAGGGAGTAAGCCTTGGTTTTGTGCTCCTTTTTTTTAGCCTGATGACACGCACGGGATGATAGCTACGCGGCTCGCTCTTGACCAACACTTAATTCAACGAGTGTTGCGTTTTTGCAACACACAAAAAAAGGGCCCCGGAGGGCCCTTTGTGGAGCAACAGCTGGGGTTTTCTAGCGGAACGTGAACGTCACGCGGCCGTAGTAGTAGCGGCCGAGGATGTTGTGCGTGAAGGTATCCCAGCCCGCGCTCTCGCCGTTGTAGAACGGCGGCTCGCGGTCGGTCACGTTGCGCACGCCGGCCGTGAGCTTCAGGTGGCGAAACCCGGAGTAGCTCGCCTGCACGTCTGCCGTCGTGAACGAGGTGACGTTGACGATTTTGTCGTTGGCATCGGTGAACGGCTGGTTATAACGCCCGATGACGGCAATCGAGAGCAATGCGTCCCACGGGCCCTTGGTCCATATGGCCGAGTGCACGCCACGATAACGCGGCAGGCCGTCGTTGCCCGCGAGCTCGTTCGGCGGCTGTCCCGCGTTCACGACACGCCGGAAATACTCGACATACGAGTTGGTGGAGACGAGCGTGACGTTGCCCGCGTTGCCGAGCGGATGGCGGTACTGGAACTCCACGTCCACGCCCCGCGTCGCCTGGGACGTCGCGTTGAAGTAGATGCGGCGCAGGCCGATGCGCTCATCCGAGCCGGTGCCGACGATCGGGCCGCGCGTGCCCGCGAGGATGTCGTTGGCCGTCTGCGGGTCGCGTGTGATGGCGCCCGGGAAGAGGTCTTCGTTGGCGACGATGAAGTTGGCCGACGGGGTGGCGATACGCTGCCGGTGGGTGATCCGGTAGTAGTCGACCGTCGTGGAGAAGCGCGGAGTGATGTCCCACACGAGGCCGAGCGACTCGCTCCTCGAGGTTTCCGCCGTCAGGTCGGGGTTGCCGCCCGTGATGTTGCGGGTTTGGAGCGCGGCGCACGCGGCGACGCTACGCGGATCGGCGCTGCCGAACGCGGTGCGATAACCCGTGCATCGCGTCGAGTCCACGAGCGCGACGAAGCTCGTCGACTGGCCGAGAAAGAGCTCGGCGAGCGACGGGGCGCGGAAACCCTCGTTGTAGCCCGCGCGCAGCAGCAGGTTGGGCGCGGCGCGCCATGCGAGCGCATATTTCGGGGCGGTCGAGTTGCCGTAATCGCTGTAGTGCTCGCGGCGCAGGGCGAGCTGGGCCTCGAGGTCGCGCGTGATCGGGACGGAGAGCTCGCCGAAGATGCCGGTCGAGGAGCGTCCGCCGTCGGCCGCGGTACCGCCCGAGCCGATGATGAGGCCGGCCACGCCGAGCGCATCCGGCGTGTCCTTCACGTGCTCCTTGCGGTGCTCGGCTCCCAGCGCGATGCCGAGGGGTCCCGCCGGCAATTCCATGATCGTGCCGCTCAACTTCGCGTCCCACGATTCCAGCTTCGAATCGCCTGTGCGCACCGGCGAGGCGCGCAGCGCATCGATGAGGGCCGGGCTGTTTATGCTGTTGTTGACGAAACTGTAGACGTTGTTCGCGATGAGCGCGTTACGAGCGTCGGAGCGCACGTAGTTGGTGCCCGTGTTCGTGATCTCGTTCTTGGCGTTCAGGTAGGCCGCTTCCCAATCCCACGACTTGATCGCGCCCTTGAAGCCGAGCACGTAGCGCGTGTTTTCCGCATCGATCGTGTTGATGCGCGGTCCCACGTCGATGAAGCGATAGGAGACCGGGACCCGGAAGGGATACGGGTTGGAGTTGTTGCCGATGGGCAGCGTGAACGCATCCGGCGTCGCCGCCAGCGTCGTCAACGATTCATTCTTGTTCCAGCCGAATTCGGCGAACGCGGAGAGCGCCTGCGAGAACTCGAATACGCCGCGGCCGAAGACGCCTTTGCGCTCCGTTTTCGGGAGAATCATCTGGACCGGCGCGAAGTTATACGCGCACGTGCCCAGCGGATTCAGGCCTTGGTCGCGGGATTCGGCCGAGCAGCTCGGGAAGGGCGTGTTGACGGCGAGGCGCTGTCCCACGGGAATCGTCGTGCTGGCGGTTTGCCACGTGCCCGGGTTGCCCGTCGGGGAACGGAAATCGAATCCGCCGTAGGCGTCGAAATTGCGGAAATCCGCGGTCTGGGTACGGGGCCGGTCTCTGCCATACAGCGGGTCGCGCTTGTAATAGTCGAGCGTCGCCATCACGTTGAAACGCTGGGTGGCGAGATCGCCGATCCCCGCCGTGAGGGAGGCGCGAGTTTCGTCCGCGTCGCCGCGCGACGAGGTTCCGAATCCGGCGGTGGCTTCCACGCCCTTGAAGTCCTTGCGCAGGATGATGTTGATCACGCCCGCGATCGCGTCGGAGCCGTAGATCGCCGAGGCGCCGTCCTTGAGGATTTCGATCCGCTCGATTGCGGAGACGGGGATGGAATTCAGGTCGACGAAGGATTCGTTGATGTTCTGCGCGAAGCCGTAGTTGGCGAGGCGGCGGCCGTTCATGAGGATGAGGGTCGCCTGCGATCCTAGGCCGCGCAAGCTGATCGCGGCGGTGCCGGGCGCGAAGCTGTTGCCGGTCTGCCGGGTCTCGGAATAGGAGCCGAGCGTCGCGGTCGTCAGGCGGTTCAGGATGTCCTGCAGGTTCTGGCCGCCGGCGCGCTCGATGTCCTCGCGGCGGATCACGGTAACGGGGTTCGGGCCTTCGCTATCGACGCGCTTGATGTTGGAGCCGGTGACTTCGATGCGTTCCTTGACTTGTTGTGCGGCCACAGGCGGGGACAAGGTCATGCTTGCGCCCATGGCAGCGGCCAAGGCGATACAAAGCTGTCTCTTTTTGATTTGCTTCATGAATGCTCCCGATTGGATGGATGGGACGGGGACGTCCGGTCTCGTGGACCGGTTTTTTTATGTGCGCGAAGGATAACTATGGAACTTCCAAACTCCAACAGATTATTTCAGATTGTGTCGTTTTCGCAACAAGCGGTGAGCAGGTTCGGATTTCCGAAGTTTCCCCAAGGGGAAAGAGTGGCTTGGAGGTATCGGCCGCAGGGGCTTTCGTGCTAGAATTTGTGGGTTTCGGAAATGGAGATGGGCGTCAGCGCCCATTTTTTGTTTGTGAAACCGATTTCTGAGCGCGAAACCTGGATTCAGGCCTCTCTGGAGGGGCTTGGCTACGAGCTTGTCGACCTGGAAGCTTCGCGCTCGGGACTCTTGAGGATCTTCATCGACGTCCCGCGCGGCATTACCGTGGATGACTGCGCCCGCGTGAGCAACCATCTGACGCGCGCCTTCGCCGTGGAGGGAATCGAATACGAGCGCCTGGAAGTCTCGTCGCCGGGACTGGACCGGCCGCTCAAGCGCCTGGAGGACTTCAGGCGCTTCGCGGGGCGCGAGGCGAGCGTGAAGCTCAAGCTGCCGCGCGACGGGCGCAGGCGCTTCGAGGGGCATTTGGTCGGCGTCGAGGACGGCAGGATCGTGCTCGACGTCGAAGGGCAGAAGCAATACCTTGGAATCGACGAGATCGAGCGCGCACGGCTGGTGCCGGACGTATGAGGGTTTGGAGGCTTAAAGAGTCATGAGCAAGGATCTATTGCTGCTGGTCGACGCGCTGTCGCGCGAAAAGAACGTCGCGAAGGACACCGTGTTCCTCGCGCTCGAGATGGCGCTCGCCTCGGCGACCAAGAAGCGCTTCAAGGACGAGGTGGACGTGCGCGTGGAGATCGACCGCGAGTCGGGCGAATACCACGCCTTCCGCCGCTGGACCGTCGTCCCCGACGAGGAGCACGAGGAGCCGGCACACCAGATCGCCATTACCGACGCCGTGGAGGAGAACTCCGACGCGGCCCTGGGCGACGTGATCGAGGAGCCCCTCGAGGCGGAGACCTTCGGGCGCATCGGGGCGCAGGCCGCCAAGCAGGTGATCCTGCAGAAGATCCGCGACGCCGAGCGCGAGCAGATCCTGAACGACTTCCTCGAGCGCGGCGAGTCGCTCGTCACGGGCACGGTGAAGCGCGCGGAGCGCGGCAACCTCATCGTGGAATCGGGGCGTGTGGAGGCGCTGCTGCCGCGCGATCAGTTGATCGCCAAGGAGAACCTGCGCGTCGGCGACCGCGTGCGCGCCTACATCGCCAAGATCGACCGCGCCGCTCGCGGGCCGCAGCTCATCCTGTCGCGGGTCGCCCCCGAATTCCTCGTGAAGCTCTTCGAGCTCGAGGTCCCGGAGATCGAGGAAGGCCTCCTCGAGATCAAGGCGGCGGCGCGGGACCCGGGGCTGCGCGCAAAGATCGCGGTGAAGTCCAACGATCCGCGCATCGACCCCGTGGGAACCTGCGTCGGCATGCGCGGCTCGCGCGTGCAGGCGGTCACCCAGGAGCTCGCCGGCGAGCGCGTCGACATCATCTTGTGGTCGCCGGAACCGGCCCAGTTCGTGATCAACGCCCTGGCCCCCGCGGACGTGAGCTCCATCGTCGTGGACGAGGAGCGCCATTCCATGGACGTGGTCGTGACCGAGGACCAGCTCGCGCTCGCCATCGGCAAGGGCGGGCAGAACGTGCGCCTCGCCTCCGAGCTCTCCGGCTGGCAGCTGAACATCATGACCACCGAGGAACGCGAGCAGAAGAGCGAGGCCGAGACCTCCGTCGTGCGCGCGCTCTTCATGGAGAAGCTCGACGTCGACGAGGAAGTCGCCGAGATCCTGGTGAAGGAAGGCTTCACCTCGCTCGACGAGGTCGCCTACGTTCCCATCAACGAGATGCTGGAGATCGAGGACTTCGACGAGGAGACCGTGAACGAGCTGCGCCGCCGTGCGCGCAACGCGCTCCTCACCGAGGCCATCAAGAGCGAGGAGACCGTCGAGCACGCCGCCGAGGACCTGCAAAGCATGGAAGGGATGGACAATCCGACCGCGCGCTTGCTCGCCTCCAAGGGCATCACCACAATGGATGCCCTCGCGGATCTCGCCACCGACGAGCTCACCGAAATGACCGGCATGGATGCCGACCGCGCCAACAAGCTCATCATGAAGGCGCGTGAACCGTGGTTCAGGGATCAGCCGCAGGCATAAGCCCCCGCGGACGAGGAGAATAGGTAGCAAATGGCCAAGTCGAACGTCACCCAATTCGCCGAGGAGCTCAAGCTCCCCGTCACTTTGCTGCTCGAGCAGCTGCAGGCTGCCGGCGTGAAGAAGAAGGCGGGTGAGGACGCGATCACCGAGCAGGACAAGACGCGGCTCCTCGACTACCTGCGCGAGATGCACGGCAACAAGGAAGAGAAGAAGAAGATCACGCTCACGCGCAAGCAGACCACCGAGATCAAGAAGGCGGACGCCACAGGCAAGGCGCGCACGATCCAGGTCGAGGTTCGCAAGAAGCGCACCTTCGTGAAGGTCGACAAGCCCGTGGAAGCTCCCGCGCCGGAGCCCGCGAAGCCGGTGGCCGCGCCCGTACCGATCATCAACGAGGTGGAGGCGAAGAAGCGCGAGGCCGAGGCGAAGCGCCAGGCCGAGCTCGCCGCGCGCCAGGCCGCCGACGCCGAGACGCGCACGAAGCGCGCCGCCGCGGTGGCGAGCGCGAAGAAGAAGGACGAAGCTCCCGCCCCCGCCGAGGCTGCCGCGCCGCCGGCCGAGGGCGAAGCGCCGAAGAAGAAGCGCGTCATCCGCAAGAAGGGCGAGGAGATCGCGACCGAGGCCGAAGCCCCGATGCTGGTCGAGGTCAAAGCCGATGCCGCCAAGGCCGACGCCAAGCCCGCGGCCGAGGCACCCGCCGCCGGAGCGCCCGCGCCGGAGGGAACGCTGCATCGTCCCGTGCTCAAGCCGGGCGAGGCGAAGGAAAAGAAGGGACCGAAGCGCGCCGCCAGGCCCGCGTCGGCATGGGTGGACGACGTGGCGCGCAGGCGCGCCATCAAGACGCGCGGCGATGCTTCCGGCGGCCGCGACGGCTGGCGCTCGCGCGGCGGCGGCCGGCATCGCGACGACGATAGCCCCAACGCGTTCGCCTCCCCGACGGAGCCGAAAGTGCTCGAGGTGCTCGTCCCGGAGACCATCAGCGTGGGCGATCTCGCCCACAAGATGAGCGTGAAGGCCGCCGAGGTCATCAAGGTCATGATGAAGAGGGGCACCATGGTGACCATCAACCAGGTGATCGACCAGGACACGGCGATGATCGTGGTCGCGGAGATGGGCCACCAGGCGAAGCCCGCGAAGCTGGACGACCCCGAGTCCTTCCTCGTCGAGAGCGCGGCCAACGACGAGGCCAATTTCGAGGCGCGTCCCCCGGTGGTGACCGTGATGGGCCACGTCGACCATGGCAAGACGTCGCTGCTCGACGCGATCCGCAAGGCGCGCGTGGCGGTGGGCGAGGCCGGCGGCATCACCCAGCACATCGGCGCGTACCACGTGCAGACCCCGCGCGGGGTGATCACGTTCCTCGATACGCCCGGCCACGAGGCGTTCACGGCCATGCGCGCGCGCGGCAGCCAGATCACCGACATCGTCGTGCTGGTCGTGGCCGCCGACGACGGCGTCATGCCGCAGACGATCGAGGCGATCAACCACGCCAAGGCGGCGAAGGTGCCGATCGTCGTCGCGGTGAACAAGATCGACAAGCCCGAGGCGAACGTGCAGCGCGTGAAGAACGAGCTCCTTTCGCATGAGGTGGTCGCCGAGGAGTTCGGCGGCGAGGTGCAATTCGTCGAGGTTTCGGCCAAGACGGGCCAGGGCATCGACAAGCTTCTCGAGTCGATCCAGCTGCAATCGGAAGTGCTCGAGCTGAAGGCCCCCGTGAACGCTCCCGCGAAGGGCGTGGTCATCGAGGCGCGCCTTGACAAGGGCCGCGGCCCGATCGCCACGCTGCTGGTGAGGTCGGGGACGCTCAAGAAGGGCGACATCGTCCTCGCCGGTGCCGTCTTCGGGCGCGTGCGCGCGATGAACGACGAGAACGCCAAGGCGGTGAGCGAGGCGGGTCCGTCGATTCCCGTGGAGATCCAGGGCCTGCAGGACGTGGCTCGCGCCGGCGACGACGTGATCGTCCTCACCGACGAGCGCAAGGCGCGCGAGATCGCGCTCTTTCGCCAGGGCAAGTTCCGCGACGTGAAGCTCGCCAAGCAGCAGGCCGTGAAGCTCGAGAACGTCTTCGACCAGCTGGCCGAAGGCGGCAAGACCCTCACGCTCATCATCAAGGCCGACGCTCAAGGCTCCTACGAGGGGCTCGCGCACGCGCTCACCAAGCTGTCGACCGACGAGGTGAAGGTGAACATCGTCCACACCGGCGTGGGCGGCATCACGGAGTCGGACATCAACCTCGCGCTCGCCTCAAAGGCGGTGGTGATCGGGTTCAATACCCGCGCCGACGCCGCGGCGCGCAAGCTCGCCGAGAATTCCGGCGTCGACATCCGCTACTACACGATCATCTACGACGCGGTCGACGACGTGAAGGCGGCGATCAACGGCATGCTCACTCCCGAGCAGAAGGAGTCGGTGATCGGCAACGTGGAAGTGCGCAACGTATTCAAGATCTCCAAGGTCGGCACCGTCGCCGGTTGCATGGTGACGGAGGGCATCGTGAAGCGCGGCTCGTCGATCCGCCTCATCCGCGGGGGAGTCGTGGTGCACACCGGGGAGCTCGATTCGCTCAAGCGCTTCAAGGAAGACGTGCGCGAGGTGAAGGCCGGCTTCGAGTGCGGCCTTTCCATCAAGGGCTTCAACGACGTGCAGGTGGGCGACCAGCTCGAGGTGTTCGAAGTGGTCGAGGTCGCGCGCAGCATCGCGTAATGACCGCGCCGCGCCGCGCCCGCATCGCCGAGCAGATCCAGCGCGAGCTCGCCGAAGTGATCCGCCTGGAGCTTCGCGATCCGCGCATCGGCATGGTGACGCTCACGGGCGTCGAGGTCTCGCGCGACCAATCGCACGCCAAGGTCTTCTTCACGGCTTTTGGCGCCGAGTCCGCCGCCGAAAGCGCCCTCGAGGGGCTGCGCCGCGCCTCCGGCCTCCTGCGCAGCGAGCTCGCGCATCGGCTGAGCACACGCTCGGTCCCGGAGCTGCATTTCGAGCACGACGTCTCCGTCGAGCGCGGCGCGCGGCTCTCGCGCCTCATCGACGAGGCGGTGAGGCCGCCGGCGCCGCGCGGCCGGGGCAGGTCTTCGCGCTAGTGGCCGAACGCTCCGGCGGCCCCGATGGGGTGCTGCTGCTCGACAAGCCCGCGGGCATCACTTCCACGCGCGCGCTCGCCAAGGCGAAGCGCCTGGTCGGCTCCATGAAGGGCGGCCACACCGGAACGCTCGATCCCTTCGCCACCGGCCTCTTGCCCCTGGTCTTCGGCGAGGCGACCAAGTTCTCGCGGTTCCTCATCGATTCGAGAAAAGCGTATCGGGCCACCTTGAGGCTGGGCGAAGAGACACCGACCGGGGACACGGAGAGCGAGGTCGTGGCGCGGAGGCCTGTTTCCGTTTCATCTAAGCAGATAGACGACGTTCTTGGCTTTTTCGTGGGAGTTCAGCATCAAATCCCGCCCATGCATTCGGCCGTACACGTCGCGGGAAAGCGCCTTTATGAGTACGCGCGTGCGGGAGAGGAGGTCGAGCGACCCAGCCGGGAGATCGAGATCGAATCCCTGGCTCGCGTGACGATGGAGGGGAACGACCTCACCGTGGATGTCGCGTGTTCCAAGGGCACCTACGTGCGGACCCTGGGCCAGGACATCGGCGCACGGCTCGGGTGTGGCGCTCACCTTGTCGCCCTGCGCCGTACCGCAGTCGGCGGATTCGATCTTGCCAATGCGGCGACCTTCGAAGCGCTCGAGGCCGAAGGCGAGGCCAGGGCGCGGGCTCGACTCCTGCCGCCCGAGGTGCTGGTGAATGCGCTGGCCCGGATCGAGGCGAGCGCCGAGGAGGCGGGCCATTTCGGCCATGGCCGGATTTTCATTCGCGAGGGGGGCGCGGTCGGCGAGGAGCTGGCGATCTTCGCCCCGGGAGGGGAATTCCTGGGCGTGGGCCGAAGGGCGGAAGCCGGTCGCGTGCTGCCTCTTCGCCTCATGGCGGCGGCAGGCGCCAACCCCCCTGTTTTTGCTTGAGTTTGTGGCCCCTTACGGGCTAAAATAGCAGGCTCAACCGAGACAATAGAATTCGTCAAGAGCAACAGTAGAGTTCACGGAGATTTTCCTCATGGCCGTTACCACCGAAGACAAGGCGCGCATCCTTTCCCAGTACCAGCGCTCGAAGACCGACACGGGTTCTCCCGAAGTCCAGGTCGCGATCCTCACCGAGCGCATCAACATGCTCACGGGTCACTTCAAAACGCATGTGAAGGACTTCCATTCGCGCCGCGGACTGCTCACCATGGTCAGCAACCGCCGCAGCCTCCTCGCGTATCTCAAGCGCAGCAACATCGACAGCTATCGCTCGCTCATCGAGCGTCTCGGCCTGCGCAAGTAAGGACATCCGGACCGGACCAAGCCCCGCGTAGCGGCTCGCTCGAGCGCACGCGGGGTTTTTTGTTCCGGCCCTTCCACCACCCTTCGCGGTCGCGCACCGCGCAATCTCCGGGCGAGCGAATCGCCCAGAACAGGATGACATCGTGAAATCCATCAAGAAGACGTTTCCCTTCGGCAACCACCAGGTGACCCTCGAGACGGGCGAGATCGCCCGCCAGGCCGACGGCGCCGTGCTCGTGACCATGGACGACACCGTGGTGCTGGTGACGTGCGTGGGGCGCAAGGACATGAAGCCGGGCCAGGACTTCTTCCCGCTCACCGTGGACTACCAGGAGAAGACCTATGCCGCGGGCCGCATCCCCGGCGGCTTCTTCAAGCGCGAAGGCCGGCCCTCCGAGAAGGAGATCCTCACCTCGCGCCTCATCGACCGGCCGCTGCGCCCGCTCTTCCCGCACGGCTTCTACAACGAAGTCCAGGTGATCGCGACGGTGCTCTCGATCAACCCTGAGGTCGATTCGGACATTCCCGCGATGATCGGCGCGTCCGCCGCGGTCACGCTTTCCGGCCTTCCCTTCGAAGGCCCGATCGGCGCCGCGCGCGTGGGCTACATCGACGGCCAGTACATCCTCAACCCGACCAAGACCGAGCTCGAGACCTCCCAGCTGAACCTGGTGGTCGCGGGGACCGAGACCGCGGTGCTGATGGTGGAATCCGAGGCGAACGAGCTCTCGGAGGAAGTGATGCTCGGCGCCGTGATGTTCGGCCACGAGCAGATGCAGGCCGCGATCAACGCGATCCTCGAGCTCGCGGACGAAGGCGGCAAGGACGACTGGGACTGGGAGGCGAAGGACTCCGACGCGACGCTCGTCGAGAAGGTCCGGGGCATCTGCGAGGCCGACCTCGCCGACGCCTACCGCATGAAGTCGAAGTCGCAGCGCCAGGACAAGCTCGAGGAAATCAAGCGCCGCGTCCTCGACCAGTGCGTGGTGAATTGCGAAGAGCCCGCGGACGCCAACGTGACGCGCGGGATCCTCAAGGAAATGGAAGCCAAGATCGTGCGCGGCCAGATCCTGAACGGCGAGCCGCGCATCGACGGGCGCAACACGCGCACGGTGCGCCCCATCTCCATCCGACCGACCATCCTGCCGCGCGTGCACGGCAGCGTGCTCTTCACCCGCGGCGAGACCCAGGCGATCGTCACCACGACTCTGGGCACCGGCCAGGACGAACAGCGCATCGACGCGCTCCAGGGCGAGTACACCGAGCGCTTCATGCTGCACTACAACTTCCCGCCGTTCTCCACCGGCGAGACCGGCCGCGTCGGCTCGCCGAAGCGACGCGAGATTGGCCACGGCCGACTCGCCAAGCGCGCGCTTCTGGCAGTGCTGCCCTCGAAGGACGAATTCGGCTATACGCTGCGCGTCGTCTCCGAGATCACCGAGTCCAACGGCTCGTCGTCGATGGCATCGGTGTGCGGCGGCTGCCTCTCGCTCATGGACGCGGGTGTGCCGCTGAAGAGCCACGTGGCGGGCATCGCCATGGGCCTCATCAAGGACGGCGGGCGCTTCGCGGTGCTCACCGACATCCTCGGCGACGAGGACCACCTCGGCGACATGGACTTCAAGGTCGCGGGCACCGAGCAGGGCATCACCGCGCTGCAGATGGACATCAAGATCACCGGCATCACGCGCGAGATCATGAAGGTCGCGCTCGACCAGGCCAAGGAAGGGCGCATCCACATCCTCAAGATCATGAAAGAGGCCGTTCCGGGCCCGCGCGTCGAGATGTCGAACTACGCGCCGCGCATCATCAAGATGAAGATCAACCCGGACAAGATCCGCGAGGTGATCGGCAAGGGCGGAAGCGTGATCCAGGCGCTCACCCGCGAGACCGGCACCACGATCGACATCGAGGACGACGGCACCATCTCCATCGCGTGCCTGTCCGCCGAGGCGGGCGAGGACGCGATGAACCGCATCAAGGCGATCACGGCGGAGGTCGAGGTCGGCAAGATCTACGAGGGGCCGGTGCTGCGCCTGCTGGATTTCGGCGCGATCGTGCAATTGCTGCCCGGCAAGGACGGCCTGCTGCACATCTCGCAGATCGCGCACGAGCGCGTGAACGCGGTCTCGGACTACCTGAAAGAGGGCCAGATCGTGAAAGTGAAGGTGCTCGAGGCCGACGACAAGGGCCGCGTGAGACTGTCGCGCAAGGCGCTTCTCGATCCGCCGAAGCGCGAGGAGTCGCCGCCTGCCGCGCCGGCGGAGTCGGCATCGCAGTAGGAGCCGTCTATAATTGACGCCTGTCGGAGCGGACCCGCATCGTCCGCTTCGCTGGCGTGACATCGGGGTGTAGCGCAGTCTGGTAGCGCGCTTGCTTTGGGAGCAAGATGTCGGGGGTTCGAATCCCTCCACCCCGACCACCGACGATTCGACTCCGAATGCGCCCGTAGCTCATCCGGATAGAGCACCGGCCTTCTAAGCCGGGGGTAACAGGTTCGAATCCTGTCGGGCGCGCCAGATTTCAAGATGACGGTGGCTGTAGCTCAGCGGTAGAGTCCTGGATTGTGATTCCAGTTGTCGTGGGTTCGAATCCCATCAGCCACCCCAAACAAAAGCCCGCGCGAGCGGGCTTTTCAATTTGAGGCGCGAGGCGTGAGAAGAATCCCTACGCCTTGCGGCGCAGGAGCTGGGCCTGCTCGCGTTGCCAGTCGCGCTCTTTCTCGACCTCGCGCTTGTCGTGCTGCTTCTTGCCCTTGGCGAGGCCGATCGAGATCTTCACGCGGCCCTTGGTGTAGTGAAGGTCGATGGGCACCAGCGTGTAGCCGCGCTGCTCGACCTTGCCGATGAGCTTCCTGATTTCCTCGGCGTTGAGGAGGAGCTTTCGCGAGCGAGTGGGATCCGGGTGCACGTGGGTGGACGCGGTGGGAAGCGGCGAGATGTGCATCCCGATCACGAAGGGCTCGGCGCCCATGAGGGTCACGTACGCTTCCTTCAGCTGCACGCGGCCGGCGCGGATGGCCTTCACCTCCCAGCCCTCGAGCACGAGCCCGGCCTCGTAGCGCTCCTCGACGAAGTAGTCGTGGAACGCTTTCCTGTTTTCGACGATCGACATAAGTGTTTATTCTACCGGTCGAACCCATGCCCACCGTCCTGAAGAGCGTGATCGTCCCGCACACCGCCCGTGCCATGTTCGACCTCGTGGACGATGTCGAGCGCTATCCGCAGTTCCTGCCTTGGTGCTCGGGCACGGCGGTCGAGGCGCGCAACGAGGCCATCACGCGTGCGCGTATCGACATCGACTACCACGGCCTCGTGAGCCATATCACGACGTTGAACCGGAAGAACCCTCCCCGGCGCATCGACCTCGAGTTCGTCGACGGTCCCTTCGAATCGTTCAAGGGCCGCTGGAGCTTCGCCGCCCTCGGCGATTCGGGCTGCAAGGTGGAGCTCGCGCTCGATTATTCGCTCGCCAACGCCGCCATGGCGGCGATCGCGGGGCCCGTATTCGGCCGCATCATCGAGACGCTCGTGGATCGCTTCGTCGCGCGCGCCGAGGCGCTCGCGTGATCCGGGTGTCGGTGGCGCTGGCGCTTCCCGGGCGCCAGGAGGTGATCGAGGTCGAGCTGCCCGAGGGCGCCTCGGTGTCCGAGGCGATCGCCGCGGCGCGCATCCGCGAGCGCTTCGCGGAGGTGGACGTCGAAGGGCTCGGTGTCGGGATCTGGGCGCGGGCCGCGAGCCGCGATTCGGTGCTGCGCGAGGGCGACCGCGTGGAGCTCTACCGCGAGTTGAAGGCCGATCCCAAGGACATGCGCAGGCGGAGAGCGCGCCTCAAGCCTTCGACTCGATCTCGAAGCGGGCCTTGATCCAGTCCGCGCCCTTGCGAATGACGCGATTCAGGCGCACGTGGTAGCGCGCGCCGCCGCCCTTGATGGCGAGCACCTGGTCGGAGCGGAAATCGGCCACGCGCACGATCACTGAGTCGAGCTTGCCGTTCGTGTCGAAGCCCGGCATGTAGAGCGCTTGCACCGTCGCCCCTCCGGAAGCCGGCAGCAGGTCCACGGGGATGGGCCGGTAGGCGAGCACCTCGATTCCCACCAGGATCTCGCCGCGCACCCGGTTGGCGAGCTTCCTTACGACGAGCCCCGCGATCCATCCACCGGTTTCGTGGTTGCGAAGCGCGATGATCCCGTTCAGCAGGATCATCTCGGCCGCCGCGCGGTCCACGAGGAGCCCGTAGCCCTTGGAGCTCAGGTCGTAGACGCGCCAGCGCTCGATGTCGGGATCGGCGGTCTCCTCCTTCGCCCCGGAGGGCGCGGCATTCGCGACGAGCGACAACCCCGCGGGGCTCAACTCGATCGTTTCCGCGAGCGCGGCCGGGGGCGATTGCGGGCGCGGCGCGGTCGCCTGCGAGGGCGCCTCGCGCATCTTCTTCATCACGCGGTCGATGCCGATCACGACGTCGACCTCGCGGTCCTCGAAATGGGTGCGCTCCTCGATGCGGTTTTCGCTTCCCGCGAGGATCGAGTGGTAGAGCCTCTCGATGATCGCGAGGAGCGCCACGTGCTCTTCCACGGGGAATACCGCGCCGGCGCCGTAGCCCGCGTAAAGGCGGCCGTGGCGCAACCCGAGCTGCACCTCCTCGATCTGGGCCTTGAGCCCGTCGGTGCGGACGTAACGCACCGTCTCCCCGTGACTGTCCTTGCGCATGAGGTGCATGCCCGAGTCCGAGGCGAGGTCGACGAAGAAGAGGTGGTTGCGCGTCGAGTATTCCGTGTCGAGCGAATAATCGTTGCACCAGGATGAAAACCATCCGTCGGCCACCTCGATCTGGATCTTCGAGAGGTTGCCGGTGTTCAGCAGGTCGAGGATGAGGGTGCGCAGGTAGAGCGATTGCACGCAGGGCTTGAAGCTCGGCTGCGAAGGGTGCAGCACGAAAGGCACCTGCGAGTAGCCGTCGGCTTCTGAAAGCGCGTACAGGGCGTGCACCTGCTTCCACGGAGCGGCGCGGCCCGGTTCGTTCAGGAAGTAGCCCCATTTCACGAAACTGTGGATCGCGTTCAGCGCGAGGCCGGTCACGCGGAACATCACGTCGAGCGCCTCGCGCGTCGTGGCCCAGGCGTTGCGGTTGCGCAGGAAGCGCTGGAAACCGTTGGCCGCCTCCAGGCAGATGCGCTGGATGTTCAGGGCGAAATCGCGGTCCGCTTCGGAGGCCATCGCCGGCTGGCGCAGGAAATCGATCTGGTCGTAGAGCAGGAGCGCCTGGAAATGCTCCTCGATGCGCATCAACTGCTGCAGCCGCTCCATGCTGAATTCCGATGCGTCCTTGCCGAGCTCGCGGATCGAGGAGAGGAAGAGCGAGCGCGATGTCGCTTCGCGAACCGTCTTCAGGCCGAGGACGCGCTCCGCGTCGGCGAGTTCGCTCGACATGTCAGGCGACGGAGAACATCTCGATGTTGCGCAACGCCGGCATCGGGTTGGGAACGAGGTCTTCCTCGCGGATCCCGGCATCGGCCATCAGCGCGTTGCGCAGCTCGTTGGCGAGGACCTCGTTCTGGAAGTCCATCGGCATCGCGAGCCAGTTCTCCGCCACCGGATCGAAGCTCGCATCGTCGGCGGCCATGCGTTTCGCCTGGCTCGGGCCGATGGTCTCGAAAGTATTGACGGAGGGCGGCGCGTAGAGCTCGTTGCCCGGATCGATCTCGCGACCGAAGTACTGCACCTTCTTCCAGTGCTCGCTCTTGCCGTGCGGGTCGCGGAAGCGGCGCGCGAGCTCCGCGAATTCTCCCGAGAGCCTCTCCAGCCGGTAGATCTCGAAGAGGGCGAGCCAGGTGCGCACTTCCCCGGGCTTGCGCTCGATGGCGTAATGCAGGAGCTCCACGGCGCGCGCGAGCGCGCCATCCTCGTAGAAGAGGCGGGCGCCCTTCACCACCGAGGCGGGATCCTCGAGGACGATGGCGCCCTTGCCGATCTCGGGGAAGCGCTCCTCGATATAGCGCTGGCGAAGGTGGTCGCTGTTATTGTCCGGGAGGCGCGTGGGAAGCTCGGCATCGGAATCGATCTCGCGGCGCGGCGCCTCGCCGGGGGCGACGGCCTCTTCCGCGAAGACCGGCTCTTCGCTGAATTCGTCGGCGACGACGATGCGGTCCTCTCCGGACGGCGTCGCATCTTCTTCCACTTCCTCGTGCGCCGCTTCGTCGCGGCGGCGGCGCGCCAGACGCCAGGCGAGCGTCGCCGCCGCGGCCACGAGGAGGAAGGCGAGTGCCCAAAGCCCGTAGTAGAGCCAGTCGATCGAGGACGCGGACGATTTTGGCTCCGGGCGCGGCTTTGCCTCGACGGAGGGCGCGGGGGAAGGCGTCGGCGCCGGGGCCGGCTCGGTCTTCGCGTCGCTCGCGGGCGCGGGCGACGGTGCGACCTCGGGCTCCTTCACCGCGGGTGCCGGCGTTGGCGCGATCACGGGCGCCGGAGCGGCCTCGACCGCGGGGGCGGGAGCCTCCAACTTCGGCGGCGAAGGCTCGATCCTGGCGGGAGGCGGCGGGACCCCGGGGGCGGGGACGGCCTTGGGCTGGGCAGCGGCTCGCGGCGGCGGGACCGAGCTGGGCATGCCCGAGAGCTTCAGCTGCAGGTCGGCCACCTTCGTCTCGAGCTCGCGCACGCTGTGGCGAAGCGCGAGGACGGCGGCGACCTGATCGTCCTCGTCGAGCATCGTGAGGCGCTCGCGCAACTGCGCGCGCATGCGTTCGTCGACGGCGCGGCTGCGCGAGAGGTCGACCTCGGGCGAGGAAAGCTTGAGCACGAAGGAAGGCGCCGCCTTCTGTCGCGGCGCGGCTGGCGACGCGGCCTTCGCGGCGGGCGCGGGAGTCGTCTCGCGGGGGGCGGCGCGCGGTTCGGCGGCGGGTGGGGCCGTTCTTTCGGGGGGAATGGCAGGCGCGAGCCGCTCGCTCCGGCGTGCGTGCGCCGCGCGTTCAGGTGCCGGGGCGGCGTGCGCCACGGCCTGCGGCCCCGGGGCCTCGCGGCCTGCATGGGCACGAGCGAACGTGCGCAGGTCGGGAAGGGCGATGGGCGTATCGATCGGGATGGGATCGCGGTCGCCGAGCGCCGCGAGGGGCGGGTTGCTCTCGCGCATTGCCTCGATATACGACTTCTTCGCGGCGCGGTCACCGGGGAAGATGGCATTGGCGATCGATTCGAGGGTGTCGCCGATGCGCGCGATGAGGGTGGCCACGGCATCCGGAATGCTGGCCGCGATGCCGCCCGCGGGGGCGGCGCGCGCCGGTTGCGACGGTGGCGCGCTCGCGTTTTCGGAAACGGGCGCGGCGCCCTTGCGCGGATCGACCAGCAGCGAATACTCGCGGTGGTATTCGGCGAACTGACCGGGACATGCCGCCACGACGCCCAGGGAAAGCGCGGGTTCGTTCACGTAGCCGTCGGAGCGAATGCGCAGGTACGTACCCTGCGCGGAGCGCTCGAGCGAAACGCGCGCCGAGGTCAGCCGTGGAACGGAGGCGTTGGGGTCTGGGGAGAGCGTGAAGCAGGACGGCTCGATCGATTCACCCTTGTCGATCTTGACCGCGATGCGCAGGTCGAGGGGCTCACCCAGTGCCGAGCGCACCTGGGGCTCGCCGAGCGAGAGCGCGAGCGCCGGTGGCGCCACGAACGCGAGGCTCGACGCGAAGGCAAGAGCTAGCGGCCGCGTTCCCCTGTTTGCCGAGTGCGCCAAGAAATCTCCTTGTTATGGGCCGCGGCTCGCGGCCGTCTCCCGCTCACGACTTCTTGCAGGCTTCGTCCATCTCGCGCTTGGTTCGCTCACGGCCGGCATCGATTTCCTGGTCGCCGAGATACACGCGCTCGCCTTTCTCGTTGTACTTGGTGATGCGTCCGCCGTCGGCGAAAGTCTGGTACGCCTCGCGCGCCTGCACGCATGCTTGCTGCTGGGCTTCGGCCTGCTTGGCGGTCTCGTCGGATTTCTTCGCGCGCTCGCGCGTCTCGTCACGGGTCTTCTGCAGCTCGCGGTCGCGCTCGACCGCGGACTTCGGCGCGGACGCGGGCGCCGGCGTATTGGTGCTCGCGCCCGAAGAGATGTTCATCTGCTTCGAGTCGATGTTGACCGGCGGCTGGTCGGAGTAGACGGTCTTGCCGTCCTTGTCGATGTATTTGTAGAGCTCCGCGCACGCGAGTGTCGCCGTGCTGCAGGCGAGGGCGATGATGAGAAAGCGCTTCATGGTGGTGTTTCTCCTGTAAATCACTTCACGGCGGGATAGGCCAGCTGCTCGAGACCCAGTTGCGCCAGCTCGCTCGCCCTCTTCGCGCTGCGGATGGCGGCCGCGGGGTCGCGCGAGGCGACCGCCTGGCGCGCGGCGAGGAGATCTTCCCAGGCCTTGAGCCAGAGCGCGCGCTTGGCGCGCGCGCGCTGCACGTCCGTTTCCGCCTGCGCGAGGAGCGCTTTTGCCTCTTCTGCGAGCCCCGTGTCGTCGCGCGGAGGCGCGATTGCGGCCACCGGCGGTGCGACGCGAGGCTCCTCCACGACCTGCTGCGGCGGGGCTACGCACCCCGCCAAAATCACCCCGAAAAGGGCCAGCCAAAGACGTGAAGTTTCAAGCATTTACGCTACCTTATCGAGAAACGACTGGAGCGTCAATGCGGCGCCGCCCTTCAACGCGCGGAGCGCCGCCTCGGTTGTCTGCTGTAGGACCGATCTGTATAATCTCCTTTTGCAGCTAAGGGTTTCCGAATGCGCGTCATCCAAAAAGCGCTCACCTTTGACGACGTACTGCTTGTCCCCGCCCACTCGACCGTCCTCCCCCGCGAAGTCAACCTCGCGACCCGCCTCACCCGCACGATCCAGCTGAACATCCCGCTCCTGTCGGCCGCGATGGACACGGTGACGGAGTCGCGCCTTGCGATCGCCCTCGCTCAGGAAGGCGGAATCGGCATCATCCACAAGAACATGTCGCCGCGCGCGCAAGGCGCCGAAGTGGCGAAGGTGAAGCGCTTCGAGAGTGGCGTGGTGAAAGAGCCGATCACGGTCGCGCCGTCGATGACGGTGCGCGAGGTGCTCGAGCTCACGCGCAAGCATCGCATCTCCGGGCTTCCCGTGCTGGAAGGCAAGCGCGTCGTCGGCATCGTCACCAACCGCGACCTGCGCTTCGAGGACAACCTCGACCAGCCGGTGAAGAACATCATGACGCCGCGCGACAGGCTCATCACGGTGAAGGAAGGCGCGAGCCTCGAGGAGGCGCGCTCCCTCATGCACCGCCATCGCCTCGAGCGCGTGCTCGTCATCAACGGCGACTGGGAGCTGCGCGGGCTCATGACCGTGAAGGACATCCTCAAATCCTCCGAGCACCCCAACGCCTGCAAGGACCAGCAGGGGCGCCTTCGCGTGGGCGCGGCGGTCGGCGTGGGCGAAGGCACGGAAGAGCGCGTCGCCGCGCTGGTGGAGGCGGGCGCCGACGTGATCATCGTCGATACCGCGCACGGCCACGCGCAGGGCGTGCTCGATCGCGTGAGGTGGGTGAAGAGAACCTTCCCGCTGGTGCAGGTCGTGGGCGGAAACATCGCCACCAAGGCCGGCGCGCTCGCGCTGGTCGACCACGGCGCGGACGGCGTGAAGGTCGGCATCGGCCCGGGCTCCATTTGCACGACCCGCATCGTCGCCGGCGTGGGCGTGCCGCAGATCACTGCCATCCAGGACGTGGCCGACGCATTGCGGGGCGCCGAGGTGCCGTGCATCGCTGACGGCGGCATCCGCTATTCGGGCGACATCGCCAAGGCGGTTGCGGCGGGCGCGGGCAGCGTGATGCTGGGCAGCCTCTTCGCCGGTAGCGAAGAGGCCCCCGGCGATATCGAGCTCTTCCAGGGACGCTCTTACAAATCCTATCGCGGCATGGGCTCCATCGCCGCGATGCAGAAGGGCTCGAGCGACCGCTACTTCCAGGACTCCGAGATGAACGCCGACAAGCTCGTTCCCGAAGGCGTCGAAGGCCGCATCCCCTACAAGGGGCCAGCCACCGCGATCATCATGCAGCTCATGGGCGGGCTTCGCGCGAGCATGGGCTACACCGGCTGCCGCACTGTCGAAGAGATGCGCACCAACGCGGAATTCGTCGAGATCACCTCGGCGGGCATGCGCGAGTCGCACGTCCACGACGTGCAGATCACCAAGGAAGCCCCGAACTATCACGTCGACTAAGCCACGAGGCTCTGTGGACAAGATCCTCATCCTCGATTTCGGCTCCCAGGTGACCCAGCTCATCGCGCGCAGGCTGCGCGAGACGGGCGTCTATTGCGAGCTCCATCCGCACGACGTCGACGCGCAGTTCGTGCGCGACTTCGACCCGCGCGGCGTGATCCTTTCCGGAAGCCATGCATCGGTCACCGAGGAGGAAACGGCGCGCGCGCCGCAGGCCGTGTTCGAGCTCGGCGTGCCGGTGCTCGGCATCTGCTACGGCATGCAGACGATGGCCGCGCAGCTCGGCGGCACCGTCGAGGCGGGCAAGGTGCGCGAGTTCGGCTACGCGGAAGTGCGCGCGCGCGGCCATTCGCGGCTCCTCGAGGGTATCCAGGATCGCGTGAACGAGAAGGGCGAGGCCTTCCTCGATGTTTGGATGAGCCACGGCGACAAGGTGACGAAGCTGCCGCCCGGCTTCAAGCTGATCGCGGAGAACCCCGCCTGTCCCCTGGCCGGCATGGCCGACGAGTCGCGCCGCTTCTACGCGGTGCAGTTCCATCCCGAGGTCACGCACACGAAGCAGGGCAAGGCAATCTATTCGCGCTTCGCGCACGACATCTGCGGCTGCGGCGCCGACTGGAACATGCCGCAGTTCGTGCCCCAGGCGATCGGGCGCATCCGCGGGGAGGTCGGCAACGACGAGGTCATCCTGGGATTGTCGGGCGGCGTCGATTCGGCCGTGGCCGCGGCGCTCATCCACAAGGCGATCGGCGACCAGCTCACCTGCATCTTCGTCGACACCGGGCTCCTGCGGCTGGACGAGGGCGACCAGGTGATGCGGACCTTCGCGAAGCACCTCGGCGTGAAAGTCGACCGCGTCGATGCGGCGCCGGAGTTCTACGCGGCGCTCGCGGGCGTCGCGGACCCCGAGGAGAAGAGGAAGATCATCGGCCGGCTCTTCGTCGATGTCTTCCAGCGCGAGGCGAAGAAGAAGCTTCCGCGCGCGAAGTGGCTTGCGCAGGGAACGATCTATCCCGACGTGATCGAGAGCGCGGGCGGCAAGACCAAGAAGGCGGTCACCATCAAGTCGCACCACAACGTGGGGGGGCTCCCGGAATCGCTGCACCTGAAGCTCCTCGAGCCGCTGCGCGAGCTCTTCAAGGACGAGGTGCGCCTCCTCGGCGTGGAGCTGGGGCTGCCGCGCGAGATGGTGTATCGCCATCCCTTCCCGGGCCCCGGATTGGGCGTGCGCATCCTGGGCGAAGTGAAGCCGGAGTACGCCGAGCTCCTGCGCCGCGCCGACGCGATCTTCATCGAGGAGCTTCGCAACGCGACCAACGAGGACGGCGTCACCTTGTACGACCAGGTCGCGCAGGCATTCGCCGTTTTCCTGCCGGTGCGCTCCGTAGGCGTGATGGGCGATGGGCGCACCTACGAATTCGTGGTCGCGCTGCGCGCGGTGGCGACCAGCGATTTCATGACCGCAGACTGGGCCGAGCTGCCCCACAAGCTCCTCGGGAAAGTCGCGAGCCGCATCATCAACGAGGTGCGCGGCATCAACCGCGTGGTCTACGACGTTTCGTCCAAGCCGCCGGCGACGATCGAGTGGGAGTGATCGATGGCGGGAGTTGAGCACGCGCCGGTTTCCAGCGAGCTCGCCTACCTTGTGCTGATCTTCGCGGTGCTGGTGGTTCCGCGGGTGCTGCAGCGCCTCCTCGTCCCGGCGCCGCTCACCGGGTTCGCGCTGGGCATGATCGCCGCGGCGCTGCTGGGCGCCTACAGCCATGACGAGACTTTGAGCCTGCTCGCGACGCTCGGAATCTCCTCGCTCTTTCTCTTCGCCGGCCTCGAGATCGACCTGCCGTCGCTGCGCAAGGGATGGTGGGGCCTTCTCGTCCACCTCCTCATTCGCTCCGCTGTCGTTTGCGCGGCCGCGTGGGCCGGCGTGCGCTATCTCGCGATGTCGTGGCAGGTGGCCGCCCTCCTTGCCCTGGCCCTCCTCACGCCCTCCACCGGTTTCATCCTCGAAACCCTGGAGCGCCTCGGATTGAACGAGGAAGAGCGCTACTGGATCAAGATCAAGGCGATCGGCAGCGAAGTGCTCGCGCTGCTGGCCCTCTTCGTCGTCCTGCAGTCGGATACGCTCGAGCGCCTCGCATGGTCCTCGGCGGGCCTGGTGGGGCTCATTGCGCTGGTCCCGGCGATGCTGCTCGTCCTGGGGCGCTGGGTCGTGCCCTTCGCGCCGGGCTCCGGCTTCTCGTTGCTCCTCATGGTGGGCATGATCGCCGCCTACGCCACCAAGGAAATGGGGGTTTACTACCTCGTGGGCGCGTTCCTGGTGGGTCTCGCGGCGCGCCTCCTGCGCGAGCGCCTGCCGGATTTCGCATCGGACGAGAACCTGCGCGCCGTGCAGCTCTTTGCGAGCTTCTTCGTGCCGTTCTATTTCTTCTATCGCGGCATGGAGATTCCTCTGGGCGCTCTCGCCTGGTAGTCCCTGGGACTCGGGCTCTTCGCGGCGGTGACGGTCCTGCCGCTGCGCGTGGGAGTCGTCTGGCTGCAGCGCCGCTTCCTCGTCGGCGAGGACGCGCGGGGCGCGCTCAACGTCGGCGTCGCGCTCGCGCCCACGCTCATCTTCACGCTCGTGCTCGCGACGATCCTGCGCGAGCACTACTCCATCCCGGACAGCTGGTATGGCGGGCTGCTCGTCTATGCGGCGCTCTCCACTTTCCTGCCGACCCTGGTCCTCGCCAAGCCTTTCGACATCGACCTCGTCTTGCCCGAGCGGGCGGGTGCGCACGCTGCGCCAGCCGCAGCCGCAGCCGCAGCCGATGGGGATGCCGCGCCGGCGGAAATCACACCTCCCGCGCCGCCCGATCGCTGAAGCGCGCGTGCGATAATCCGTCGGCAGATGCACGCGTCGCCCGGAAGAAGATTCCCCATGGATCGAGCAGGATTGCCAGCGCCAGCCTCCGCGGAGGAGTTCATGCGCGCCGCGCTCGAGCTGGCGGCGCAGGCAGCGGCGGCGGGCGAGGTTCCGGTCGGCGCCGTGGTCGTGAAGGAAGGTCGCGTCATCGGACGCGGCTCCAATCGGCCCATCACGACGTCGGATCCGACGGCGCACGCGGAGATCGTCGCCATGCGCGAGGCCGCGCGCGCGCTCGGCAACTACCGTCTCACCGGCTGCGAGCTGTACGTGACCCTAGAGCCCTGCGTGATGTGCGTGGGAGCGATGGCGCACGCGCGCATTGCCCGCATCGTCTACGGGGCTTCGGACCCGAAGACCGGCGCCTGCGGCAGCATCGTGGACCTGCCGGCGCTCCCCACCTTCAACCACCATGGCCGCTTCGAGGGCGGAGTGCTCGCCGAGGAATGCGGCGCAGCGCTGAAGCGTTTCTTCGCCGAACGCCGGTAGACTTTCCAGATGGCTGAACCCCGCTTCGTCCACCTGCGCCTGCACAGCGAGTATTCCGTCGTGGACGGCATGGCGCGCGTCGACGACGCGGTGGCCGCCGCGGCGGCCGATGCCATGCCGGCGCTCGCCATCACCGACGCCTCCAACCTATTCGGGGCCATCAAGTTCTTCGAGGCCGCGCGGGCGGCCGGCGTGCAGCCGGTCATCGGCTGCGATGCCTGGATCACCAACGAGCGCAACCGCGACAGCGCGTACCGAGTCACGTTGCTTTGCCGCACGCGCGCGGGCTACCTCGCGCTTTGCGAACTCCTGTCCCGCGCTCACGCCGAGAACCATTGGCGCGGCCGCGCGGAGCTGAAACGCCAATGGCTGCGCGGCGTGGAGGGCCTCATCGTGCTTTCGGGAGCGCAGGCGGGCGACGTCGGCACCGCGCTCTTGTCCGGCAACCGCGACCAGGCCGATGCGGCGGCGCGCCAATGGAGCGAGGATTTCCCCGGCTCTTTCTACGTCGAGGTCCAACGCCTCGACCCGGTGAGGAGCGCCGCGTTCGTCCAGGCCTCGGTGGCGCTCGCCGAGCGCGTGGGCTTGCCCGTGGTCGCCACGCACCCCGTGCAATTCATCCGGCCCGACCAGTACCGCGCCCACGAAGCGCGCGTGTGCATCGCCCAGGGCTTCGTGCTCGGCGACAGCCGGCGCCCGCGCGAATTCCTGCCGTCGCAATACTTCAAGACGCAGGCGCAGATGGCGGAGCTCTTCGCGGACCTGCCCGCCGCGCTCGAGAACTCGGTCGAGATCGCCCGGCGCTGCGCGTTCGAATTCACCCTCGGCAAGAGCCGGCTGCCGGATTTCCCCACGCCGCGGGGTGAATCCATCGAGGAATACCTGCGCGCGCAGTCGAGCGCGGGCCTGGAGCGGCGCCTCGCGCATCTCTATCCGCAGGACGCCGCGCGCGGCGAAGCGGCGCCGCGCTATCGCGAGCGCCTGGAATTCGAGGTGAAGACCATCATCCAGATGGGGTTCGCGGGCTACTTCCTCATCGTCGCGGACTTCATCAACTGGGCCAAGACCCACGGCGTTCCGGTGGGGCCCGGCCGCGGCTCGGGCGCGGGCTCGCTCGTCGCGTACTCGCTCGGCATCACCGACCTGGATCCCCTGCGCTACGACCTCCTCTTCGAGCGCTTCCTCAATCCCGAGCGCGTCTCGATGCCGGACTTCGATATCGACTTCTGCCAGGACGGGCGCGACCGCGTGATCGAGTACGTGAAGGAGAAGTACGGCGCGCAGTGCGTCTCGCAGATCGTCACCTTCGGAACCATGGCCGCGAAAGCCGTGGTGCGCGACGTGGGGCGCGTCCTCTCCATGCCCTACGGCGAGGTGGACCGCATCGCGAAGCTGATCCCCTTCGAGCTCGGCATCACGCTGGAGAAGGCGCTCGTCGCCGAGCCGCAGTTGAAGGTGCTGATGAACGAGCAGGAGGAGGTGAGGGAACTCATCGACCTCGCGCGCTCGCTCGAGGGCCTCGCGCGCAACGTCGGCATGCACGCGGGCGGGGTCATCATCGCGCCCGGCAAGCTCACCGACTTCACGCCCCTCTACTGCGCCGAGAACTCCACCGCGATGGTGAGCCAGTTCGACAAGGACGACGTCGAGAAGGCGGGCCTCGTGAAGTTCGACTTCCTCGGGCTCACCACGCTCACCATCCTCGACTGGGCGGTGCGCTACGTGAAGATGCTGGGCCACGAGGGCTTCGACCTCGACAGGATCCCGCTCGACGACGCGGCGAGCTACCAGCTTCTCGCGCGCGGCCATTCGACCGCGGTGTTCCAGCTCGAATCGCGCGGCATGAAGGACCTCATCAAGAAGTTGAGGCCCGATCGCTTCGACGAGGTGATCGCGCTTGTCGCGTTGTATCGCCCCGGCCCCATGGACCTCATCCCCGACTTCATCGAGAGGAAGCACGGGCGCCAGCGGGTCGACTATCCCGATGCGCGCCTCGAGCCCATCCTCGGACCCACCTACGGGATCATGGTGTACCAGGAGCAGGTGATGCAGATCGCGCAGGTGCTGGGTGGCTACACGCTCGGCGGCGCGGACCTGCTGCGCCGCGCCATGGGCAAGAAGAAGGCGGAGGAAATGGCCGCGCAGCGCGCGATCTTCAAGGAGGGCGCGGCGAAGAACGGCCTCACCCCCGCGAAGGCCGACCAGATCTTCGACTTGATGGAGAAGTTCGCGGGCTACGGCTTCAACAAGTCCCACGCCGCGGCCTACGCGCTGGTCGCCTACCAGACCGCCTACCTCAAGGCGCACCACCTCTGCGCGTTCATGGCGGCCAACCTGTCGGCGGTGATGGACGAGACCGACAAGGTGCAGATCTTCCACGACGACGCGAAGGCGCACGGCCTCGCGATCCTGCCGCCCGACGTGAACACATCCGACTATCGCTTCGTGCCGCTCGACGCGAAGCGCGTGCGCTTCGGGCTGGGCGCGGTGAAGGGTACCGGCGAGCAGGCGATCCTCAACGTGATGAAGGCGCGCCAGGAAGCGGGGCCGTTCACGGGCATCGCGGATTTCTGCCGCCGGGTGGACCGGCGCATCGTGAATCGCCGCGCCATGGAAGCGCTCATCCGCGCCGGGGCGTTCGACGCCGTCGAGGCGAATCGCGCGAGCCTCCTCGCGTCCCTGGGCGCAGCGATCGAAGGCGCGGACCACGCCGAGCAGTTCGCCTCCCAGGTGAGTCTCTTCGGCGCGTCCGGCGGCGCCACGGAGTCGTTCGAGATGGTGCGCGCGCCGATGTGGGGCGAGCGTGAGCGCCTGCAGAACGAGAAGCAGAGCCTCGGCTTCTATCTCTCGGGCCACCCGTTCAACGCCTACCGCGAAGAGCTGCGCCGCTTCGCGCGCACGCCTCTCGCCAACCTCGCGCCGCAGATGGAGCCGATCATGCTGGCTGGCGTGATCTACGGCGTGCAGATGCGCAACTCGCGGCGCGGGCGCATGGCGATCCTCACCCTCGACGACGGCAGCGCGCGCGTGGAGGTCGTCGTCTTCGGCGAGCTCTTCCACGAGAAGCGCGCGGTGGTGCAGGAAGACCAGGTGGTGGTGGTGAAGGGCAGGATCTTCCCGGACGAATTCTCCGGCGGGCTGCGCATCACCGCGGAGAGCCTCATGGACCTGGCCGAGGTGCGCGCCGCGCACGCGCGCCTCCTTCGTCTTTCCATCAACGGGCAGGCGGACTCCGCGAAGCTGAAGGCCCTCCTCGCCCAGTACGCCGGCGGCAAGTGCCACGTCGCGATCCGTTACCGCAACGCGCAGGGCGAGTGCGACATCCGCCTCCCGGAGAGCTGCAAGGTGAAGGTCTCGGGGCCGCTCCTCGACTCGCTCGCGCAGTGGCTCGACGAGAAGAACGTCGAAGTCGTGTACTAGTGGAGCCCCCGCGCAACTACGACCTCCTCGTCCTCGGGGGCGGCAATGCCGCCCTCTGCGCGGCGATCACGGCGCGGCGCTCGGGCCTTTCGGTGCGGGTGGTCGAATCGGCGCCCGTGCATTGCCGCGGCGGCAACAGCCGGCACACGCGCAACATGCGCACGATGCACACCGGCCCCCTCGATGTCCTCACCGGGGCCTATCCCGAGGAGGAGTACTGGCAGGACCTCCTCAAGGTGACGGGCGGGCTCACCGACGAGAAGCTCGCGCGCATGGCGATCCGCGAGACGGAGAAGCACCTGCCGTGGATGAAGCAGCACGGCGTGCGCTTCCAGGCGCCGCTCGGCGGCACGCTGCACCTCGCGCGCACCAACGCGTTCTTCCTCGGCGGCGGCAAGGCCCTCATGAACGCCTACTATGCGGCGGGCGAAGCGCTCGGCGTCGAAGTTTCCTACGACAGCGAGGTGGTGGACCTCGCGCTTCGGGACGGGCGCTTCACGTCGGCGACGGTGCGGATGAAGGGCGCGCTGCACGAGGTCCACGCGCGCGCGGTGGTGGTGGCCTGCGGCGGATTCGAATCGAACCTCGCATGGCTGCGCGAGGCCTGGGGCCCGCCCGCGGACAACTTCATCGTGCGCGGCACGCCCTACAACATGGGGGTCGTGCTGAAGCTCCTCCTCGACAAGGGCGCGAAGCAGGTGAGCGATCCTACCCAGGGCCACTGCGTCGCCATCGACTCGCGCTCGCCGAAATTCGACGGCGGCATCGTGACGCGCGTCGACGCCGTCTCCCTGGGCATCGTGGTGAACAAGCACGCGCAGCGTTTCTACGACGAGGGCGAGGACTTCTGGCCGAAGCGCTACGCGATCTGGGGGCGCCTCATCGCCGGCGAGCCCGACCAGATCGGCTTCTCCATCATCGACCAGAAGTCCATGGGCAAATTCATGCCGCCGGTGTTCCCGCCCCTGAAGGCGGGCTCCCTCGGCGAGCTCGCCGTGCTCCTGGGCCTCGACCCGGCCGCGCTCGAGGCGACGGTCGCGCAATTCAACGCCGCGGTGCGCCCGGGCACGTTCGACCATGCGGTGCTCGACGATTGCGCCACCTCCGGGCTCGATCCGCCCAAGACGCATTGGGCGCGCACGATCGACACGCCGCCCTTCTATGGCTACCCGCTGCGGCCCGGCATCACCTTCACCTACCTCGGGGTCGCCATCGACGACAAGGCGCGCATGCTGATGCTGGACGGCAAGCCCGCGCGCAACGTATTCGCCGCGGGCGAGATCATGGCGGGCAACGTGCTGGGCAAGGGCTACCTCGCCGGCATCGGGATGGCGATCGGGACGACCTTCGGACGCATCGCCGGGGCGGAGGCGGCACGCCATGTCCGAGGCTAGGCCGCGGCTCGAGGCCCTCGTCGAGGAGGCGCAGCGCGTCCTCGCCATCTGCAACGCATGCCGCTACTGCGAGGGCTATTGCGCGGTCTTTCCCGCGCTCGAGCGCAGGCTTTCCTTCGACGAGCAGGACGTGCACTACCTCGCCAACCTCTGTCACAACTGCGGCGCGTGCCTGTATGCGTGCCAGTACGCGCCGCCCCACGAGTTCCAGCTGAACTTCCCGCGCGTGCTCGCCGGGGTGCGCAAGGAAACCTACCGCAAGTACGCGTGGCCACCGGCGTTCGCCGCCGCCTTCGAGCGAAACGGCGTGGTGGTGGCTCTCGCGACCGCGGCGAGCCTCCTCGCGGTGTTTCTCGCGGCCGCGGCATGGATCGACCCGGTGCGGCTCTTCTCGGCATGGAGCGATGCGCAGGGCTCCTTCTACGCGCTGGTCCCGCACGAGGCGATGGCGCTCACCTTCGGCGCGGTCGCGGTGTTCGTGCTGGCGTCGCTTGCGATGAGCCTCGCCCGCTTCTCATCCGACGGCGGCGAAGACGCGCTCGCACTCGCCAATCCGCAGCCGCTGGGCGCCGCGGCGTGGGATGCGATGGGGCTACGCTACTTGGACGGCGGCGGCGAGGGCTGCACCGGCCGGGACGCGCGAGCCTCCTTCGCGCGGCGCAATTTCCACCACCTCACGTTCTACGGATTCATGCTCTGCTTCGCCGCCACCACCGTCGCGACGATCTATCACTACGTGTTCGGCTGGAAGGCGCCGTATCCCTTCTACAGCCTGCCCGTGATCCTCGGCACGCTGGGCGGCATCGGGCTCATCGCGGGCCCCGCGGGCCTATTGTGGCTGAAGGGCCGGCGCGATCCCGAGCTCGCCGATCCTTCACAATCGGGCATGGACGCCGCCTTCATCGTGCTCCTCTTCCTCGTGAGCGCGACCGGGCTCGCGCTCCTCGCCTTGCGCGAATCGCGCGGCATGGGCACGGCGCTCGCCGTGCACCTCGCCCTGGTGCTCGCGCTCTTCGTGACGCTGCCCTACGGCAAGTTCGTCCATGCCCTGTATCGCCTGGCGGCGCTGGCGCGCTTCCACATCGAGCGGCGCCGCCCGCTTGCCTCGATCGGCTCGGAATAAGGAGACCCGCATGTCCAACATGGCGCATCCGCTCACGCTTCAGTCGATGCAGGACAAGGTCACGCCGGCCGAATGGAAGGCGCGAGTCGACCCCGCCGCGTGCTATCGCCTGGTCGCCCACTACGAGATGTCGGACATGATGGCCAACCACATTTCCGCCGCGGTGCCGGGCGAGGAGGGCGCCTTCCTCATCAACGCGTACGGCATGATGTACGAGGAGATCACGGCTTCCAGCCTCATCAAGATCGACATCGGGGGCAACATCCTCGCCAAGCCCGACTTCGGCGACCTGGACTACGGCATCAACAAGGCCGGCTACGTGATCCACGGGGCCGTGCATCGCGCGCGGCACGACGTGGCGTGCGTGATCCATACGCATACCTGGGCGGGGATGGCGCTCTCCGCGCTCGATTGCGGCGTGCTGCCCATCACGCAAACCTCGATGCGGTTCCTGAAGATTGGCTATCACGACTACCAGGGCGTGGTGCTGGACGGCAAGGAGGAGCAGTCGCTGCTGCGCGACCTGGGCGACGGCGAGGCGCTCATCCTGCGCAACCACGGGCTGCTCACCGTGGGCAGGACCATCGGCGAGGCCTTCAACTGGATGCACCGCCTGGAGCTCACGGCGCGCTCGCAGCTCGCCGCCATGGCGACGGGCGCGAGGCTCGTGAGCGTGCCGGGGAAGGTGCTGGAGGATACCTACCTCAGCTACCAGCCGCAGACGCGCCGTCCCTACGGCGTGATGGAATGGCCGGCGCTGCTTCGCAAGCTCGACCGCATGGACCCGAGCTACCGCGACTGATGCGCTAGAAGCTCGGGCGCTTCTCGAAGGCGGCAAAGTCCCCCGAAGCCTCGCTCGCCTCGAGGCCGGTCACGTCGGCGGCTTCGGGCCCGCGGCGCGCCCACCGCGTGATCTCCTCGACGCTCTCGGGCGAGCCGTGCACCACAGCCTCCAGGCTCCCGTCCAGCCGGTTGGCGACCCAGCCGGTCACGCCGAGGCGCTCGGCCTCGCGGCGCATCGATTCGCGGAACCAGACGCCCTGCACGCGTCCGCGCACCACCAGGCGGCGAGTGATCGCCTCACTCATCGCCTTTCACCCGCCCGCGTCCCTGCTTGGTGGCGCCGCGCAGCTTCTTGCCCTCGATGCGGCGCTCCTTGGCGCGGCGCGAGGGTTTCGTCGCAACGCGCTTCTTGGGCACGTGGTTCAGCTTCTTCAGCCGCACGATGAGCCGATCGAACGCGGTCTCGCGGTTGCGAAATTGCGACGGGGAGTCCTGCGACGTCACCACGACGCCCGAAGGAGGATGCGTGAGGCGCAGCGCCGACTCCGTCTTGTTCACGTGCTGGCCTCCGGGTCCGCTCGCGCGGAATACGTCGACGAGCACCTCGCGCTCCAGCGTGGTGCGGTCGGTCGCGTACGGAGGCGGTCTTTGCGCGGCTCGGGCAGGCATGGCGAGGATTGTCTTACAACTGTATTTCCGGCGGGAGGGCTTTTGTGATTGCGATCACAGGCATCGGCGCGCGATCCAACGAAGATGGCTTCCGTGGGCGGGCGGCGGCGAAGGCCGAACTTCAACGGGACAGGGAGACGACAATGAATACAAAGCAGCAGTTGGTAACAGGCATCCTCGCATTGGTGATCGTGGGCAGCGTCGCGCTCATGCCCGTGAACGCCGGGCACAAGGCCGCGCCGGTCTCGGCCGCTCCCCCATCCGCTACCATGACGGTCACGCTGAATTCCCGCGAGCTTCCGCAGGAGGAAGTGAAGGATCTCACCTACAACTGAATTTCCCCGCAAGGCGCACTTGCGAGTCACCCGCCGGCCCAGCCGGCGGTTTTTTTATTTGTCGCTTCGCGCTTTCGCGGCGGCCTCGCCGCGCATCGGGCAACGCCTCGAAAGACGATCCTCCCATCGGGACCGCCCTACTTGATCCGCATGCCCGGCATCGCCCCGGAATCCGGAGCGAGCAGGTAGATCGAAGCGCCGTCGCCGGCGGCGAGCACCATGCCCTGCGATTCGCCGAACCGCATCTTGCGCGGCGCGAGGTTGGCGACCATCACGGTGAGCCGCCCGATGAGGTCCTTGGGCGTGTAGACCGAGCGGATGCCCGCGAAGACCGTGCGGTTCGCCTCCAGGCCGATGTCGAGCGTGAGCTTCACCAGCTTGTCGGCGTCGGCAACGAGCTCCGCGTCCACGATGCGCGCGATGCGCAGGTCGATCTTCGAGAAATCGTCGATCGAGATGGTGTCGCCCACCGGCAGGATCACCGGCGGCTTCGGCGGCTCGATGGGCTCGAGCTTGAACTCCGGGGCGTCGGCCGAGCCCGCCGCGGCCTTGGCCGCCGGCTCGGGCTTCGCCTCGGCGGGAGGCTCGAGGAGCTGGTCGATCTGCGCGGGGTCGATGCGCGAGACGAGGTGGCGGTATGGCTGCACCTTGTGGCCGGCCCTCAGCGGCGCTCCGACGTCTTCCCAGGCGAGCGGCTTCAACCCGAGGAACTCCTCGACGTCCTCGGCCACTTTCGGAAGCACCGGCTTGAGATAGATGGTGAGGATGC
Organism: Burkholderiales bacterium; assembly: GCA_038244725.1. Classification (GTDB taxonomy): domain Bacteria; phylum Pseudomonadota; class Gammaproteobacteria; order Burkholderiales; family Usitatibacteraceae; genus Usitatibacter. The sequence goes on from JBBRTF010000008.1 coordinate 59,463, forward strand.
GGAAGAGCTCCAGGTAGAGCGTGCAGAACCATTGCAGCGCCGCGTCCTGGCCCGGCTCCTTGGCGATCTCCCAGGGCTTCTGCTCGTCCACGTACTGGTTCACGCGATCGGCGAGGAACATGATCTGGCGGATCGCCTTGCTGAACTCGCGCGCCTCGTAGTCGGCGGCGATGGCGTCGGCGAAGCTCTTCACCTCGAAGAGGATCGCCGGCCCCTGCTCGTCGTCCGGCGCCGGGGCGGCGAGGTTGCCGCGCATCTTGTGCTTGAGCTCGCGGCCGGCGGAGAGCGGCTCGGCGGAAAGCTCGCCGCCGAAGCGCTTGCCGATGAAGCCCGCGGCGCGGCTCGCGATGTTCACGTACTTGCCGACCAGGTCGGAGTTCACCCGCGCGAGGAAATCGTCGGGGTTGAAGTCCGTGTCCTCGACGCGCGCGTTCAGCTTCGCCGCGAAGTAGTAGCGAAGCCACTCGGGATTGAGGCCGATGTCCACGTAGCGTTGCGGGCTCACCGTCACGCCTCGCGACTTCGACATCTTCTCCCCGGAGAGCTGCAGGAAGCCGTGCACGTACACGTTGTCCGGCACCTTGCGCCCCGAGAAATTGAGCGTGGCGGGCCAGAAGAGCGTGTGGAAATAGATGATGTCCTTGCCGATGAAGTGGATCTGCTCCACCTTCGGGTCGGCGAGGTACTTCGCGAAGTCCTGCCCCTTCTTCTCGAGAAAGTTCTTCAGGGAGGCGAGATAACCGATGGGAGCGTCGAGCCACACGTAGAAATACTTGCCGGGCGCTCCGGGGATCTCGATGCCGAAGTAGGGCGCGTCGCGGGTGATGTCCCAGTCGTTGAGGCCGCCATCCAGCCATTCGAGCACCTTGTTCGACACCTCGGGCTGGAGCTTGCCGTCCTGCGTCCAGCCGCGCAGGTACTCCACGCAACGCGGGTCGGAGAGCTTGAAGAAGAAGTGCTCGGATTTCCTGAGGACGGGCCTCGCGCCCGTCAACGCCGAATAGGGGTTCTTCAGGTCGGTGGGCGCGTAGACCGCCCCGCAGTTCTCGCACGAGTCGCCGTATTGGTCCTTGGCGCCGCACTTGGGGCATTCGCCCTTGATGTAGCGATCCGGCAGGAACATCTTCTTCAGCGGGTCGAAGAACTGCTCGATGGTCTTCGTCTCGATGAAGCCGGCCTTCTGCAGCGCGAGGAATATCTCCGAGGAGAGCTCGCGGTTCTCGTCGGAATGCGTCGAATGGAAATTGTCGAAGCTGATGCCGAAGCGCTGGTAGTCGCGCTTGTGGGTCTCGCCGACCCGCGCGACCAGCTCCTCCGGGGTGATCCCGTCGGCTTCGGCCTTCAGCATGATCGGGGCGCCGTGAGCGTCGTCGGCGCAGACGAAGTTCACCTTGTGGCCCTGCAACCGCTGGAAGCGGACCCAGATGTCCGCCTGCACGTACTCCATGATGTGCCCGATGTGGAATGGGGCGTTGGCGTACGGCAGAGCCGTGGTGACGAAAAGCTTTCTGGGCATTGAATGTTTTTTTCGAGGCTCCGCGATGATAACAAATCGCTGTAAAATCGCGCGTTGCAACTCCTCCGCAAGGCACCCCACGGCATGGCCCCCACCGAGCAGGACGTACTCGCAGCGCTCTCCGAGCTGATCGACCCGGTCACCGGGCGCAACTACGTGGAATCGAAGAGCGTGAAGAACGTGAAGGTCGACGGCTCCCGCGTGGCGCTCGAGGTGATCCTCGGCTATCCGGCGCGCGGCGTCCTCGAGACCGTGAGGAGGCAGGTCTCCGAGAGGCTCTCGCGCATCCCGGGCGTGGGGGAGGCGAGCGTGAACGTGGTGTCGAAAGTGGTCTCCCACGCGGTGCAGCGCGGGGTGAAGCTCGTGCCCGGCATCAAGAACATCATCGCGGTCGCCTCCGGCAAGGGCGGGGTGGGCAAGAGCACGACGGCGGTCAATCTCGCCCTCGCGCTTGCCGCGGAGGGCGCGACCGTCGGCATGCTCGATGCCGACATCTACGGCCCGTCGCAGCCGCTCATGCTCGGCATCACCGGGCGCCCGGCCTCGAAGGACGGCAAGACCATGGAGCCCATGGAGGGCCACGGCATCCAGGCGATGAGCGTGGGCTTCCTCATCGAGCAGGACACCCCCATGGTCTGGCGCGGCCCCATGGTGACCCAGGCCCTCGAGCAGCTCCTCACCGAGACCAAGTGGCGCGATCTCGATTACCTGGTGGTGGACCTTCCGCCGGGCACCGGCGACATCCAGCTCACGCTCGCGCAGAAGGTGCCGGTCACCGGCGCCGTGATCGTCACGACGCCCCAGGACATCGCGCTCATCGACGCGAGGAAGGGCCTCAAGATGTTCGAGAAGGTGGGCATCCCCATCATCGGCATCGTCGAGAACATGGCGATCCACATCTGCTCGCAGTGCGGCCACGCAGAGCACATCTTCGGCTCCGGAGGCGGGGAGAAGATGTGCAAGGATTACGACGTGGAGTTCCTGGGGAGCCTGCCGCTCGACATCCGCATCCGCGAGCAGGCCGATTCCGGCAAGCCCACCGTGGTCTCGGATCCCGAAGGCGCGATCGCCTCGATCTACCGCGACATCGCCCGCAAGGTCGCGGCGCGGATCGCGCGCCAATCGGAGGACCGGTCTTCCGTGTTCCCGAAAATCGTCATCCAGAACAATTGAGGCTCACGAGCACAAGCGCATGAGCATCAAGAGCGACAAATGGATCCGCCGCATGGCGGCCTCCCACGGCATGATCGAGCCCTTCGAGCCCGGGCAGGTGCGCGCGGTGGACGGCCGGCGCATCGTCTCCTACGGCACCTCCAGCTACGGCTACGACGTGCGCTGCTCCGAGGAATTCAAGATCTTCACCAACATCAATTCCACCATCGTCGACCCCAAGAACTTCGACGAGAAATCCTTCGTGGACCTGAAGAGCGATGTCTGCATCATCCCGCCCAATTCGTTCGCCCTCGCCCGCACCGTGGAGCGCTTCCGCATCCCGAGGAACGTGCTGGTGATCTGCCTGGGGAAGAGCTCCTACGCGCGCTGCGGCATCGTCGTGAACGTGACGCCGCTCGAGCCCGAGTGGGAGGGCTACGTGACGCTGGAGTTCTCCAACACCACGCCGCTGCCGGCGAAGATCTACGCCAACGAGGGCGTGGCGCAGATGCTCTTCTTCGAGTCCGACGAGGTTTGCGAGACCTCCTACCGCGACCGCGGCGGCAAGTACCAGGACCAGAAGGGCGTCACGCTTCCCAAGATTTGATCTGCAACACGCGGGGAACGAATCGGCGGGCGCGGCGGCCAAAAAAAGTCCGACAGGCGCGGAATTTTGCCCTATACTTCGCGCGAAAATGAGGAGGTCATCATGACAGGAGCGAGGAACTACCGCGCCTCGAATGCCGCCGGCGGCGCCGGACGGCGCACGCTCGCCGCTATCGCCTCGATCCGTCACGAAAGACCCCGATGCCCCGAACCGCCACGATAAAGAAGATCCGGCCCCAGCCGGAGTTCCCCCTCGATTCGCACCCGGAAGTCAGCCTCGACTTCACCCGGGTCAAGCAGTACCTCTCCAAGCACGGCTACAAGCGCCCCGTGCTGATCGTCGACCTCGACATCGTCCGCACCAAGACGCGCCGCTTCCGCGCGTCGCTGCCGCGCGTGCGTCCGCACTTCGCCGTGAAGGCCAACCCGGATCCGCGCGTCCTGAAGGTCCTCATCCAGGAAGGCGCAGGCTTCGAGATCGCCTCCATCGCGGAGCTCGACATCCTAATGAACCTGGGCGTGCCGCCCGCGGAAGTCTTCTACTCCAACCCGATGAAGTCGCGCGCCTACCTCGAGTACGCCGCGGCCAAGGGCGTGGAGTGGTTCGTGGTGGACTGCGTCGAGGAGATCCGCAAGGTGAAGGCGGTCAAGTCCGACGCCAAGATGTACCTGCGCATCGACGCGCCCAACATCGGCAGCGACTGGCCGCTGGCGGGCAAGTTCGGCGCGCACATGAGCGACGTGCCCGAATGCGTCGAGGCCGCGGTGCAGTGCCAGGCGGACCTCGCGGGGGTCACCTTCCACGTGGGCTCGCAGTGCCTGAACCCGGAGAACTGGCGCGTGGGCATGGAGCGCGCGCGCAAGGTCTTCGCGTCGATGCGCGCCGTGGGCCTGAAGCCGCGCCTGCTGAATCTCGGCGGCGGCTATCCGGTGCGCCACGTGAAGCCGATCCCCTCCATCGAGACCATCGCCGAGCTCATCAACAAGGAGCTGCGCCATTTCGGCCCCGAGGTGCAGGTGATCGCGGAGCCGGGGCGTTATCTCGTCTCCGACGCGGGCTATTTCATCTGCCGCGTGGTCGGCACCGCCACGCGCAACAGCCAGCGCTGGATGTACTGGGACGCCGGTGTCTTCGGCGGCGTGATCGAGACCACCGAGGGCTTGCGCTACAACATCTATACCGAGCGCGACGGCGAGCCCGTGTCCTGGAACGTCGCCGGGCCCACCTGCGATTCCGTGGACGTGGTGATGCGCGAGGAGCTCTTCCCCGCGGACCTCCAGGACGGCGACTTCATCTTCATCAAGAACGCTGGCGCCTACACCACCGCCTACGCGAGCAACTTCAACGGCTTCCCCCTCCCCGAGGTCGCGACGATCGGCACGTAGGCGTCGGGAGGCGCGATCGCGATGACCTTCGCCCGTGCGGATGCCGCGGTACTGACCGTGGAATTCAAGATGAACCTGCTGGCGGCCGCCGACGGCGAGCGCATCGAAGCGGTAGGGGAGGTGATCCGCACCGGCCGTACGCTCACCGTGTGCCGTCTCGACGCGTACGTGAAGCTCATCGCGGTGGCCGGGCGCCCCGGCGTTAAGGACTGATGCGAATGGCGCAGGACTTCTGGGCGTCGAGCGGGTTTCGTTTGCTCGAGCGCGGGCCGGGCGGCCTCGTCGCCACCGATGCGTGGCTCGCGCGCTTCCTTGACGGCCCGGAGCTCAAGCCCCCCGGCGATGCAGGCCCGCGCGAGCGCGAGCTCGCCGCGCGGCTCGCGCGCGATCCGCGCGCCGGCGTGGACGCGGCCTCGCTCGCCCGCGTCGAGGACGACGACGCGCGCGACAACTGGAGCGAGTTCCTGCGCTTTCGCGATCGCGTGCTCGAGCATCCGTCCCTGGAGGCGGTCTACCTTGACCTCTATCGCCGCGATGCCGTGGATCTCGCTCCGCCCTTCGTCGACGCGCTCACGCAGGCGATTACGCGCGCGGTCCTCGACGGCTCCGGCGATCCATGGCTTTGCCGCGCGGGGGAGATGCTGTTTCGCCGCCAGCGCGTGAGCACCGAGGGCGCTCAGGCGCTCGCCGCCGATTGCGAAACGCTCGAGGCGTTCGCCGAGACGGGCGGATTCGGCAACGTGGGGCGGCTCCTGAAGCAGCAGAACACCGCGATCGCGCCCGTGAAGATGGACGTCCTCAACGCCGAGAACGCCGCCTTCTACTTCCTGCGCGACGAGCTGCACAGCTTCGCGCTCGACCTGACTCCCGGGCGCGATGGCGTGGCGGCCCTCGCCCGCGTCCTCGAGCGCTGGGTGCGCCATCTGGCGGGGGCCGAGGTCACGATCGAGCCGGTGCAGCGCGTCGATGATGAGCGCTGGCGCTGGCACGTTGGCCTGGACGTCGACGCGACGGCGATCCTCAACGCCCTTTACCGCGGCGAGGAGGTGGCATCCGCCGAGCTCGACCGGATGATCGCGCTTTTCCGCCTCGACTTCGCGAATCGCGCCGACGCGCTTCCCGAGCTCGAGGGGCGCCCGGTCTACCTCGGCCTCGCGTGCCGACCCGACCGCACCCTGCGGCTGAAGCCGCAGAACCTGCTGACCGGACTGCCGCTCCACGCGGGGCAATAGCCCGCGCGCGGGTAGAATCGGGAATCGCAAAAGGAGTTTGTCATGAACACTGCAGTAGAGAGCACCGGCACCTTCATGCTGAGCAAGGAAATCGACATCCTGATGGCCGAGCGCGCGCGCCTCTTGCGCGTGGCCGGCGCCGCGGCGCAATTCGTCGCCGTGATGGACTCCAGCAGGCTTCCCGAGAAGGTCGCCACCGAAGCCGACATCCTCGCCGAGAGCGTGAACGCCCTTTCAGAAGACACATTGCGCGACGCGTTGAGCGCCGTCGCCACCCCGCGCTAGCCGCCCCGCGCCAAGGAGCCCCGCATGAATCCCGACGCCTTCAACATGAGCATCCGCAAGTTCCTGAAGATGGTGGGCGTGCATTCGCAGCGCGAGATCGAGACCGCCATCGAGCGCGCCATGGCCGCGGGCAAGCTGAAGGGCAACGAGACGTTGGCCGCGAAGATGACGCTCAGGCTCGACGGAACCGACCTCGAGATCTCGTTCGACGGCAAGATCTCGCTCGAGTGAGCGCCCCGCAAACCGTCACCTACGACGATGTCGCGGCCGCGTCCGCGCGCCTGGAGGGGGTCGCGCACCGCACTCCCGTCGCGACCTCGAGCCAGTTCGACGCGCTCACCGGCACGCAGTCCTACTTCAAGTGCGAGAACCTGCAGCGCATGGGCGCCTTCAAGTTCCGCGGCGCATACAACGCGCTCTCGAGGCTCGAAGGTGACGCGCGCCGCGCAGGCGTGGTTGCGTTCTCCTCGGGCAACCACGCGCAGGCGGTGGCGCTCGCCGGACGTCTTCTCGGCATCCCGGCGGTCATCGTGATGCCCGCGGACGCGCCTGCCGTGAAGGTGGCGGCGACGCGCGGCTACGGGGCCGAAGTCGTCTTCTACGACCGCGCAGCGGGCCAGGATCGCGACCAGGTCGCGCGAAGCATCGCGGCGCAGAAGGGTGCCACGCTCATCCCGCCTTTCGACCATGCCGATGTGATCGCGGGGCAGGGCACGGCCGCGAAGGAGCTGCTCGAGGACGTGGGGCCGCTCGACGACCTCTTCGTGTGCTGCGGCGGCGCGGGGCTGCTTTCCGGAAGCGCCGTCGCGGCGCGACACCTCTCGCCCGGCATTCGCGTGGTCGGCGTGGAGCCCGCCGCCGGCGACGACGTCGCGCGCTCGTTTCGCAGCGGCCGGATCGAACGCGTCGACAACCCGCAGACCATCGCCGACGGCGCGCGCACGCAGTCACCCGGCGCCATCACGCTGCCGCTGGTGCTGAAGCACGTGCAGGACGTGATCACCGTCACCGACGAGGAGCTCGTCGCCGCGATGCGATTCCTGTGGGAGCGCATGAAGCTCGTGGTCGAGCCCACCGGCGCCCTCGCCGCCGCCGGCGTCCTCTCCGGGCCGCTCGACGTGCGCAACCGCCGCGTGGGAATCATCATTTCCGGCGGCAACGTCGACCTCAAGGCGGCGTCCGCGCTCTTCGCGTGATCTCGCTGCCGCAGGTCGGCGCGTCGGTGCCGCGGCGCGGGAGCCCCGCGACGCAAGCGATCGGCGGCGCGGCGCTGCGCCTCATGGGATGGAGCGTCGCGGGCGAAATTCCCGACCTTCCCAAGTTCGTGGCGGCCGTGGCGCCGCACACCTCCAACTGGGATTTCGTGGTCGGCGTGGCGGCCATGTTCGCGCTCGACCTGAGAATCACCTTCATCGGCAAGCACACGCTCTTTCGCTGGCCCATCGCGGGCGTCATGCGCTGGCTGGGCGGCGTGCCGGTCGATCGCAGCGCTTCCCATGGGTTGGTCGGGGACACCGTCCACGCCATGGAGGGCGCGCCGGCGAGCGTTGTCGCGATCGCGCCGCAGGGCACGCGCAGCCCGGTGAGGCGATTCAAGTCGGGCTTCCTGCACATCGCGAGAGGCGCCCAGGTTCCCGTGGTGCTCGTGTCGCTCGACTATGCCGCGCATTGCGTGCGTTTCGGTCCGACGTTCATGCCGGGCGCGGACGTGGATGCGGAGCTGGAAAGAGCGCAGCGCTTCTTCGCGACGGTGAAAGGCAGGAACCCGCAGGCGTGAGGTTGGAGATGCTGGGAAAAATAGCCCCGCGGGGGTCACCGGCGGGGCAAACCGCTCTCGGAGGAGAAACGTCGACCTCTCGGCCGGCGTTTATTGCATTGCAGCAAACGTGCCAACCGCCCACGCCATTCAATTCAATCGCTTAGCTTCAGGTCGAAAAAGAATTCGAAATTCGGGCGTTTCGCTTTGGTGCGCATGCAGCACCAACTTGGTACTGGCGTCTCCTGCCTCACGCCTCCCTCATGCCTCACGCGCGCCACGGGAACCTCGGGGCGTGGTGTGCGCGGCAATTATAATCGTCCGGTTATCATCAGCTTCCCGCCGCCCCCGCCCCCCTTGAGCCTCGCCGCGATCCTCGCCTGCCTCCTCGCCCAGCACACCCATCCGGTGCAGGGCCGCGCGCCCATCATGGCGTTCTACGGGCGCATGGCCCTTTCCGCGGCCAAGCGCCTCAACGCCGGCGACCGCAACTCCGGCGTGCTCGCATGGGTCGCGCTGATGGGCGCCGTGCTGGTGCCGGTGATGCTGGTAACGGCCTTGGCGCGGGCGATCCATCCGTTCGCGGTCTGGCTCCTCGACGTCGCCGTGCTCTATTGGACCCTGCGCTTCCTCGCGACCACGCGCGCGCTCTCCGCCATCGAAAGGGCGTTGCGCGAAGGCAACGTGATCGCCGCCGCGAACCTCCTCGCCGATTGGCAGGGCGAGCCCGTCGAGACCGACGACGCGGGCGCGATCGCGCGCCTCGCGGCCGAGCACGGCCTGCGCGAGGGCCACCATGGCACGTTCGGCCCGCTCCTCTGGTTCCTCGTCCTCCCCGGCCCCCTCGGGCTCGTGCTCTATCCCCTGGCGCTTCGCGCCGCGCAAAGCTGGGAGCATTTGGTGGAGGCCGACGAGCGCGACTTCGGCTGGTTCGCCGCACGCGCGTTCTACGTGATCGACTGGGTCCCGCAGCGCGTGAGCGCCTTCGCGTTCGCGGCCATGGGCAACTTCGAGGACGCGCTCTTCTGCTGGCGCTCCCAATCCGGCTCGTGGCTGCGCCCGGAGGAGGGCATCGTCCTCGCGAGCGGCGCGGGCGCGCTCGGCGTGCGCCTGGGCGAGCCGATTCCCATCGCCGCAACCCTCGTCGCGCGCCCGGCGCTGGGCTCGGGCGAGCTCGCGCGCGAAGATGCGCTCGCGAGCCTCGAGGGAATGCTGTGGCGCGTCCTCATCCTCTGGCTCATCGTCTACGCGCTCGCCGCGGCCCTCCAGCTCGCCTAGCCCCCAAACCCACGTACAGAAAGCCAAAGCCCTTGGAACTGCGCTTCGACCGCTTCTATCGCCACGCCGAGCTCACCGCCATCCTGAGGGAATTCACCGAGCGCAATCCCGGCCTCTTCGCGCTGGAGTCGATCGGCAAGAGCCACGAGGGCCGCGACATCTGGGTGATGACCGCGACCCACATCGCCACCGGGGCGGCGGCGGACAAGCCGGCCTTCTGGGTCGATGGCAACATCCACGCGGCCGAGCTCGCCGCATCCACCGCATGCCTGCACTACCTGCACGCGCTCGAGCAGGGCCACGGAAAGGACGCCGACGTCACGCGCCTCCTCGACACGCGCGTGCTCTACGTCTGCCCGCGCATCAATCCCGACGGCGCGGAATGGGCGCTCGCCGACAAGCCGAAGTACATCCGCTCGTCCACGCGCGCCTATCCATTCGAGGAGGAGCCCGTCGACGGGCTCAACATCGAGGACGTGGACGGCGACGGACGCATCCTGCAGATGCGCATCCGCGACCCGAACGGGGGCTACAAGGCGCATCCCGCGGATCCCCGCCTGGTGATCCCCCGCGAGCCGAGCGAGTACGGCGGCGAATACTGGCGCGTGATTCCCGAGGGCACGCTCGTGAACTTCGACGGGGTCGAGATCCGCGTGAACCGCGACAAGCAGGGCCTGGATCTCAACCGCAACTTTCCGTCGGGCTGGCGCCAGGAATTCCAGCAGCTGGGCGCCGGGCCCTATCCGACCTCCGAGCCCGAGGTGCGCTCGGTGGTGGACTTCATCGTGAAGCATCCCAACATCGGCGCCGGCGTGAGCTTCCACACCCACAGCGGCGTGATCCTGCGGCCGTTCTCGAGCGAGCCCGACGAGAACATGCCCGCCGAGGACCTGTGGCTCTACAAGCTGTTCGGCAAGAAGTCCACGGAGCTCACCGGCTACCCGAACATCTCGATCTTCCACGACTTCAAGTACCACCCGAAGCAGGTGATCACCGGCGGCTTCGACTGGATCTACGAGCACCTCGGTCAGTTTTTCTGGACCGTGGAGATCTGGGCGCCGGCGAAGGAAGCGGGCATCGAGGGCTATCACTTCATCGACTGGTACCGCGAGCATCCGCCGGAGGACGACTTGAAGCTCCTCGCCTGGAGCGACCGGGAGCTCGCCGGCGAGGGCTACGTGGACTGGTATCCGTACGATCATCCGCAACTGGGCCCGGTGGAGCTGGGCGGCTGGAACAAGCTCCTGGCATTCCGCAACCCGCCGAAGAAATACCTCGAGCGCGAGGTGATGCGCTTCCCCGGCTGGCTCACTTGGCAGGCGCTCACGCTGCCGAAGCTCGAGCTGCTGAGCGTCGAGGCGAAGCCGCTGGGCAACGACACATGGCGCGTGCGACTCGCGGTGCACAACACGGGTTACCTCCCGTCGTACGTCACCAAGCGAGCGCTCGAACGCAAGGTGACGCGCGGAGTCGTCTACGAGATCGAGTTGCCGCGCGGAGCCGCGCTCGTCGCCGGCAAGGCGCGCGTTGAAGGCGGGCAGCTCGAAGGCCGCGCAAGCAAGCCGAGCCTGCAGGCTTTCCTTCCCAACCTCGACCTCACCGGCGACCGCGGACAGTGCGAGTGGACCGTGAAGGCCCCCGCCGGCACCGCCATCGAGGTGGGCGCGCGCCACGACCGTGCCGGACGGATCAGGGAAACGCTGGTGCTCGGCTGAAGCCCCCCGCAAAGTGCTAGGCTCGTTCATCTCCGTTCCACGGAGGTGAGCCATGCAATCCGTCCGTCCTGCCGCCGTGGCAGGCTCCTTCTACCCCGGAAACGCTTCGGCGCTTGCCGCCGAGGTCGCCGCCTACCTCGCCCAAGCCGATCCGGGCAAGGCAGCCGCGCGCGCGCCCAAGGCGATCATCGCGCCGCACGCGGGCTACATCTATTCGGGAGCGATCGCGGCGTCGATCTACGCGCGCCTCGCGCCGCTGCGCGGGATCGTGCGCCGCGTGGTCCTCGCGGGCCCCGCGCACCGGGTCTACGTTTCCGGCGCCGCGATCCCGTCGGCGGGCGCGTTCGCTTCGCCCCTGGGCACCGTGGCGCTCGACGGCGCGGCGCTCGACATGCTGCGCGCGCTGCCTTTCGTCGAGGTGAGCGACCGGGCGCACGCGCACGAGCATTCGCTGGAAGTGCACCTGCCGTTCCTGCAATCGGTGCTCGGCGAGTTCACGCTGGTCCCGATCGTGGTGGGCGACGCCTCGCCCGGCGAGATGGCGCTTCTCCTCGACGCGGTGTGGGGCGGGCCCGAGACGCTCATTGTGGTGAGCTCGGACCTCTCGCACTACCTGCCGTACGACGCGGCGTGCGGCCGCGACCGCGACACCGCGCGCGCCATCGTCGGGCTCGACGCGAGGCTCGTGCCGGAGGAGGCGTGCGGCGCGGCGCCCATCAACGGCCTCCTCGCGGCGGCGCGCGCGCGCGGATTGCGCGCCGAGATGGTGGACCTGCGCAATTCTGGCGACACCGCGGGCAGCCTCGAGCGTGTCGTCGGCTACGGCGCGTTCGCGTTCACCGAGGCCGAGCGTGCCTGACGCGGGTCGCGCGCGCGCGCTCGTCGCGATCGCGCGCGAGGCGATCGCCCAGGACGGCGAGCCGCGCGCCGACGGGGCGTGGAGCGAGGATTGGCTGCGCGCTCCGGCGGCGAGCTTCGTCACGCTGCGCGCCGCGGGGGCGCTGCGCGGATGCATCGGCACGGTCGATGCATGGCGCGCATGCGGCGACGACGTCGCGTGCAACGCGTATGCCGCGGCGCATCGCGATCCGCGCTTTGCGCCGGTGCACCAAGAGGAGATCGCGGGGCTCGAGGTGGAGGTCTCGCTCCTCACCGCGCGCGTGCCGATGGCGGTCGCGAGCGAGGAAGAGGCGCTCGCCCGGCTTCGCCCCGGCGAGGACGGCGTCCATCTCCAGTACCGGGATTTCCAGGCGACCTTCCTGCCGCAGGTCTGGGAGAACCTGCCCGATCCGCGCGACTTCCTCGAGGAGTTGCGCCGCAAGGCGCGCCTTCCGGCGCGCTTCTGGCACGAGGAGCTGCGCCTGTCGCGCTACGCGGTGGAGAAGTACAAGTGACCGCGCGCCTCGACGAGGGCATCGACGGCCCCTTCCATCCCGGGCGCTGGTGGCACCGCCTCGACGACGGGCGAGTGCAATGCGACCTGTGCCCGCGCGATTGCCGGCTGCACGAGGGCCAGCGCGGCGCCTGCTTCGTGCGCGCGAGGGTGGGCGACGCGATGGTGCTCACCACCTACGGGCGATCCTCGGGATTCTGCGTGGACCCGATCGAGAAGAAGCCCCTCAACCACTTCCTGCCCGGCAGCGCCGTCCTATCCTTCGGCACCGCGGGCTGCAACCTCGCGTGCAAGTTCTGCCAGAACTGGGACATCTCGAAGTCGCGCGACATGGATCGGCTCATGGATCGCGCGTCGCCCGAGGCCATCGCGCGCGCGGCGGTGGAGTCCGGCTCGCGAAGCGTGGCCTTCACCTACAACGACCCGGTGATCTTCGCCGAGTACGCGATGGACGCCGCGGATGCATGCCGGGAAGCGGGCATCCTCACGGTGGCGGTGACGGCGGGCTACATCTCGGCCGCGCCGCGGCGCGAGTTCTACGCGAAGATGGACGCGGCCAACGTGGACCTCAAGGGCTTCAGCGACGAGTTCTACGTGAAGCTCACCGGAGCGCGGCTGGTACCCGTGCTCGACACGCTCGCCTACCTCGAGCACGAGACCGACGTCTGGTACGAGATCACGACGCTCCTCATCCCGGGGAGGAACGATTCCGACGCCGAGCTCGTCGCCGAATGCCGCTGGATCGCGAAGGAGCTCGGGCGCGACGTTCCCTTGCACTTCACCGCGTTCCACCCGGATTTCAAGATGACCGATGTCGCGCCCACGCCCGCGGCCACGCTGTCGCGCGCGAGGCGGATCGCCATGGACGAGGGGCTGCGCTACGTCTACACCGGCAACGTGCACGATCGCGAAGGCGGGAGCACTTTCTGTCCGGGCTGCGGTGCGGCGCTGATCGTGCGCGACTGGCATCGCATCGAGGGCTACACGCTCACGGCGGATGGCAAATGCCCGGAGTGCGCGACCGCGATCCCGGGCCGCTTCGAGGCATTCGACAAGCCGCGCCAGTTCGGGCGGCGTCGCATACCGGTGAGCGTCGGCCGTTAGGCTCCGGATCGGCGCGCGCCCCTACCTTTTCCACTCCGGATGCTGCTCGTGCAGCTCGCGGTGCTGCTCGATCAGCACCTGGTAGAACGACAGGCGCTCGGCGCTCACCTCGCCCTTGCCCGCCGCGGCGATCACCGCGCAGCCCGGCTCGGACATGTGCGAGCAGTCGTTGAACTTGCACGCGCCCAGGTAGGGCCGGAATTCCGGCATCGCGTCGGCGATCTGGTCCTCCGTCAAATGGAAGAGGCCGAAGGACTGGAAGCCCGGCGTGTCGATGATCGAGGTGTCCTTGTCCAGCCGGTAGAAGCGCGAGAAGGTCGTCGTGTGCGCGCCCGATTCGCGCGACGCGGTGAGCTCGCCCACGCGCGCCACGTCGGACAGGACGAGCGCGTTCACCGTCTTCGACTTGCCCATGCCGCTTTGCCCGACGAGGAGCGTAAGCTTCCCCTCGAGGTGCGGAAGGAGCGGCGCCACGTCGAACTTCGCCGACATCGTGATCACCGTGTAGCCGATGCGCTCGTAGGCCGCGAGCTTCTTGCGCGCCTCGGCATGCTCGGGAAGGTCGGACTTGTTGAGCGCGATCACCACCGGGATGCGCGCCGCGTCGCACGCGACGAGGCTCATGTTGAGGAAGGCCTCGCTGATGGGCGGCTTGGGTGCGAGGAGGATCACCACCTGGTCGACGTTCGCGGCGAGCGTCTTCTCGCTCCATTGGTCGGAGCGGAAGAGGAGGTTCCTGCGCGTGCCCACGCGCTCGATCGAGCCCTGGGCGGAGCCGGTGAGGCGCACCTCGACGAAGTCGCCGCAGGTGGCGTCCTGGCGCTTGCCCTTGCGGGTGCACACGACCTGGCGGCGGTCGGCGAATTCCACCAGGAACTCTCGCCCGAAGTCGGCGACCACGCGCCCCTCGATCACGACCTGCTCCGACTTCTCCCGCCGCGTCGTCATCCGCTTCGCCTAGAGCTCGAAGAGCGCATCGAGCTTGGCGGCGCAGATGAAGTCGTTCTCGGACAGTCCGTCGATCGCATGCGTCACGTAGGCGACCCGGCACTGGTTGTAGCCCACCATCATGTCGGGATGGTGGTCTTCGCGATGGGAGACCCACGCCGCGGCGTTCACGAAGGCCATGGTCTCGTAGTAGTCGGCGAAGCGGTAGGTCTTGGCGATGGACTTGCCGTCGAGCGACCAGCCGTCCAGGCCCTTCAACATCGGCCGCACCTCATCCGCGGTGAGGGGTGCGACGCCGCCCTCGCAGGGCTTGCATTTCTTGCGCGCCAGCTCGTTCATGGGGCCGCTCTTCTCAGGTGGTCGATGCGCAGCGCAGCCGGGGGATGCGAATCATACACCAGCGAGTGCAGGGGATCGGGGGTGAGGGTCGAGGCGTTGTCGCGGTAGAGCTTGGCGAGCGCGCTGGCGAGGTCCGCGGCGGATGCGTGCTGCGCGGCGAAGGCGTCGGCCTCGAATTCCTGGCGCCGCGCGATGAGGCTCGCGAGCGGCTGGAACGGGAAGGTGAAGACCGGCAGGATCAGCGCGAAGCCCGCGAGCGCCGCGCCGATGTGCGGCTCGGAAAGGCCGAGCGCTTCGTAGAACGCGCCCTGGCGGTAGAGCCAGCCGAGGACCGCGAGGAGCAGCAGCGCCAGCGCGAAGCGCACCGCGAGGAGCCGCGGGATGTGGCCGCGCGCGAAGTGGCCGAGCTCGTGCGCGAGCACCGCCTCGATCTCGGGCGTGGTGAGGCGCTCGATGAGCGTGTCGAAGAAGACGATGCGCTTCTCGGCGCCGAAGCCGGTGAAGTACGCGTTGCCGTGGCTCGAGCGGCGCGAGCCGTCCATCACGAACAGGCCCTTGGCGTGGAAGCCGCAGCGCTCGATGAGCGCCTCGATGCGCCGGCGCAGGTCCCCTTCCTCGAGCGGCGTGAAGCGGTTGAAGAGCGGGGCGATCCAGCGCGGGAACGCCATCACCAGCGCCACCGTGAAGGCAATCCACGCGAGCCATGTGTAGAACCACCAGTACGGGCCCGCGGCGCGCACCAGCCAGAACACCGCGAGGAGGAGCGGCGTGCCGAGCGCGATGGCGAGAAGGGTTCCCTTCGCGAGGTCGCGCGCGAAGAGGGCGGGCGAGGTGCGATTGAAGCCGTAGCGCCCCTCGATCACGAAGGTGCGCCAGAGGTCGAAGGGCAGCGCCAACACCGTGGTCACGATGAGCACCGCGAAGACCGTGCCCAGCTCGCGCACGTAGCCCTCGCCGAAGGCGCGCTGCGAGAGCGCGTCGATGGCGGCGATGCCGCCGCCCAGTGTGAGGACGAGGAGGAGCACGCCGTCGATCGCGAGCGTCTCGGCAAGGCCCACGCGCTGCTTGTCGTGCGTGTAGTCGGCCGCCTTTCGGTGCGCTTCCAGCGGGATGAAGGCGGCGAAGTCGTCGGGCACGCGCTCGCGATGGCGCGCGACGTGGCGCATCTGGCGCACCGCGAGCAGCGCGCGCCACGCGAGCGCGGCGATCACGAAGGCGGCGAAGACGAACGAGAATGCGGTTGCGGTCACAGCAGGCTACGGCGCAGGAAGCGCATTTGGTGAAGCATGAGGCGGCGTGACACAATCGTCACCCGAATTTCGCGGAAGCGATGGCTCAAGTGGCGCTCGACAAGACCCCGTTGGTTTGGATAGACATGGAGATGTCGGGCCTCGTTCCCGACCGCGACCGAATTCTCGAGGTGGCCATGGTGGTCACCGACTCCGAGCTGAACACCATCGCGGAGGCGCCCGTCTACGTGCTGCGCCAGCCCGAGGCGGTCCTCGAGGCGATGGATTCGTGGAACAAGTCGACCCACGGCAAGTCCGGGCTAGTCGACAAGGTGCGCCTTTCCACCTTCGACGAGGCCGAGGTCGAGCGGCGCCTCATCGAGTTCCTGAAGCCCATCGTGGGCGAGCGCTTCGCACCCCTTTGCGGAAACACGGTGCACCAGGACCGGCGCTTCATGGCGCGCTACATGCCCGCCTTCGACGCCTACCTGCACTACCGCATCATCGACGTGTCGACGCTGAAGGAGCTCGCCAAGCGCTGGCGCCCCGAGGTGCTCGCCGGCGTCGCCAAGGAAGGAAAGCACGAGGCGCTCGCCGACGTCTACGAGTCCATCGAGGAGCTGCGCCACTACCGGCGCCACTTCCTGCGCGCGGATCCCGAGCCCGCGAGCTGAACCCCCTCGTGCCTCGCGCCTCAAGACTCGCGCGCCCAGTCGCGCGAGCGCTCCACCGCGCGCTTCCAGCCGGCGAGCCTGTCGGCCGCGGCGCCGCGCGAAAGCGCGGGGTCGAAGACGCGCTCGCGCGACCAGAGCGAGGCGATCTCGGCCTCGTCCTTCCAGAATCCGACGGCGAGCCCCGCGAGGTACGCGGCGCCGAGCGCGGTGGTCTCGGTCACGCGCGGGCGCACCACGGGCACGCCGAGGAGGTCGGCCTGCATCTGCATGAGCAGGTTCGACGCGGTGGCGCCGCCGTCGACGCGCAGCTCCTTCAACGCGATGCCCGAGTCCGCGGCCATCGCCTCGATCAGCTCCGCGCTCTGGAACGCGATCGCCTCGAGCGTGGCGCGGGCGAGGTGGGCCCGCGTGGTTCCGCGCGTGATGCCGACGATGGTGCCGCGCGCGCGCGGATCCCAATACGGAGCGCCGAGCCCGGAGAGCGCGGGGACGAAATGCACGCCGCCCGCGTCCGGGACGCTGGCGGCGAGCGCGTCGATGTCGGCGGCGCGCTCGATGAGGCCCAGCCCATCGCGCAGCCACTGGATCGCGGCGCCCGCGATGAAGACGCCGCCCTCGAGCGCGTAGTCGGTCCTGCCCTCGCGCTGCCACGCGACCGTGGCGAGCAGGCGGTTCTTCGATACCGTTGGCTTCTTGCCCGTGTTCATGAGGAGGAAGCAGCCGGTGCCATAGGTGTTCTTGGCCATGCCGGGCTCATAGCAGGCCTGGCCGAAGAGCGCCGCCTGCTGGTCTCCGGCCATGCCGGCGAGTACCAGGCCCGTGGGCAGGCCCTCGCAGGAAGAAGCGGCGATGCGGGCGCTGGAAGGCACCACGCGGGGCAGTAGCGCGCGCGGAATGTCGAGGATCGCGAGGAGCTCGTCATCCCAGTCGAGCGTATGGATGTTGAAGAGAAGCGTGCGCGAGGCGTTGCTCACGTCGGTCACGTGCTCCGAGCCCGAGGAAAGCTGCCAGGCGAGCCACGAATCGATGGTGCCGAAGGCGAGCTCGCCGCGGCGGGCGCGCTCGCGCGCCCCGGCGATGTTGTCGAGGAGCCAGGCGATCTTGGTGCCAGAGAAGTACGCGTCGAGGAGAAGGCCCGTCTTGCGGGCGAAAGTCGTCTCGTGGCCGGCCTGTCGCAGAGCGTCACATCGCGACGCCGTGCGTCGGTCCTGCCAGACGATGGCGTTGGCGACCGGGCGTCCGGTGGCGCGCTCCCACAAGACGGTGGTCTCGCGCTGGTTGGTGATGCCGATCGCGCCCACGTCGCGCCCGCCGAGCGCCGCCTTGCCGAGGGCCTGGGCGGCGACGTCGCGCTGGGTATGCCAGATTTCCAGGGGGTCGTGCTCGACCCAGCCCGGCTGGGGGAATATCTGGCGAAATTCTTGCTGAGCAATGCCAAGGACCTTCCCGTCGCGCCCGAAAACGAGGGCTCGAGAGCTGGTGGTGCCCTGGTCGAAGGCGAGGATGGCCTTCATGAACTATGCTCGGGGTCCGGTCTTTTGGTTTTTGCGGCGATCATACGTTAAGATTCACGATAGGATTCAAGGGAGATCGACCGCATTTTCAGGAGCGCCCCGTGGGACTACTAGACGACTTAAAAAAACAGGCCGACGCGCTGAAGGCCCAGGACACCGACAAGACCGAGAGCCTGCGCTCGACCGCGGTTTCCGTCGACCATTCGCTGCGCCGCCTCTTCCTGTACCTGAACGACTTGGGCAAGCAGCTGAACGTCGTGCAGATGCCCAGCCCGTTCACGTTCGACCTGCCCACCGTGGGCAAGATCGAGGGCCTGGTGATCAAGGATTTCTTCTGCGACTTCCGCTCCAAGCACTTCATCGACAAGGACTACTACGGCGAGGTGCACGTCGCCTACCGCTGCTGGTCGGACAAGGTCCTCACCATCAAGAAGGGCCCGGACGACATGGAGAAGTTCCGTGACGTGCTGTGGCAATCGAACATCGAGCACGCGAGCGAGCAGTTCAGGAACGAGCGCAAGGTGATCACGCACGAGGTGTTCAAGGTGAAGTGCGACTTCCGCGTGCAGGCCAAGGTCGAGGGCGACCACGAGAGCGGGAAGCTGAAGATCGTCACCAAGAACGTCGAGGGTTTCAGCGTCGACCTCTACAACCTGATGGCCACGGAGATGAACGACCAGGGCGTCGAGGAATTCGCCAAGCATTTCATCGGCCGGCCCAACCACTGGCAGGACCTGGTGAAGCGCTCGGTGCTGAGCCAGCGCACCGCGCCCGTGGCGCCGAAGCCCAAGGTCACGCCCAACTACGTGGTGCAGAAGGCGCCGGAGCCGCCTCCCCCCGAGGAGAAACGCGGCCTGCTGGGCTCGTTGAAGTCGATCATCAAGAAAGACCCGTAGCACCCGCCGTTCCGCGACCCGAGCGTCTCCATGGCCCGGCTCCTCGTACTGGTCGGGACCCGCAAGGGTCTCTTCATCCTCGCCTGCGATGCCACGCGCCGCGCGTGGTCTATCGAGGGTCCGCGTTTCCTCGGCGAGATCGTGAACCACGCGGTGCTCGATCCGCGCGACGAGCGCACGATGCTCGCCGCCGTGCGCGCCGGCCACCTCGGGCCCACGGTCTATCGCTCCGACGATCTCGGCGCCACCTGGGAAGAGGCGAAGGCGCCCCCGGCTTTCCGCAAGGCGGGCGAGGGCGAGCGGGCGGAATCCGTAAGCCACGTCTTCTGGCTCGCGCCCGGGCATTCGTCCCGGCCTTCGCGCTGGTACGCGGGAACTTCTCCCCCCGCGCTCTTCGCCTCCGATGACGCCGGGCGCACGTGGAGCGGGGTCGCCGGATTCAACGACAACCCCGAGCGCATCAAGTGGTGCGGCGGCCTGCAGGACGCGCCGCCCGACGGCGCTACGCTTCACTCGATCAACGCCGATCCGTTCGACCCGGCGCATCTCTACGTGGGCATCTCCTCCGGGGGCGTCTTCGAGTCGCGCGACGAGGGCGCCACGTGGACGCCGCTCAACAAGGGCGTCGCCGCGGATTTCCTCCCCGATCCCGAGGCCGCCTACGGGCACGACCCGCATTGCCTGCGCGTGCATCCCGCGGTGCGCGACGTGGTCTACCACCAGAACCATTGCGGCATCTATCGCCTCGACCGCCCCGCGAGCCGCTGGGAGCGCATCGGCGACAACATGCCGAAGGACGTGGGCGACATCGGCTTCCCCCTTGCGCTGCATCCGCGCGACCCGAAGAGCCTGTGGGTTTTCCCGATGGATGGCGGCACCGTGTGGCCGCGCGTGCCCATCGGCGGCAAGCCCGCCGTCTATGGTTCGCGCGACGCGGGAAAGAGCTGGAAGCGCCTCGCCCGCGGCCTGCCGCCCGAGCAGGGATGGTTCACCGTGAAGCGCCAGGCGATGACCCGCGATCTCCTGGACCCGGTGGGGCTCTACTTCGGCACCACGGGCGGCGAGGTGTGGGCGAGCTTCGACGAGGGCGAAAGCTGGGCGTGCTTGCGCGCCCACCTGCCGCACGTGTACTCGGTGGAGGCCGCGACCGTCGCGTGAAGGTGGTCCTCCCCACGCCGCTCGCGCAGTACACCGCCAATCGCCGCGAGGTCGAGGCCCACGGCGCGACGCTCGCGGAGCTCCTCGCGGACCTCGACCGGCGCCATCCCGGCATCCGCTTCCGCGTGATCGACGAGCAGGGCGCGATCCGCCCGCACATCAAGATCTTCGTGAACCGCGCGCAGGCCGGGGGCCTCGCGCTGCGGCTTGCCGCCTCGGACGAGGTGCTCGTCGTCGCGGCGTTGTCGGGCGGCTGATGTACCATTGGCCGCACAAAGCAAACCTCTGAGGAGAGAGACTTCATGATCCGCAAATCCCTCTTTGCGCCCTTCGCGCTCACGATCGCGCTCGCGGCGCCCACGGCGCAGGCGCAGACGGAAATCCAGTGGTGGCACTCCATGGGCGGGGCGCTCGGCGACAAGGTGAACGAGCTCGCCACCAATTTCAACAAGACGCAGGCCGACTACAAGATCGTTCCGGTCTACAAGGGGAGCTATCCCGAATCGATGACGGCGGCGATCGCGGCCTACCGCGCCGGCAACGCGCCGCACATTCTGCAGGTCTTCGAGGTCGGCACGGCGACGATGATGGCCGCCAAGGGCGCGGTCGTTCCCGTCGCAAAGTTGATGAAGGACGCCGACGAGCCGTTCAACCCGAAGGCGTACCTGCCGACGGTCTCGGGCTACTACACCGACTCGAAGGGGAACATGCTGTCGTTCCCCTTCAACAGCTCGACCATCGTCTTCTACATCAACAAGGACGCCTTCAAGAAGGTCGGCCTCGATCCGAACAAGGCGCCGCGCACCTGGAAGGAATTCAACGCCGCGGCGGAAAAGCTGAAAGCCGCCGGCCAGCAGTGCGTGTACACCACCGGGTGGCCGTCGTGGATGCACATCGAGAATTTCTCCG
Source organism: Burkholderiales bacterium (assembly GCA_038244725.1). Classification (GTDB taxonomy): domain Bacteria; phylum Pseudomonadota; class Gammaproteobacteria; order Burkholderiales; family Usitatibacteraceae; genus Usitatibacter. The sequence goes on from JBBRTF010000008.1 coordinate 80,553, forward strand.
CCTGGCATAACCTGCCGATCGGCACGAAGGAAAACGGCATGGCGGGCACGGATACCGTGTTCACGATCAACTCGCCGCAGCACGTGCGCCACCTCGCCATGCTGGGCGACATGGCGAAGAAGGGCCTCTTCACCTACGCGGGACGCACCAACCAGGCCGAGGCCAAGTTCTCGAGCGGCGAATGCGCGATGCTCACGTCGTCCTCCGGCGCCCAGGCCAACATCCGCCGCAACGCCAAGTTCGAGTGGTCGGTCAACTTCATCCCGTACCACGACGACATCAAGGGCGCGCCGCAGAACACGATCATCGGCGGCGCCTCGCTGTGGGTGATGGGCGGCAAGACCAACAACGCGTACAAGGGCGTCGCCAAGTTCCTCGCCTACCTCTCGAAGCCGGAAGTGCAGATGGACTGGCACATGAGCACGGGCTACGTGCCGATCACGCAGGCCGCCTACGAGATGACGCGCAAGTCGGGCTACTACGAGAAGAACCCCGGCGCCGACATCGCCATCAAGGAGCTCACCAACAAGCCGCCCACCGCCAACTCCAAGGGCCTTCGCTTCGGCAACTACGTGCAGGGCCGCGAGGTGTTCGAGGAGGAGATGGAGGGCGTCTTCGCGGGCAAGAAGGACGCGAAGACCGCGCTCGACGAGGCCGTGCGCCGCGGCAACGAGATCCTGCGCAAGTTCGAAGCCGCCAACCGGCACTAGCGAGGCGGGGAAAGGGGCCGCGCGCCCCTTTCCCTTTGCGCATGGAAAAGAAGGTCGTCTTCCGCTCCGCGTGGCTGCCGTACGCGCTCCTCGCCCCGCAGATCGCGGTGACCGTGGTCTTCTTCTTCTGGCCTGCCGCGCAGGCGGTGTACTACTCGTTCCTGCTGCAGGACGCCTTCGGCGAGAGCACTCAGTTCGTCTGGTTCCAGAATTTTACCGACCTCTTCCGAAGCTCGTCCTACCGCGACTCGTTCAAGGTGACGGCGGTCTTCAGCGTCTGCGTGGCGGTGGCCGGGATCTCGATATCGCTCCTGCTCGCGAGCATGGCCGACCGCGTGCTGCGCGGGGCGCTCGCCTACAAGACGCTCCTCATCTGGCCCTACGCGGTGGCGCCGGCGATCGCGGGCGTGCTGTGGGCGTTCATGTTCGCGCCCTCGATCGGCATCGTCACGTGGTTCCTGCGGCGCATGGGCGTGGACTGGAACTGGATCATCGACGGCGAGCAGGCGATGCTGCTGGTGGTCCTCGCCGCCACCTGGAAGCAGATCAGCTACAACTTCCTCTTCTTCCTCGCGGGACTGCAGTCGATCCCGCGCTCGCTCATCGAGGCCGCCGCGATCGACGGCGCCACCCCCTTCAGGCGCTTCTGGACGATCGTCTTCCCGCTGCTCTCGCCGACCACGTTCTTCCTCCTCGTGATCAACATCGTCTACGCGTTCTTCGAGACCTTCGGCGTGATCGACGCGACCACGCAGGGCGGGCCCGCGGGAGCGACCCAGATCCTCGTCTACAAGGTCTACTACGACGGCGTGAAGGCGGCGGACCTCGGGTCGTCGGCCGCACAATCCGTGATCCTGATGTTCATCGTCATATCGTTGACCGTCATCCAGTTCCGGTTCGTGGAGAAGAAGGTGGAGTACTAATGCGGCGCGAGGCACGAGGCGCGAGGCACGAGATGGCGCGAATGAATGACAACCGGGCTATGGGATTCGGCGTTCAGTCGTTATGGACTCGCGCCACTATCGCAATCTCATTGTCTGGAAGCGGGCCCGACTCCTTGCGATCGCGGTCTATCGAGCGACAGGAGACAAGAGCTTCAACAGGGATTGGGGCCTTCGCGATCAAATGCGGCGCGCGGCGATCAGCGTGCCGAGCAACATCGCGGAGGGAAACGAGCGGGGCTCCGATCGGGATTGCGCGAGATTCCTGTACTTCGCGCGTGGTTCTTTGGCCGAACTGTCGACCCAGGCCGACATTGCCGGCGAGATCGGGCTTCTCGAGAGCTCCGTGGCGCAGCGCTGGACTGGCGAGTGCGAAGAGCTTGCCCGCATCCTGGCAACCCTCATTCGCAGGCGCTTGTGCTCCTGATCGCATTGAGGTCTCTCATGCCTCATGCCTCACGCCTCACGCCTTCTCCAATGGTTGAAAATCGTCCCCTCGCCGACTTCATCGCGCACGCCGTCCTCATCGTCGGCGTGATCCTGGTCGCGTTCCCGCTCTACGTGACGTTCGTCGCCTCCACGCTCACCTACGACCAGATCATCAACGTGCCCATGCCGCTCATTCCCGGCGACCAGCTCCTCGAGAACTACGGCCAGGTGCTGAGGGCCGGGTCGCACAAGGGCTCGGCGGCGCCGGTGTCCACCATGCTCGTGAACAGCTTCGTGATGGCGATGGGCGTGGCCCTGGGCAAGATCGCCATCTCGATCATCTCGTCCTTCGCCATCGTCTATTTCCGCTTCCCGGGGCGCACATTCTTCTTCTGGATGATCTTCGTCACGCTCATGCTGCCCATCGAGGTGCGCATCATCCCGACCTACAAGGTCGCCTCCGACCTGGGCATCCTCGATTCCTACGTGGGCCTCACGCTTCCCCTCATCGCCTCGGCGACCGCCACCTTCCTCTTCCGCCAGTTCTTCCTCACCATCCCCGACGAGCTCGCCGAGGCGGCGCGCATCGACGGCGCGGGGCCGCTGCGCTTCTTCTGGGACGTGGTGCTGCCGCTCTCCAAGACCAGCATGGCGGCGCTCTTCGTGATCCTCTTCATCCTCGGCTGGAACCAGTACCTGTGGCCGCTGCTCATCACCAGCCAGGAATCGATGTACACGGTGGTGATCGGCATCAAGCGCATGATCAGCGGCGGCGACGCGGCGACCGAGTGGAACCTGGTGATGGCCACCGCGATGCTGGCGCTCCTGCCGCCGGCGCTGGTGGTCGTGCTCATGCAGAAATGGTTCGTGAAGGGCCTCGTGGAAACCGAAAAATAGATGATCGCTCGAGAATTTGAATCGCAGCGGGGCGGCCGTTGGAGCGGACAGTGACCTGCCGCTCAACGGCGCGAAGCGCACCGGAAAACTAATGGCAGAGATCAAGCTCACCGGAGTCAAGAAGACCTACGTGAAGCTGCAGGTGATCCACGGCGTGGACGTGGCCATCGCCGACGGGGAATTCATCGTGATCGTCGGCCCCTCGGGCTGCGGCAAGTCGACGCTGCTGCGCATGATCGCGGGCCTGGAGACCGTGACCGAAGGCGCGATCGAGATCGGCGGCAAGGTCGTGAACGACGTCGAGCCCAAGGACCGCAACATCGCGATGGTTTTCCAGAACTACGCGCTCTACCCGCACATGAGCGTGTACGAGAACATGTCGTACGGGCTACGCATCCGCCGCATGCCGCCCGCGGAGATCGACGAGCGCGTGCAGCGCGCGGCGAAGATCCTCGAGCTCACCGCGTACCTCGACCGGCGCCCGCGCGCGCTCTCCGGCGGCCAACGCCAGCGCGTCGCCATGGGTCGCGCCATCGTGCGCGAGCCCGCGGCCTTCCTCTTCGACGAGCCGCTCTCCAACCTGGACGCCAAGCTGCGCGTGCAGATGCGCCTGGAGATCCAGAAGCTGCACCGCGAGCTCAGGACCACCAGCATCTTCGTCACCCACGACCAGGTGGAGGCGATGACGCTCGCCGACCGCATGATCGTGATGAACGCGGGCATCGTCGAGCAGATCGGCCGGCCCATCGACGTGTACGACGATCCGGCGAGCATCTTCGTCGCCGGATTCATCGGCTCGCCGGCGATGAATTTCCTTTCCGGCAAGCGCGCGGGAGACGAGGTCGACGTCGGCGCGGGGGTGCGCGTGCCGCTTCCCGCGGCGCTGCGGCGCGAAGCGCCCGGCGAGATCACGGTCGGCATTCGCCCCGAGCACCTGGTGCCGGGCGAAGGCGCGGGCGGCCCCGTGTTCCGGTTCAGGGTGGATACGGTGGAAGCGCTCGGCGCGGACTCCATGGTGCACGGGCAATTCGGCGAGGGCATCGTCGTCGCCCGTGTGGAAGGCCACGAGACGCCGGCGCTGGACACCGCCCTCGTGTTCTCGGTGATGCCGGGCAAGCTCTACTTCTTCGACAGCGCCACGGGCAAGCGTCTGCGTCCTTGAGCCGTCCGCCCGACTCCCGGCGCATCGAGGAGCTCAGCCTCAACTCCTCGGCGCCCCCCGGCCAGCTCCTCTACGACGGCTGGATCCTGCGCATGCTGCGCGGCAAGGCCAAGCGCGCGCGCTCGGTGAACGCCGTGTATCCCTCGACGGCGCCGCTCGATGCGAAGATCGCGTATTGCGAACGTCTCTACGGCGCGGCGGCGCTCCCCGCGATCTTCCGCATCACGCCGTTTTCCGAGCCGAGCGACCTGGACCGCAGGCTCGAGCTGCGCGGCTACGGGCGCTTCGATCCCACCTCGGTCGAGGTCGCGCCGATCGATCTTGCGCGGCTGGGCGAGCCCGACGCCGCGCCGATGGACCTCTCGTCCTGGGTCGAGGCGGTGGGGGCGCTGCGCCAGTCGCCCATCGCGCACCGCTCCGCGCACCTCGCGCGGCTGCAGGCTTCCCCGCTCATGCTGCGCGCGGTGGCGATCCGCTCGGAAGGGCGGGTGCTCGCCACGGGCCTCGCCATCGTCGAGGACGATTGCGCGGGCCTTTTCGATATCATCACCGCGGACGAAGCGCGCCGGCAGGGTCACGCGCAGCGCGTGGTGGCGAGCCTCCTTCGCCACGCGTGGGAGCTCGGCGCGCGCCATGCCTATCTCCAGGTGCAGGAGGAGAACGAGGCCGCGCGGCGCCTGTACGCGGGCTTCGGATTCGCGCAGAAATACGTTTACTGGTATCGCGGCAGGCCCGGAGAGAGCGAATGACCGAAGACGACGTGACGCGGCTGGCGAGAAGGCTCGGGCGCGCCTGCATGAAACGCGGCGTGGACCTGGTGACCGCGGAATCGTGCACCGGCGGGGGCATCGCCACGGCATGCACGCGTATTTCGGGAAGCGCGAAGTGGTTCGAGCGCGGGATGGTGACCTACACCGACATCGCGAAGAAAGAGATGCTCGGAGTCTCGCAGAAGTCCTTGAAGGAGCACGGCGCCGTGAGCGAGCAGGTGGCGCGCGAGATGGCCGCCGGGGCGCTGCGGCGCAGCCACGCCGACGTGAGCGTCGCCGTGACCGGCATCGCCGGGCCCACGGGCGGGATGCCGGGAAAGCCGGTGGGCACGGTGCACTTCGCCTGGGGCGTTCGCGGCGGGCCGATCCAGGCGCGCATGTTCCGCTTCAAGGGCGACCGCACCGCGGTGCGCCTGCAGAGCGTCGCCATCGCGCTGCAGGGGTTGATCGACCTGCTGCGCTAGGAAGTCGTGTCAGGTACGACTTAAAAAGTCGTACCTGACACGACTTTCCCGCGGCGCTTGACATCCAGAACGTTCGTTCTGTATCTTCAGAACATTCGTTCTGTGTCATCGAAAGGCGCCCCGTGGCGTTGAATCCCCAGAAGCCCCAGCTCGATCCCCAGTACCTGGAGAAGCTCCAGGACTACTACTCGGAGCACAAGGTGATCCCGTCGTATTCGGTGCTGGCGGGGCTGTGGGGCATTTCGGCCAAGTCCTGGGTCTCGGAGTGCGTGAAGCGCTTCGAGGAGGCGGGCTTCCTCGACTGGACGCCGGACAAGCAGCTGAAGCCCGGAGCGCGCTTCTTCGAAAGGAAGCTCGCGGATTCCGCGGTCCAGGCGGGCCTGCCCAACGCGGCGATCTCCGATGGCTACGACCTCGTCACCATCGACGACTGGCTCGTGAAGATCCCCTCCAAGACGGCGCTCGTGCGCGTGAAGGGCGATTCGATGATCGACGCCGGCATCCACGAAGGCGACTTGCTCGTGGTGGAAGTGCAGCCCAACGCCAACGTGGGCGACATCGTGGTCGCCATCGTGGACAACGAGTTCACGGTGAAGTACCTGCAGAAGGAGCGCAACGAATTCGTGCTGAAGCCCGCCAACCGGGCGTACCCGGTGATCCGCCCAAAGGGGCGCCTGGAAATCTTCGGAGTCATGGCGGGGCTCGCCCGGCGTACCCGGTAGCTCATCTCATGAGCCTGAGATCGAATAATCTCGACAACGTAACCAACAATTCATTAATGGGATAATTCAAATGCTCAAAGTCATCTCCAGCGAAAAGTCGGAAAACTCCAAGATGGACGAGAACAAGGCGAAGGCCCTGGCCGCCGCGCTTTCCCAGATCGAGAAGCAGTTCGGCAAGGGCGCCATCATGAAGATGGGCGACAAGGATGTCGAAAAAGGCATCGAGGTCGTCTCCACCGGCTCCCTCGGCCTCGACATGGCGCTCGGCGTGGGCGGGCTGCCGCGCGGCCGCGTGGTCGAGATCTACGGCCCGGAATCCTCGGGCAAGACCACGCTTACGCTGCAGGTCATCGCCAACATCCAGAAGCTGGGCGGCACCGCCGCCTTCATCGATGCGGAACATGCGCTCGATCCCCAATATGCCCAACGCCTCGGCGTCGACACCTCCGAGCTCCTCCTCTCGCAGCCGGACAATGGCGAGCAGGCGCTCGAGATCGCGGACATGCTGGTGCGCTCCGCCTCCGTCGATTGCGTGGTGATCGATTCGGTCGCCGCACTCACGCCGAAAGCCGAAATCGAGGGCGAGATGGGCGAGCCGCAGATGGGCCTGCAGGCGCGCCTCATGAGCCAGGCGCTCCGGAAGCTCACCGCCAACATCAAGCGCTCCAACACGCTCGTCATCTTCATCAACCAGATCCGCATGAAGATCGGCGTGATGTTCGGCAACCCCGAGACCACCACGGGCGGCAACGCGCTCAAGTTCTACGCATCGGTGCGCCTCGACATCCGCCGCATCGGTTCCATCAAGCGCGGCGAAGAGGTGATCGGCAACGAGACGCGCGTGAAGGTGGTGAAGAACAAGGTGGCGCCCCCATTCAAGACGGCGGATTTCGACATCCTCTACAACGAAGGCATCTCCCGCGAAGGCGAGATCATCGAGATGGGCGTGAACCACCGCATCGTCGAGAAGTCCGGCGCCTGGTACGCGTACAAGGGCGAGAAGATCGGCCAGGGCAAGGACAACACGCGCGAATTCCTGCGCGAGAACCCCGCCATGGCGAACGAGATCGAGATGAAGATCCGCGAGGCCGTGGGCATCGCCGGCGGCATGCCGCGAGCGCCCGAAGCCGAAGCGGCCGAAGGCGACTGAGTCCCTCGCGCAACGCATTCGCTGAAGGTGGTGACCCATGGCCTGGGCATTCGTGGCTAAGACCGAGCCGTCCTTGCGGGCCCGGGCCATGCGGTTCCTTGCGCGCCGCGAGCACTCGCGCGTCGAGCTCGCGAGGAAGCTCGCGCCGATCGCCGCGGAAGGCGAGGACGTCGAGGCGCTCCTCGACGAGCTCTCCGGCAAGGGGTGGCTTTCCGATGCGCGCTATGCGGAGCTCGCGGTGCGCTCCAAGGCGCGGCGCTTCGGGCCGCTGAAGGTGGCTTACCAATTGCGCGCCAAGGGTGTCGGCGACGAAGTGATCGAAGGGGCGTTCGCGAAGGCGGGCGCCGAAGGCGCGGCGAACCTCGAGGCGGTGTGGCGCAGCCGCTTCTCGACGGCGCCCGAAGGCGAGCGCGAGCGCGGCAGGCAGGTGCGCTTCCTGCAGGTCCGCGGCTTTCCCCTCGACGACATCCTGCGTTTCCTGAAAGGAATGCGGACATGAGCTGGAAGCAACAGAAACTGGTCTCGGTGCTGGCGATTGCGGCGGCGCTGGTGGTGAATTGCCTGCCTCTCTACCCGGCGAAAGCGCCTGGGGAGAACAAGGTCGCGGCGGCTTCGCCGTGAGCGCCTCGCAAGCCGAAAAGGGCGCGCGCTTCAAGGCGCTGCACGAGGGCTCGAAAGCCTTCGTGATCCCGAATCCCTGGGACGCGGGCTCGGCACGCGTGCTCGCGGGGCTCGGATTCGTCGCGCTCGCCACGTCGAGCGGCGCCATGGCCGGCACCCTCGGCCGGCGTGATGGCCGAGTCTCGCGCGAGGAAGCGATCGCGCACGTGCGCGCCATCGTCGAAGCGACCGATCTTCCCGTGTCCGCGGATCTCGAGCGTGGCTTCGGCGATGCGCCCGAGGATGCGGCGGAAACCCTTCGCCAGGGCGCGACCGCCGGGCTCGTCGGCGGCTCCATCGAGGACGCGAGCGGCAATAGGGCGCAACCGATCTACGCGCTCGCCCACGCCGCGGAGCGCATCGCGGCGGCGGCCGAGGCCGCGCGCGCGCTGCCATTTCCCTTCATGCTCACCGCCCGCGCGGAGAATTTCCTGCACGGCAACGCCGATCTGGACGATACGATCCAGCGCCTCCAGGCTTTCGAGAAGGCGGGCGCCGATGTGCTCTTCGCACCGGCGCTGCCGGATCTCGCGGCGGTAAAGCTCGTTTGCGAGTCGGTCTCGAGGCCCGTGAATTTCATGGTGGCGATCCGCGGCAAGTCCTTCAGCGTGGCGCAGCTCGAAGCCGCGGGCGTGCGGCGCATCAGCCTCGCCTCGTCGCTGTGGCGAGCTGCGATGACCGGGCTCATGGATGCGGCCAGGGAGGTCCAGGACAAGGGCACCTTCGGCTATCTCGACCGGTCGATCCCCACCGCCGAGGTGGGCCGCTTCCTGCGGGAGTAAGCCCCTCCCTTTGGTATCCTTAGGGGATGCAAACCAGGGATATCCGCAGCAAGTTCATCGATTACTTCGTATCGAAGGGCCACCAGCCGGTGCCCTCGAGCTCGCTCGTCCCGGGCAACGATCCCACCCTTCTCTTCACCAACGCGGGGATGAACCAGTTCAAGGACGTCTTCCTCGGAGTGGAGAAGCGCCCCTACAACCGCGCCGTCACCGCGCAGCGCTGCGTGCGCGCCGGCGGCAAGCACAACGACCTCGAGAACGTGGGCTACACCGCGCGCCACCACACGTTCTTCGAGATGCTCGGCAACTTCAGCTTCGGCGATTACTTCAAGCGCGACGCGATCCAGTACGCATGGGAGCTCCTCACGGTCGAGTACGGCCTCGATAAGGACAAGCTCTGGACCACTGTGTACGCCACCGACGACGAGGCGTACGACATCTGGACGAAGGAGATCGGCGTCCCGAAGGAGCGCTGCATCCGCATCGGCGACAAGCCCGGCGCGCGCAAATTCGAGAGCGACAACTTCTGGCAGATGGGCGACACCGGCCCGTGCGGCCCGTGCTCGGAAATCTTCTACGACCATGGCCCCGAAGTGGCGGGCGGTCCGCCGGGATCACCGCAAGAGGACGGCGACCGCTACATCGAGATCTGGAACCTGGTCTTCATGCAGTTCAACCGCGACGAGTCGGGGACGATGCATCCGCTCCCGAAGCCCTCGGTGGATACCGGGATGGGCCTCGAGCGCCTCACCGCGGTGCTGCAGCACGTGCACTCCAACTACGAGATCGACCTTTTCCAGTCGCTCATCAAGGCCGCCGCGCGCGAGACCCATGCGAAGGACCTCCAGTCGCCGAGCCTGCGCGTGATCGCCGACCACATCCGCGCCTGCGCGTTCCTGGTGTGCGACGGCGTGATCCCGGCGAACGAGGGCCGCGGCTACGTGCTGCGCCGCATCGCGCGCCGCGCCATGCGCCATGGCTACAAGCTCGGGCAGAAAAAGCCGTTCTTCTACAAGCTGGTGCCCGACCTCGTGCGCGAGATGGGCGAGGCCTATGCGGAATTGAAGCGCGAGGAGTCGCGCGTCACCGCCACGCTCAGACAGGAAGAGGAGCGCTTCGCCGAGACGCTCGAGACCGGCATGTCGATCCTCGAGACCGCGCTCGCCGGCAACGCGAAGAGGCTGCCGGGCGACATCGCGTTCAAGCTCTACGACACCTTCGGCTTCCCGGTGGACATGGTGGCCGACATCGGCCGCGAGCGCGGCTTCGAGATCGACATGGCGGCCTTCGACGCGGCCATGGTCTCGCAGCAGGAGCGCTCGCGCGCCGCCTCCAAGTTCAAGAGCGGCGCGCAGCTCGAGTACTCGGGCGCGAAGACCGCCTTCAAGGGCTACGACACGCTTTCCGAGGAAGGGCGCGTGGCCGCGCTCTATCGCAACGGCGCGACCGTGAAGTCGCTCGCGGCGGGCGAGGAGGGCATCGTGGTCCTCGACCGCACGCCCTTCTACGCGGAGTCCGGCGGCCAGGTGGGCGACCGCGGCGAGCTCACCAAGGGCGGCACGTGCCTCACGCTCTTCGAGGTGCAGGACACGCAGAAGGTGCAGCCCGACGTCTTCGGCCATCACGGTGTGGTGAAGACGGGCGAGCTCGCGGTGGGCGACACGGTCGCCGCCAACGTGGACCTCGACAAGCGCATGCGCACCGTGCGCCACCATTCCGCGACGCACCTCATGCACAAGGCGTTGCGCGAGGTGCTGGGCCCCCACGTGCAGCAGAAGGGCTCGCTCGTGGACGAGGACAAGACGCGCTTCGACTTCAGCCACAACGCGCCGATGACTCCCGACGAGATCCGCCGCGTCGAGGCAATCGTGAACGCCGAAGTCCTCGCCAACGTGCCCACCCATGCGCGCGTGATGCCGATCGACGACGCGCAGAAGCTGGGCGCGATGATGCTCTTCGGGGAGAAGTACGGCGACCAGGTGCGCGTGCTCGACATCGGCACGTCGCGCGAGCTTTGCGGCGGCACGCACGTGGCGCGCACCGGCGATATCGGCCTTTTCCGCGTGGTGTCCGAGGGTGGCGTGGCCGCGGGCATCCGCAGGATCGAGGCGATCGCGGGCAGCGTCGCGCTCGCGCAGGTGCAGCTCGAGGCCGATCGCCTGGCGCGAGTGGCCGACGCCTTGAAGGCGCAGCCGGCCGAGGTCGAGGCGAAGCTCGCCCTCGCGCTCGACAATGCGCGCGCCCTCGAGAAGGAGCTCGCGCGGCTGAAAGTGAAGATGGCCACCTCCCAGGGCCTGGACCTCGCGGGCAGCGCCGTCGACGTGAAGGGCGTGAAGGTGCTCGCGGCGAAGCTCGAAGGCGCCGACGTGAAGACGCTGCGCGACACGCTCGACCAGCTGAAGGGCAAGCTCAAGTCGAGCGCCATCGTCCTCGCCGCCTCCGAAGGCGACAAGGTGAGTCTCATCGCCGGCGTGACCCAGGACCTCATCAACCGCGTGAAGGCGGGCGAGCTCGTGAACTTCGTCGCTTCCCAGGTGGGCGGCAAGGGCGGCGGCCGCCCCGACATGGCGCAGGCGGGCGGCACCGATCCCAAGGGGCTTCCGGGCGCGCTCGCCTCCGTGAGGGGTTGGGTCGAGGAACGCCTCTGAGCCCGTCGCGCAGGGCCGCAACTTGACGCACGCCGCATGAGCCTCGAAGCGTTCTCCTATTGCCCGCGCTGCGCGCGGCCCCTCGCCGAGCGCGCCATCACGGGCGTCGAAGGCCTCGTCTCGCAGCGCCGCGCCTGCGTCGAAGAATGCGGCTACGTGCAGTGGGGCAATCCCGTTCCGGCGGTGGGCGCCATCGTCGAGCACGAAGGCGAGGTGGTCCTCGCGCGCAACGCCGGATGGCCCGCGGGCTTCTTCGCGCTGGTGACGGGCTACCTCGAGCCTCGCGAGGATCCACGCCACGCGGTGGCGCGCGAGGTGAAGGAGGAGCTCGACCTCGACGTGGTCGAGACGAGCCTCGTCGGCAACTACATCTTCGAGCGCAAGAACGAGGTCATGCTCTGCTACCACGTGGTCGCGACGGGCACGGTGAAGCTCGGCCCCGAGCTCGCCGAGTACCGCCGCTACAAGCCGGAGAGCCTCAAGCCGTGGAGGCGCGCGACCGGCCTCGCCGTGGCGGACTGGATGCGCTCGAAAGGCCTTGCCTTCGAATGGGACGAGCGCCCCGCGTTGAAGAGCGAGCACGAGCGTACATGAACGCCGAGGCGAATCGCGAGCGCATTCGAACGTACCTGCGCACCGCGGGGCTCGAGTCCCTCGTGGGCCGCGAGGAGCACGTCGAGCGCGCGATCCGCGACCTCATCGAGGCGATGGGCGAGAAAGTGGCGATCGCCGATCCCACCTCGCTCTACACCTATCCCGTGCCGATGCTCACCGAGGACGGCACCTGCTCGATCGTGGACCAGATCGCACCCGTGCCATACGACCTCGCCGGCATCCTCGGCGGGCGCTCCGAGCAGGCGACGCGCCGGCTCGCGCTCCTCGAGCGGCTGGTGGAGCGCGCGCAGGAGACCACCGGCTCCGACTGGATGGGCGTGTACCAGCGGCGCCCGAATTCCGCAGGAGTCCCGGTGCTCGTGAAGCTCGCGTACGTGGGGCGGCCCAGTCGCGCGGAGTTTCCCTTGACGCGGGAATTCGCGGAGAAGAGCACCAACAGCACCGTGGGCCTTACCGGTCGCTCCACGGTGATCGACGACGTGGGCAAGCACGTGGAGGCGGGCGGCGGCTTCTACGTCTGCGACGACGGCATCCAGTCCGAGGCGTGCGTTCCCATCCTCGACGACGGGCGCGAAGTGAGCGGCATCGTCGACGCGGAGGCGAAAGCGAAGGGCTTCTTCGGCGCCGAGCGCCTCGTGGTGCTCGCCGCGTTCGCGATCGTCGCGGCGGCGACGCTGCCCTAGGCGCTCGCGCCGGGCCCCGCGCCCACGAACGGCTTCTTGCCGTCGCGCCAGCGGCGCAGCGCCTTCGGGTTCTCGAGGGCCTCGAGGAGCGCGAGGTTCATGTCCACCGGGGTCGCGTCCAGGCCGGCGTCGCGCACGGCGTGCTGCGACTGCGTGATGATCACGTCGGCATTGTGGGTGACCGCCGGATGCGCGGGGCTCGCGATGGAATCGTCGGCGGGATTCGCGTACGAGGCCTTGCACACCTCCAGACGTGTCGAGTGGAAGCGCCGGCATTGCGCGGGCCGCGCCTCGTAGGCGGTGCACGCGCCGTCCTCGCCCAGCAACGCGCACGCGAGGTTGGAGCGCTTGCGCGCGGCATCGCCCATCTCGCGCGTCTTCGCCGCGTTGGATGCGAGCCGCGCGGTGACGGCGGCGAGCCGCGCGGCATCGAAGTGCCTGCGCAGCCACGCGGCGAGCGTGAAGGTCTCGTGCGGCTGCACCTGCACCTGCAGGCTGCAGCAGAAGCTGCAACCGCGTGTGCATGCGACTTTCACCGCGTGGCCGGCGAGGCTCGCGTCGATCACTTCGTCCAGGCGCCGGTGGAACTTCACCACGGCGGCTTCGAGGCGCTGCGGTTCGCGGGCCCCGGCGAACGCGGCGCGTGCTTCCGCGTCCCAGGTCGAGCGCTCGGCCATCAGCGCTTGGGCGGCATCATGTCCGTGATGGAGCCTTCGGCGATTTCCGCGGTGAAGAAGACCGTCTCCGAGAGCGTGGGATGCGGATGGATGGTGAGGCCGATGTCCTCGGCGTCCGCGCCCATCTCGAGGGCGAGGACCGTCTCGGCGATGAGCTCGCCCGCGTTCACGCCGACGATGCCCGCGCCGAGGATGCGCTTGGTGCCCTTCTCGTAGAGGACCTTGGTGAGGCCTTCCTCGCGCCCCATGCCGAGCGCGCGGCCGCTCGCCGCCCACGGGAAGACGGCCTTGTCGTACTCGACGCCCTTCTCCTTCGCCTCGGCCTCGGACAATCCCATCCATGCCACTTCGGGATCCGTATAGGCCACGCTCGGGATCGTGCGCGCCTCCCAGACGTGATGGCTCATGCCGGCGATCACTTCGGCGGCGAGCTTGCCCTCGTGCGTCGCCTTGTGCGCGAGCATCGGCTCGCCCACGATGTCGCCGATGGCATAGATGTGCGCGACGTTGGTGCGCATCTGGTTGTCGACGGGGATCCAGCCGCGCTCGTTCACGTTCACGCCCGCCTTCTCCGCGCCGATGTTCTTCCCGTTGGGCCGCCGCCCCACGGCGAGGAGCACGCGGTCATAAATTTCGGGATGCGGCGGCTCTCCGGCGGAGGTCTCGAAGAACGCCTTGAGGCCCACCGAGGTCGACTCGATCTTCGTCACCTTCGTCTTCAGCAGGATCTTCTCGTAACGCTTCTCGATGCGCTTCGCGAGCGGCTTCACGATGTCCGGATCGGCGCCGGGAATGAGGCGGTCCATGAATTCCACGACAGTCACCTTCGAGCCGAGCGCATCGTAGACGGTGGCCATCTCGAGGCCGATGATGCCCCCGCCGATGATGAGGATCTTCTTCGGCACGTCCTTCAGCTCCAGCGCCCCGGTGGAGTCCATGAGGCGCGGGTCGTCGTAGGGAAAGTCAGGGATCCGCGCCGATTGCGAGCCCGCCGCGATGATGCAGTGGTCGAACGAGACCACCTTCTTGCCGTCCTTCGTGGCCACTTCCAGGGTGTTGGGCGAGGCGAACTCGGCCTTGCCCTCGACCACCGTCACCTTGCGCGCCTTGGCGAGCCCCGCAAGCCCCTTGGTGAGCTTGGAGACGACGCCATCCTTCCAGCCGCGCAGCTTGTCGAGGTCGGTCTTCGGCGCGCCGAAGGAGACCCCGAAGTGGCCCATCTCCTCGGCGTCGGCGATCACGCGTGCAGCATGGAGGAGCGCTTTCGACGGAATGCATCCCACGTTGAGGCATACGCCTCCCAACGTCGCGTAACGCTCCACCAGCACCACCTTCTTGCCCAGGTCGGCTGCGCGGAAAGCCGCGGTATATCCGCCGGGCCCGGCGCCCAGCACGAGGACTTCCGCATGCAGGTCCGCATCGAGGCTCGCGAGCGTCGAGGTGAGGGCCTGGCGCACGGATTGCCCTTGCTGCGCGCCGGTTGCGGCGGGCGCCGGCGCGGGAGCGGGAGCGGGTGAGGCCGCCGGCGCCGCGGATTTCGCAGGCGCGCTCGCCGCCGCCGCGGCGCCCTCGGTCTCCAGGACCGCGATGAGCGCGCCCTGCGCCACCTTGTCGCCGATCTTCACCTTCACTTCCTTCACCGTGCCCGCGTGCGTCGAGGGCACCTCCATCGTCGCCTTGTCGCTTTCCAGCGTGACGAGGGAATCCTCCTTCTGTACCTTGTCGCCGGGCTTCACGAGAACCTCGATCACCGGGACGTCCTTGAAGTCGCCGATGTCCGGGACCTTCACCTCGATGGTGGCCATGGCGCGCTCCTAGAGCATGCCGCGCCGCGGGTCGGAGACGACCTGGGCGAGATACGCGGTGAAGCGCGCGCCGAGCGCGCCGTCGACGACGCGATGGTCGTAGGAGAGGGAGAGCGGCATCATGAGCCGCGGCGCGAATTCCTTGCCGTTCCACACCGGCTTCATCGCCGCCTTGGACACGCCGAGGATCGCGACCTCGGGCGCGTTCACGATCGGCGTGAACGCGGTGCCGCCGATGCCGCCCAGCGAGGAGATGGTGAATGTGCCGCCCTGCATCTCGGCGGGGCCGAGCTTGCCTTCGCGCGCTTTCGCCGCGAGCTCGGAGGATTCCTTCGCGAGCTCGATCACGCCCTTCTGGTCGGCGTTCTTGATCACCGGCACCACGAGGCCGTTGGGCGTGTCCGCCGCGAAGCCGATGTTCCAGTATTGCTTCACCACGAGGTTGTCGCCGTCGAGGGAGCTGTTGAGCGTGGGATATTTCCTGAGCGCGGCGATCACCGCCTTCATGAGGAAGGCGAGCGGAGTGATCTTCACGCCGGACCTCGCGTTCTCCTCGTTCACCTTCGCGCGAAACGCCTCGAGCTCGGTGATGTCCGCCTCGTCGAACTGCGTGACGTGCGGGATCATCACCCAGTTGCGCGTAAGCGCGGGGCCCGAGATCTTCTGGATGCGCGTGAGCGGCTTCACCTCCACCGAGCCGAACTTGGCGAAGTCCACCTTCGGCCACGCGGGGAGTCCCGGCAATCCGCCGCCGGGCGCGCTCGCGGAGGGGCCGCCGCCGGCGATCGCCCGCTTCACGTAATTCTGGATGTCCTCCTTGAGGATTCGCGACTTGGGCCCCGAGCCCGCGACATTCGAGACGTCCACTCCCAGCTCGCGCGCGAAGCGGCGAACGCCGGGGCTCGCATGCGCGGGAGCGCCCGGTGCGGGCGGCGGGGCTTCGGCGGGCGCCGGCCCGGGAGCCGCGGGCGCGGGCTCTTCGCGTGCCGGGGCGGGCGCGGGCTTCGCGGGCGCGGCCGCCGGCGCAGCGGCAGCCGGCGCAGCGGCAGCCGGAGCTGGCTTCGCTCCCGCGGGCGCATCGGCCTCCATGGTGACGATGGCCACGCCCTCGCTCACCTTGTCGCCCACCTTCACGAGGATCGACTTCACGGTGCCGGAGGAGGGCGCAGGCACCTCCATCGTCGCCTTGTCGCTTTCCAGCGTGACGAGCGAGTCGTCCTTCTTCACCGAGTCGCCCGGCTTCACCAGCACCTCGATCACCGGCACGTCCTTGAAGTCGCCGATATCGGGAACCTTCACTTCGATTGCGGCCAACTCACTTCTCCTTTTTGTTTTTTCTCACGCCTCTCATGCCTCGCGCCTCACACCGTCCACGGCGCCGGCTTCTCCGCGTCGATGCCGTACTTTTTGATTGCCTCGGCGACCTTCGCGTTGGGCACCTCGCCGTCCTCGGCGAGCGCCTTCAGCGCGGAGACGGCCACGTAGAAGCGGTTCACCTCGAAGAAGCGGCGCAGGTTCTCGCGCGAGTCGCTGCGTCCGAAGCCGTCGGTGCCGAGCACCTTGTAGCGGCGCGGCACGAACTCGCGGATCTGGTCGGCATAGGTGCGCATGTAGTCGGTGGAGGCAACCACCGGGCCCTTGGTCGCGACGAGGCATTGCTCCACGTACGACGGCTTCGACTTCTCGGCCGGGTGCAGCAGGTTCCAGCGCGCGGTGGAGATTCCATCGCGGCGCAGCTCGTTGAAGCTGGGGCAGCTCCACACGTCGGCCGAGACTCCCCAGTCCTTCTTCAATAGATCCGCCGCCGCCATCACCTCGCGCAGGATAGTGCCGCTCCCGAGCAGCTGCACGCGCGGCCCCGCGGCGGCGCCCGCGTCCGAGAGCCTGTACATCCCCTTCAGGATGCCTTCGCGCATGCCGTCCTTCAGGCCCGGGTGCGGGTAGTTCTCGTTCATGAGGGTGATGTAGTAGAAGGCATCCTCCTGGTTCTCCACCATGCGGCGCAGCCCGTCCTGCACGATCACCGCGACCTCGTAGGCGAACGTGGGATCGTAGGAGACGCAGTTGGGCACCACCGACGAGATCACGAGGCTGTGTCCGTCCTCGTGCTGCAGGCCCTCGCCGTTCAGCGTCGTGCGCCCGGCGGTGCCGCCCATGAGGAAGCCTCGCGCGCGCAGGTCCCCGGAGGCCCACACCAGGTCGCCCACGCGCTGCATGCCGAACATCGAGTAGAACATGAAGAACGGGATCATCGGCACGTTGTTGGTGGAGTACGACGTCGCCGCCGCCATCCACGAGCACATCGCGCCCGCCTCGTTGATGCCCTCCTGGAGGATCTGCCCGTTCTTGTCCTCCTTGTAGAACATCAGCTGGTCGCTGTCCTCGGGCTCGTAGAGCTGGCCCACCTGCGAGTAGATGCCGAGCTGGCGGAAGAGCCCTTCCATGCCGAAGGTGCGCGACTCGTCCGGGACGATGGGCACCACGTTCTTGCCGAGGGCCTTGTCCTTCACGAGGATGCCGAGCATGCGCACGAAGGCCATCGTGGTGGAGATTTCCCGGCCCTCGCCGGTCGCGTCGAGGAGCGGCTTGAACGCCTCGAGCTTCGGCACCTCGAGCTTCACGGTCTGCCGGCGGCGCTGCGGGAGCGATCCGCGCTTCGCGCGCAGCTCCTTCAGGTACTTCATCTCGGGCGAGTCGTCGGCGGGCTTGTAGTAGGGGAGGTCGGCGAGCTTGTCGTCCGGGATGGGGATGTTGAAGCGGTCGCGGAATTGGCGCAGCGCCTCGACGGGCATCTTCTTCTGCTGGTGCGCGACGTTCTTGCCTTCGCCCACCGCGCCCATGCCGTAGCCTTTCACCGTCTTCGCGAGGATCACGGTGGGCTGGCCCTTGTGCTTCACCGCGGCGGCATAGGCGGCGTAGACCTTGTGCGGATCGTGGCCGCCGCGGTTGAGGCGCCAGACGTCGGCGTCGGACATGTTGGCGACCATCTGCTTCAGCTCCGGATACTTGCCGAAGAAGTGCTCGCGCACGTAGGCGCCATCGCGGCTCTTGAACTTCTGGTACTCGCCGTCGAGCGCCTCTTCCATTCGCTTCAGCAGGATGCCTTCCTTGTCGCGCGCGATGAGCGGATCCCAGTAGGAGCCCCAGATCACCTTGATCACGTTCCAGCCGGCGCCGCGGAAATCGGCCTCGAGCTCCTGGATGATCTTGCCGTTGCCGCGTACCGGCCCGTCGAGGCGCTGCAGGTTGCAGTTGATGACGAAGACGAGGTTGTCGAGGTTCTCGCGCGCCGCCATGCCGATCGCGCCGAGCGACTCGGGCTCGTCCATCTCGCCGTCGCCCATGAATGCCCACACCTTGCGCTCGGCGGTCTTCGCGTGGCCGCGATCCTGCAGGTAGTGCAGGAAGCGCGCCTGGTAGATCGCCTGGATCGGGCCCAGGCCCATGGATACCGTCGGGAACTGCCAGAAGTCGGGCATGAGCCACGGATGGGGATAGGACGAGATGCCCTTGCCGTCGACTTCCTGGCGGAAGTTGTCGAGCTGCGATTCGGTGAGGCGCCCCTCGAGGAAGGCGCGCGCGTACACGCCCGGCGACGAGTGGCCCTGCATGTAGACGAGGTCGCCGCCGTGCGACTCGCTCGGGGCGTTCCAGAAATGGTTGAAGCCCACGTCGTAGAGCGTGGCGGCCGAGGCGAAGCTCGCGATGTGGCCGCCCAGCTCGAGGTCCTTCTTGCCCGCGCGCAGCACCATCGCCACCGCGTTCCACCGCACCATGGCGCGCAGCCGCTGCTCGAGCGTCTGGTCGCCGGGGATCGCCTCCTCGAGGTGGGGCGGAATCGTGTTGATATACGCGGTCTGGGCGCGGTAGGGCAGGTAGGCGCCAGAGCGGCGCGCCTTGTCGACCAGCTGCTCGAGGAGGAAATGGGCGCGCTCGGGGCCTTCGACCTCGAGAACGGCGTCGAGCGAGTCGACCCACTCGCGGGTTTCCAGGGGATCGATGTCTTGCAGGCGGTCCATAGCGGCCTCGGTGGGTGAGCGGCGGGAGGAAAGCGGAAAATTCGGCGGGCGGCTGAAGCCCCATTAAACCGAATCGTATAATGGCTGGCAACCAGAGGGGGGCGCCCGCCGGCAGACCCGAAAGTATCCCTAGAAATCATGGACATCGGGCCGGAAGCGGGATTGTTTCTCAAAAAAGCTTTTTAAGTTATTATAAAATCCGAGATTTTGCGGATTTGCTGCCTACAAGAAGACGGGGATGAGAAAAGAGGCGCATTTGCACAGGGAGGGCCATCGCGCGGGGAATCGCGAGGACGGACTCGCTCGCGCCAAGGGTAGGGGCGCATGAGCCTGGCGCAGGCACTTCAGTCTGCCAGCCTCACGGATCCGGGACGCGTCCGGGACCACAATGAGGATTGCATCGAATCGCGCCCCGACATGGGGCTCTTCGTCCTCGCCGACGGCATGGGCGGATACAACGCCGGTGAAGTCGCGAGCGGCATGGCGACTTCCCTCATTTCCGACGGGCTCCAGGAAACCTGGGACCTGCCCGATGTCGCGCGCCTCGCGCGCGACGACGCCAAGGCGCTCTCCGAGAAGCTCATCAGGGACCAGATCGCGCGCGCCAACAGCGCCATCTACACCACCTCGCAGAACAACCCCGAATGCGCGGGGATGGGCACCACGCTCGTGGTGACGCTCTTCCACGACAATTTCCTCGCCGTCGCCCACATCGGCGACTCGCGCCTCTACCGCCTGCGCGGCGAGTCGATGGAGCAGGTGACGCGCGACCATTCGCTCCTGCAGGAGCAGCTCGACTCGGGCCTCATCACGCCCGAGGAGGCGAAGCTCTCGCAGAACAAGAACCTCGTCACGCGCGCCCTCGGCATCGATCCCACCGTCGAGCCCGAGATCCACGTCTACGAGACGCAGACTGACGACACGTACCTGCTGTGCTCCGACGGCCTGTCCGACATGGTCGAGGACGAGGAGATCCGCCTCACCCTCATCACGCTGAAGACCAATCCCAACCTCACGGTGCAGCAGCTGGTGCAGGCGGCGAACGACAACGGCGGGCGCGACAACATCTCGGCGATGCTCATTCGCATCGCCGAGCCATTCGGAGTGCCGCGAGGCTGGCTCGCGCGGCTGAAGGCACTTTTCCGGTAACACAAGGACAACGACTATGGCCAAGCTCATCCTCAGCGTCGACGGGCAAGTGCTCAAGGAGTACCAGCTCACCAAGGAGCGGACTCTCATCGGGAGGAAGCCCCACAACGACATCCCGATCGACAACCTCGCGGTGAGCGGCGAGCATGCGGCGATCATCACGATCCTGAACGACTCGTTCATCGAGGACCTGGGGAGCACCAACGGCACGATGGTGAACGGCAAGCCCGTGAAGAAGCACTTCCTCCAGAACAACGACGTGGTCGAGATCGGCAAGCACAAGCTCAAGTACTTCAACGACGCGCCGACCGCGGCCACCGCGGCGGACTTCGAGAAGACCATGATCATCAGGAACCCCGCCAAGGCCGCGCCGCCGCCCCCCGCGGACAAGTCGATGGGGGACACGCAGACCAACCTGAAGGCGATGGCGCCCGAGGCGCCCAAGCCCGCCGCCTCGGCGACCAGCACGGCGACCTCGAACCCCACGCCCGCGCCGGCGACTGCCACCTCGCCCCCCGCGCCCGCTCCGCAAGCATCACCCGGCCCCGCGCCGGCGGGAGGCACCCCGATGCGCGAGGCGGCGATCCAGGTGCTCTCCGGCGCGGCCGCCGGACGCACGCTCGATCTCACCAAGAACCTCACCACCATCGGCAAGCCCGGCCTGCAGGTGGCCGTGATCACCAAGCGGCCCAACGGCTACTTCATCACCCACGTGGAGGGCGCGACCTATCCCACGTTGAACGGCGCGTCGCTGGGCGCGCAGGCCCACGCGCTGGGCGACCACGACCTCATCGAGATCGCGGGCGTGAAGATGGAGTTTTTCTACAAACCGTGACCGGCCCCCGGGCGACGGGCGGTCCCCTTCCCGGGGCTGCCTGCCGCCGCCGCAGTTGCGTAAACTGCGGAATGCCTCGTACTCACCACCGGGCCTGTGGAATGGCTCACATCCGCCACGGGGGTTTGCGCCGATAATGGATCGTGAGTCCGTTCTGCACCGGGATCGCAGCCAGAGCGCGGAAAGCCGCGCCGAGGTGGCCGGCGTGGCCGTGGGACAAACGATGAAGATCAGGGTGCTGGGGTGCAGCGGAGGCATCGGCGGGAGCCTGCGCACCACGTCGTTCCTGGTCGATGATGACGTGCTCATCGACGCGGGTACCGGGGTGGGGGATCTCACGCTCGAGCAGCTCGCCAAGATAGACCACATCTTCGTGAGCCATTCGCATCTGGACCACGTGACCAGCATCCCCTTCCTCGTGGACACGGTGTGCTGGATGCGCCGCAGCCCGATCAAGGTGTACGGAATCAAGGAGACCCTGGACATCCTGAGAGCGCACCTCTTCAACTGGAAGATCTGGCCGGATTTCACGCAGATCCCCGATGCCGAGAAGCCGTTCATGGCTTATCGCGAGATCCGCGTGGGCGAGCCGGTGGAGCTGCGCGGGCGCGTGTTCACCGCGATCCCCGCCAACCACACCGTGCCGGCGGTGGGCTATGTCGTGGACAACGGGCGCAACGCGCTCATCTTCAGCGGCGATACGTCGGTGAACGACGCGCTCTGGAAGGTGGTGAACGCGACGGCGAACCTCAAGTACCTGATCATCGAGACCGCGTTCTCCAACAAGGAGCGCGATATCGCGACGGCCTCCAAGCACCTGTGCCCGCAGGTCCTCGCCGAGGAGCTGGAGAAGATGCGCGTGAAGCCGGAAGTCTTCATCACGCACCTGAAGCCGGGGGAAGGGGCGCTCACCATGAAGGAAGTGAGCGAATGCGCGGGGCGCTGGCGCCCGCGCATGCTCGAGAACAACCAGGAGTTTTCGCTGTGACACGCGGCATGCGGAGGGAACCATGAGCGCAGTACTCGACACCAAGATCCCACCGTCCGGCAACGTCGCCGACATGAGCGTGAAGCTTGCCTTCTCCAAGAAGCTGCAGGCGGTCACCAACCGGATCCACTCCACCAGCAACGTGGACGAGATCATCCTCGACGTCTCGCGCGACATCTGCCAGCTCTTCGAGGCCGACCGCATGACGGTCTACATCATGAGCGAGGACGCGAGCTCGATCGTCTCGAAGGTGAAGACGGGGCTCAACTCCTTCAAGGACATCAAGCTGCCGATCTCGGAGTCCTCGCTGGCGGGCTATGCGGCGCTCAACAAGCGCCACATGAACATCAAGGACGTCTACGACGACGCGGAGCTGAAGCAGTACTCGCCCAACCTCACCTTCCTCAAGGCGGTGGACCAGCGCACCGGCTACCGCTCCAAGCAGATGCTGATCGCGCCGATCCTGGGCGGGGACTCCGGCACCGAGCTGATGGGCGTGATCCAGCTCATCAACAACCTCGCCGGGCAGCCCTTCTCGGCGCTGCACGACGAGGGCGTGGTGGAGCTCTCCAAGACGCTCGCGATCGCCTTCCGCGTGCGCCAGCAGATGCCCGGCTCGGTGCAGTCGAAGTTCGAGTACCTGGTGATCGACAACGTGATCGCCGCGGGCGAGCTCGAGCTCGCCACCAAGGCCGCGCGCCGCAAGAACAAGAACGTCGAGGAGATCCTGATCGACGAGTTCCAGGTGAAGCTGCCCGCCATCGGCGCGGCGCTCGCCAAGTTCTTCGGCGTCGAATACGAGGCGCACAGGAGCGACCGCATCAAGCCGCCGGACCTGCTGAAGAACATCAAGCGCGACTACGCTGAGGGCAACCACTGGGTGCCGATCGAGGATTCCAAGGGCGGTATCGTCGTGATGTCGACCGACCCCGAGCGCGTGAAGAGCTCGCGCATGGTGGAGAACGTGTTCCCGCGCTCCAAGGTGATCTTCAAGGTCACGACCGAGCGCGACTTCGCGCTCACGCTGGACCTCTTCTTCGGCGCCGACTCTCCCGGGGGCATGGGCAGCGAGTCGATCGGCGACCTCCTCGGCGGGCTCGAGAACGAGGACGACATGGATCCGGGCGCGGACGACGTCTCCGCGGCCGCCGACAACGAGCTGGTGAAGCTCGTGAACAAGATCATCGTCGACGCCTACAACCAGGGCGCCTCCGACATCCACGTGGAGCCGCTCCCCGGCAAGGGCAAGACGGGTGTGCGCTTCCGCAGGGACGGCACACTCTTCAACTACATCGAGGTGCCGGCGGCCTACCGACAGCCGCTCGTCACGCGCCTGAAGATCATGTGCGACCTCGACATCTCGGAGAAGAGGCGCCCGCAGGACGGCAAGATCAAGTTCAGGAAATTCGGCCCGCTCGACATCGAGCTGCGCGTGGCGACCATCCCCACCGCCGGCGGCGTCGAGGACGTGGTGATGCGCATCCTCGCCGCCGGCGAGCCCATTCCGCTCGACAAGCTGGGCGTGCTGCCGGCGAACATGGAGCGCCTGAAGGGCTGCATCACGAAGCCCTACGGCCTCTTCTTCGTGTGCGGCCCGACCGGCTCCGGCAAGACCACCACGCTGCACTCGGTGCTGGGCTCGCTCAATACCGTCGACACCAAGATCTGGACCGCGGAGGACCCGGTCGAAATCACGCAGAAGGGACTAAGGCAGTGCCAGATGAATCCCAAGGCGGGGCTCACCTTCGCCACCGCGATGAAGGCGTTCCTTCGAGCCGATCCGGACATCATCATGGTCGGCGAGATGCGCGACAAGGACACCACGTCCATCGGCATCGAGGCTTCCCTCACGGGCCACCTCGTGTTCGCCACCCTGCACACGAACTCCGCTCCGGAATCGATCATCCGCCTGCTCGACATGGGGATGGACCCGTTCAACTTCGCCGACGCCCTCCTCGGTATCCTCGCGCAGCGCCTCGCCAAGCGCCTGTGCAAGTGCAAGGAGGCGTACACGCCGAGCCAGGACGAGATCAAGCATTTCGTGACCGAGTACTGCGGAGAGCTCGTGAACACGCCCGAGTTCAAGAACGACTTGCAGGGCAGCTACAAGCGGGTCTTCGAGCGCTTCGCCAAGGACTACGGGTTCGGCAAGCCCGAGTTCAAGCTGTACAAGCCCAAGGGCTGCGACGCCTGCAGCGGCACCGGCTACAAAGGCCGCGTCGGTCTGCACGAGCTCCTCGTCGGCACCGACCCGGTGAAGAAGCTGATTCAGGAGCACGCGCGCGTCGCCGAGATCCTCGCCACGGCGCTGGGCGAAGGCATGATCACCCTCAAGATGGACGGCATGGAGAAGGTGCTGCAGGGCGTCACCGACATGGCGCAAGTCCGGGCGGTTTGCATCAAGTGACGGCGCGCACGACAACGGATCGCGCCGTCATCCCCGTGCCGACGGGGATCCAGTCCGCGGCATCGAGACCCTCGGTCTCGGAGCTGCAGCGCTCGCTGGAGTCGCACTTCCTCTCCAAGCTCGAGTACCTCAACGCCATCGGCATCGCGCTCTCCCAGGAGCGCGACATCCACAAGCTCCTCGAGACGATCCTCATCGCGGCGAAGAACCTCACGCATGCCGACGGCGGCACGCTATATCGCCTCGATGGCGACAAGCTGCAGTTCGAGATCGTGCGCACCGACTCGCTGTCCATCGCGATGGGCGGCACGTCCGGCAACGCCGTGCCCTTCTACCCGATCCCGCTGCACGACAAGGACGGCGAGCCCAATTACACGATGATCGCGGCCTATGCCGCTCTCACGCACCGCACCGTGAACATCGCCGACGCCTACATCGAGGAGGGCTTCGACTTCTCGGGCACTCGCAACTTCGACAAGCGCACCGGCTACCGCTCGACCTCGTTCCTCACCGTGCCGATGAAGAACCACGAGGGCGACATCATCGGCGTGCTGCAGCTGCTGAACGCGATCGATCCCGACACGGGCCTGGTCACGAGCTTCGACGAGGAGGACCAGCGCCTCGCGGAGTCGCTCGCCTCCCAGGCGGCGATCGCCCTCACCAACCGGCTCCTCATCCAGCAGCTGGAGGTGCTCTTCGAGTCGCTGATCGAGCTCATCAACACCGCGATCGACGACAAGAGCCCGTACACGGGCGGGCACTGCAAGCGCGTGCCGACGCTCACCATGATGCTCGCCGAGGCCGCCTCGGCCACGGCCGCCGGCCCGCTCGCGGAGTTCCGCATGTCGGAAAAGGACCGCTACGAGCTGAAGATCGCGGGCCTGCTGCACGACTGCGGCAAGATCACGACCCCCGTGCACGTGGTCGACAAGGCCACCAAGCTGCAGACCATCTTCGACAGGATCGAGCTCGTCGCCACGCGCTTCGAGGCGTTGAAGCGCGAGGCCGAGATCGAGATGCTGCGCGCCAAGCTGAAGGCGCTCGAGGCGCACGACGAGGCGAGCGCGCACCGCGCCGAGGAGGCTTGCGCCGCGAAGCTCGCCCAGTACGACGACGACCGCGAGTTCCTGAGGCGCACCAACATCGGCAGCGAGCGCATGAAGGCCGAGGACCAGGCGCGCGTCTCGCAGATCGCGCGCTACACGCTGAGGAACGAGCGCGGCGAGATGGAACGCTTCCTCACCAGGGACGAGGAAGACAACCTCAACATCGCCTACGGCACGCTCAATCCCGGCGAGCGCGAGATCATCAACCACCACATCGTCGCCACCATCAAGATGCTGGAGGCGCTGCCGTGGCCGCGCCACCTGGGCAACGTGCCGGAATACGCGGGCGGCCACCACGAGCGCATGGACGGCAAGGGCTACCCCAAGGGCCTCACGCGCGAGCAGATGAGCGTGCAGGCGCGCGTGATGGGCATCGCCGACATCTTCGAGGCGCTCACCGCCAGGGACCGGCCCTACAAGCCGGGCAAGACGCTTTCCGATTCCCTCGCGATCCTCGGGCGCATGAAGGAAAACGGCCACGTCGATCCGGACCTTTTCGACATCTTCGTGCGCGAGAAGGTGTACCTGGGCTACGCCCGCGAGTTCCTCGATCCCGAGCAGATCGACGAGGTGGACGAGAAACGCATCCCCGGCTACAAGCCGTGAGCGCGGCGCGCCCCCGGGCGCCGCGCCCCTTCGTAATCCCCCCATCCTGCCAAGAACAACAATGACGACACGTCTGCCGGTCAGCATCTTCTTCGCCCTCTTCACGCTTTCGGGATTCGCCGGGCTCATCTACGAGTCCATCTGGAGCCACTACCTCAAGCTCTTCCTGGGGCACGCGGCCTACGCGCAGACGCTCGTGCTCGCGATCTTCATGGGCGGCATGGCGATCGGCTCGTGGCTGGTGAGCCGCTTCACGCAGCGCATCGCGAACCTCCTCATGGGCTACGCCTTCGCCGAGCTGGGCATCGGGCTCCTCGCCATCGCCTTTCACCGCGTCTTCCTGCTCCTCACCGGCTGGGCCTTCGATTCGGTGATGCCGGCGCTGGGCGGCACCGGCGTGGACCTCTTCAAGTGGACGCTCGCCTCGCTCCTCATCCTGCCCGCGTCGATCCTGCTGGGCACGACCTTCCCGCTGATGAGCGCGGGGATCCTGCGCGTCTACCCGGAGGCGGGAGGGCGCTCGCTCTCGATGCTCTACTTCACCAACAGCTTCGGCGCCGCCGTCGGCGTGCTGGCGAGCGGCTTCTACCTCATCGACCACCTCGGGCTCCCGGGGACCATCCTCACCGCGGGGCTCATCAACGTGACGCTCGCGCTGGGCGTCTGGCTCATCGCGAAGCGCAGTCCCGCCGTCGCCGCGATCCCCGCCGCGAGCCTTCCCGTGCAGGACGCGGCGGGCCGCAAGATCATGCGCGCGGTGCTGATCCTCGCCTTCGCGACGGGCGCGGCGTCCTTCATCTACGAGATCACCTGGATCCGCATGCTCACGCTGGGCCTGGGCGCTTCCACGCACTCCTTCGAGGTGATGCTGGCCGCGTTCATCCTCGCCATGTCGCTGGGCGCCTTCTGGTTCAGGAACCGCATCGCGCTCCTCAAGAACGACCTCGCATGGCTCGCGGGGCTCCTCGTCGCGAAGGCCTTCTTCGCCGTGTACGCGGTGTGGATCTACAGCGACGTGCTCGACTTCATCCACTGGACGCTCACCGCGGTGCAGCGCAGCGACGCGGGCTACGCGGTGTCGACCTTCTCGGGCATGGTCGCCTCGATGCTCGTCATGTTCCCGACGGCGTTCTGCGCCGGCATGACGCTCCCGCTCGCCACCCATGCGCTCACCTCGCGGGGCGTAGGCGAATCGGCCATCGGCAAGGTGTACGGCGCCAACACCGCCGGCTGCATCGTCGGTGCCGCATTCGCGACGCACGTCGGCATGGAGCTCGCCGGCGTGAAGGGCCTCACCGGCATCGGAGCACTCCTCGACGTGCTCGTGGGCATATTCGTGCTCACGGCGACCGCCGTCTCGGCGCGGCGCACGCGCTCCTTCGCTGTGATCGGCGTCCTCCTCGTGATCGGCGTGGCGGCCTTCATGAGCGCGCAGCTGGACCTGCTGCGCATGAGCTCGGGCGTCTACCGGCAGGGCCGGTTCATGGACCCGAAATTCCAGAAGGTGGCCTTCTACCGCGACGGCAAGACCGCCACCATCGCGGTCACCGACGACGGATCGATCCGCATGATCCGCACCAACGGCAAGGTGGATGCGAGCGTCGAGAGGAACCCGGAGCGCAAGAACGCGCTCGACGAGCCCACCATGGTGCTCGCGGCGACGCTGCCCCTGGCGATGAAGCCCGACGCCGAGTTGATCGCCAACATCGGCTTCGGCTCGGGCCTCACCACGCACACGCTGCTGGCGAGCCCGAAGCTGAAGGAGCTCGACTCGATCGAGATCGAGCGCTCGATGATCGAGGGCGCGAAGCTCTTCCAGCCGCGCAACATCCGCGCCTATACCGACCCGCGCAGCCACATCTACATCGAGGACGCGAAGACCTTCTTCGCCTCGGCCGGCAAGCGCTACGACGTGATCGTCTCCGAGCCTTCCAACCCGTGGGTGAGCGGGGTCTCCACGCTCTTCTCGGAGGAGTTCTACGGCCAGGTGAAGCGCTACCTCAAGGACGACGGGCTCCTCGTGCAATGGGTGCAGGCCTACGAGATCAACCCGGGGCTCCTCTCGACCATCTTCCAGGCGCTGGGCAAGCACTTCGCCGACTACACCGTCTACCGGACCGGCGCGGACCTCCTCGTCGTCGCGACGGTGAAGGGGCCGCTGCCGCCGCTCTCGGACAAGGTGTTCTCCTATCCGCAGTTCGCAGCGGACCTGCGCTACCTCGGCTTCGAGAACGTGGGCGACCTGCAGGCGCTGCGCCTTGCGGGGCGCGCGGTGCTTCACCCGCTCTTCACGAGCACGGGCTTCCCGCCGAACTCCGACTTCTTCCCGATTCTCGACCAGCGCGCGCCGCGCTCGCGCTTTCGCGCGGAAACTTCCGAGGAGCTGGGGCTCATGCGCTCCGAGCTCGTGCCGGTGCTTGCGCTCCTCGACGGCGATTGGCCCACGCCGCTTTCGCGCGTGCAGTCGGGCGGGATCAATCGCCCGCAACGCGTCGACCGCACGCTGGTGGGCGCCGAGGCGATCGGCGTGATGTTGACCGGCGCCGCCGATTCGGCGCGCGCCCTGAGTCCCGCGCAGGCGGATGCGTCGTTGCTCACGCACGCGCTCCTCGACAACTGCGCCGGCGCGGGCGGCCCCTTCGTCGACGCGCTCACCGAGGTCGCGCAGGCGGCGATGCCCTACCTCAACACGGCCGAGGCCGCGGTGATGTTCGATCGCGTGCGCGCGTCCAAATGCTACGCGTCGTTGAACGAGGTCCAACGCCGCCATATCGCGTGGCTGCAGGCGATCAACGACCTCGATCCGGCGGCGATGTACACGCACGCGGAATTTCTCCTGCGCAACACGCCCGCGGGGCGCGAGCCCGAGCACGGCCTCTACGTTCTCTCCGCGCTCACCGCCGCGCTCGCGACCGGGCACATCGCCGAGGCGCGCGCGGTTCGCGATGCGTATGTTGCGAAGCTCTCGAAGAAGAGCCGCGACATGCTGTCGATGAGCCTCGTGCTCGCGCATATCGCGCGGGCCCCGCCCACGCGGTGACCTAGATCGTCACATTTGTCGCGAATACGCGGTGCGTGGCGGGCAGCGGGGGGCGAATGGATCGTAATACGACAAATCGGCGGCGACCGAGCCCGCTGAAACATCTGGCTGCAGGCCAAGCCATTGATGCCAATGGCCTTTATTTAATGCCCGTGAGAGGGGTTCCAGGCGCCGGCCTTGGCACGGGCGTTGCATTAATCTAACCTGCACACACATCCGTGTGGCCAATGCCCTCAAATTCTGAATCCAAGGAGCTCGTCCTCATGAAGAAAGTCCAGCAAGGCTTCACCCTGATCGAACTGATGATCGTGGTCGCGATCATCGGCATCCTGGCGGCCATCGCCATTCCGGCGTACCAGGACTACACGATCCGCTCGAAAGTGACCGAGCTGATCAACGCCGCGGGCGTCTGCAAGACCTCCGTCGCGGAGTACTACCAGTCCCTCGGCGTG
>JBBRTF010000009.1:0-107991 GCA_038244725.1 Burkholderiales bacterium
ACCTCGAACGAAGTCGCCACGCTGATCACCGCGCTGGGCGCGGGCATCGGCGAGGATTTCAACGTCGACAAGCTGCGCTACCACCGCGTCATCATCATGACGGACGCGGACGTGGACGGCGCGCACATCCGCACGCTGCTGCTCACGTTCTTCTACCGGCAGATGCCGATGCTGATCGAGAAGGGCTACATCTACGTGGCGCAGCCGCCGCTGTACAAGGTGAAGAGCGGCAAGGAAGAGCGCTACCTGAAGGACGAGCTCGAGCTGAAGCAGCACCAGCTGCGAAGGGCGCTGCACAGCGCCGTGCTCACCCCCGGCGGCGGCGCCGCGCCCCTTGCCGGCGAGGCGCTCGAGAAGCTGGCTTCCGAATACCTCACCACCGAAGCGATCATCGAGCGGCTGTCCCAGGCGATGGACCCCACGGTCCTGCGCTCGATGCTCTCGATGTCGAGGATCTCGCTCGCGGACAAGGACGGCGCGGCCCAGGCGGCCCGGGATTTCCACGACGCGCTGGCTCCCCATACGCCCAAGGCGCACATCGAGCGTGATCCGACGTCGGAAGGTTGGCGGCTACGCCTCGAGAAGGTCGTGCACGGCAACAAGGTCGAAACCGTCATCGACCACGCGTTCCTCGAGAGCGGCGACTACGAGCAGATCGTGAAGACCGCGCAGACGCTCTCCGGCCTCATTCGCGAGGGCGCCCAGGTGAAGCGCGGCGAGGCGGTGCGTTCGATCCGGTCGTTCAAGGAGGGCCTCGACTGGCTCCTCTCGGAGGCGAAGGGAGGCATGTCGATCCAGCGCTACAAGGGGCTGGGCGAGATGAATCCCGAGCAGCTCTGGGAGACGACGATGGATCCTTCCAAGCGGATCCTCCTCAAGGTGCAGATCGAGGACGCCATCAGCGCCGGCGAGATATTCACTACGCTCATGGGCGACGAGGTGGAGCCGCGCCGTCAGTTCATCGAGAACAACGCGCTCAGGGTTTCGAACCTCGACGTGTAAAAAAAGGCCGCTCACGCGGCTTTTTTAACCTTGGCGCCCGCCTTCGCCTTCGCCTTGGGCTTGGCCTTGAAGCCGCCCTTCGACGGAGACTTCTTCGACTTCGCCGCGAGCAGCTCGAGCGCCTCCTCGAGCGTGAGGGAGTTGATCGCGCCCTGGTCCGGAAGCGTCGCGTTCACCTTGCCGTGCTTCACATACGCTCCGTAGCGGCCGGAATAGAGCGCGACCGACTGGTTGTCGTCCGGGTGCTTGCCAAGCACCTTCAATGCGCCGCGCGCGCTGAACACCTTCGGCTCCTTCAGCAGCGCCACCGCGCGCTTGAGGCCGATGTCGAAGACGTTCTCTTCCTTGGGAATCGACTTGAACTGGCCGTCGTGGCTCACGTACGGACCGAAGCGCCCGATGGCCGCGTTCACCTTCTTGCCCGACTCGGGGTGCGGGCCGAGGTCGCGCGGCAGCTCCAGCAGGCGGGTGGCGATCTCGAGCGTCACCGCGTCCGGCGCGATGTTCTTCGGCACCGAGACGCGCTTGGGCTTCTTGTCCCCCTCGGGCACGCCCAGCTGCACGTAGGGACCGTAGGGACCCACGAGAAGCTGGATCAGCAGCGACGTCTTCGGATCCACGCCGATCTCGCGCTTCTGCGCTTCCTGGTTCTCCGCGCCGTCGACGTTGCGCGTGTAGTCGCACTCGGGGTAGCCCGCGCAGCCGATGAAGCGTCCACGGCGGCCGAGGCGGTTGGTGAGATGGTGCTTGCCGCACTTCGGGCACATCTCGTCCAGCTGCTCCTGGGTCACGTCCTTGCGGGATACCGATTCCTTCTCGACGATCTGGGCGGAGAAATCCTTCCAGAAGCGCTCGAGGACCGGCACCCACTCGTCCTTGCCGTTGGAGATGTCGTCGAGCTCGTCCTCGAGCTTCGCGGTGAACTCGTAGTCCACCCAGTGCGCGAAATGCTCGGTGAGGAACTTGTTCACGACGCGCCCGACGTCGGTGGGCTGGAAGCGCTTCTTGTCGAGCGTCACGTACTCGCGGTTCACCAGCGTTGAGATGATCGAGGCGTAGGTCGAGGGCCGGCCGATGCCGTACTGCTCGAGCGCCTTCACCAGGCTCGCCTCCGAAAAGCGCGGCGGAGGCTGCGTGAAGTGCTGCTCGCCGTAGAGCTTGTCGATCTTCACGGTGTCGCCGGCGTCGAACGCGGGCAGGCGCTTGTCCTCTTCTTCCACCGCGTCGTCCTGGTCCTCGTGATACACCGCGACGAAGCCGGGGAACACCATGGTCTGGCCCGTGGCGCGAAAGACGTTGCCCTCGCCACCGACGGTGAAATCCACGGCGACGGTATCGAACTGCGCGGGCGTCATCTGCGAAGCGATCGCCCGCTTCCAGATCATCTCGTAGAGCTTGCGCTGCTCGTCGTTCAGGTACGCAGCCACGGAGTCCGGCGTGCGCGCGATCGAGGTGGGCCGGATCGCCTCGTGCGCCTCCTGCGCGTTCTTCGCGTTGCTGCGGTAGACCACGGGCGCCTGGGGAAGATAGTCGGCGCCGTAGTTCTTCGTGATGAAACCGCGCATCTCGGCGACGGCCTCCTTGGAAAGGGTCATCGAGTCCGTACGCATGTAGGTGATGAGGCCGGTCAGGACCTTGCCGACCGCCACGCCCTCGTAAAGGCTCTGCGCGACCTTCATCGCGCGATCGGTCGAGAAGCCCAGCTTGCGCACCGCTTCCTGCTGCAGGGTCGACGTGGTGAAGGGCGCCGCGGGGGAACGCAACTTGCGTTTCTTCTCCACCTCCCTTACGCGCGCGAGCCCCTTGCCGTGCGCCTCGAGGAATTCGCGGATCTCCTCCTCGCGCCCGGCATTGCCCACGGCGAACTGGTCGAGCTTCTCGCCGTTGAAATGCGAGAGCCTCGCGGTGAACGCGACCTTGTTCTTCGCGCTGTCGAAGTGGATCGACCAGTATTCCTGGGTCTTGAAAGCCTCGATCTCGAGCTCGCGCTCGACGATGAGGCGCAGGGCGGGACTTTGCACGCGGCCCGCGGACAACCCGCGCCGGATCTTCTTCCAGAGGAGCGGGGACAAATTGAAGCCCACGAGGTAGTCGAGGGCGCGGCGCGCCTGCTGGGCGTTCACGAGTTCCATGGAGATGGCGCGCGGATGCTTCACCGCGTCCTTCACCGCGCCTTCGGTGATCTCGTAGAACACCACGCGCTTCACCTTCTTGTCCTTGAGCGCCTTGCGCGACTTGAGGATCTCGTACAGGTGCCAAGCGATCGCTTCGCCTTCGCGGTCCGGGTCCGTCGCGAGCAGGACGGTATCGACGTTCTTCACCGCCTTGGTGATCGCCTCGACGTGCTTCGAGTTGCGTTCGATCAGCTCGTATTTCATGCGGAAGCCGTCGTCGGGATCGACGGCGCCGGTCTTGGGCACGAGATCGCGCACGTGGCCGTACGAGGCGAGGATCTCGAAATCCTTGCCGAGGTATTTCTTGAGCGTCTTCGCCTTCGACGGCGATTCGACGATGAGCAGGGTCGATGACATGGATTTATGCGGGGCCTTCTCTTTTCACTATACAACGCGCTTGTCGATGCGCTGGAACCATCCGCCCGGCAGCGCCGCGACGCCTTCGTCGATCTCGAGCTGTGCAAGTCGGGCGGCGAGTGTAGCAGCGTCCAGCCCGGTTCGCTGCGCGATCTGGTCGACGGTGGCGGGTGCGAAGCCCATCGCGTCGATGATCGGGTCGGGTTGCGCCGACGGGCGCGGCGCGACGGGCGCGGGCGCGAGAACGGCCTCCATGCGCAGCTCGCGAAGCGCGTCTTCGGCGCTCTCCACGAGTTTCGCGCCCTCCTTGATGAGCCAATGACATCCCTTGGACAGCGGCGAATGGATCGACCCCGGAACCGCGAAAACGTCGCGATTCTGATCGAGGGCGCACTTCGCGGTGCTGAGAGAGCCGCTCGGCAAGGCCGCTTCGACCACCAGCACCGCGCGCGACATCCCACTGATGAGACGGTTGCGGCGCGGGAAGTTCCCCGGAAGGGCGCGCGTGCCCACGGGAAATTCGGAGATCACGCAACCCTGCCCGGCGAGCGCATGCGCAAGGTCCCGATTCCTGCGCGGATAGATGATGTCGGGTCCGGTACCAAGCACCGCGATGCTCGATCCGCCGCCCGCGAGGCCGCCGCGATGGGCCGCGGCGTCGATGCCGATCGCGAGGCCGCTCACGATCGCGAGGCCCGCATCCGACAGCGCTCGAGCGAGCGCCTGCGCGTCGCGCGCTCCCTGGGGCGACGCGTTGCGGCTGCCGACGATCGCGAGCGCGGGGGCGGCAAGCAGATCGATGCGGCCCTGCGCATAGAGCACCGGAGGCGGATCGGCAATCTGCAGCAACGCTTGCGGATAGCGAACGTCGTTCACCGGGATCAAGTGGCAGCCGGAGCGTGCAAGCCATCGCAACGAGGCCTCGACGAGCGCGGGCGCCGGGCCCTCGGCGAGCAGCCTCGCGGGCTCTACGCCGATGACCGATACGATTGCGGACAGCGGCGCGTCGAGAGCGGCCTGTGCCGTGCCGAACTGCTCCAGAAGCGCACGCTGCGCGCGCAGCGACACGCCCGGCACCAGGGTGAGGCGAAGCCACGCGAGGACGTCCGCGAGCGGTGAAAGCGGTGTATCCACGGAAAGTCGATTCGAAGGAAGCGAGTTCCCCATAACGGCGCGAGCGCGCGGCGCGCTGACGGCGCAGGAAAAGGAAAAGGGGCCGAAGCCCCTTTTCCGGGAAGCTCGCTTCAGCTCAGGGCGTCTGGACCACGTCGCCGATGTAGATCGGGCGCGTCGCCTTCATCACCATGGCGTAAGACATTTTCTCGAAGACCCGGAAGACGAAGATGAGGCCGTTGCGCTCGTCGGGCAAGCGCAGCTCGCGTCCCGCGAGGGGAGCGCCCGCCTTCTTCATGTCCGCGGGCTGCTGCGGCGCTGGCGGCGCAGGCACGACAGGCACCGGTTTGGTTTCGCCCCTCCAGTTCCACTTCGGCATCGACCAGTTGCCCAGGTCCCATCCGGTAAACCATCTCGGCGATTCGAGCTCCTGCGCCGCCCGGTTCGTGACCACCTGGCCCCGGTGATAGCTTGCCAGCACGTTCCCGACTTCCACGCCATCGCGCGCACCGCGGTTGATCGTGATGATCTGGTATTGACCCACCTCGGACACGCCGCCGTCTACCGACATGATCGTGCCCCGGATGGGCTTGTCGGGTGCTCGCGGGATGTAGCTCGGGAAGCTCGTCTCGCGGGCGGGCATGAGGCGATCGCCCCGGTTGATCTCCTGGCGCGCCTTGGTCACTTCGAGCGTGGTGGGGTTGCCGAAGCGGCGCACGCGTGCGTCGCCGAGATACTTCGCCTCATGGCCGAGAACTTCACCCGTGTCGGGGTCTCGAAGGGTGGCGCCGGGGCGGAAGACCTGCCAGTTGACCCCATCGTCGCTGCCGATGCGGTCGGCATAGGCGAGATCGCCCTGGCCCACGATCACGCGGCTTTCCTCGGTCGCGAGGATGGTCGGCGCGCCGTCGAGACCGTTGTCCTCGACGATCAGGGGTTGAGAAAGGAAAGGGCCGATCGCGCTTCCCGGAATGCTGGGGACCGCGGCTTCGAGCGTCTCGACGCGGATGCGCGGATCAAGCTTCACGACGTTCGCGGCGGCCTGGGCCTCTGTACCGCCCGAGGGCCCGGAACCGCCAGCGCCGCCAGCGCCCCCCAGGGTGAGTCGAGGCGAATCTCCCGAGCGATCGAGGTGGATCACGTTGCCGGGATAGATCCAGTGGGGATCCTTGATCTGGTCTCTGTTCATCTGCCAGATCTGCGGCCATTTCCATGGATCTTTCAGGAAACGCCCGGAAATTCCCCACAAGGTGTCTCCCTTGACCACCGTGTAGTCGTTAGGGGCATCGGCCGCGAGGTCCGCCGTGGTCACGCGGTTGCCCGATTCGGCGCCGGCGGCAGGGGGTTTCGCGGCGGACGGCGGCATGCCGTCGGCCAGGGTCGCGACCGGAACCAAACTGGCCACGGCGACGACTAAAGTTATAATTGTCTTTCGCATGGCGATGCTCACTTGTGGATATGGAATTGGGGACCCATATTCAGAAAAAGGGTTACGCCCCCTTTTTCATGTAGTGCAGTAAATTCTGCACATAATTTATTCAATTAGCAAGCATTTATGGCCATTCTCGACATCATCCAGTACCCCGACCCGCGCCTCAACACGCTGGCCCAACGCGTCGAAAAACTCGATGTGGGCACGCGCAAGTTGATCGACGACTTGGCCGAGACCATGTACGCAGCCCCCGGTGTCGGCCTCGCCGCGACCCAGGTCGACGTGCACCGGCAGATCCTCGTGATCGACGTGAGCGAGGACCGAAGCGATCTGCGAGTCTTCGTGAACCCGGAGATCACGCGGCGCGAAGGCGTGGCGGTGAACCAGGAGGGCTGCCTCTCCGTGCCGGGAATCTACGACAATGTCGAACGGGCCGAAAGCGTCACCGTGACGGCCCTGGACCGCAACGGCGCGCGCTTCACGCTCAACGCCTCCGGAATGCTCGCCACATGCATTCAGCACGAGATGGATCACCTGCAGGGCAAGGTCTTCATCGACTACCTGTCCGAGCTGAAGCAGAACCGCGTCCGCGCGAAGCTGAAGAAACGTCAACGCAAGGCCGCGTGACATAGCCGGCTCCTCCTTGCGAGTCGCCTTCGCGGGAACGCCGCCTTTCGCGGCGCGCGCCCTGGAAGCAATCGCCTCGGCAGGGCATGAGGTCTGCGCCGTCCTCACGCAGCCGGATCGCCCCGCGGGGCGCGGCCTGCGCCTCGCCTCCAGCGCGGTGGCCGAAACGGCCGCGAGGCTCGGAATCGAAACACTGAAGCCGATATCGCTAAAGCAAGGCGACGCCCCGGCCCGCCTGTCCGTCATGGCGCCCGACGTGATGGTCGTCGCTGCCTACGGCCTGTTGCTCCCGGGCACCGTGCTCGCGATCCCCAAGCGAGGTTGCCTCAACATCCACGCATCGCTCCTTCCGCGATGGCGAGGCGCGGCGCCGATCCAGCGCGCGCTTCTGGCGGGAGATACGCGTTGCGGCATTTGCATCATGCAGATGGAGGCTGGCCTCGACACGGGCCCCGTGCTGCTGGAACGCCCGCGCGACATCGGGCCGCGCGAGACCGCGGGCGAGCTCACGGACGCCCTGGCGGCCCTCGGCGCCGAGGCGATCGTCGACGCCCTGGCGCACCTCGACGAGCTCGTCGGGCGCAAGCAGGACTCAACGTGCGCGACCTATGCGAGCAAGATTTCGCGGGCGGATGCGCGCATCGACTGGACTGAGCCAAGCGCGGTCGTCGACAGGCAAATTCGCGCGTTCAACCCCGTACCCGGCGCCGAAGGGCTCGTCGCCGGCGAAATCCTGAAAGTATGGAAAGCGGAACCCTCATCGGCGTCCGGATCGGCGGGCGAGATCGTCGCTCGCGACGCGCAAAGCCTTGTCATTGCATGCGGGCAGGGAGCCATGAGCCTGCGCGAGGTGCAGCGGCCCGGTGGCAAGAGACTCCCGATTCGGGAATATTTGCGGGGCGCGCACCCGTCAAAGATCTAAGTTATTGTATTGTAATAGTAAATGCCGGGTGTGCGGCTCGGCATTCGCTAGTATCCACCGGCAAAAAGTGGTAAATTGTATCTCGGCCGCATCACTTGTATCTCTCGTACCACACTCGGACGCCATCCGATGATCCTTGCGCGCTTCTTGACGTCGCTCGCCCGCGCCCTTGGAGGGATGCCGCGGTACGGGGGACTACGCGCCGTGATGCTGGCATCGCTGCTTGCATTCGTTCCCGCGGCCAATGCATCGGAGGGAATCGCGGTGAAGTCGGCGACTCTCGAGCTTGCCGATGACGGCTGGCAACTCGACGCCGAGTTCGACATCCAGTTCAGCCCGCGCCTCGAGGAAGCGGTGAACCGTGGCGTGCCTCTCTACTTCGTGCTCGAGTTCGAGCTCTCCCGCCCGCGCTGGTACTGGTTCGACGAGAAGCCCATCCAGTTTTCGCAGACGTACAAGATCAGCTACACGCCCCTCCTGCGCCAGTACCGGCTTTCCATGGGCAACGTCTACCAGAACTTCACGCGATTCGAGGAAGTGACTCGCGTCCTTTCGCATCTGCGCAACCTGCAGATTGCGGATCGAAATGCGTTCCGAAAGGACGGCACCTACCAGGCGGGGATCCGCATGCGCCTGGACACCGCCCAGCTGCCCAAGCCCTTCCAGCTCAATGCCATAGCCTCGCGCGACTGGACGCTGGCCTCGGATTGGCATCGCTGGGCGCTGGCTCCATGAAGGCCCTGATATTCCTGTGCGTCATCACCGGCGCCGCGCTGGTGTACCTGATGTCGGAGGCTTCATCGAACAACGCGCTCTTCGCGCAGAACTATCCCCTTTTGCTGGGATTGGGCGGCGGCCTCGCGCTGGGGCTGATGGCGCTCATCGTGTACCAGCTCCTCGTGCTGCGCAGGAAGCTGCGCGAGCGCGTCTTCGGCTCGAAGCTCACGCTGCGGCTCATGGTGGTCTTCACGCTGATGGCGCTGATCCCCGGCGGGCTCGTGTACGCGATCTCCTTCCAGTTCCTGCAGCGCTCGATCGAGTCGTGGTTCGACGTCCGCGTCGACGAGTCGCTGAAGAGCGGCATCAACCTCGCCCGTAACGCGCTGGAGAACTCGCGCGACCAGCTGGCCCAGAAAGCCGAGGCGATGGCGCAGACGCTCGCTTCTTCCCAGGCGGTCGAGGCGGCGACGCTGAACCGGTTGCGCGAGCAGCACTCCATCGAGGAAGCCACTCTCATGACGCCGCGCGGGAAGATCATCGCGCAGTCCGGCGTCGAGCCCGTGGCGCTCCTTCCCGACCTTCCAAGCGCCGCGACGCTGCGCCAGGTGCGTTCGCAGCAGTCGGTGAAGACGATCGAGTCGATTCCGCAGCGCGGCCTCTACCTGCGCGTGCTCGTGCCGGTGAACGTGCTCACCATCGCGGACGACATCCGCATCCTGCAGGTGCTGCAGCGCGTCCCCACGGCGATGGCGCGCGAGGCCGAGCAGGTGGAGAAGGGCTACAAGGACTACCAGGAGCTTCTCCTCGCGCGCAACGACCTGAAGAACATCTTCGGCCTCACGCTCACGCTGGCGATGCTGCTCACGCTCTTCTCGGCGCTCGCGCTCGCCTTCGTGCTCTCGGAGAGGCTCTCGGCGCCGCTCTCGGCACTCGCCGAAGCGACTCGCGCCATCGCCAAGGGCGACTATTCCAAGCTGAATCCGGTCAAGAGCCGCGACGAGTTCGGCGTCCTCACCCAGTCGTTCAACACGATGACGCGCCAGATCGCCGACGCGACCGATGCGATGGAGCGCAACCAGCAGCTGCTGGTGAATTCCAAGTCGTACCTGGAGAGCATCCTGTCGAACCTCACGTCCGGCGTGCTCACGTTCGACGAGCGCCTGTACGTGAAGACGATGAACGCCGCGGCCAACGCGATCCTCGCCGTTCCCGGCGGCGCCTTCCACGGCATCAAGCTGTCGGAGTGGCCTCGCCATGTGCAGTCGGTCGCGCCGTTCGCTGAAATCGCCCTGCGCCAGTTCGCCTCCTCGGGCATGCGCCAATGGGAAGAGCAGATGGAGTACCGGCGCGCGGACGGACAGCGCACCCTCCTCATCCGGGGCACGCGCCTGGGCTCGCGCGGCGAGGAGGGCTACGTGGTCGTGTTCGACGACATCACGCACCTCATCCAGGCGCAGCGCGATGCCGCCTGGGGCGAGGTCGCACGCCGCCTTGCGCACGAGATCAAGAATCCGCTCACGCCCATCCAGCTCTCGGCTGAGCGCCTGCAGTTGAAGCTGAAGGACAAGCTGCCGGAGAACGAGGCCGACATCCTCAAGCGCGCGACCAGCACCATCGTGACCCACGTCGCGGCACTGAAGGGCATGGTCGATGACTTCACGCAGTACGCTCACGCCTCGCGGATGAACGCGAAGGCGGTAAACCTCAACGAGCTGGTGCGCGAAGTGCTGGTGCTGTACGAGGCGATGGGCGTGGCGATCGAGCCGCGCCTCGCCGAGA
Organism: Burkholderiales bacterium; assembly: GCA_038244725.1. GTDB lineage: Bacteria > Pseudomonadota > Gammaproteobacteria > Burkholderiales > Usitatibacteraceae > Usitatibacter. The sequence continues at coordinate 10,127 of JBBRTF010000009.1, forward strand.
ACCTGCCCTCGATCTACGCGGACCCGGCGATGCTGCGCCAGGTGCTGCACAATCTCTTCCAGAACGCCATCGATGCCCTCACCGGCGTGGAGAACCCGCGCATCCTCGTGAACACCAGCATGGGAACGGGCGGCGTGCTGCTCACGGTGCGCGACAATGGCACGGGCATCGCGGAGGGCGTCATGGGCCGCATCTTCGAGCCGTACGTGACCACCAAGCCCAAGGGAACGGGGCTGGGCCTCGCGATCGTGAAGAAGATCGTCGACGAGCACCACGGACGCATCCTCGTCGAAAACGTGAAGCCCCACGGTGCGACCGTGAGCATCGTCCTGCCTTCCAAGGCCGCATAACCGCCCCGCATGTCCGCGAACCAGATCCTCGTCGTCGACGATGAAGTCGGCATCCGGGAACTGCTTTTCGAGATCCTTCGCGACGAGGGCTATGGCGTGCGCCTCGCCGAGAACGCGCAGACCGCGCGATCCGCTCGCAAGGAAATGCGCCCGGACCTCGTGCTCCTGGACATCTGGATGCCGGACACGGACGGCATCACGCTGCTGAAGGAGTGGGCGGGCAGCGGGCTGCTCACCATGCCCGTGGTGATGATGTCGGGGCACGGCACCATCGACTCCGCGGTCGAGGCCACGCGCATCGGGGCCTTCGATTTCCTCGAAAAGCCCATCAGCCTTCCCAAGCTGCTCGCCACGGTCGGCAAGGCGCTCGCAGGCGGGCGCGTGCTTCCGAAGACCGGGCTCGCGCTGGTGAACCTCGGACGCGCACGCGTGATCCAGGAGCTGCGCCAGCGCCTCGAGCAAGTCGGCCGGCTGCGCACGCCCGTGCTCTTCACCGGCGAGGCGGGTTGCGGCTTCGAGCTGTGCGCGCGCCACCTGCATATCCCGAATACGCCATGGGTTGCGCCGGAGGATTCCGACTGGCTCGCCACCAATCCCTTCGAGCCGCTCAACGAGGCGCGTGAGGGAACCCTGTTCCTCCCGGAGATAGCGCTTCTCTCCAAGGCCGAGCAGAAGGGACTCGCGCAGCTGCTGGGCAAGCTCGAGAAATTCAACGTTCGCCTCATCTGCGCGGCCACCGGGCCCTTGCCGGCGATGGCCGAGGACGGACGATTCGACGCGGCGCTCTATCACCAGCTTTCGGGGCTCACGATCCGCGTGCCCTCCCTCGCCGACCACGCCGAGGACATCCCCGACATCGCGATGACGATGCTCACCCAGCTCGTCGACGCCAACGAAGTGCCGCTGCGCACGCTCACCGTCGGCGCGCTCAACGTCATGCGCAACCTCGACTGGCCGGGCAACCTGCCGGTGCTGCAGAACGTCGTGAAGACGCTCGCGCTCACGACGCTCACCAACGACATCACGGGCGACGACGTGAACCGCGTCGCGCGCGAATTCAACCTCGGCCCTCGCGAGCAGGCGACCACCGAAGTGGGTGTGTCACTCGACCTGCCGCTGCGCGACGCGCGCGAGCAGTTCGAGAAGCAATACTTCCTGCACCACATCCGGCGCGAGGATGGCAACATGTCGCGCGTGGCCGACCGCGTCGGCCTCGAGCGCACGCACCTCTACCGGAAGCTGAAGCAGCTCGGCATCCGCCCGTCGGGCAAGAGCGAGGACGTCGCCGGCTGACCCCGCGCTAGCGCGTCTCGACGCGCCCCAGGCGCACGGCCGTGAGCCCGGTCTTCACGTTGTTGGGCACCGGCATGATCAGCACGCAGTTGTCATAGGGGGCTCGCACCGCCTGGTCTCCGTCCCATGCGATCACGTCGCCCTGGCGCGGGATCACTTCCAGCCCGGAGAACGGCTTGGCGAAGCGGAACGCCGGCGTGCTGGCGATCACTGCGTCGGTCACGCGAATGAGCTTCTGGCCTGCGGCGGGCTCGATCTGGCGGTCGGCCACCGCGCCGTCGACCACGTCGAGGCACCGCAGGAACCTCCACGTCGTCTGCCAGGCGACGCGCTCGGCGCTGCGCTCCCAGTGCTGGCCGCATTCGACGAGAAGCGCGTTCTTCGGGCTCGCGGGATCGCCGAATCCGCCGTAGTCGCGCATGCGCGTGCCGTTGGCGTGGCCGGTGTCGCTCACGATGTGCTCGGGAATGCCGACCTCGAAGGCGAACCGGATTCCCTTTTCAAGCGGCCCGCAGATCATCACAGGCGGACTGGGCTCGAGCATCGAGTGGATGTCGAGGAGGTAATCGGCCGATTCGACGAAAGGCCGCAGCTTGCGGGCGCGCCGCAGCTCGGTGCTGTCGCGGCTGCCGTCGAGCACCTGGGGCATCCAAACGCGGTTGAAGTCCTCGTCGATGAAGCGCGACGCGTAGGGATTCGCCGGCTCGAAGTGCGAGAATGCCTCGACGTTGGCGAAGGCAAGCGTGAGCGTGCCGCGCACCGGCCGCAGGCCCTCGCGCAACAGCCGGTCGACGACGATCGCCCCGCAGATCTCGTTGCCGTGCGTGAGGGCATTCACCATCACGTGCGGCCCCGGCCGGCCGCTCTCGAAGGTATGCACGAATTCGGTGCCCGACGCCGAGCGGCGGTGAGGCTCGATGTCGGGGGCTTTCAGCTCGACGGCGATGGGAGGCATGGCGGGGTTTCAGTGTCGATGGTCGGGGTCGTGATCGTGATTATGCGAGGAAGCAGGGCCGTGATCATGCCCATGGCCGTCGGAATGGCCATGATCGTGATGAGGGTGATGTCCATGGTCGTGACCATGCCGATGATGCTCCGGGGCGCAGACGTGCGAGCCACGCTCCTGGGCGTATTGAGCGACCGTCTTCAGCATGCGCCCGATGTTGCCGCGCAACCGCTCGAACCCGTCGGTCTTCTCCCGGGTGAGCTCGTCCATGTAGAGCCTGCGGTTCACCTCGACCTGCAGGCTGTGGCGCTGCGCGGCCGGGTCGGAGAATGCCCGCACCAGCTCGACGCCCTTGTAGGGATCGTTGATCTTCACCTCGTATCCCATATCGCGCAGCGTCTTCGCGACGAAAGCGGTGAACTGCGCCTCGCAGGTGGATCCGTCGCGGTCGCCGAGGACAAAGTCGGCGCGAGGCTTTCCGGGGCCCTCTTCGGAGATCCGGCCGCTCAGCGCCGGCATCGAATGGCAGTTGATGTGCCAGACGGCGCCGAAATGCTCGTGCACCGCGTCGAGCGCATCCTTCACGGCGCGCTGGTAAGGCTGGTGGTAGCGCACGATGCGCTGTTTCACCTCGTCCACCGAGAGCTTGCGCCCGTAGATCGCCTCGCCCGAATCGAGCACGCGCCAGATGAGCCCGATGCCGAGCTCGGTCTTGCGGCTCGGGATCGCCGGACCCGGCCAGGGCGAATCGAGGAGCGAGGCATCGATGTCGAAGAGCGAGCGGTTCGGGTCGATGTAGCTGCGCGGGAAATTCGCGGCGACGAGGGTCGCGCCCAGCGACGGGCCCGCGGCGTAGAGCTGGTCGACGAAGCTGTCCTCGGACTGGCGCAGGCGCTCGGTGGAAACGGCCGCGCGAAAGTCCTCGGGATAGTCGGTGCCGCTATGAGGGGAGTCGAGCACGAGCGGCACCGCGTGGGCGTCGGGCTTGGTGAGCGTGAAGGCGGGATTCATGGGCTGGGCAGGTCGTTCAAGTGGCAGGCGGAAATGTGGTTCGGAGCGATCTCGCGCAGCGCCGGAGCTTCCAGGCGGCAGCGATCGAAGGCGTGCGGGCAGCGAGGATGGAAATGGCATCCGCTCGGCGGCGCGAGCGGCGATGGAATCTCTCCGCGGATCGGCACGTAGGCGCGGCGCTTGGCGTCGACTCGCGGCACTTCGGCGATCAGCGCCGCGGTGTACGGATGGTTGGGATGCGAGTACAGCTCCGCGGTCGCCGCGGACTCCACCACCCGTCCCAGGTACATCACCACCACGCGATCGGATACGTGGCGGATCACGCCGAGGTCGTGGCTGATGAAAAGATAGGTGAGCGCCAGCTCTTCCCTGAGGCGAATGAAGAGGTTCAGCACCTGCGCCTGGATCGACACGTCGAGGGCGGCCACCGCCTCGTCGCACACCAGGAAACGAGGCCGGACCGCGAGAGCGCGAGCGATGCCGATGCGGCTCCTCTGCCCTCCCGAGAATTGATGGGGGAAGCGGCGCATGAGGCTCGCGTCCATGCCGACTCGCGCCAGCATCTCGGCCACGTAGTCGCCACGCTCCCGCGCTCGGATGAGGCCGTGCACTACGGGCGCCTCGCCGACGATGTCGACGATGCGCATGCGCGGATTGAGCGAGGCGTATGGGTCCTGGAAGATCATCTGCACCGCCAGGCGCTCGGCGCGCGCCGACCCGCCTTCGAAATCTCCATAGGGGCGGCCGGTCCACATGCGCGCTCCCTCGGACGGCTCGAGGATGCGCGCGACGATGCGTCCCAGCGTCGACTTGCCGCACCCCGATTCACCCACCAGCCCCACCACCTCGCGCTCGCGCACCGCGATGCTCACGCGATCCAGCGCGTGCACCGTGGCGTCGGCGCCGCCGGCGCCGAGCTTGCGCGCGAGGCGCACGGCGAAATCGGCGCGGCGCACGAAGCGCTTCGAGACTTCGCGCATCTCCACGAGCGGTGCGGCGGCGGCACTCATGCGATGGGGTTCAAGCAGCGAAGTTCGCGCCCCTGCGCCGGAGCACGGATCTCCGGGGCCACGCGGCAGGCGTCGAGCGCGCGCGTGCAGCGCTCGCGAAAGGCGCATCCCGCGCCGAGCTCCAGGAGCGAAGGCGTCATGCCCGGTATCTGGGCGAGGGGACGCCCCGGGGTATTGCGGCCCGGCACCGAATCGAGCAGCCCGCGCGTGTACGGATGCATGGGATGCTCGAGCACGTCGTCGACGCTCCCGCTCTCGACGATGCGTCCGGCGTACATCACGCAGACCTCGTCGGCGAGACCCGAGACCACGGACAGGTCGTGGGTGATCCACATGAGCCCCGCGCCGGTTTCGCGGCAAAGCTTCTGCATCTCGAAGAGGATCTGGCCCTGGATGGTGACGTCGAGCGCGGTCGTCGGCTCGTCGGCGATGATGAGGTCGGGACGGTTGAGGAGCGCGATGGCGATGGCGACGCGCTGGCGCATGCCCCCGGAGAACTGGTGGGGGTAGTTGCCGAGACGCTCCTCGGGCGACGCGATGCCCACGTGGCCGAGCGCCTCGCGGCAGCGCTCGCGCGCCGCGGCCCTCGACACGTCGTGGTGGGCGCGCACGGCCTCGATCATCTGCGTATCGATGCGCAGCACCGGGTTCAGCGTCATCATCGGATCCTGGAAGATCATGGCGATGCGCTCGCCGCGAAGCTTGCGCCAGGCGTGCTCGTCGAGCGAGGTGAGGTCGGTGCCGTTCAGCGCGATGCGCCCGCCGACGATTCGCCCCGGAGCATCCACGAGCCCCATGATCGAATACCCGGTCATCGACTTGCCGGAGCCCGATTCGCCCACCAGGCCGAGGATGCGCCCGCGCTCCACGTGGAGGCTCACGTCGTCCACCGCTTTCACGACGCCGGCGCGGGTGAAGAAGTGCGTGCGCAATCCCTCGACTTCGAGGAGCGCGGCGCTCATCTCTTGAGCCGCGGATTGAGCACGTCGCGCAACTGGTCGGCGACGAGGTTGATCGAGACGATCGTCGCGAGCAGGGCAACGCCGGGATAGAAGCTGATCCAGTACTTTCCGGAGAGCAGGTACTGGAAGCCGTTCGCGATGAGCAGGCCCAGCGAAGGTTCGGTGATCGGCAATCCCAGCCCGAGGAAGGAGAGGGTGGCCTCGAGGGAAATCGCGTGCGCGACCTGTACGGTGGCGACGACGATGAGCGGCGGCAGGCAGTTCGGAAGCAGGTGGCGCAGCACGATGCGCGGCTGCGACAGCGCGAGGACCTGCGCGGCCTCGATGTACTCCTTCTGCCGCTCCACGAGCGCGGAGGATCGCACCGTGCGTGCGTAGTATGCCCACTGCACGGTAACCAGCGCCGCGATGATCTTGCCCACCCCCTGGCCGAGGATTGCGAGGAGGATGAGGGCGATGAGGATCGCGGGGAACGAGAGCTGGATGTCGGCCACGCGCATGATCGCCGCGTCGATCCAGCCGCCGAAGTACGCGGCCGTGAGCCCGAGGACGAGGCCGATGGCGAGCGCGATCACCGTGCTCGCGACGCCCACGGCGAGCGAGATGCGCAACCCGTAGAAGATCGCGGAAAGCATGTCGCGGCCCTGGTCGTCGGTGCCGAGCCAGTAGGGCTTCGCGGTCGATGAAGACGGCTCGCCGGGCGCGAGCTTGGAGTCGAGCACGTCGAGCTGGGCCAGGTCGTACGGGTTCTGCGGCGAGATGAAGGGCGCGGCGAGCGCCACGGCCACCAGCAACGCGAGAAGCGCGAAGCCGAAGAGCGCGAGGCGGCTCTCGGCGAATTCGGCTGCGAAGCGCCGCCACGGAGATTCGGCGCGAGGCGCCGGGAGCGCGCTCTCGGGGAGCGCCGTGTCGGACGCCGCGGCACGCATCGTCAGTGCGCCGCGGCGCCGCCAAGGCGCACTCGAGGATCCAGGAAGGAGTAGAGCAGGTCCACCGCGAAATTGATGACGATGAAGATCGTCACGGTCACCATGAGGTAGGCGACGATCACCGGGCGGTCGAGCTGGTTGATGGAATCGATGAGCAGCTTGCCGCTGCCGGGCCACGCGAAGATCGATTCGGTGACGATCGCGAAGGCGATCACCGAGCCCAGCTCGAGGCCGATCACCGTGACGATGGGGATGAGGATGTTCTTCAGGACGTGCACGCCGATCACGCGCCCGGGGCCCAGGCCCTTGGCGCGCGCGAACTTCACGTAGTCCTGCATCAACGCTTCGCGAGTGCCGGCCCGTGTGAGGCGCACGAGGAGCGAGAGCTTGAAGAGCGCGAGGTTGAGGGCGGGCATCGCCAGGTGCCGCAGCCCGTCGAGCGTGAGGAAGCTCACCGGGATTCCCGCGAGTAGGACGGTCTCGCCGCGGCCGTTGGGCGGCAGCCACCCCAGCTGGACCGAAAACACCATGATCAGCACCAGGCCCACCCAGAAGGTCGGCAGGCTGAAGCCCACGATCGATCCGGCCATGATCGTGCGGCCTATCCACGAATGGGGCCTCAGCCCGGCGATGAGGCCCAGCGGGATGCCGAGGGTGATGGCGAGCACCATCGCCGCCGCGGCGAGCTCCAGGGTCGCGGGAAGCTTGTCGAGGATGAGCCGGATCGCGGGGACGTTGTAGACGAAGGAGCGGCCGAGGTCCCCGGAGAACGCGTTGGCGACGAAGGCCGCGTACTGCTCGACGATCGGCTTGTCGAGGCCGAGGGCCGCCGCCGCGCGCAGGCGCTCGACCTCGTCGGCTTGAGGGTTGACCAGCAGCTCGAGCGGGTTGCCGATCGCGTAGACGCCCGCGAAGACCAGCAGCGACATCACCGCGAGGACGAAGACGCTCTGCCCGAGGCGGCGAATCGTGAACGCGAGCATCGCGAGCTTCCGGGTCCGCCCGCTGTCAGTCCGCGGCTAGCGGGCGACGGGACGCAAGTCCCTCGCGAGGGTGTATTGGTCCGTGCGCGCGGTGTAGCGAAACCCCTTCGCCGTGGCCCAGGTGCTCACCTCGTAGTGGATCGGGATGAGCGCCGTGTCTCCCATCGCCGTTTCCGCCGCGGTCTGGATCAACGCCTCGCGCTTCTTGTCATCCATCGTGAGAAGCGCCTCGGTGATCTGCTTGTCGAGCACCGGATTGGAGTAGCGGGCGCGGTTGGTGACGCCCATGCCGTGGGCCGGGTCGTGGGTCGCGAGCAGCGAGCGCAGGCTCGAGCCCTGCTCGTTGGACTCCGTGCCCCATCCGAGCAGCATGTAGCCGAACTCCCCCTTGGTCGCGCGCGTGAAGTACACGCTCGAGGGCATCGTCTCCACCTTCGCATCGATGCCGGCACGCGCGTAGAACTGCGCGATCGCCTGGGCGATCTTGTCGTCGTTGATGTAGCGGTTGTTGGGGCCGAAGATGGTGAGCGCGAACCCATTGGGATAGCCCGCCTCGGCGAGCAGCTTCTTCGCGCCTTCGGGATCGTACTTGAGGGGCTTCAGCTTGCGGCTGGTGCCGTAGAAGCTGTCGGGAAGAAGCTGCCCGGCGGGCACGGACTTCTTCTCCATGATGCGCTCGGCGATGGCATCGCGATTGATCGCCATGGACAACGCCTTCCTCACGCGAGCATCCTTGAAGGGGTTCCTGTCCAGGGGCTTGCCGTCCTTCGCCGTGACGAACGGCACGGTCTTGTCGTTCCACTGGTTCAGGTGCACGTAGATCACGCGGTTGGTGACCTTGCTGGCCAGCGCGAAGTCCTTGTCCTGCGAGAGCCTGGCGATGTCGGAAGTCGGCACGGTCTCGATCATCTGGACGTCGCCGGAAAGAAGCGCCGCCACCCGAGCCGCGGGATTGGAGAGGATCTTGAAGGTGACCTTGTCCCACGGCTCCTCGCCGCCCCAGTAGCCGTAGTTGGCCGTCAGCACCACGCGCTGGTTCGGGACGTATTCGGCGAACTTGTAGGGGCCGGTGCCGATGGCGGCCTTGCCGGAATTGAAATCCTCGGTGGTGGCCTTCTCGGCGACCGCCTTGGGGATGATGTAGACGCTCGCGAGGTCGCTCGGCAGGAGCACGTGCGGGGTCGCGGTCTTGAAGACGATGGTGTACGGATCGACCACGCGCGTCTCCACGATAGGCTTCACGAAGGTGGCCATCGACGAGGGGCTGTTGGGCACGTTGGGCACGCGCTTGTAGGTCGCGACCACGTCCTCGGCCGAGAACGGCGTCCCGTCGTGGAACTTCACGTTCCTGCGCAGCTTGAATTCCCAGGTGAGGTCGTCCACCGCGCGCCACGACGTCGCGAGCGCCGGCACGAGCTTGCCGTTCGGGTCGCGGTTGATGAGCGGCTCGTAGATGTGCAGCAGAAGCGAATTGTTGGGCGAGAGGTTGTGGTAGTGCGGATCGATCGATGTGATCGCCGCTTGCAAACCGATCGCTACCTCGCGCTCCTTCGCCGATGCGAAGGGGGCGGCCAGCGCAAGAATGAAGATCGCCGCGATCCGGAACATGCGCAACATGATGCCTCCTGGTGGGTGATCCCGGCGTGGCGCCTCGCTCGCGCGGGAGCGGTCATGATACCGTGAATCTCTTCAGCCTCATCGCGTCGCGCATGGACCCTGCCCAGCGTTTCGAAGCCCTGCTCGCCTCGGGAAAGGACGGCGCCTTGCTGCGCTTCGGCCTCGGCATGCACTACCTCAAGGCAGGCGATCCCGCGCGCGCCGCCGAGCACCTGCGCCGCGCGGTGGAGCAGGACCCCGACTACTCCGCGGCGTGGAAGCTCCTCGGCAAGGCGCTCGCCGAGGGCGGCGATCTCACCGGGGCGATCGGCGCGTACCGGGAAGGAATCGAGGCCGCGGGACGGCGCGGCGACAAGCAGGCGGCAAAGGAGATGTCGGTTTTCCTCCGCCGGCTCGAGAAGGAGAATCCGGGCGCCTAGGCTTCGGCGAGGAACGCCTCGAGCTCGGCGGCCGGCGCATCGCGCACGACCTGGGCCTTGCCGAGCGCCTCGAGGAGAATGAGGGTGATCCGCCCGCCCTCGTTCTTCTTGTCGCGCCCCATGTATTCGAGCCAGGTATCGGTCGCGAAGCGCGGCGCGTCCACGGAAAGCTTGAGCCTTTGCAGCAGGCTCGCGAGGCGTTCGGCGTCGGAGCGCGGCAGGCGGCCCAGGCGGGCCGAGAAGCGCGCCGCGAGCACCATTCCCACCGCCACCGCCTCGCCGTGCAGGATCGTGCCGTAGCCCGCCGCCGACTCGATGGCGTGCCCGAATGTATGGCCGAAATTCAGGAGCGCGCGAGCGCCCGCTTCGCGCTCATCCTCGGCGACGATCACCGCCTTGATCTCGCATGAACGCACGATCGCGTGGGAGAGCGCCGCGGCGTCGCGCGCCTCGAGCCGCTCGGCGTTCTGCTCGATCCATGCGAGAAAGTCGAGATCGAAGATCGCGCCGTACTTCACGACCTCGGCGAGTCCCGCCGCGAACTCACGCGCGGGAAGCGTCGCGAGCGTCGCCGTGTCGGCGATCACGGCGCGAGGCTGGTGGAAGGCGCCCACCATGTTCTTGCCGAGCGGATGATTGATCGCGGTCTTTCCGCCCACGGAGGAGTCGACCTGCGCGAGCAGCGTCGTGGGCACCTGCAGGTGGGCGATGCCACGCTGGTACGTCGCGGCGGCAAAGCCGGTGATGTCGCCCACCACGCCGCCGCCCACGGCCACCAGCACGGTCTTGCGATCGGCTCGGGCGCGCAGCAGCTCCTCGAAAACGCGGTCGAGCGTCCGCCATGTCTTGAACGCCTCGCCGTCGGGCAGAACGATGCGAAGGACCTGCGCCGCGCCCGCCGCGTGCAGGGAGGCCTCCACGCGCGCGGCGTAAAGAGGCGCCACGGTCTCGTTGGTCACCACGGCGGCGAGCCTTCCGCGCACGTGGGGCACGTAATGCTCCGCGACAGCGATGAGGCCGGGCCCCACGTGGATCGGATAGGCGCGATCACCGAGCTCCACGGTAAGCCGCGTCGCGCTCATCGCGAATTCCTCGCCGATTCATGCATGCGCAAGGCCGCGACGACCCGGTTCACGAGCGTGTTCGAGCTCTGCGACCCCGTGTCGACGGTGATGTGGGCGACCTCGCGGTAGAGCGGCTCGCGCTGCGCGAGGAGCGCGGCGAGCGTGCCCCGCGGGTCGGCGCTGCGCAGGAGCGGACGCGTGGCGTCGTGGCGCGTGCGCTCCCAAAGGCTCTCCACGCGGGCGCGCAAGTACACCACCGTTCCGGAGGCGCGCATCACGCGCCGGTTCTCGTCGCAGAGCACCGAGCCTCCGCCGGTCGCGACGACGCAGTCCTCGCGGCAGGCGAGCTCGGCGATCACGCCGGCCTCGCGGCGGCGGAAGCCGTCCTCCCCCTCGATCTCGAAGACGGTCGCCACGGGCACGCCGGTACGCTCCACGAGCACGCGATCGGCGTCGACGAAGTCGCGTCGCAGGCGTCGGGCAAGCGCCTTGCCGAGCGTGGTCTTGCCGGCGCCCATCATGCCCACCAGGAAGATGTTGCCGTGGCCCATGTGCGGATGTTCATGGTTGGTGGGTCGAGAATAGCGAAAAAAAAGCCCCGGCGGACCGGGGCGTGGAGGATCGAGGTGGTGCCCGTGTCAGCGCACCGTGAGCGTGTCCTTCACGATTTTCGGGGTGACGAAGATGAGGAGCTCGGTCTTGTCGTCCTGCTTGATCGTGCGGCGGAAGATCGCGCCCAGCAACGGGACGTCACCCAGGAACGGCACCTTGTCCACCGTGGTGCGCGTGGTCTGCTCGAAGATGCCGCCCAGGACGATCGTGTCGCCGTTGTCGACCAGCACCTGTGTGTTCACCTTCTTGGTGTCCACCGAGGGGATGCCGGAGAAGATCTGCCCCACCGAATCCTTCTTCACCTCGAGGTCCATGATGATCTTGTCGTCCGGCGTGATGCGCGGGGTCACCGAAAGTTCGAGCACGGCGGGCTTGAACGCGACCGTGGTCGCGCCGCTCGCCGCCGCCGTGAGGTAGGGAATCTCCGTGCCCTGCGAGATGACCGCCTTCTTCTTGTCGGCGGTGATCACGCGCGGGCTCGACACGACCTTGCCGCGGTTGTCGGCTTCCAGCGCGGAGAGCTCGAAGTTCACGAGGTTGCCGCTGCCGAGGTTGAGGATCGACAGCGCGATGGAGCCGGCGGCGCCGACGACCGGGAGGTTCACGTTCAGCTGCTCGGGTTGCGCGCCCACCGCGATCGTCCCGATACCCGGCGGGACCGGGAAGAGGAGCGAGGGGTTGCCGGCGTTGTAGACGAGGGACGCGGAGCCGCGCGAGGCGGGGTTGTTCGAGAGCGGGTTCACCGTGTCCAGGGCCGTGCCGGACACGCCGACGTTGTACTGGTTCGAGTTGAACGCCGACTGCGTGCCGAAGCGCGCGCCGAGCTGCCGGCCCCACTTGTCGTCGGCGATCACGATGCGCGCTTCGATGAGGACCTGGCGCACCGGCACGTCGAGCTGCAGCACGAGGCGGCGGGCTTCCTCGAGGCGTCCGCCGGTGTCCTGGATGAAGAGCGTGTTGGTGCGCTCATCCACCGTCGCGCTGCCGCGCTTGGACAGGATGCGCTGGTCCTTGTCGGAAAGGAGCGCCTTGATGTCGGCGGCCTTGGCGTAGGACAGGGCGAAGGACTCTGTGCGCACGGGCTCCAGGTCCGAGACGGCGTTCTGCGCCTCGAGGGCGAGCTTTTCCTTGGCGGCGAGCTCGTCGGTCGGGGCGATCAGGACTACGTTGCCGTTCTTGCGCTTCGACAGGCCCTTGGCCTGCAGGATGATGTCGAGCGCCTGGTCCCAAGGCACGTCCTTCAGGCGCAGCGTGAGGTTTCCGCCCACCGTGTCGCTGGTGATGATGTTGAGCCCGGTGAAATCGGCGATCACCTGCAGCACCGCGCGCACTTCCACGTTCTGGAAGTTGAGCGAGAGCTTCTCGCCCGCGTAGCCCGGCGTGGAGCTCTGCACCAGGCGGTTCGGGTCTTCCTTGACCGGTTTCACCTCGAGGATGAACTGCGTGTCGGTCTGGTAGGCCGAGTATTCCCAGATGCCGCGGGGCTCGATCACCATGCGCGCGTTGCCGCCCTGCTCGAAGGTGTCGACGAAGCGCACCGGCGTGCCGAAGTCGCCCACGTCGAGGCGGCGCACGAGGTTGCGGGGCACATTGGTGTTGAGGAAGTCGACCACGACCTGCCGGCCCTGCTGGCGGATGTCGATGCCGATGTTGGCGGAGGACAAGTCCACCACCACGCGGCCTTCGGAGGTCTGCCCGCGGCGGAAGTCCACGTCGCGAAGGTTGTAGCGCACGTTACTGCCGGCGGGCGCCTCCGCGAACAGCGTGGGCGCGGCCGAGGGCGAGGTCTGCACCGCGGCCGTGGCGCTGGGAGCCTGCGATCCGTCGATGGTGATCACCAGCTGGCGGCCGTCGACGGCCTGCGTGTAGGTGAGATTGCGCGCGAGGTTCATCACCAGGCGCGTGCGGGTGGCGGTTTGCACGATGGACACGCTTTTCAGCTCGCCCTCGCCCGCTTCGATCTGGTTGCGGTTCAGTCCGTTGACCGTGTCGGGGAGGTCGATCGCGATGCGCGGCGGGTTGGTGACGGCGAAGCCCTGGGGCGCGGCGGCGAGCGGCTCCTTCAGCCCGACCTTCACGATGATCTTCCCACCCTGGATCTGGGAGAAGTTGATCGATTCGACCGCGTTCTTCCCGTCGGCCTGGGCCCACGCGAGCGGCGCGGCGAGCACGAGAGCCAGCGCGGCGCGCGCGGCCCCGAGTTTGCCGCTGGTTGCGATGCGGATCGTGGTTGTCACTTTCTGTCCCCTTTGCCGGCTTCTTCCAGTAGCGGCAATACACTTTGCCGCTCGGCCCAATCGCCGGCGCTGTCTTGAACGATTTCCTTTAGCTTGATCTCGGAGTCCGTGACGTCCGTGATCAGGCCGAAGTTCTGCCCCATGTAGTTGCCCTTCTTGACCCGGTAGAGGGTCTTGTCGGCGCGGACCAGGGCGTAGGTGTCCTTGCCTTGCGAAAGCGTGCCCACCATCTTCAGTTGCTCGAGCGGGAAGGCCTCGAGCGGCTCCTTGCGCCGGTTCAGGTCCGGGGCGATGCCTCCGCCCCCGCCTTCCTTGGGAGCCGAGAGCTTGCGCGGCTTGAACGGGTCCGGCAGGTCGAAGCCCTCGTACGTGAAAGGCTCGAACGGCTTCACGGCGGGCAGCGGCTCGATCCTGCGCGGCAGCCCCTTGTCGGACTCGCGCACGAACTGCTTGAGGTCGTCGATCTCCGAGCTGCAACCGCCCAGCATCGCGAGCGCGACCGGTAGGAGAAGTCGCTTCATCACTTGCCTCCGGCCTTGCCGGCCTTCGCGGCCGCCTTGTCCTTGCTGGACTTGCGTTGCTTGGACACTTCTTCTTCGTCGAGGTAGCGGTAGGTCTTGGCCACCGCCTCCATGGAGAGCACGCCGTCCTTGGGAGGATCGAGCTTGATGTCGGTGAGCAGCACGATGCGCGGCATCTTCGCCACGTCGCTCGCGAAGGCGCCGAGGTCGTGGTAGTTACCCGTCACCTTGATGTTCACCGGCAGCTCCGCGTAGAACTCGGTGAAGTTCTCCTTCTCCGAGGGCTTGAAGAGGTCGAACTGCAGGCCGCGGCCCAGGCCCGCCTGGTTGATATCGATCAGGAGCGCGTCCATCTCGCTCTTGTTCGGCAACTGCTTCAGGAGCGCGCCGAACGACTGCTCGATCTCCGCGCGCTGCTGCTTGTAGGCGTCGAGGTTCACGGCGAGCTTCTTCTTCTCGAGGAAGGTTTCCTTCTGCTTCGCCACGTCCTGACGGCCCTTCTCGATCGCATCCATCTGCGAGTTCCAGAGGAGGAAGTAGGCGGCGATCTGGATCGCGACGAAAATGATGAAGAAGGCGCCGGCCTTGATGGGCCAGGGCCAGTTGCCCGGCTGCTTCGGGTCTAGGGTTCGCAGCTCTTCGATCAGGTTCATTTCGCCCCCGCGGGCTTGGCCGCCGCGCCCTTCGCGGACGCGCTCTTCGGCTCTTCGGCTTGCGCGCGCTTGATCGAGATGTTCATGTTGAACTCGTTCACGCGGCTGCCGGACTTGTCGGGCGCGGCAACGGCCTTGATCTCGACCAGCTCCGGATTCTCGAGGTACGGCGAGGCGCCGAGATTGCGCATCAGCGTCGACACGCGCGCGTTCGATTGGGCGTATCCCACGATGTTCACCTTGGCGCCGCTCTGCTTGATCGATTTGAGATAGACGCCCTCGGGCAGCTGGCGCAGCAGCTGATCGAGCAGCTGCACCGGTTCGGAGCGGTTGCTCTGCAGCCCTTCCACCACCTGCTTCTTGGCGAGGAGGGAAGCCGTCTCCTCACGAATCTTGCGGATCTCCTCGATCTGCTTCTCGAGCTTGTCGATCTCCGACTTCATGTAGGCGACGTTGGCGCGCTGCTGCGTCTCCTGCTGGTCCAGGAAGAACCACACCCCGGCGGCCACCACCAGTCCGGCCGCGGCGGCGAGGCCTGCGAGCACCCCGAACTGCTGCTGGCGGCGCTTGCGCTTCTCTTCCCGGTGGGGAAGCAGGTTGACGCGAATCATGAGGGGTCGAACCTCCGCATCGCCAGGCCGCAGGCGACCATGAGCGAGGGCGCGTCGATGGTGAGCTGGCGCGGCTTGATCTTGGACGAGAGCGCCATGTTGGCGAACGGATTCGCCACCACGGTGTGGACCTGCGTGCGCTGGGCGACCATCTCCTCCAGTCCGTCGAGCATGGCGCAGCCGCCCGTGAGGAGGATGTGGTCGACCTTGTTGAACTGCGTCGAGGTGAAGAAGAACTGCAGCGCGCGCTGGATCTCCAGCACGATCTTCTCGTTGAAGGGCTGCAGCACGTCCGGCCCGAAGTTCTCGGGGAGGTTGCCGACGCGTTTTGCCGCCTCGGCCTCTTCGGCGGGCATGTCGAACTGGCGCGCGATGTCCTGGGTGAGCGAGTTGCCGCCGATCTGCTGCTCGCGGGTGTAGACGGTCTGGCCGTTGTGGACCACGGTCACCCGGGTCACGGTGGCGCCGATATCGACGATCACCGTCACGTCGCTCTCCGAGATGCCGGAGCTGCCGCCACAGATCAGCTCGAAGGCCGTCTGCGAGGCGTACGACTCGACGTCCATCACGATCGTCTTCAGCCCCGCGGCTTCCGCGGCGGCGACGCGATCCTCGATCTTCTCCTTGCGCGAGGCCGCGATCAGGACCTCGACCTCGTCGTCGCCGGAAGGCGCCGGGCCGAGCACCTGGAAGTCGAGGTTCACCTCGTCCAGGGAGAAGGGAATGTATTGGTTGGCCTCGCCCTGGACCTGGACTTCCATGTCCTCCTCCCGCTGGTTGCCGGGCAGGATCACCTTCTTGGTGATCACCGCGGCGGCCGGGAGGGCGAGGGCGATGGTCTTGATCCTCGATCCGAGGGACTTGTGGGCGCGTTTCATCGCCTCGCCCGCGGCCTCGATGTTGGCGATGTTCCCGTCGACCACAGTGTCCTTGGGAAGCGGCTCGATCGCGTACCGCTCGACGCGGTAAACGTTACGGCCAGCTTCCGCGATCTCCACCATCTTGACCGAGGACGAGCTGATGTCGCAGCCCACGAGGGGCGGCGCTTTGGCTTTCAGGAAATCGAACTGGGCGGCTAATTTTTCTTTAAGCATAGTGTGAGGTTAGCACCCAAACGGAGAATCTACTTTAGATGCTAGCAACAAGTCCTAGGTCTGTAAAGCATTTTGTAGCAAGGTCTTAGCGCAGCTACCGCAGTATAATGACTTCGGTAAATTGAACCTGCGCAAGGCCCGGCGGCCTGATGATGCCGAGGTCGACGCCCGTAGCTCCGATGACTTCCCGCTGGTGGTTTTATCCGGCCCTGCTTGCCGTCTCTCTCGCGCTGGTCGCCATGGGCGTGGGCGCGCTCACGGTCGTCCTGCTCTGGCCGAGCTTGCCGAGCCTGGACGTCCTTACCGATTACCGGCCCAAGATCCCGCTGCGCATCTACAGCGCCGAGGGAGACCTCATCGGCGAGTTCGGGGAGGAAAAGCGCGCGGTCGTGAAGATCAAGGACGTGCCCCAGGTCATGAAGGCCGCCATCCTCGCCGCCGAGGACGACCGGTTCTACCAGCACGGCGGGGTCGACTACCTGGGGGTGGTGCGCGCCGCCGCGGCCAACCTGCAGGGCAGGCGGGAGGGCGCGAGCACCATCACCATGCAGGTGGCGCGTACCTTCTTCCTCACGCGCGAGAAGACCTTCGCGCGCAAGCTCTCCGAGGTGCTGCTGGCCTTCAAGATCGAGGCGAACCTCACCAAGGACCAGATCCTCGAGCTCTACATCAACCAGATCTTCCTGGGCCAGCGCGCGTACGGCTTCGGCTCCGCGGCGAACGTCTATTTCGGCAAGAGCCTCGCCGAGCTCACGCCGGCGGAGGCGGCCATCCTCGCGGGCCTGCCGCAGGCTCCGTCGCGCCAGAATCCCTTCGTGAACCCCAAGCGCGCCCACGAGCGGCAGAAATACGTGCTGCGGCGCATGCGGGAGGTCGGCTGGCTTTCCGACGAGCAATACAGGAAGGCGATCGCCGAGCCCCTGAGGCTGAACCCGAACCAGCACGAGATTTTCGCCCTGAAGGCCGATTACATCGCCGAAATGGCCCGCGCGGCGATCTACGACCAGTACGGCGAGCCCTCGTATGTGAGCGGCATGCGCGTCTACACTTCGGTCAAGCGCAAGGACCAGGAGGCGGCCAACGAAGCCCTCCGGCAGGGAGTCCTCGAGTACGACCACCGGCACGGTTACCGCGGCCCGGAGGGTTTCGCCACGCTTCCTCCAGCGGGCCAGGACGCGGAGGACGCGGTCGAAGATGCGCTGCAGGACCGCGACCCCGTGAACGACCTCGTGGCCGCAGTCGTGCTCGAGGCCTCACCGCGCGAGGTGGTCGCGATGATGCGCCGCGGCGACGAGGTGAAGATCTCCGGCGAGGGCCTCAAATTTGCCGCGCGCGCCCTTTCCGAGAAGAATCCGGATCGCGCGATCCGGCGTGGGGCCATCATCCGTCTTCAGGCCGGCGACAAGGGCGCCTACAGCATCGTCCAGGTTCCGAAGGTCGAGGCCGCGCTCGTGTCCCTCGACCCGTCCAATGGCGCGATCAATGCGCTTGCCGGCGGCTTCGACTATCCCGCCAACAAGTTCAACCACGCGACCCAGGCGTGGCGCCAACCCGGGTCGAGCTTCAAGCCCTTCATTTATTCCGCCGCGCTGGAAAAGGGATTCACGCCCGCGACGGTGCTGAACGACGCGCCTTTCGTGATCGAGGCGGCCAAGACCGGCGGCCAGCTGTGGGAGCCGAAGAACTACGACGGGAAATACGACGGCCCGATGCGGCTTCGCACGGCGCTCGCCAAGTCGAAGAACATGGTCTCGATCCGCCTGCTTCAGGCGATCGGGCCCGGCTACGCGCAGGACTACATTCAGCGCTTCGGATTCGAGGCGAAGATGCACCCCGCCTACCTCACCATGGCCCTGGGCGCGGGATCGGCCACTCCGCTTCAGATGGCCGCGGCCTACGCGGTTTTCGCGAACGGCGGCTACCGGGTGAAGCCGTGGTTCATCGAGCGCGTCGTGGACAACCGCGGGGACGCCCTTTACACGGCGCACCCCGAGAAGGCCGGCGTTGATGCCGAGCGCGTGCTCGACGAGCGCAACGCATTCCTCATGACGACGCTCATGCGCGACGTCGTGCGCTACGGAACCGCTGCAAAGGCGATGTCGCTCGGCCGCCAGGACCTCGCGGGCAAGACCGGCACCACCAACGACCACGTCGACGCCTGGTTCGCCGGCTTCCAGGGCAAGCTCGTCGCCGTCTCGTGGATAGGCTTCGATACGCCCGCCAATCTGGGCTCCAACGAGACGGGCGGCACCGCGGCCCTGCCGCTGTGGATGGCGTATGCGGGCAAGATCCTGAAGGGTGTGCCGGAAACCGAGATCTCGCCGCCCTCGGGCATCGTCGCCATAAACATCAATCCCGCGACGGGCTTGCGCGAGCGCGACGGCTCGAGCCACGTGACAGAGTTCTTCTACCAGGAGTCGCAGCCGCCTTATGGAGACGAGGGAGCGTTCGCGCGCGACGCCAGCCGGCCTCCGGAGGAAGTGAAGAACCAGATTTTCTAGTGGGAGAGCGCGCCACGTGAGCAAGCCCCGATCCCGGCGCGATGCGAACCTTCGCCGCCACATCGCCTATATCGCCGCGCGCATGATGGCCGAGGACGGCATCGCCGACTACGGCACCGCGAAGACCAAGGCGGCGCGCCAGGCGGGCCTCGCCGATTCCGCGCTCCTGCCCGACAACAGCGAGATCGAGGAGGCGCTGCGCGAATACCAGGGTCTGTACCAGAAGGAAGAACAGCCGGCGCACCTTCGCCGGCTGCGCGAGGTCGCGGTGAAGGTGATGCGCGAATTCGGCGATTTCCGTCCGGCGCTCGTGGGCTCGGTGCTCTCGGGAACGGCGGGGCAGTTCTCGGACGTGAACCTGCAGCTCTTCACCGATGACTCGAAGCTCCTCACCATGTTCCTCCTCAACAAGCGCTATCGCTTCGAGGAAGGCTCGAGGAAGATGCGCCGTGGCGACCGCCTGGACGCCGTGCCGCAGATCAGCCTCGCGGTGGAAGACGTGACGGTCACCCTCACCGTGCTCGACCCGGGCGACGAGCGCTCGAGCCCGCGCGTGCGCGTCGAGCCCGGAGAGGTGCCGCAACGCGCGCGGCTGGCCGAAGTCGAAGCCTTGCTCGCGGGCTAGCGCTCCCCGCGAAGCTTCGTTGCCGCCTCGATCGCGAAATAGGTGAGGATCGCGTCGGCCCCCGCCCGCCGGAAGCCGAGAAGCGCCTCCATCATGCAGGCGTCGCCATCGATCCATCCGGCGTCGCCCGCGGCCTTGAGCATCGCGTACTCCCCGCTCACCTGGTAGACGAAGGTCGGCACCGCGAAGCGCTCTTTCACGCGCCGCACGATGTCCAGATAGGGCATGGCCGGCTTCACCATCACGTAGTCGGCGCCTTCCTCGAGATCGAGGGCCACCTCGTGCAGGGCTTCCTCGGCGTTGCCGGGGTCCATCTGGTAGGACTTCTTGTCGCCCTTGCCCAGGCTCGCTCCCGATCCCACGGCGTCGCGAAAGGGGCCGTAGAACGCAGAGGCGTACTTCGCCGAATAGGCGAGGATGCGCACGTGGATCCACTTGCGCTCGTCGAGGGCGCGGCGGATCGCGCCGATCCGGCCGTCCATCATGTCCGAGGGCGCCACGATGTCGGCCCCGGCTTGCGCATGCGCGAGCGATTGCTTCTCCAGGACGACGAGCGTCTCGTCGTTGAGGACGTAGCCGCTCGCGTCGATGAGACCGTCCTGGCCATGGATCGTGTACGGGTCGAGCGCGACATCCGTGACGATTCCCATCTCCGGAAAGCGTTTCTTCACCTCGCGGATGCACCGCGGCACCAGCCCTTCGGGGTTGAACGCTTCCTGCGCTTGCGCCGTCTTCAGTTCCGGGCCGATCACGGGGAAGAGGGTGATGGCGGGGATTCCCAATGTGAGCGCTTGCTCAACCACTTTGAGCAACTCGTCGACGCTCCTGCGCGATACGCCGGGCATCGACGCCACCGGCTCGACGACGTTGCGCCCCTCGCGAATGAAGACCGGCAAGATCAGGTCTTCGGGGGCGAGGCGCGACTCGCGCACCAGGCGGCGCGTGAAGTCGTCGCGGCGGGAGCGGCGCATGCGCCGCTCGGGAAAACGGCCGAGGCTCGAGGTCATTTCAGGTCAGGAAAAATTTCGGGAACTTTGCCATGAGGGTGAAATCCTAATCGATGAAGGGTTACTCCTTCCCCGCTTCTCCTCCCTGAGCGGGCGCCTTAATCCCAATTAAGGCATTTTTGGCCCCGCCTTTACTCCCCTTTAGGCGGGGCTTTGTTTTTTGGGAAACGCAAGCCGCGACAGTGTCTTCGTCGCCTCGTCGATCCCGTGGCTCTTGAGGCTCGAGAAAAGCTGCACCGTGGCCCCGGGGCACAGATCGTCCAACGCCTTGCGGGTCTGGGCAAGGGTTGCCTGCGCGGCTTGCCTCGACAGTTTGTCCGACTTGGTGAGGAGCACGTGGGTGTTGCGGCCGGCTTCACGCAGCCAGCCGATCAGCTGCCGGTCCAGCGGGGTGAGCGGATGGCGTGCGTCCATGACCACGACCACTGCCGCGAGCGAATCGCGCGAAGCGACGTATTCGCCCACGAGGATTTCCCAGTGCTTGCGCACCGATTCGGGCGCATCCGCGTACCCGTATCCCGGGAGGTCCACGAGGAACGCGCCGCTTCCCAGCGAAAAGAAATTGATGAGCTGCGTGCGTCCGGGCGTCTTGCTCACGAACGCGAGGCGCCGACGCCCGGTAAGCGTATTGATGGCGCTCGACTTGCCGGCGTTCGAGCGCCCCGCGAAGGCGATCTCCGGAGCGCCAGGCGGCGGAAGCGCGGCGGGATCGTGAACCGAGAGCGCGTATGCCGCCTTTTGCAGCGCGAGTTCCCCCGACGCGCGCCGTTCGCTGGCGACGGGGGCCCGCGGTACGTTAAAATCTCTTGGTTTCCCCTGCTTACCGCCCCCCCCCTTCTTGCGAGGTTCCCCAATGCGTTTCTTCACGGGTTTTGCCGGACTCATGGCGCTAGTCTACGCAAGCATCGCCGCGGCGGCGCCGGCCCCGGTCGTCAAGCCCGACCTCGAGCGCGGCAAACAGATCGCCTCCACCGTGTGCGCTGCGTGCCACGGCGCCAACGGCGTGAGCACCGCGCCGGCCAATCCGAACCTCGCCGGGCAACACGCCTCGTACATCGCGCTGCAGCTCGCGGCATTCAAGTCGGGCGCGCGCCCGAGTCCGATCATGCAGGGCATGGCCGCGGCCCTGTCTGCCGAGGACATG
Source organism: Burkholderiales bacterium (assembly GCA_038244725.1). GTDB lineage: Bacteria > Pseudomonadota > Gammaproteobacteria > Burkholderiales > Usitatibacteraceae > Usitatibacter. The sequence continues at coordinate 31,716 of JBBRTF010000009.1, forward strand.
CGCAACGTCGGGGCGTATTTCGAATCGCAGAAGCCGGCCGAAGGCGTGGCTCGCGACAAGGCGTTGGTGCAACGCGGCCAGGAGGTCTGGCGCGGCGGAATCAAAGCCCTCGGCGTTCCCGCGTGCGCGGGTTGCCATGGCGCAGCCGGGCACGGCATCCCCGCGCAATATCCGCGACTTGCCGGGCAGCACACGGAGCTCACGCTGGGCTGGCTGAAGGCCTACGCAACCGGGGCGCGTTCGAACGTCGTGATGGGGCCGATCGCGGCGAAGCTCTCGGAGAACGACATGAGGGCGGTAGTCGAGTACGCCTCGGGCCTGCGCTGAGACGCGCGGGCTAGGCGACGCTCTTCGCCGCGCCTTGCGCGGCGCGCGCGGCCTCCGCGATCACCGTGCGGTCCTTTCCCTCGCGCTTGGCCTTGTAGAGCGCCGCGTCCGCGGCGCGCTGCAGCTGCTCGGGATCGCTTCCATTCGCGGGGAAAAGACTCACCCCGATGCTCGTGCTCAGGTGCGCGGTCGCCGCGTCGAGCACATAGGGCTCACGCAGCGACTCGCGCACCTTCTCGGCAACGCCGCTCGCACCTTCGACGGACGCCTCCGGAAGGATCGCGAGAAACTCGTCGCCGCCGAGTCGCCCGACGGTGTCCGAGGCGCGCACGCATTTGCGCAAGCGCTCTCCCACTTGCGTGAGCACTCGATCGCCGGCCGCGTGTCCCCACGTGTCGTTCACCGCCTTGAAGCCGTCGAGGTCGAAGAGGAGCACCGCGAATTCCCCGCCGACCCGCAGCGCCCGCGCCGTCTCCTGGGCCAGCCGGTCGGCGAGGAGCGCGCGGTTGGGTAGCCCCGTCACCATGTCGAAGTGCGCCAGGTGCTCGATGCGCTTCTGGGCCGCACGCTCCCGGTGCTGAACGCGGCGATAGCCCGCGAAGAGACCCGCGAGGAGCGCGATCGACCCCATCAACAGCCCGGCGATGTACTTGCGCAGGCCCTCTCCCAGCGCGATGGCGGTCTGCGTGCGCTCGTTGATGCGCAGCGTGTGCGCGGCGAGCGAGGCATCGAGCGCCCCGGTCGCATCCGCGGTGAGGCGCTCGGCTTCCGCGGCGAGCGCGGCGGCCGAATCGGCCCCGCGCGATTGGTGCGCGTGCGCGATCGAGCGCGCATGGATCACGAGCATGCGCGAGGAATCCGACAGGCGCTGATACGCCGGCAGTGCGTCGCTCGCGGCGCCTTGCTTCTCGAGGGCGGCGAGAGCGCCCTCGACGTCGGCGGCGCGCCGCTCGATGGCGCCATAGGCCGCCGCATCGCCGGTGCGCGCCCCCAGCCGCGCGGCGGAGCGCAACTCGACGATCGCCGCGCGCAACGCGTGCAGCTCGTCCTTCACCTGCTGCGCGGCGATCACTTCGCGGTGCACCCGCGCCTCGCCCTCGAGGTCGAGGAGCACGATTATCGCGAGTGCGACGATGGTGAGCATCGCGATGGCGAACCCGAGGCCCGCGAGGCGCGCCCGAGACGGCCAGATGCGCATGTTCTAGCCGCGCATCGCCGCGAAGGCGCCGCGTGCCGCGGCGAAGGTCGCCTCGAGGTCGGGCGCCGTGTGAGCCGAAGACACGAAGCCCGCCTCGAACGCCGAGGGCGCGAGATACACGCCGCGCTCGAGCATCGCATGGAAGAAGCGGCTGAAGGCTTCGCGATCGCTTTGCATCACCTGCGCGAACGAGGTGGGCAGCGAGGCGCGAAAGAAGATCCCGAACATGCCGCCCAGGCTCGTGCCGCTCACCGCCACGCCGGCCGCGCGCGCCTCGCGCTCGATGCCCTCCACCAGCGCGCGCGCCGTCCCTCCCAGGGAATCGAAGAATCCGGGGGCGAGAACGCGTTTGAGCGTGGCCAGCCCCGCGCTCACCGCCACCGGATTGCCCGAGAGCGTGCCGGCCTGGTACACGGGCCCGACGGGTGCGAGTTTCTGCATGACGTCGCGCCGCCCACCGAAAGCGCCCACCGGCATTCCGCCCCCGATCACCTTGCCGAGCGTGGTGAGGTCGGGCGTCACGCCGAAGATCCCCTGCGCGCCTTGCGGGCCCACGCGAAAGCCCGTCATCACCTCGTCGAAAACGAGCAACGCCCCATGCCGCGTGCATTGCTCGCGCAGCGTCTCGATGAAGGCTTGCGAGGGCCGCACGAGATTCATGTTGCCGGCCACCGGCTCGAGCACCACCGCGGCGATGTCCTTTCCGTGGCGGGCGAACGCATCCACGACCTGCTGGGGATCGTTGTAGTCGAGCACCAGCGTGTGCGATGCGAGCTCCGGCGGCACGCCCGCGGAGGTGGGATAGCCGAAGGTGAGCGCGCCCGAGCCGGCCTTCACGAGGAGGAAATCGCTGTGGCCGTGGTAGCAGCCCTCGAACTTCACCAGCGCGCTTCGCCCGGTGAATCCGCGCGCGAGGCGAAGCGCGCTCATCACCGCTTCCGTGCCGGAGCTCACCAGGCGCACCTGCTCCATCGAGGGCAGGCTCGAGGTGAGGAGCTCAGCCATCTCGAGCTCGAGCGCCGTGGGCGCTCCGAAGGACAGCCCGCGGGCGGCTGCCGCCGCCACCGCGGCCACCACGTCGGGATGCGCATGGCCCAGGATGAGCGGCCCCCACGATCCCACGTAATCGATGTATTCGCGCCCGTCTTCGTCGATGAGGCGCGCACCGTGGCCTTCGCGGAAGAAGACGGGCGTGCCGCCCACCGCCCGGAAGGCGCGCACGGGAGAATTCACGCCGCCGGGGATCAGGCGCTGGGAACGCTCAAAGAGCTCGCGGCTGCGCTCGTACATCGGGTCTCGCCTTTGATGATTCGAAGATTGCCGCGAAGCTCGCCGCAGCGCGGCGCACGTCGCTCGCGTCGAAGAGCGCCGAGATGACCGCGAGCATGTCCGCCCCGGCGGCCACCACGGGCTCGGCATTCTCGGGAGTGATGCCGCCGATGGCCGCCACCGGCAACCCGGAATCGGCGCGAGCGCGCGCCAACGCTTCGACGGATGCGCTCGCCGCGGCGGGCTTGGTCGCGGAGGCGAACATGCTGCCGATGGCGACATAGTCCGCGCCCGCCCGCGCGGCGGCGCGCGCGCGGCCGGGATCGTCGTAGCAGGAGACGCCGACGATCGCGCCGCGCAGCGCCAGGCGCGCCCGTGCCGGATCGGCATCGTCACGCCCGAGGTGCACGCCGTCGGCGCCAGCGGCCACGGCGAGATCGATGGAATCGTTGACGATGAAAAGGACGCCGCGCTCCCGGCATATCGAAGCGAGTCGCCGTGCCTGCTCGAGGGCGAGCGCGGCCGGCGCGTCCTTGGCGCGGTATTGAACGAGCGCCGCGCCGCCCGCGATGCACTCCTCGACGAGCGCTGCAAGCCGGGGAGTGTCTTGCATCCCCGGGGTCACGGCGTAGAGGCCGCGCAGCCGCGCCCGGGCGTCCCTACTTGTCATCGGCATCCTCGGCGGGCGCCTCGCGCGCCCAGAAAAGGCGGTCGGGCAGGTACTGGCCCATGCCCGGGCGGAAAGCGTGCGCGAGGGCCTGCCACGTGTAGTCCTGGGCTTCGTACACCGCGTCGCCGATATCGAGGCCGCGCGCGAGGTTCGCCGCCAACGCCGACGCGAGCGTGCAGCCCGAGCCGTGGTAGCTGCCCGGAAGGCGTTGCCAGGTATCCGCGCGCAGCACGCCGCCGCGGTGATAAAGCGTGTTCACGATGTCCGCGGTGGAATCATGGGTCCCCGTCACCAGGACGTATTCGCAGCCGCTGTCCAGCAGGATCTGGGCGCAGTCGGCGATGCTCGCGTCGTCGTTGTCGTCCTCCCCGGCCAGGCGGCGAAGCTCTGGGATGTTGGGCGTGACCACCGTGCTTTGCGGAATCAGGAGCTCGCGAATCGCCGCCACCATGTCCTCGCCGGCGAACTCGTGCCCATGGCCGGAGGCGAGCACGGGATCGAGCACCAGGGGCACGTCGGGGTAGTCGGAAACGACCTCGGCCACCAGCGTCACGATCTCCGTGGAACCGAGCATCCCCATCTTGAACGCGGCGACCGGCATATCCTCGAGGACGCAGCGCGCCTGGTCGGCAACCCAATCGGGATCGATGGCAAGGAAGGATTCCACACCGGCCGTGTCCTGGACGGTAAGCGCGGTCACGACCGAAAGGGGATAGCAGCCCATGCTCGCCAGCGCGAGAAGGTCGGCCTGCAGGCCCGCTCCGCTGGTCGGATCGGTCGCGGCGAATGTGAGGACGGCGGGGAGGGAAGGGGCGGGATCGTTCATGGCGACGCGAGGATGGAGGGGGGGGTTACACTTGAAACCCGGCCCGCGTTGCGCGCGCCAACCGGGGATCGCTACGATGCTTCGAGGGAGCGCGCGCGTCCTCTCATTCTACTCAACGGATACCGCGTTCGCCTATGTCTTCTCCCGCGCCCCAGCAACGACCCTACAAGACCTGGCGCTGCCTCGCCTGCGGACTCCTCTATGTCGAGGCCGAGGGCTGGCCCGAGGATGGCATCGTCGCCGGAACGCGCTGGGAGGACATCCCCGCGGGCTGGTGCTGCCCCGAATGCGGCGCGCGCAAGGACGACTTCGAGATGGTGGAGTTCTAAGGCGCCCATCTCCTCCGAAACGGCTTGAGAAGTTTCGGGTTAGCGGTTGTTTTGGTTGAACAAAAGGAATAATCTCAAGATCGCGATAACGCGGCTGCGGGGTTTACGGGGAGGGGTGCGGACCGCGAGCGGACTACGAGCATGGTCGAGACGGCGTTCGCCCTTCCCAGACGCAGCCGGCAACGAATCGAGGCAAGTGTGGCGGACTCCAAGAACCTCACGGGCGTACGCGTGATGGTGATCGATGACAGCAACACCATCCGGCGCAGCGCGGAGATATTCCTCATGCAGGCCGGCTGCCAGGTCATCCTCGCGGACAACGGCTTCGACGCCCTCGCCAAGATCGCCGACCACCAGCCCGACCTCATCTTCGTGGATATCATGATGCCGCGCCTGGACGGCTACCAGACGTGCGCGCTCATCAAGAAGAGCGGCAAGCACCGGGCGACGCCCGTGATCATGCTTTCGTCCAAGGACAGCCTTTTCGACCGCGCGCGCGGCCGCATGGTGGGCTCGGACGAGTACCTCACGAAGCCCTTCACCAAGGAAAGCCTGCTGCGGGCGGTGGAATCCCACCTTGCGCATCGCAGCCCCGCCTGACACAACCAATTCCGATACCGCGAAGAGAATCCGACGATGGCAATCAAGAAGATCATGGTGGTGGACGATTCGCCCACCGAGCGCGCGTTCATGGAAGGCGTATTGAAGAAGCGCGGCTACGAGGTGCTCCTCGTGGAAAGCGGCGAAGCGGCGATCGAGCGCTCCAAGAGTGACATGCCCGATCTCATCCTCATGGACGTCGTGATGCCGGGATTGAACGGCTTCCAGGCGACCCGCGCGATCACGCGCGAGGAGAAGACCAAGCACATCCCGGTCATCATCTGCACCACGAAGGACCAGGAGACGGACAAGATCTGGGGCTTGAGGCAGGGCGCCAAGGATTACGTGACCAAGCCGATCGGCGAGAGCGACCTCCTCGAGAAAATCAAGGCGCTGGGCTAGCGGGGATGGCACGACGAACCGGACTTCGCGAGTTCCAGCTGGCGGTCGCCGAGCGCATCCGCACCGCCTCGTCGCGCGCGGCGCTCGCGTCGCGCCTGGGATTCCAGGTGGGCGGCGCGAACTGGTTCGTGCCGCTGAATCAGGTGAACGAGGTGATTCCGGTGCCTGCGACGGTGACAGTGCCGCTCACGCATTCGTGGTTCCGCGGCGTGGCGAACATCCGTGGCAACCTCTACAGCGTGATCGACTTTTCCGCCTTCCAGGGAGCAGACGCGATCGCCCCCGGGATGGAGCGGCGCGTGATCCTCGTCTCCGATCGCCTGATCGGCGGTGCGGGGCTGCTCGTCTCGCGCATGCTGGGGCTTCGCAACCCCGAACAGTTCACGGCCGCGCCGCGGCCGGCCGAGGCACCCCCGTGGGTGGCCGGCGCATATAGCGATGCCGGCGGCACACGCTGGCTCGAGCTCGATTTGACCGCCCTCGTACGCGAGCAGCGGTTCCTGGAAGTAGGCGCGTAGGGAGAGAAGGCCAATGGCTAAAGCACAGACGATGAAACCGAAGGCTTCGTTCGCGGACTGGTTCAAGCGCATGACGGGAGGCTCCAAGGCCAAGCCCGCGGCGCGGCCCGGGGCGCCCGGACAGGCTTCGACCCTCACCAACATCCCGGCGGGGGGCTCTGCGACGCGTCCCGGAAGCCCGAAGGAGAAGGCGGTCACTCCGACATCCAGGAAGCCGAAGGCGAAGGAGTCCACATCCCGCGTGGCCGAATTCCGCGCCCCCTTCATCGGCGACAAGCCGTTCATCACGCAGATGAAGATCCTCGCCATCGCGGCGGCGGTGCTCTTCGTCGCCACCGGCCTCATGGTCGCCTACGACACCATCGCGCGCACGCAGAAGGCGACGCACATCTCGATCGCCTCGCAGATGCAGTTCCACACGCAGCGTCTGGCCAAGGCGGCCGGCCTCGCCGCGCGCGGCCAGCAGTCCGCATTCCCGCAGCTCGCGGACAGCAAGGAGCAGTTCGCCGATTACCTCAACATCCTGCGCAACGGCGGCTTCGCGCTCGGCGTGAAGGTCGACAGCGCCGCCACCAACGAAGAGCTGAAGAGCCGTCTCGACGACCTGGCGAAGCGCTGGCCGGAGAGCGCCAACGCCGCGAGCGCGATCCTCTCGGCGCAGAAGGACCTCGTCGCGCTCGCCCAGAACGTGGCACAGATCCGCGTGGGCGCCGAGGAGATGGCCACGCAGTCGCAGGAGCTCACCGGCCTCATGACGCAATCGGGCTCGGTAACGAGCCAGGTCCTGCGCGCCAACCGCATCACGTTCCTCGCCGAGCGGCTCGGGCGCGGCGCGGCCGAGATCCTCGGCTCCGAGATCATCGATCCCGAGGTGCCGTTCCTCATCGGCAAGGACACCAACGACATGAGGAGCCTCATCCAGGCCCTCGAGGCGGGCAACGAGAATATGGGCATGAGCGCGCTGCGCGACGCCGAGGCGCGTGCGAAGCTCGCGGAGCTGAAGAAGACCTTCGGCACTTTCGAGCAGAACGCCAGCCCGATCCTTCGTGAGCTGCAGAAGCTCGTCTCGGCGCGGCAGGCCGGCGCGCAGCTGGTGGCCGGGAGCGAGCAGCTCCAGGCGGCGGTGCGCGCGCTCCAGGACGCCATGCAGCAGCAGGCCGGCGGCTGGACGCTTGCCGCCGCCCTCGCGCTCGCGGTGCTGCTGGTCGTCGTCCTCGCGTTGATGGGCTTCGTTTTCCTCGCCGACTCGCGGCGCAGCGCGGCCGAAGCCGAGAGCGAGAACCGCAGGAACCAGGAAGCCATTCTGCGGCTGCTGAACGAGATGGGCGACCTCGCCGACGGCGACCTCACCATCCGCGCGCAGGTGACCGAGGACATCACCGGCGCCATCGCCGACTCGATGAACTACACCATCGACGAGCTGCGCACCCTGGTGGCGGGCGTGAACAACGCGGCGATCCAGGTGACCCAGAAGACGGCGCAGGCGCAGTCGATCTCGGCCGAGCTCCTCGGCGCCGCGGAGCGCCAGTCGAAGGAAATCGAAGAGACGACCTCGCAGGTGCTGCAGGTCTCGCGCTCGATCGCGGACGTGTCGTCCACCGCCGAAGAGGGCGCGCGAGTCGCGCAGCGCTCGCTCGCGGCCGCCGACAAGGGCCGCGCCGCGGTGCAGAACTCGATTTCCGGCATGAACGACATTCGCGAGCAGATCCAGGAGACCTCGAAGCGGATCAAGCGCCTGGGCGAGAGCTCGCAGGAGATCGGCGAGATCGTGGAGCTGATCTCGGACATTACCGAGCAGACGAACGTGCTCGCGCTGAACGCCGCCATCCAGGCGGCGTCGGCGGGTGAAGCGGGACGCGGCTTCTCGGTGGTCGCGGAGGAAGTGCAGCGCCTCGCGGAACGCTCGGGAGAGGCGACCAAGCAGATCGGCGCGATCGTGAAGACCATTCAGGCGGATACGCAGGACGCGGTCGCGGCCATGGAGAAGTCCACCACCGGCGTGGTCGAGGGCGCGAAGCTCTCCGACGCGGCGGGCCAGGCGCTCTCCGAGATCGACTTCGTGACGAAGAACCTCGCGCAGCTGATCGAGCAGATCTCGAAGGCCACGCAGACCCAGGCCAACGCCACCAACAAGGTCGCGCAGAACATGCAGGACATCCTCGAGATCACGCGGCAGACGACGCGCGGCACGCAGCAGGCGGCCGGGTCGATCCGCGACCTCGCGGCGGTGGCGCAGGAGCTGAAGAGCTCGGTGTCGGGTTTCAAACTGTAGTCAGGCGCGACGCGAAGACGCGCGAGGCACGAGAGCGAGCACGCAAATGGCAGCCAACCCCGCATCCGATTTTGATCTGGGCCCCCTCACCTGGGTTAAAACCGAGATCGACCATTCGCTCAACCAGGCGCGCGAGAACCTGGACAAGCTCGCCGCGAACGCGGCCGACCGCGCGCCCGTCAAGTACATCCTCACGCACCTTCACCAGGCCACCGGTGCCCTGGCGATGGTGGGACTGGGGGCGGCCACGCGCTTCAACGAGGAGCTAGAGAAGCTCGTGTCCTTCCTCGAGACCGAGGACGCGTCGCGGCTTCCGGCGGCGGTGGCCGCGGCGAAGAAGGGCATCTCCGCGCTTTCCGCGTACCTGGACACGCTGATCGCAGGCCAGCCCGACCACCCGATGCGCCTTCTCGCGCCATATCTGGAGCTGAACCACGCGCGCGGCCAGAACGACGCGAACGAGGGCGACCTCTTCTACCCCAATCTTTCCGCCGCGCTGCCGCCCATCGCCGGCGCGACGGTGCTCGACGACACGGTGCTCGCCAAGGCGCTCGCGCTGCAGCGCGCGCAATACCAGCAGGGCATCCTGCGGGTGCTCAAGGGCACCGATCTTTCCGAGGCGATGGGCCAGATGCACGCCGCGGTGACCGCGGTGGAATCCCTGCAGGCGGGCACGCCGAACCGTCCGTTCTGGACGGCCGCCGCCGCGTTCTTCGACGGGCTCGCCTTCGGCGGACTCGAGTACTCCGCATCGGTGAAGCCGCTCTTCGCAAAGCTCGACCAGCAGATCAAGCAGCTGATCGACGGCGCGGGCAAGGTGCCCGAGCGACTCTTCCGCGACCTGCTCCTCGCCGTGGGCCGCTCCGGCGCCGTGTCCGAGCGCATCGGGCTCCTCAAGCAGACATACCGCCTCGAGCAGCTGATGGACGTGCCCGACCGCGGCGTGCGGCCCTCCGACGACGACGAGGCCCTGGGCGCGCTCCTTCGCGAAGTGCGCGAGCTCACGGCGCAGCAGAAGGACACGTGGCTCAAGTACACCTCGGGCAATCGAGCGGCCCTGGAGCCCTTCGGCAAGCAGGCATTGTTGCTCTCGGAACGTGCCGGGCGCCTTCCCAACCGCGACATCCACGGCGTCCTCTACCGCCTCACCGAGATCGCGCCGCAGCTTCGCGCGCGCGCCATTCCGCCCTCGGAGGCGCAGTCGCTCGAGGTCGCCACCGCGATGCTGTTCATCGAGTCGGCGCTGGATAACTATTTCAAGCTGGGCGCCGATTTCACGCGCCAGGCGAAGACCGTCACCGAGCGGCTGAAGAGCGCCATGGCGGGCGAGCCGCTACCGCCCATGGACGCGATCGAAGGGGGCCTTCTCGACGAGATGACGCGCCGGGCGCAGGAAAAGCTCCTCATCTTCCAGGTGGGGCAGGAAGTGCAGGTGAACCTGCAGAACATCGAGCAGGCGCTGGACACGTTCTTCCGCGATTCGGGCAAGCGCGCGGAGCTCGCGAGCCTGCCGGCCCAATTCGCCCAGGTGCAGGGCGCGCTCATGATCATGGAGCTGCACGACGCCGCATCCCTCAACGCCGCGGTGATGGCGCGCGTGCACCAGTTCGCCGAGGGATCGGTGGACGGCAGCGGCGAGGCCGCCGAGATGGTGGCCGACGGCCTGTCGGCGCTGGGCCTGTACATAACGGCGCTCCAGCAGGGTTCGGTCGCGCCTCGCGAGGTGCTCATGCCGGCGCTCCTTCGCTTCGGCCTCGTCGAGCCCCAGCCGGTCGGCGTCGAGAGCGCGGTGCGCCGCACCGGCACCGTCTCGCCGCTCGACATCGACGTGCAGAAGCAGAAGGTGCAGGCGCTCTACGAGGACTGGAAGGACAAGCCCGCCGAGGCCACGCGCGAGAAGCTCGAGAGGGCGGTCGACAACCTGAAGCGCGACGCCGCCGTGGTTTCCGACTCCACGGTCGCCAAACAGAGCGAGGCCGCGCTGCAGGCGATCCACGAAGCGGTGAACCCGCAGCAGACCGGCGTCTTCAAGGCGATCCAGGATCTCGCGCCGGACAAGGCGCCCGAGACCCCCACCGCGCAGATGGTGCAGCTCGTCGACGCCCCGGGCGCCGAGGTCGACAAGGAGCTCCTCGAGATCTTCCTCGAGGAGGCTCGAGAAGTGGTGGAAACCATCGCCGCCAACCTCCAGGCCCTCGAGGAGTCTCCCCATGATCGCGAAGCGCTCACCACGATTCGCCGCGGATTCCACACGCTCAAGGGCAGCGGGCGCATGGTGGGCCTCATGGACCTGGGCGAGGTGGCGTGGCAGTGCGAGCAGGTCCTGAACAAGTGGCTGAAGGACGAGAGGCCGGCGAACCCGCCGCTCATCCGGTTCGTGGAGCTCGCGCAGGCGTCGTTCTCGGGCTGGGTCACGCAGCTGCAGGACAACGCCGCCGCCGCCATCGACGGCGCGGAGATCACCCGCGAGGCCGAGGCGCTGAAGAGCGACCACGAGGCGCAACCGGCGCCGGCCGCGTCCGTGCCAGCGGCCGCCGAAGAGCCCCCGACGCCTGTGGAGCCGGGTCCGGTCGTCGAGCCGCTTGCGCCGGTCGACGCCGCCGCGGAAGAATTCGATTTCGCAACGCCCGCCGCCGAGGCCGCGGAGAAGCCCGCGCCGGCCGAGGAGTTCACGTTCGAATCCCTCGACCTGGGAGCGGCGCCCGTTGGCGAATCCGCGCCCGCGCCTGGCGAGGAGGCCGCCTCCGAGGAGGAGGCCCAGATCCAGGTGGGAAGCGTCACGCTGCCGCGCACGCTCTTCGCGATCTACATCGGCGAGGCGGAACAGCACGCGAGCGCGCTCGACTCCGAGATGGCGGCCATCGAGGCGGATCCACTCTACCCCGTCGGCGCGGACTTCATGCGCGCCGCGCACACCCTTGCCAGCAGCTCGCGCACCACGGGATTCGAGACGCTCGCGGACCTCTCGCACGCCCTCGAGAAATGGCTGCAGGATGCGATGGAGCTGCCACCCGAATTCGATGCGCATCGCATGCAGGGCACGCGCCGCGCCGTCGACGCCGTGACCGCTATGGTGCAGTCGATCCGTGGCAACGCCACGCCCTATCCGCGCGACGACGTGATCGCGGAGCTGAACGGCCTTCGCGAAGGCCTGCGCATCGCGCGCAAGACCGGCGAGGGAACGCACATCAAGATGCCGTCGTTCCTGCGCGAGGAGCCGCCCGCCGCGCCGCCCCCTTTGGCGCAGCCGCCGGTTATCACCGAGGCGCCTGCGGTCGAGCTTCCCGCGGTCGCGCCCGCCGTCGAGGCTCCGGCGGCTCCGGTGGTTGTCGAGGAGCCCGCAGCTCCGATGGTTGTCGAGGCGCCCGCGGCTCCGGTCGAGGCACGCGCGGAGCCCGAAGCGCCGAGCGCACCCGCGCCGGCATTCGTTCCCCCGAGGCCGCCGATCGCCGCGCCCGCATTCGAGATTCCCGCCGACGCTGTGCCCGAGGCGCCGCTCTCCGAGGCCGCGAAGCCCTTCGAGGCGGGCAAGGAACAACGCAAGATCAAGGACGACGTCGACCGCGACCTGCTGCCGGTCTTCCTGGAGGAAGCGCGCGAGATCATCCCGCTGGTGAGCGAGAGCGTGCGGCGCTGGAAGGCGGCGCCCTCCGACCACGCGAGCGCCGCGGAGCTCGGCCGGCACCTGCACACGCTGAAGGGCAGCGCGCGCATGACGGGCCTCATGCGTCTGGGCGAGCTCGCCCACGTGCTCGAGGAGCGCGTCGCCGCCCTCGACGCCGTCGACACCCCGCCGGCGAACGCGTTCGACGAGGTGGAGGAGCGCGTCGACCGCCTCTCGATGTCGCTCGAACGGCTCTCGCGCGGCGAGGATATCGTCGAGGCCGAGGTGATCCAGATCCCCGTGTCGGCGGTCTTCGAGCAGCAGAAGGACAAGCCGGGCACGCTCGGCGTCATGGCCGCCGCCGCGCAGGAGATGGCGAGCCGCGATGCGACGCCGCCGGAGCTGCGCGAGAGCCGCGCTGCCCTCCTGCGCGTGAACGCCGACATGATCGACCGCTTCGTGAACGAGGCGGGGGAGCTGTCGATCGCGCGCTCGCGCATCGAGGGCGAGATGGCCGCGTTCAAGCGCGCGCTCTCCGACCTTACCGACAACATCGCGCGCATGCGCGCGCAGCTTCGCGAGATCGAGATCGCCTCCGAAGGCACGATGCAAAGCCGCATCAAGGAGCAGGAGGAGCAGGGCACCACGTTTGATCCGCTGGAATTCGACCGATTTACGCGCATGCAGGAGCTCACGCGCTTCCTCGCGGAGTCGCTCGCCGACGTGATCACGGTGCACCAGGGGCTGCAGAAGAACATCGACGAGACCGAGCTCGCCATCCACGCGCAGGCGCGGTTGAATCGCGAGCTGCAGCAGGGGCTGATGGGCGTGCGCCTCGTGCCGCTCGGAAACCTCGCCGACCGCTTCTACCGCATCGTGCGCCAGACTGCGAAAGAGCTCGACAAGAAGGCGAACCTCGAGATCAAGGGCTCTCGCGTGGAGCTCGACCGCTCGGTGCTGGAGAAGATCACCGCGCCCTTCGAGCACTTGCTGAGGAACGCGATCGCGCACGGCCTCGAGAAGCCCGAGGAGCGCCTTGCCGCCGGCAAGCCCGAGATCGGCGAGATCTCGGTGGACGCGGTGCAGCGGGGCAACGAGGTGGTGCTCACCGTCGCCGACGACGGCGCCGGGCTCAATTTCGCGCGCATCCGCGAGAAGGCGGTCGGCGCGGGGCTGGTGCCCCCCGACGTGGACCTTCCGGAGGCGCAGCTCGCGCAGTTCATCTTCATGTCCGGGTTCTCCACCGCTACGGAGGTGAACCAGATCGCCGGCCGCGGCGTGGGCATGGACGTGGTGAAGAACGAGATCACCGCCCTGGGCGGCCGCGTCGAGATCGCCTCGGCCGCGGGACGCGGCACCACGTTCACGATCATGCTGCCGCTCACTCTGGCGGTCACGCAGGCGGTGATGCTGCGCTCGGGCGCGATGACCTACGCCGTTCCCTCGGTGATGATCGAGCAGGTGCAGGAATTCAAGGCGCAGGCCTATGCGGAGCTGGTGCAGAAAGGCGAGATCGCGTGGAAGGACAACCGCTATCCGCTGCGATCGCTCCTGCCCCTGCTTGGGGAAATCGACACCGCCACGCCGCTGCGCCAGATCCCGGTGCTGCTGCTGAAGAGCGGAGTGCAGCGCGCGGCGATCCGGGTGGACGAGATCGTCGGCAACCGCGAGGTCGTGGTGAAGACCATCGGGCCGCAGCTCTCGCGCCTGGCGGGAATCTCCGGCGCCACCGTGCTCGGCAACGGGCAGGTGGTGCTGATCCTGAATCCGGTGCAGCTCGTGCATCGCGAGGAGGCCGCGGGCGACGCCGCGATGCCGCGGCCGGCGGTGAAGGAGGCGGACCTGGTGTCGGAGTCGAAGTCCGGGAACCCGCTCGTCATGGTGGTCGACGACTCGCTCACGGTGCGCAAGATCACCGGGCGCATGCTGACGCGCGAGGGCTATGAGGTGGCCACCGCGAAGGACGGCGTCGACGCGCTCCAGCAGCTCCAGGACGTGAGGCCGGACCTCATCCTCCTCGACGTCGAGATGCCGCGCATGGACGGGTTCGAATTCGCGCGCAACGTGCGCGCCGACGACGCGACGCGCACGATCCCCATCATCATGATCACCTCGCGCACCGCGGAAAAGCACCGCAACCGCGCGCTGGAGCTCGGCGTGAACGAGTACATGGGCAAGCCCTACCAGGAAGAGCAGCTGATCGCGCTCATCAAGCGCTACACGTCGGAATCGGCGTTCGCGTAGGGCCGGCGCGCGCGCGCGTCTAACCGCAAACGCGGCCGCCCCGCGAGGAGCCATGATGAGCGACAAGACTTCCGGACCCTGCCTCGGCGAGCGCGTCGGGCGCCGCCGCTTCCTGCGCGCCGCCGCGCTGGCCGCCGGCGGCATCCTCGTTCCGGAAGTGGCGTTCGCCGCGCCCGACCAGGTCCACGACCTGCACGGCAAGGTGACCATCAACGGCCGCGACGCGACGGCCCGCTCCCAGATCCTTCCCGGCGACCGCGTCGCCACGGGCTCCGACGGCCGCTTCGTCTTCGTGATCGGCGACGATGCCTTCATGCTGCGCTCGCGAAGCGAGATGCAAATCGAGAAGTACGAGGCGGCGGGCGGCTTCCTTCGCCTGGTGACCGGGGCGCTGGGCGCCGTTTTCGGCAAGGGCAAGCCGCGGAGGATCCACGCACAGAACGTGACCGCCGGCATCCTCGGGACCGGCGTCTATTGCGAGACGCGCGGCGACGGCACCTACTTCTGCACCTGCTGGGGCGAGGTGGACCTCGCCGCCAACGACGACCCGAAGGACCGCCAGGTCGTCGTCTCCGCGCGCCACGAGCCGCGCCTCATCGCCGGGCGGCCTGTGGACGGCACGCGCTTCACGGCGGCGCCCTTCGAGACGCACACCGACGAGGAGATGGACATCCTGCAGAAATGCGGCGGGCGGCGCTCGCCGATTCTCGTGCCGGGAGGCGACGAGCCGAAGAAGTAGACGCCGGGCTTAGCTAGCGGAAGTAGGCGAGCACCGCGATCCCGAGCGCGATGCGATACCACGCGAACGCCTTGAAGTCGTGGGTGGCGACGAAGCGGATCAATGCCTTCACGGCGACGAGGGCGAAGGCGAAGCTCACCACGAAGCCCGCCGCGAAGGTCCCGAGGTCGCTCGCCGAGAGGAGCGCTCGGTACTTCACGAGCTGGTAGCCGGTCGCGGCCACCATGATCGGCACCGCGAGGAAGAACGAGAACTCGGTCGCGGCCTGCCGCGAAAGGCCGGACATCATGCCGCCCATGATGGTGGCCCCCGAACGTGAGGTGCCCGGGATGAGCGCGAAGCACTGCGCGATGCCGACCTTGAGCGCGTCCTTCCACGTCATCTCGTCAACGCTCGTCACGCGCGGCGAGCCGTGGCGGTGATACCAGCGCTCGACCGCGAAGATCACGAGCGCGCCGACGATGAGCGCGATGGCCACGCTCACCGGGTTGAAGAGGAACGCCTTGATCTGCTTCTGGAAGGCGAGCCCGACGATCGCCGCCGGCAGGAACGCGACGAAGAGGTTCGCCGCGAAGCGCTGCTGCACCGGGTCGCTCGCGAGCCCGGAGAAAGCGCGCGCGAAGCGCGCCCGGTATTCCCAGCACACGGCGAGGATCGCCCCGAGCTGGATCACGATGTCGAAGACCTTGCCCTTCTCGTCGTTCAGCCCGAGGAAGTCCGAGACGATGATGAGGTGGCCCGTGGACGAGACCGGCAGGAACTCGGTGAGCCCTTCGACCACTCCCAGGATGAAAGCGTCCCACAGCGGATTGAGATCCATGGCGCGGTAGTCTACGGATATTTGACGGGGAGGTGAGCTACGCATGGACCGGCGCCGCGCTTTGGGGTTCCTCGCCGGGGGCTTGGGCGCCATGGCGCTGCCCGGGGCGGCGCAAGCGCCGGCGTCTACGCGTCCGATTGCGTCGAGCGGCGAGAGGCTTCCGCCGGTGGGCCTGGGCACCTGGATCACGTTCGACGTGACCGACGCTCCCGCGCGGCGCGTCCGCGGCGAGATCCTGCGTGCGTTCTTCGATGCCGGCGGCCGGCTGGTGGACTCCTCGCCGATGTACGGCGCCTCCGAGGAGACGCTCGGCGCCGCAATGCCGCAAAACGCGGCGCCCCTCTTCGCGGCGAGCAAGGTGTGGACCGTGGGCGCGCTCGCCGGGCGGCGCCAGATGGAGAATTCGCGCTCGCTCTGGAAGGTGAAGCGCTTCGACCTCCTGCAGGTGCACAACCTCCTCGACTGGGAGGCGCACCTCGCGACGCTCAGGCGGATGAAGGCCGATGGCCGCGTTCGGTACATCGGCGTCACCACGTCGCACGGGCTTCGCCACGACATCGCCGAGAAGATCATGCGCGAGGAGCCGATCGACTTCGTGCAGATCACCTACAACGTGAACGACCAGAGCGCCGAGGGGTTATTCGCCGTGGCGGCCGATCGAGGCATCGCGGTCATCGTGAACCGCCCGTTCGACGGCGGCAATCTCTTCGGCGCGAGGACGGCGAAGCCGCTCCCGGGCTGGGGCGCGGAGCTCGGCTGCTCGACGTGGGCCGAGGCCTTCCTCAAGTTCGTGCTCTCGCAGCCCGCCGTCACCTGCGCGATCCCGGCCACCTCGAGGCTCGCGCACCTGCGGGAGAACATGCGCGCCCTCTCGGGCCAGGTGCCGGATGCGGCAATGCGCCGACGGATCGCCGAGGACTACGCGAAGGCGTGACCGTCTCGCGCCTCGCGCCTATTGTTTGCTGTAGATCTCCGCGCCCTGCTTCACGAACTCGATCGACTTCACTTCCATCCCCTTCTTCAGCGCCTCCTCGTCGGAGACGCCGAGCTTCGCGGCGTACTCGCGCACGTCCTGCGTGATCTTCATCGAGCAGAAGTGCGGGCCGCACATGGAGCAGAAGTGCGCGAGCTTGGCGCCTTCCTGGGGAAGCGTCTCGTCGTGGAATTCGCGCGCCTTGTCGGGATCGAGGCCCAGGTTGAACTGGTCGTCCCAGCGGAACTCGAAGCGCGCCTTCGAAAGCGCGTTGTCGCGGATCTGCGCGCCGGGGTGTCCCTTGGCGAGGTCCGCCGCGTGGGCGGCGATCTTGTAGGTGACGATGCCGGTCTTCACGTCGTCCTTGTCCGGTAGCCCGAGATGCTCCGTCGGCGTCACGTAGCAGAGCATCGCCGTGCCGTACCAGCCGATCTGCGCCGCGCCGATGCCGCTCGTGATGTGGTCGTAACCGGGCGCGATGTCGGTGGTGAGCGGGCCCAGCGTGTAGAACGGCGCCTCGTGGCAATGCTCGAGCTCGAGGTCCATGTTCTCCTTGATGAGCTGCATCGGCACGTGGCCGGGGCCTTCGATCATCACCTGGACGTCGCGTTTCCATGCCTTCGCCGTGAGCTCGCCCAGCGTCTTCAGCTCCGCGATCTGCGCCTCGTCGTTGGCGTCGTAGATCGAGCCGGGGCGCAGCCCGTCGCCGAGCGAGAACGACACGTCGTAGGCCGCCATGATTTCGCAGATCTCGTCGAAGCGCTCGTACAGGAACGATTCCTTGTGATGCGCGAGGCACCACTTCGCCATGATCGATCCGCCGCGCGAGACGATTCCCGTCATGCGCGAGGCCGTCATCGGGATGTACGGCAGGCGCACGCCGGCGTGGATGGTGAAGTAATCGACGCCCTGCTCGGCTTGCTCGATCAGCGTGTCGCGGTAGATCTCCCAGGTGAGCTCCTCGGCCTTGCCGTCGACCTTCTCCAGCGCCTGGTAGATGGGTACCGTGCCGATGGGCACGGGGGAATTGCGGATGATCCACTCGCGCGTCTCGTGGATGTGCTTGCCGGTGGAAAGATCCATCACCGTGTCGCCGCCCCAGCGGATCGCCCAGGTCATCTTGTCGACCTCTTCGGCGATGGAGGAGCCGAGCGCGGAGTTGCCGATGTTCGCATTGATCTTCACCAGGAAATTGCGCCCGATGATCATGGGCTCGGTCTCCGGGTGGTTCACGTTGGCGGGAATGATGGCGCGGCCGCGCGCGACCTCGTCGCGCACGAACTCCGGCGTCACTTCCGCGGGAATCGCGGCGCCGAACGACTCGCCCCGATGTTGCCGACTCATGAGATCGGCGAGCTTGCCGCCCATGGGCCCGCCAGCGCGCAGCTCCTCGAGGTATTCGCGGCGGCGCAGGTTCTCACGAATCGCGATGTACTCCATCTCCGGGGTGACCATGCCGCGGCGCGCGTAGTGCATCTGGGAGACGTTGGCGCCCGCCTTCGCGCGGCGCGGCGTGCGCTTCAGCTCGAAGCGCAGCTCGGCGAGCCTGGGATCCGCGAGGCGCTCGCGGCCGAATCGCGACGAGGGCCCCGCGAGGAGCTCGGTGTCGGCGCGTTCGTCGATCCACGCGGCGCGCAATGCCGGCAGGCCCGCGCGGATATCGATGCGTGCCCGGGGGTCCGTGTAGGGGCCGCTCGTGTCGTAGACGTACACGGGAGGATTCGCCTCGGCGCCGAACGCGGCCGGCGTGTCGGATTGGGAGATCTCGCGCATCGGCACGCGGATGTCGGCGCGCGAGCCCTCGAAGTAGACCTTGCGCGAGCACGGCAGCGGCTGGACCGCGGCCTCGTCGACGTGGGCCTCGGCGGCGATGAATTTCGGGCTGGCGTTCATGGCAACTCCTGTCGTGTCGCGATCGCGGGCTGGACGCACGGGGAGCGCAATGGGATGGGCATCGCACGCTCCCTACGCCGGCATGACCCGGATCAGGTTCCAAGGGACTCTCTCACTGGCGGCGCGATGCCGCCAGACCCCTGCGTTTCGAGGAAACAGTATAGCGCCCGGCCGCGGTTGACACCGTAACTGGACAATCGTATAGTTATGGTCATGCCACGCCCATCGCGAAACCTGGACCAGGCCCTGCTCGCCGCGGGCCGCGAGCTTTTCCCGCAGCGCGGTTGCGCGGGTCTCGCGGTTCGCGAAGTCGCCGACGCGGCCGGTGTGAACCTCGGCATGTTCCATTACCACTTCAAGTCGCGCGAAGCGTTCCTGCGCGCGCTGATGCAGCAGGCGTACGAGGAGATGTTCGCCTCGCTCACTCTGGAGGTGGCGCGCGAGGCCGACCCGGTGGCGAACCTTCGCAACGCCTTTCGCGTCCTCGGCCGCTTCGGTCGCGACAACCGCCCCTTCCTCGCCCGCGTATTCATCGACGCCCTCTCCGGGGAACAGTGCGCGCGCGATTTCCTCCGCGCCAACATGCCTCGTCACGTCGGCGTCCTGGCGAGCCTCATCGCGGAGGGGCAGGTGGCGGGACGCCTCGCCGCCATTCCCGTTCCCCAGGTAATCGGGCTATGCGGCGGCAGCCTCATGATGCCGATCCTCCTGGGCGGCGCGCTCCTGGAAAGCGGTGCGCTGCGCGCGCCCATGGCGCAAGCGGTGGAGGCGGCGTTCCTTACCGACGCGGGCATCGATCAACGCATCGACCTCGCGCTCGGGGCCATTTCGGTAAAGACGGCGCGCGAGGTGCGGCGCGCGGAGAAGAAACGGGGCAAATCATGAAGCGAGCGATATCGTTGCTCGCCGCGGCGCTCGCGCTCGCGGCCTGTGGAAAAACCGAGCCCACATCGGTGCAAGGCTACGTGGAAGGCGAATACGTGAGGGTCGCCGCGCCGTTCGCCGGCACGCTCGTCGCGCTCGAGACCGCGCGCGGGCGCGAGGTGGAGCCGGGCGCGCCGCTCTTCGCGCTCGAGGCGCAGAACGAAGAGGCGGCAAGGCGCGAGGCCCAGGAGCGCGTGCGCAAGGCCGAGGCCCAGCTCGCGGACCTGAAGAAGGGCAAGCGCGCGACCGAGATCGACGCCGTGCGCGCGCAGCTTTCGCAGGCCCAAGCCACGGCCGCCAACTCGGAGAAGGATTGGCAACGCCAGCTCGAGCTCGTCAACAAGGGCTTCGTGAGCCAGAGCCGCGCCGACGAGGCGAAGGCCACCCGCGACCGGGACCGCGGCAAGGTGATCGAACTGCAGAACGATCTCGCGACGGCGCGCGCCGGCGCACGCCCGGACGAGATCCGCGCGGCCGAGGCCGAGGCCGCGGCCGCGCGCGAGGCGCTCGCCCAGGCCCAATGGAAGCTGCAGCAGAAGTCGGTCGCCTCCAGCGTCGCGGGCATGGTCTCGGACACGCTCTTCGTGCGCGGCGAATGGGTGCCCGCGGGCGCTCCCGTCGTGACGATCCTGCCTCCGGCCAACGTGAAGGTACGCTTCTTCATCCCCGAACCGCGGCTGGGCTCGGTGAAGGTGGGGCAGAAGGTAGCGCTCGCGTGCGACGGCTGCGGCGCGGCCATCGAGGGCAGCATCTCCTACATCGCCCCGCAGGCGGAATACACGCCGCCCGTGATCTACAGCAAGGACAATCGCACGAAGCTCGTCTTCCTGGCCGAGGCGAAGCCGAAGGCTTCCGACGCGACGAAGCTGCATCCGGGCCAGCCGATGGACGTGACGCTGCAGTGAGCGATCTCGCGATCGACGTCGAGGGCCTCACCAAGCGCTTCGGCGCGAAGGTCGTCGTGGACCACTTCACCATGCAGGTCGCGAAGGGCGCCATCTACGGATTTTTGGGACCCAACGGCAGCGGCAAGACCACCACCATCCGCATGATCTGCGGGCTTCTCACGCCCGACGAGGGGCGCGGCGTGGTCCTCGGGCACGATCTGGCCACGGACTCGGAGCTCATCAAGCGCCAGGTCGGCTACATGACGCAGAAGTTCAGCCTCTACGAGGACCTCTCCATCGAGGAGAACCTGGAATTCGTGGCGCGCATGTACGAGGTCCCCGACCGCAAGCGGCGGGTGCGCGAAGCGCTCGAGCGCCTCGGGCTCGCGTCGCGCAGCGACCAGCTCGCCGGCACGCTCTCGGGCGGATGGAAGCAGCGCCTCGCGCTCGCCGCCTGCCTCATCCACGAGCCGAAGCTCCTCCTCCTCGACGAGCCCACCGCGGGTGTCGACCCGGGGGCGCGGCGCGAGTTCTGGGACCATATCCACGACCTCGCGCACTCCGGCATCACCGTCCTCGTGAGCACGCACTACATGGACGAGGCCGAGCGCTGCCACGCGATCGCCTACATCGCCTACGGCAAGCTCCTCGCGCACGGCACCATCCGCGAGGTGATCGACGCCGCGGGGCTGCATACCTGGCAGGTCGAGGGCGGCCCCGCCGAGACGCTGATGAAGATCGCCGCGGAGCTCCGCGCGAAGCCGGGCGTGGAGATGGTGGCCCCGTTCGGCAACGCGCTGCACGTGAGCGGCACCGACGCGGGGGCGCTGCGCGCGGCGCTCGCGCCATTGCAGGGCCGCGCGGGAATCACCGTGGACGAAGTGGACGCGAGCCTGGAGGACGTCTTCATCCACCTCATGCGCGACCTGGGCGAGTCGGCCCGGCCGATCGCCGCCTAGCCATGTTCGCCTTCCACCGCTTCCTCGCCGTGCTCATGAAGGAATTCGTGCAGATGCGCCGCGACCGGCTCACCTTCGCGATGATGATCGGCGTGCCGGTGATGCAGCTCGTGCTCTTCGGCTACGCGATCAACATGGACCCGAAGGGGCTGCCCGCCGCGATGGTGACGGCGGAGCCGAGCGTCTTCTCGCGTTCGCTCGCGCGTGCGTTGGAGAATACCGGCTACTTCAGGATCGTCGCCACGCCCGCCACGGTGAAGGAGGCCGACCACCTCCTCGCGCTGGGCAAGGTGCAGTTCGTCCTGCAGGTGCCGGAGGACTTCTCGCGGCGCCTGCAGCGCGGCGACAGGGCGGTGGTCCTGGTCGAGGCCGACGCGACCGACCCCGCGGCCACCAGCAATGCGCTCGCGGCCTTGCAGCAGGTGAGCCTCACGGGCCTCGACCACGACCTCACCGGGGTGCTCTCGGCGCTGAAGGCCGGTCCCGCGCCCTTCGAGATCCGCGTGCACCGGCGCTACAACCCCGACGGCATCACCCAGTACAACATCGTCCCGGGCCTCATGGGCGTGGTGCTCACCATGACGATGATCATGATGACCTCCATCGCCATGACCCGCGAGCGCGAGCGCGGCACCATGGAGAACCTCCTCGCCACGCCGGTGAAGCCGCTGGAGGTGATGCTGGGCAAGATCGTGCCGTACATCCTGGTGGGCTACATCCAGGTGGTAGTGATCCTCACCGCCGCGAAATTCCTCTTCGACGTGCCGATGCTCGGCAGCCTCGCGCTCCTGTCCACGGTGCTGGTGCTCTTCATCGCCGCCAACCTCGCCATCGGGTTCACGTTCTCGACGCTCGCGAAGACGCAGATGCAGGCGATGCAGATGACCATGTTCTTCTTCCTGCCCTCGTTGCTGCTCTCGGGCTTCATGTTCCCCTACCGCGGCATGCCCCTGTGGGCGCAGTACCTGGGCGAGATCTTTCCCCTCACCCACTTCCTGCGCATCGTGCGCGGCATCATGCTGAAGGGCAGCTCGGCGGCCGACATCTCCGCGAGCGTCTGGCCGCTCGCGCTCATCCTCGCGGTGGTGAGCGCCGTGGCGCTCAAGCGCTACCAGCGGACGTTGGACTAGGCGTGAGGCACGACGCACGAGAGAGACTATGGATACCGCTTTGATACAATTGCCTCGCTGTTGCGCCCGCTCGTGACCCGGCTCTCATGCCTCATGCCTCACGCCTAGGATTTCCATGAACATCGAGCAAGCCCGCTTCAACATGGTCGAGCAGCAAATCCGCACCTGGGAGGTGCTCGATCCGGACGTTCTCGACCTGCTCTTCCGCGTGAAGCGCGAAGACTTCGTCCCCCGCGAGCACGCGGGCCTCGCCTTCGCCGACCTCGAAATCCCGCTGGGCCATGGCGAAGCGATGATGCAGCCCAAGGTCGAGGCGCGCATCCTCCAGGAGCTCGGCGTGCAGGCCCACGAGAACGTCTATGAGGTCGGCACGGGCTCGGGCTACCTCACCGCGCTCCTCGCGCGGCGCGCTCGCCACGTGACGAGCGTCGAGATCCACGCCGACCTGCAGGCGGCCGCCGCGAAGAGCCTCGAGCGCGCCGCGATCGGCAACGTGACCCTGCTGCAGGGCGACGGCGCGCGCGCGCCGCTCGCCGAATCGGCCTTCGACGTGATCGTGATCACGGGCTCCACGCCGATCCTGCCGCAGGCCTTTCTCGACCGCCTGGCTCCCGGCGGTCGCCTCTTCGCCGTGGTGGGCGACGTCCCGGTGATGAAGGCGATGGTGGTGCGCCAGCCGGCCGCGGGCGCCTTCCAGCATGCCGAGCTCTTCGAGACGCTGGTGAAGCCCCTGGTGAACGCCGCCCAGCCGCCGCGTTTCCGCTTCTAGGCGAATCCGTAAGACCCGTCCGCCCCGTCATAGCCCTCGCCCGCAGAATACGCTCGACCCATGGAAGCCCATCGATGAAATTCCGCCGCATCACGCTCGCCGCCGCGCTCGCCGCGGCACTGGGGACCGCCAGCGCCGCGGACCTCCTCACGGTCTATCGCGACTCGCAGGTGAGCGATCCCGTCTACCAGTCGGCGCGCGCGCAGTACAACGCCACGCTGGAGAAGCTGCCGCAGGCGCGCGCGGGCTACCTTCCCCTCATCGCGGGCTCTGCCTCGATCTTCAAGAACAAGATCGACCGCGACGTCGCCCCGGACCTCACCTATACGACGAAGGTCTACGCGATCACCCTTTCCCAGCCCGTCTTGCGCCTGCAGAACTGGATCGCCATCGGCGAGGCGAAGCAGCAGGTGATCCAGGCCGAGGCCCTCCTCGCCGGCTCCCAGCAGGACCTCATCCTGCGCGTGGCCCAGGCCTACTTCGACGTGCTGCTCGCGCGCGACAACGTGGCGCTCTCCGAGACGCAGAACAACGCCATCTCCGAGCAGCTCGCGCAGGCCAAGCGCAACTTCGAGGTTGGCACGGCGACCATCGTCGACACGCTGGAAGCGCAGGCGCGCTACGACCAGACCGTCGCCAAGTCGATCTCCGACAAGAACGATCTCGAGGTGAAGCGCCGCGCGCTGCAGGTGCTGGTCGGCAAGCTCCCCGAAGGCCTTACGCCTTTGCGCGAGCCGCTCGCGCTGGGCGAGCCGCAGCCCAACGACATCGAGGCGTGGGTGAAGGCGGCGCTCGACTCGAGCTACAACATCGCCTCGGCGCGCGCCAACTACGAGTTCTACCGCCAGGAGGTCGATCGCCAGAGCGCGGGCCACCTGCCGACCCTCGACGTCTCGGGCAGCTACTCGCGCGCCGACAACCCGCAGACCGCGGTGCCGGGCATTCTCGGACCGGTCGCGAACTCCGCCTCCATCGGCCTCACCCTTTCCATTCCGCTCTACTCCGGCGGGCTCGTGCAGTCGCGCGTGCGCGAGGCGCTCGCCAACCGCGATCGCGCCGCGCAGGACCTCGAGAGCACGCAGCGCACCGTCGCGCAATCGGTGCGCGTGAACTTCCTCAACGTGACGAGCGGCATCTCGCAGGTGCGCGCGCTCGAGCAGGCGCTCGCCTCGACGCAGAGCCAGCTCGACTCCACCATCCTCGGGCGCGACGTCGGCGTGCGCACCAGCGTGGACGTGCTGAACGCGCAACAGTCGGTGTTCCAGACGCGCCGCGACCTGCAGCAGGCGCGCTACAACTTCCTCCTCAGCAACCTGCGCCTGAAGGCCGCCGCGGGCGTGCTCACCGAGACCGACCTCGAGGAAGTGAACCGCACGCTGGCTCGCGCGGGCTAGGACGCCGCGCCGCGCGCGGCCGTCTCGTCGATCCAGCGCATCAAGCGCTCGACCGCTCCCCGATGCGCGGCGACGAAGGCGCGCGCCCTCTCGCCCATCGCCGCGCGCCGCGCGGGATCCGCGCTCAACGCGCGCGCCGCCTCCAGTGCCGCGCGCGCGTCCTTCACCCGCAGCGCCGCGCCCGCGGCGATCGCGCTTCTCGAGGCTTCCGAAAAGTTGAACGTATGCGGCCCCACGATCACCGGGCGCCCGAGCGCGCACGCCTCGATCAGGTTCTGGCTGCCGAACTCGAGGAGGCTTCCGCCCATGATCACGACGTCGGCGGCGGCGTAGTAGGCGAACATCTCGCCCATGGAGTCGCCGAGCACCACGCGCACCTGCGCGCCGACCGGATCCTCGGTGCTGCGGCGAGCGACGTTGAAGCCGCGGCTTTCGGCCAGGCGCGCCACGTCTTCGAAGCGCTGCGGGTGGCGCGGCACGACGACCAGAAGGGCTTCGGCGGGAATGCCCGGCGAGGCGAACGCATCGAGGAGGAGCGCCTCTTCGCCTTCGCGCGTGCTGCCCGCGACCCAGCAGCTGCGCGCCGGCCCGAAGCGGCCGCGAAAACGCGCGCCTCGCTCCACCATTTCCGGCGGCACGGCGAGGTCGAACTTCACGTTACCCAGGACGACGGGGTCGCGCGCGCCGATGGCGCGCAAGCGCGCCGCATCGCCCTCGGTCTGCGCCGCGATGCCGCGCAGGTTCGCGAAGGCCCAGCGCGTGAGCGCCGGAAGCCTCGCGTAGCGACGCGCGGAGCGCTCGGAAAGGCGCGCATTGGCGAGCACCACCGGTATGCGGCGCCGCGCGGCCTCTTCCAGCAGGCGCGGCCAGATCTCGGTCTCGAGGATGATGCCGAGCTCCGGGCGGAAATGCTCGAGGAAGCCGCGCACGGCGAATCCCAGGTCGTAGGGAAGCCATGCGCGCTCGACGCGGTCGCCGAAGATCTCGTGGCCGGCCGCGCGTCCCGTGGGCGTCATGTGCGTGACCAGGATGCGATGGTCCGGATAGCGCTCCTTCAACGCGTCGACGATGGGAGCGGCGGCGCGTGTCTCGCCGACCGAGACCGCGTGGATCCAGATGTACGGGCCGGGTCCGCGCTCCCCATAGCGGCCGAAGCGCTCCCCGAGGCGCTCGAGGTAGCCCGGTTGGCGGCGCGAGCGCCAGGCGAGGCGCGCGAGCACGAGCGGCGTGGCGAGGAGCCACGCGAGCGCATAGAGGAGGCGCGTCATTCCTCGGCGCCGCCCATCCCGATCGCGGCGGCGACCGCGGTCACGGCCGGGGTGGCGCCGGGCCCCCCCACGTTCATGGAATTGCCCGCGCCGTGCAGGCCGGTGAGCCCGGGCTCGGTCGCGCAGTAGACGCCCACGGTCGGCACGCCCAGTGCGACGGCGAGGTGCGTAAGGCCCGTGTCGACCCCCACCACGCCCTGCGCGTGCCCGAGGAGCGCCGCCGCCTCGACGAGCGTCATCGCGGGCGCGGCGAGCGCTCCTGGCACCCCGGCGGCGAGGCGCGCCGCGTGCGCCCGCTCCGCGCCGGTGCCGCCGGGAAACACCACGGTGCGTCCACGCTCGCGCAGCATCGACGCGAGCTCCAGCCAGCGCGCGTCGGGCCAGCGCTTGGCCGCGCGGCTCGCGGCATGCAGCATCACCACATAAGGCCCGGCCGGGGCCCAGGACGGCGCGGACTCGGGGCGCATGAGTCCGTAGCGCGCTTCGCCCTGCGGCGAATATCCGAACACTTCCGCGACGAGGCGGCGGTTACGCTCGACCGCGTGCAGCTCGCGCCCGACGCGCAGCTTCACGTCGTAGAAGCGGGCGGCGAAGCGCTCGCGCGCGCTCCTCGAGTCGAAGCCGAAGGTCGGGGCGCGCGCGAAGCTCGCCACCCAGGCGCTCTTCAGCAGGCCCTGTGTGTCGACGACGAAATCGAAGCGGCGCTCGCGCATCGCGCGGCGGGCTCGCGCCATTCGCTTCCATCCCGCCGCGCCGAAGGGGGCGCGCCTGAGGCTACGCAGTCCCACGGGGATCGCTTCCTCCACGGCGGGATGCAGGGACACGAGGTCCGCGTACGCCTCCTCTACGGCCCACGCGATGCGCGCGCCCGGGCGATGCTGCGCGAGGTCGGTCACCGCGGGCAGGTTGTGGATCACGTCGCCCAGCGACGAGAGCTTCACGAAGAGAACACGTGGGCCGGGCATGGCGGCATTCTAATCCCACGGCTACGGGTAAAATGGCGCTCCTTCGCAAGTGCCCGATCCCCGTGGCGAGAATTCCCGCCGATAAGCTTCCCCTCACCGTCGCGATCATCGCCCTCAACGCTGGCGCCCAGATCGGGCGCTGCCTCGCGAGCGTCGAATTCGCCGACGAGATCCTCGTGGTCGACTCGGGCAGCACCGACGACACGCTGGAGGTCGCCGCGCGCCATGGCGCGCGCGTCGAACCGAAGGAGTGGCTCGGCTTCGGGCGCCAGAAGCAGCACGCCGTCTCGATCGCGCGCAACGACTGGGTGCTGTGCCTGGACGCCGACGAGCGCGTGAGTGAGCGCCTCGCGCAATCGATCCGTGCCGCGCTCGCGGGCCGGCGCTACCGCGCCTACCGCATGGCGCGCAGGAACCGCTTCCTGGGCCGCTGGCTCGCCCACGGCGAAGGCTATCCCGACTGGACGGTTCGCCTTTTCCACCGGGTGCACGCGAGCTGGTCCAACGACGAGGTGCACGAAGCCGTCCTCACCACGGCCGAGGTGGGCCGCCTCGACGGCGATCTCATGCATGATTCGGCTGAGGACATCGCGACCTACATGGTGAAGCAGAACCGATACACGACGCTGCACGCCGAGGCGCTCTACAAGCAGGGCGTGCGCGCGAGCTATTGGAGGCTCCTCGCGAGCCCGCTCACGCGCTTCGTGAAGTTCTACTTCGTGCGCCTCGGGTTCCTCGACGGCGGACCCGGGTTCGCGCACATCGTGATCGGCTGCAACAACACGTTCCACAAGTACCTCAAGCTGATCGAGCTGGAGAAGGCAGGCATGAGGCATGAGGCATGAGGCATGAGGCATGAGGCGCGAGGCATGAGGCGCGAGGCACGATGATCCTCGTCACCGGAGGCGCGGGATTCATCGGATCGAACTTCGTCATCGATTGGATGGCGAGCCAGGGCGAGCCGGTGGTGAATCTCGACAAGCTCACCTACGCGGGAAATGTCGCGAGCCTCGCGAGCGTCATGCGCGACGAGCGGCACACGTTCGTGAAGGGCGACATCTGCGAGCGCGATCTTCTCGACGGGCTTTTCGTGCAGCACTCGCCGCGCGCGGTGGTGCACCTGGCAGCGGAGAGCCACGTGGACCGCTCGATCCACGGGCCCGCGGACTTCGTGCAGACCAACATGGTGGGCACTTTCCAGCTCCTGGAAGCGGCGCGCGCCCATTGGCAGAAGCTCCCCGGAGCCGCGAAGGAAGCGTTCCGATTCCTGCACGTCTCCACCGACGAGGTCTACGGCTCGCTCGCCGAGGACGATCCCGCGTTTTCCGAGGCCATGGCGTACGCGCCCAACAGCCCCTATTCCGCTTCGAAGGCGGGATCGGACCACCTGGTGCGCGCGTACCACCACACCTACGGGCTTCCCACCGTCACCACCAACTGCTCCAACAACTACGGCCCGTTCCAGTTCCCCGAGAAGCTCATCCCGTTGATGATCTCCAATGCGCTCGAAGGCAAGCCGCTCCCGGTCTACGGCGACGGCCGGCAGGTGCGCGACTGGCTCTACGTGAGCGACCATTGCGAGGCGATCCGGCTCGCGCTCGCGCGCGGGCGGCCCGGCGAGACGTACAACGTGGGCGGCAACGCCGAGCGGCGCAACATCGACGTCGTGCATGCCCTCTGCGACACGCTGCAATCGCTCCGGCCCCGGGAAGGCGGCTATCGCGGCCTCATCACCTCGGTCGCGGACCGGCCCGGGCACGACCGGCGCTATGCGATCGACGCGCGCAAGATCCGCGCGGAGCTCGGCTGGAGCCCGCGCGAGACTTTCGAGAGCGGCATCGCGAAGACGGTACGCTGGTACCTGGACCACGCCGCATGGGTCGCCGGGGTGAAGAGCGGCGCCTACCGCGACTGGCTCGAGACGAACTACGCCGCGAGGAGCACGCAGAAATGAAGCGCAAGGGAATCATCCTCGCCGGGGGCTCCGGCACGCGCCTGTACCCGGCCACGCGCGTGATCTCGAAGCAGCTGCTTCCGGTGTACGACAAGCCGATGGTGTATTACCCCCTCGCCACGCTGATGCTCGCCGGCATCCGCGAGATCCTGGTGATCTCCACGCCGCAGGACACGCCGCGCTTCAGCGAGCTCCTGGGCGACGGCAGGGAGTGGGGAATCGACATCTCCTACGCCGTGCAGCCGCGCCCCGAGGGGCTCGCGCAGGCCTTCATTGTCGGGCGCGATTTCGTCGCCGGCTCGCCGAGCTGCCTCATCCTCGGCGACAACATCTTCCACGGCCACGACCTCGCCGAATCGCTGCAGGAAGCCGCGAAGGGCGGCGCGGGCGCCACGGTGTTCGCGTATCCGGTGAAGGACCCCGAGCGCTACGGTGTCGTGGAGTTCGACGCCAAGGGGCGCGCCATCTCCATCGAGGAGAAGCCCGCGGCGCCCAAGTCGCGCTACGCGGTGACGGGCCTCTATTTCTACGACGGGCTCGTGGCCGACATCGCGCGCGACCTCAAGCCCTCTCCGCGCGGCGAGCTCGAGATCACCGACGTGAACCGCCGCTACCTCGAGGCCCGCACGCTGTCGGTCGAGGTGATGGGGCGCGGAACCGCATGGCTCGATACCGGCACGCACGAGAGCCTCCTGGAGGCCGCGCACTTCATCGAGACCATCGAGCGGCGCCAGGGGTTGAAGATCGCCTGTCCCGAGGAGATCGCGTATCGCATGGGATACATCGACGCGGGGCAACTCGAGCGCCTCGCCGACCCGATGAAGAAGAATTCGTACGGGCAATATCTCCTCGCGGTCCTGCGCGACCGGGTGTTCTAGCGAGCGGCGCATGAAAGCCGTTCCCACCGCGATTGCCGATGTCCTCGTGATCGAGCCGAAGGTCTTCGGCGACGCGCGCGGATTCTTCTTCGAGAGCTGGAACCGGCGCGCATTCGCCGGGGTCATCGGGCGCGACGTGGAGTTCGTGCAGGACAACCACTCGGCCTCGGGCCGAGGCGTGCTGCGCGGCCTGCACTACCAGGTGAAGCAGGCGCAGGGAAAGCTGGTGCGCGTCATCGCGGGCGAGGTGTACGACGTGGCCGTCGACCTGCGCCGCTCCTCGCCCACATTCGGAAGGTGGGTCGGCGAGCATCTCTCCGCCGAGAACCACCGCATGATGTGGGTGCCGGTGGGCTTCGCGCACGGCTTTGTCGTGCTCTCCGAATCCGCCGAGTTCCTCTACAAGACCACCGACTACTACGCGCCGGAACACGAGCGCACGCTCCTCTGGAACGATCCCGCGGTGGGCGTGCAATGGCCGATGGCGCAGCAGCCGCTCCTCAAGCCGAAGGACGCCGCGGGCACCCCGCTCGCCCAGGTGGAAACCTTCCCATGATCCGCGTGCTGGTGACGGGCGCCGGCGGCCAGGTCGGTGCCGAGGTCGTGCGCGAGCTGGGCCCGCATGCGACCGTGATCGCGCACGACCGGTCCACCCTCGACCTCGCTCGCCCCGCCGACATCGCCGCGCGCATCCGCGAATCCCGTCCCGACGTGATCGTGAACGCGGCGGCATACACCGCGGTCGATCGCGCCGAGAGCGAGGAGGCCCTCGCGCACGCGGTGAACGCCGTGGCTCCGGGCCTCATCGCCGCTGAGGCGAAGCGGCTGGACGCGTTGCTCGTGCATTTCTCCACCGACTACGTTTTTGACGGCAGCGCCACGCGCCCCTATGTCGAGGACGATGCGGTGAACCCGCTCGGCGCCTACGGTCGCACCAAGCTCGCGGGCGAGCGCGCCGTGGCGGCTAGCGGCTGCGCGCACGTCATCCTGCGCACGAGCTGGGTGTACGGGCCGCGCGGCGGGAATTTCATGCTCACGATGATTCGCCTGGCCGCCTCGCATCCGGAGCTGCGCGTGATCGACGACCAGCGCGGAGCGCCGACCTCGGGCGCGCAGCTTGCGCGCGCGGTGCGGGGTATCCTTTCGCGCGCGGATCCGGCGCGCTTGATCGGGCGCGAGGACGTCGAGCGGGCGATGCGGGCCCCGGGGCTCTACCACGCGAGCGCGGCGGGCGAGACGACATGGTTCGGCTTCGCGCGCGAGATCTTCGCGGCGCGCGCACGCGACGATCGCGGGGCGCACGCGATGCCACGGGTGACGCCCATCACCACGAGCGAGTACCCGACGACAGCGCGGCGCCCCGCGTACTCGGTGCTTTCCAACGCGAAGCTCGCGGAAACCTTCGGCGTGCGCATCCCCGGGTGGCGCGCCGGAATGGAGGAGGCGCTTTCAGCCCTTCCTTGAGCCGGAAGGCGAGTTTTCGCGCGCGAGCGTGAAGCAGACGTAGCCCGCGCGGTTGTGCGTGAGCTCGACGCTGTATCCGGCGAGCTTCGCCTGCCGCGCCGCGTGATACAGGCCGATGCCCAGGCCCGCGCCCCGCTCGATGGGCTCGCGGAATAGCTTGTGCGCGACGACCTCGTCCACGGGCGAGCCGGTGTCGCAAACGGAGAGCTCGACCTTCTCGAGGCCGCACATGAACACGATCGACAGCTCGATCGCGGGTTCGCGCTCGAGCTTGTCGCGCGCGTTGTCGATGCCGTTCTCGACGAAGCTGTCGAAGAGGCCCGCGGGCACGTCGACGTCCATCTCGATGGCGGGCTTCAGCACCACGCCTGTGTCGCCGAGGCGCCGCTCGAGGTCCGCCCACCAGGCGCGCGAGGTGACGGCGACTTCGCGAACGGGGATCTCGGGGGCGCGCAGCTTCTCGAGCGTGGCGTGCAGGCGCTTGGTGAGCTGGGGCAGCTGGCGCTGCAAGAGGCCCCCGTAGCCGTCCGCATCCGCGCGCGGCGCCATGGAGGTGAGCGCGTAGAGCGACTGCAGCAGGTTCTTCACGTCGTGCGTGAGGCGCGCTCCGGTCTCGTGCACGGCTTGCAGGTAGGCGTTGTGGCGCAGCACCGCCTCGCGGCGCTTGCCCTCGTAGAACTCCCCGACCACCTGGGCCAGCAGGCGCATGTGCAGGAAGAGCGCGGGCGACAGGCTCACCTCCGTGTGGAAAGTCACCTCGAGCTCGTGATAGGCGAAGCGCGTCGCATATCCGCCTGACACCCCGTAGCCTCCCTCGCCGTCGGGCGAGCGCCACTGGGCGCCGAGGACCCAGGGAAAGGCGGCGATGTCGCGCAGCGCCTCGTCGAGGAAGCGGCGCGAGTCGGGCTCGGTCTCGGCGAGCTCCGCGACCTTTCGCATCCACAGCTCGAAGGGCATGCCCACCGAGAGGAGGTAGCGCGAGAAGTAGGTGCGCAGCCCGCCGAAGCCGCGCAGCGGGTTCCACAGCACGGCGAGCACGAAGAGCGCGGCGCCGAAGCCGAGCACGGTGAGCGCGACCGACGCGAAATAGTGGTCCTCGGTGAAGCGCATGATGGCGATCGAGCCGAGCACCAGCACCACGCCCAGCTGGAAGACGAGCACCGCGTAGAAGAAGTCGAAGACCTGGGCGGACTCGGCCTCGCGGCTGCCCATGGGAAGGATCGCGAGGAGGAGGAGCACCAGCGGGAGCACGACGAAGGCGAACTGCGCGAGCGGCTCCGGAACCGTCTGGTCGGGAAGCAGGAGCGAGGGCACCGCGCGCAGGAGCAGGATCGCGAGCACGTACGCGAAGGCGACCAGGTAGAAGCGGTTGCGCTGCGCCGCCTGGATGGTGAATACGCGCCCGCCGAGGATGCCCAGCAGCACCAGCAGCCACGAGACGATGATCCACCCGGCGAGGAAGTAGAGTGTGGCGGCCACGATCACGAAGAGGAGCAACCCCGAGAACACCTCGAGCTCGCGTTCGGCGGCGATGAAGGGCTGCCAGAGGAGGAATAGCCCGAAGTGCACCAGCAGCCAGACGCGCTGGAACTCGCTTCCCGGCGCCGCGATGAGCGCCACGTGCAGCGACAGCAGCATCGCCAGCACTACCCAGCGGCGTTGGGCCGTGACGCGTGCGGCGAGTCGTTGCGCGAGCGAGGTCGGTGAGGGAACCATCGTGTCCAGCGTCGGATAGTCGACACGCGGTGTCGGAACGGCGGACAGGTTGGCGGTGTCCGCGCCGATGGGGAAGTCAAACGAAAGCCGAATTATACTTAAAAACAATATCTTATTGGTGGTGGCACGGCGCTTGCACTATTCTCCCCACATCCAAGGGATAACCAGGAGAAACAAAATGAAAAGGCAACAATCCGGATTCACGCTCGTCGAGATCGCGATCGTCCTCGTGATCATCGGGCTACTGCTCGGCGGCATCCTCAAGGGCCAGGAATTGATCAACAGCGCGAAGGTGAAGAACCTCGCCAACGATTTCCGCGTGATTCCCACGTATATCTACGCGTACCAGGACAAGTTCAAGGCGCTTCCCGGAGACGACTCCAACGTCACCACGCACGTGACCGGCTCCACGGCCGCGACCACGCCGGCGGCAAGCCAGGGTAACGGCGTCATCAACGGCAACTGGAACTCGGCCACCAACACCGACGAGGCGCGCCTCTTCTGGCAGCACGTGCGTCTCGCCAACCTCGCGGCCGGCCCCACGGACCCGACGGACCCCACGTACACGCCCAAGAACGCGGTAGGCGGCACGCTCGGCATCTCCAGCGCCACCGCCGCGCAGCTGCAGATCAGCGGCATGACCGGCACCTACCAGGTGTGCTCCGCCGGCGTCCTGGGCAAGTTCGCCAAGCAGCTCGACATTCAGATGGACGACGGCAACACCGCCACCGGATCGCTGCGCGTCGTCGCCGACGGTTCCGCCCTCGGCACCGCCGCCCCCTTGATGACGACCATCGACGACGCCACCAGCTACACCGTCTGCATGACCTTCTAAAAGGGGTCAGATTACTTTTCGACACGAAAAGGGGACGGGTTACGGCGCCTCCTCATCGACCCGACGGCCCGCGATGCGGGCCGTTTCTTTGTCCCCTTATCCCTGCAGCAGGCGGATCTCAGCGCGCGAGAGGTGGCCCTGGGTTCCGAGCAGCACGAGCACATCGCCCGAATTGAGGACGGTGTCGGTCGCGGGATTGATCTCTCGCGCGCCCTTGCGGCGCACGGCGGTGACGGTGACGTTCATCGCGTTCAGGTTGAGGCTGCCGATGGTCTTGCCGACGCAGGCGGCGTTGGGGCCGACCATGATGGTGCGCAGGCGCGGCTGGTCGTGGTCGGCGGCGTCCGCGTCGGTCGCGCCGGAAAAGTACCCGCGCATGATCTGGTAGCGCTCCTGGCGCACTTCGCGCAGCCGCCGCAGCACGCGGTTCAACGGCACCCCGAGCTGCATCATCGTCTGCGCGGCGAGCATGAGCGAGCCCTCCACCACCTCGGCCACGATTTCGGCCGCACCCGCCTCCTTCAGTCGCTGCACGTCCGAATCGTCGAAGGTGCGTACGATCACCGGCAGCTCCGGGCGAAGCTCGCGCACGTGCGCGAGGATGGACAGGGCGCGGGGCGTGTCGGCGAAGCTCACCACGACCGCGACCGCGCGCGACAAGGCGGCCGCCACCAGGACCTCGCGCCGCGAAGCGTCGCCGAACACAACGGAATCGCCCGCCGCGGCCGCCTCGCGCACGCGCTGCGGGTCGGAGTCGAGCGCGATCACGCCCACCTTCTCGAGCTCGAGGAACTGCGCGAGCGCCTGGCCGCTGCGCCCGTAGCCGCACACGATGACGTGCCCCTTGGTCGCCATCGACTTCACCGCGAGCGTGTGCAGGGCCACCGCGCGCTCGGTCCATTCGCTCTCGACGAAGTAGAGGACCATGCGCTCCATGTTGGAGAGAATCACGGGCGCGACCAGCATCGAGAGCAGCGCCGCGGCGAGGACCACCTGCAGCGTGACCGGGCCGAGCGAGCCTTCGCGCTGCGCGAGCGAGATCAGCACGAAGCCGAATTCCCCCGCCGGCGCGAGCGCGAGCGCCGCGCGCAGCGACGTGGGCTTCGCGTTGCCGAACGCGCGGGCGAGCGCGAAGATCACCAGGAACTTCACCGCGAGGAGCAGAGCGAACACGCCGGCGACCGCGGCGAAGTTCGCGAGGAGCGCGCGCGCGTCCAGCAGCATGCCGATGGTCACGAAGAAAAGCCCCAGGAGCACGTCGCGGAAGGGCTTGATGTAGTCCTCCACCTGGTAGCGGTACTCGGTCTCGGAGATGAGCATGCCGGCGAGGAAGGCGCCCAGCGAGAGGGAGAGCCCGGAGACCTCGGTGGTCCACGCGAGGCCGAGCGTCACCAGCAGCACGAAGAGGACGAAGAGCTCCGAGGACCTCTGCCGCGCGACCAGGTCGAAGAGCGGGCGCATGAGGCGCTGGCCGAGGAAGAGCACGATCGCGAGCACGATGGCGGCCTTCACCAGGGCGACGCCGATCGTCCATGCGATCTCGCCCTTGGTGAGGGCGAGCGCCGGAATGAGCACCAGCAGCGGGATCACCGCGAGGTCCTGGAAAAGGAGCACTCCCATCACCTGCCGGCCGTACTCGCTATGCAGCTGCATGCGATCGGCGAGCATCTTCGAGATGATCGCCGTGGACGACATCGCGAGCACGCCGCCCACGACGATGCCCTCGCGCCACGAGAGCCCCGAGAGCGCAGAGCCCGCGACCCCCAGGGCGACGATCGATGCCACCTGGAGCGCTCCGAACCCGAACACGGTGCGGCGCATGTTGTTCAGCTGCGGCAGGCTGAATTCCAGGCCCACCGAGAACATGAGGAACACCACGCCGAATTCGGCGAGGTAGCGCTGGTTCTCCGTGTCGGGGACGAACGCGAGCGCGTTCGGGCCGATGATGGCGCCGACAATGAGATAGCCGAGGATCGCCGGCATCGAGAGCTGGCGGAAGAGCACCACCACCGCCACGGCGGAGGCGAGGAGGATCAGGGCCACCGGCAAGGCGTCGTGCATCGTGGAATCTATTTATACTTTCCGATATGACGAATCTACTACAACCCCACGCGCTGGCCGACGCGGAGCACTTCCTCGAGCTCGCGCGTGGGGTCCTCGACATCGAGGCCGATGCGGTGCGCGCGCTCAAGGCGCGACTCGGAGACGCGTTCCTGCAGGCGCACCGGCTCATGCTGGAGACGAAAGGGCGCGTCGTCGTGACCGGCATGGGCAAGTCCGGGCACATCGGGCGCAAGATCGCCTCCACGCTCGCGTCCACCGGCACGCCCGCCTTCTTCATGCATCCGGGAGAAGCGAGCCACGGCGACCTCGGCATGATCACCGCCGCCGACGTGGTGGTCGCGATCTCCTACTCGGGAGAATCCGACGAGATCCAGAAGGTGCTGCCGCTCATCAAGCGCCGCGGCGCGAAGGTGATCGCGATCACCGGGCGCGCGGGCTCGACCCTCGCCACCGAGGCCGACGTGCATCTCGACGCGCGCGTCGAGAAGGAAGCATGCCCGCTCGACCTCGCTCCCACCGCGAGCACCACAGCCGCGCTCGCGCTGGGCGATGCGCTCGCCATGGCGCTCCTCGACGCGCGCGGCTTCAAGAGCGACGACTTCGCCATGCACCACCCGGGTGGCGCGCTCGGCCGGCGGCTCCTCGTGCACGTCTCCGACATCATGCGCAAGGGCGCGCAGCTGCCGAAGAACGCTCCGGGCACGATGCTGCCGGAGGTGATCCTCGAGATGTCCGCGAAGGGCATCGGCATGACGTGCATCGTCGATCCCGAAGACAACCTCCTCGGCATCTACACCGACGGCGACTTGCGCCGCACGATGCACAAGCACGACGTGATCAAGGGCGTGGCCGTGAGCGAGGTCATGACGCGCTCGCCCAAGACGATCGCGCCGGAGCGCCTCGCCGCCGAGGCCGCCGCGATGATGCAGACCGGCAAGGTCGGCGGGCGCATCGTCGTCACCACGCCCGCCGGCAAGCTTCTCGGCGTCGTCACCTTCAACGACCTCCTCGCCGCGGGCGTCGTCTGAGGTGGACGAGCTCACCAAGCGTGCCCGCGCCGTGCGCCTCGCGATCTTCGACGTGGACGGCGTGCTCACCGACGGAACCGTCTTCATGGGCGTGCGCGGCGAGGCGTTCAAGGCCTTCAACATCCTCGACGGCCACGGCCTGAAGATGCTGCGCGAGGCGGGCGTCGTGACGGCGATCCTCTCGGGGCGCTCGCACAAGGCCGTGGACCGGCGCGCCCGGGAGCTGTCCATCGATTACGTGGTGCAGGGGCGATCGGACAAGGTCCCGGAGTTCGAGAAGCTCGTGAAGCGCCTGCGCCTGAAGCCGCAGGAATGCTCGTACATGGGCGACGACCTTCCGGACCTGCCGGTGATGCGCCGCTGCGGCCTCGCGATCGCGGTATGCGATGCGGTGCAGGCGGTGAAGTCCGAGGCGCACTACGTGACGCGCGCCTCGGGCGGGCGCGGCGCGGTGCGCGAGTTCTGCGAGCTCGTGCTGCGCGCGCAGGGCAAGCTCGCCGGGCACGCGACGGCCTGAAGCCCCCGGAATGTTCCGCCCCACCTCGTGGCTGCCGCTCGCCGCGCTGGCCCTCTTAGTCGGTCTCACGCTGTGGCTGAACCAGCTGGTGCAGGCGCCTTCGGGGCGCGCCGACGGCTCGCACCGCCACGATCCCGACCTCATCGTCGAGAGCTTCAACGCGAAGAAGCTCGGCGAGGACGGCCGGGTCCTCTACACGTTGGCGGCGAAGAAAATGGTACATTACCCCGACGACGACTCGGCTCTCCTCGAGTCGGTCACCCTCGAAGCCTTCGAGCCCCGCCAGCCCAAGATGACCCTCACAGCCGACCACGGTCGCCTCGAGCAAAAGGGCGAGCGCGTGTGGGTCGAGGGCAACGTCGTGATCACTCGCGCCGCGGACGCGAAGAACGAAAGCGCACGCCTCATGACGGACAAGCTCCTCGTCCTTCCCGACGACGGCATCGCGCGCACCACTTCCGAGGTGCGCATGGAAAGTGCCAGCTCCCACGCGGTCGCCGCGGGTCTCGAGCTCGACAACCGCGCGCGCACGCTGAAGCTCGACCACGTGCGCGCCACCTACAAGCCCGCCCGCTGATGCGCCCGATCGTTCTTCCCGTCCTCGCCTTCGCGTTCGTGTGCGCCCCTGCGCTCGCCGAGCGCGCCGACCGCGAGAAGGAGATCGTGATCGGCGCCGACCGCCTCGTGGCCGACGACGCGAACCGCACCAGCACCTTCGAAGGCAGCGTCGTGGTGACGCAGGGAACGATGCGCATCACCGCGAACAAGGTGACGGTGAAGGAGGACCCCGAGCGCCACAAGTACTATGTCGCGAGCGGCTCGCCGGTCACCTTCCGCCAGAAGCGCGACAAGGCGGACGAGTGGATCGAGGGCTTCGCCGAGCGCGCCGAGTTCGACGACAGGAACGACATCCTCAGGCTCTACAACCACGCCAAGGTGAAGAGCAACCAGAACGAGATCACCGGCGACTTCATCTCCTACGACATGAACAAGGAGCTCGCCGAGGTCTCGGGAGCGCCTCCCGGGGTCACGCCGCCCGCGAACACCGGGCGCGTGAAGGTGATCATCCTGCCGCCGAAGAAGGCTCCCGAGGACGCCGCGAAGCCTCCCGGCGTCACCCTCAAGCCCGACGCGGGAATCAAGTGACGATGGCGGCCACGCCGACCCCTGCGGCGCAACGCCTCACGCTGGTGAGGCCAGAGCCGAGCTCCTCGGTGCTGCGCGCCGAAGGGCTCATGAAGCGCTACCGCAAGCGCACCGTGGTCTCGGACGTGTCCCTCACCGTCGAGAGCGGCGAGGTAGTGGGGCTCCTCGGCCCCAACGGCGCGGGCAAGACCACGTGCTTCTACATGATCCTGGGCCTCGTCCCCATCGACCGCGGCAGCGTGACGCTCGATGGCGAGGACCTCACCCACCTGCCGATCTTCCGGCGCTCGCGGCTGGGGCTTTCGTACCTGCCGCAGGAAGCGTCGATCTTCAGGAAGCTCACGGTCGCCCAGAACATCCAGGCGGTGCTCGAGCTGCAGGGCATCGAGACCGACGAGGTGGAGGCGCGCCTCGAGGCGCTCCTCGACGACCTGCACATCGGGCACCTGCGCGCGAGCCCGGCGATCTCGCTGTCGGGCGGGGAGAGGAGGCGCGTCGAGATCGCGCGCGCGCTCGCCACGAGCCCGCGCTTCATCCTGCTGGACGAGCCGTTCGCGGGCGTCGACCCCATCGCGGTGCTCGACATCCAGCAGATCATCCGCTTCCTCAAGGAGCGCGGCATCGGGGTCCTCATCACCGACCACAACGTGCGCGAGACGCTCGGCATCTGCGACCACGCCTACATCATCAACCAGGGCGCGGTCCTCGCCTTCGGGAAGCCCCAGGAGATCATCTATAATGAGGCTGTCAGAAAGGTGTATCTCGGAGAGAACTTCCGCCTCTAGCGGAGTGTCGGTTCCCCGGGATCTCCGACATGAAGCACAGCCTCCAGCTAAAGCTATCGCAGCACCTCACCCTAACGCCGCAGCTCCAGCAATCGATCCGGCTGCTGCAGCTGAGCACGGTGGAGCTCAACCAGGAACTCGAGCGATACCTGGCGGAAAACCCGCTGCTGGAACGCGCCGACCTGGGCGCGCCCGACGAGTCGACGCCAGCCCCGGCCAACGGCTCGGCCGTGGAGGGCGAGACCCTGCGCCAGGAGGAGGCGCGCGAGGACGCGCGGCGCGAGGATAGCCGCGAGGAGCCGCCGAACTTCGCCGACGAGCACGGCTTCGGCGAGGAGCACAGCCCGAGCGCGGGCGCCCGGCGCGACGACGACGAGCGCGAGGACTTCACGCAGTTCGCCGCGCACGAGCCCACGCTGCAGGAGCATTTGCTTCAGCAGCTCTCGCTTACCGGGCTCACGCAGCGCGACAAGCGCATCGCCGAGACCATCATCGGCCACCTCGACGAGGACGGATACCTCAAGCCCGAGCTCGAGGAGCTGCGCGAGTCCGCCTCCTCCTCGATCGCTGACGTCGAGATCGAGGAAGTCTCCACGGTGCTGCGCCACGTTCACAACCTCGAGCCCACCGGCGTCGGCGCGCGCGGCGTGGCCGAGTGCCTCGAGCTGCAGCTGAAGGCGATGCCCGAGGACACGCCCCACCGCGGCGCCGCGATCACGCTCGTCACCAAGCACCTCGATGTCCTCGCCGCGCGCGATTTCAACCGCCTGAAGCGCCTCCTCGCCGTCTCCGAGGACGAGCTGCGCGAGGTGCGCGCCCTCATCCTCACGCTCGATCCGAAGCCGGGGCGCGCCTTCGGCAGCGGCGACGTGCGCTACGTTGTGCCCGACGTCGTGGTGAGGAAGACGGGCGGGCGCTGGATATCCGCTCTCAACCGCGACGCCATGCCGAGGCTTCGCATCAACAAGATGTATGCCGACATCCTCCAGGCCTCGCGCGAGAACGGCGGCAAGCACCTCTCGGGGCAGCTGCAGGAGGCGCGCTGGCTCATCAAGAACGTGCAGCAGCGCTTCGACACGATCCTGCGCGTGACGCAGGCCATCGTCGACCGCCAGAAGAATTTCTTCGAGCACGGGGAAGTCGCCATGCGCCCGCTGGTGCTGCGCGAGATCGCCGAGAGCGTGGGCCTGCACGAGTCGACCATCTCGCGGGTCACCACGCAGAAGTACATGCTCACGCCGCGCGGCATCTTCGAGCTCAAGTACTTCTTCGGCAGCCATGTTTCAACCGACACGGGGGGCGCCTGTTCGGCGACGGCGATACGCGCTCTAATCAGGCAACTCGTCGCAGCCGAGGACGGCAGGAAGCCGCTATCCGATCATCGAATTTCCGACATCCTCGCCCAGCAAGGCATCCAGGTGGCACGCAGGACCGTAGCCAAGTATCGGGAGGCTATGCACATCCAGCCCGCCAATCTCCGCAAGTCGATCTGACAGAAGGAGCTGCATGATGAATCTCCACCTCACCGGCCACCATGTCGACATCACGCAGGCGATCCACGACTACGTCGTCTCGAAGCTGGAGCGCGTGAATCGGCATTTCGACCATGTGATCGAGGTGAACGTGGTCATGACCGTGGAGAAGCTCGACCAGAAGATCGAGGCCAACGTGCACCTGTCGGGCAAGGACATCCACGTGCAGGCGAACGACGGCGACATGTACGCGGCGATCGACTGCCTCATCGACAAGCTCGACCGCCAGATCCTCAAGCACAAGGAGCGCTTCGCCCCGCGCCACGCCCCCGGGATCAAGCGCATTCCCCAGGGCGAAGTTTAGGGCTACACTCCACGCCCCATGAATCTCGTCTCGCGCCTCCTGCCGCTGAACCACGTCCTTCTCGACCTGGACGTGAGCAGCAAGAAGCGGCTCTTCGAGCAGATCGGGCTCCTCTTCGAGAACTCGCGGCAGATCCCGCGCGCTCGCGTCTTCGACAGCCTCTTCGACCGCGAGAAGCTCGGCTCAACGGGCCTGGGCTACGGCGTCGCGATCCCGCACGGGCGCATCAAGACCCTCAAGGAGCCGGTGTGCGCGTTCGTGCGCACCGCGGCGCCGATCGCCTTCGAGTCGCCCGACGGCGAGCCGGTGAACCTCGTCTTCGCGATGCTGGTCCCCGAGCAC
This sequence comes from Burkholderiales bacterium, assembly GCA_038244725.1. GTDB lineage: Bacteria > Pseudomonadota > Gammaproteobacteria > Burkholderiales > Usitatibacteraceae > Usitatibacter. Next base: position 73,261 of record JBBRTF010000009.1, read on the forward strand.
GCGACCGAGGCCCACCTGGAGCTCCTCTCGGAGCTCGCGCAGATGTTCAGCGACGCGGCCCTGCGCGAGGCCCTCGCCGCGACCTCGGACATCCAGGCGGCCCACCGGCTGATCACCGAATGGTCGCCTTATGCCCCGGCTCAGCGTTCAGCAGCTCTTTGACCAGCGCCGCGAGCGCCTGGGCCTCGCCTGGGCCGCGGGCAGGGCGGGCTCCTCGCGGGAGTTCACCGGCGAGATGCTGAGGAAGCCGGGGGTGGGGCTCATCGGCCACCTGAACCTCATCCACCCGCTCCTCGCGCAAGTGCTGGGACAGCGCGAAGTCGACTATCTCGCGCGCCTCGAGCCGAAGGTGCTCGAGCAGACCGCGGCGGGAATCTGCAAGGACGACACGCTCGCCATCATCGTCTGCGAGGCGATCGAGCCGCCTGCGGCGCTCGTCGCGTGCGCGGATCGCGCCGGCACCGCGCTCATCACCTCCACCGAGCCCAGCCAGCACGTGATCAACGTGCTGCGCCCCTACATGCAGCAGGAGCTGGGCGAGGTGACGACGCTGCACGGCGTGATGCTCGACGTGCTCGAGATCGGCGTGCTCATCACCGGCGACTCCTCCATCGGCAAGAGCGAGCTCGCCCTCGAGCTCATCTCGCGCGGCCACGGCCTCGTCGCGGACGACGTGGTGGAGCTGCAGCAGATCGGGCCCGAGACGATCCAGGGCCGCTGCCCGCCGATGCTGCGCGACTTCCTCGAGGTGCGCGGGCTCGGCGTGCTCAACATCCGCTCGATCTTCGGCGAGACCGCGGTGCGTCCGAGGAAGGCGCTGCGCCTCATCGTGAATCTCGGGATGCCCGAGGGCGGCTTCAAGGCCGAGCCCAGGGACCGGCTCGCGACGCGCGCGGGCACGCAGGACATCCTCGGCGTCGAGATCCCCACCGTGACCCTCGCCGTGGCACCCGGGCGCAACCTCGCGGTGCTGGTGGAGGCCGCGGTGCGCAACCACATCCTCCTCACGCGCGGCATCAACTCCACGCGCGACTTCATCGCGCGCCAGGAGGAGGCGATGCGCGACGAGTCGGCGCTGCGCGACGAGGCGCCCGACTGATGCAGCTGGTGCTGCTTTCGGGCGTGTCCGGGTCCGGAAAGAGCGTGGCACTGAAGGCGCTCGAGGACGCGGGCTTCTTCTGCGTCGACAACCTGCCCGCGGACCTCATCGCGCCGCTCATCGACTACGCGATGTCGCGCGGCGAGCCCAAGGTCGCGATCAGCGCCGACGCGAGGAGCCGCGAGAGCCTGGGCCGGCTGCCGGATATCGTCGAAAAGGAGCGCGCGCGCGGCAACGACGTGCAGGTGATCTTCCTCGACGCCAACGACGAGAGCCTGTTGCGGCGTTTTTCCGAGACGCGCCGCCCGCATCCGCTCGCGCGCGACGGGCAGGCGCTCTCCGAGGCGATCGCCGAGGAGCGGCGCGTGCTCGCCTGGCTCGCGGAGATCGGGCAGCGCATCGACACGAGCGCGCTCACCTCGGCGCAGCTGCGCGGCTGGGTGCAGGACCTCGCGGTCACCGATCGCACGCGCTTGACGCTCACCTTCGAGTCGTTCGGGTTCAAGGGCGGCGTGCCGCTCGACGCGGACTTCGTCTTCGACGCGCGCTGCGTGCTGCCCAATCCCCACTACGAGCCGAAGTTGCGCGAGCAGACCGGTCACGATCCCGACGTCGTCGCTTTCCTCGAGCGCGAGACGCAGGCGGGCATCCTCATCGAGGACATCCAGCGATTCCTGCAGCGCTGGCTGCCGCGCTTCATCCTCGACCAGCGCTCCTCGCTCACGGTCGCCATCGGCTGCACCGGCGGGCGCCACCGCTCGGTCTATATCGCAGACCAGCTCGCCGAGCGTTTCGCCTCCGAGCACCAGGTGGTGCTGAGGCACCGCGACCTCAAGGCGTAGCGGCATGGCTCTCTTCAACCTCTTCGCGGCGGCGAGGAAGCACGAGACGATCCCGATCTTTGCGCTGGGCACGGTGCTTTTTCCCGGCTCGGTGCTGCCGCTCAGGATCTTCGAGGTGCGCTACATGGACATGGCCCGCGACTGCCTGAAGAACGGCACCGCCTTCGGCGTCTGCCTCATCCGCGAGGGCGAGGAGGTCGGCGCCCCCGCGGTTCCCGAGCCCATCGGCTGCACGGCGCGCATCGGCGAATGCGACGTGGAGGAGCTGGGCATCCTCAAGGTGAAGGCCGAAGGGCTCGAGCGCTTCCGCATCGTCTCGAGCGAGGTGAGCCGCCAGGGCCTCATCGTCGGCGAAGTGGAGGCGCTCGCCCCGGAGTCGAATGCCGCCGATGCGCCCGGCCTCGTGGAATGCGCGCAGCTCCTCGAGAAGGTGATCGCCGGGATCGGCACCGACCGCTTCACCGGCGCCACGCGCTACGAGGACGCTTCGTGGGTGGGCTTCCGCCTCGCCGAGATCCTGCCGCTGCGCATCGACGTGAAGCAGAAGCTCCTCGAGCTCACCGACGCCTCCCTTCGCCTCGCGGTCCTGAACAAATTCCTGCGCCAGCAGAAGCTCATCTGAAAAGTCGTGTCAGGTACGACTTTTCCTGGATGCGCCCGCTCGAAAAGGCGTACCTGACACCACTTTTGCCAGGAGCTTCCTCACCGGCGAGGGCAGCGCGGCGCTGTCAAGGTCCGAGAGCGGCAGCCATGTCGCGGGCCGGCTTTCGGCGAGGCGGGCCGATCGCGCAAGCCGAATGCGCCACGGCTCGACTTCGAGCGTGAAGTGGGTGAACGCGTGGTGGAACGGCTCCATCGCCTCGATCTCGGCGGCCTCGAGCCCCCAATCGCGCGCCAGCGCCGTGCGCGGCGCCACGGCCACGTCCGATTCGGGAAGCGACCAGAGGCCGCCCCAGATGCCGCTGGAAGGCCGCTTCTCGAGGAGCACCTCGCCGCGCGAGAGCACCACGAGCATCGCGATGCGCCTGCGTCGAGCGGGGGTGCGCGCCTTGCGTCCCGGAAGCTCAGCGATCCTGTCCTCGATCCGCGCGACGCAATCGGCGCTCACCGGGCAGAGGAGGCAGAGCGGCTTTCGCGGCAGGCATACGTCCGCACCCAGATCCATCATCCCCTGCGTGTAGGCCTCGATCCCGGTGCGCGGCAGGCGGGATTCGGCTTCCTGCCACAGGCGCGCCGTCGTCGCGGCCGCGGCCCGATCGCCGGCAATGCCCGCGTGCCGCGCGAGCACCCGCCGCACGTTGCCGTCGAGGATCGCGCCGCGCTCGCCGCTCGCGAACGCCGCGATCGCCGCTGCGGTGGAACGCCCTATCCCAGGCAGCGCGGCGAGCGGCGCGGAATCGACCGGGAAGATGCCGCCGTGCCGCAGCACCACCTCACGGGCGGCGCGATGGAGGTTGCGCGCGCGCGCGTAGTAGCCGAGCCCGCTCCACAGCGCCATCACCTCGTCCTCGGCGCCGGCCGCGAGCGACGCGACGTCGGGAAAGCGCGCGAGGAACCGCTCGTAATACGGGACCACCGTCGCGACCTGCGTCTGCTGCAGCATCACCTCGGAGAGCCAGATGCGATAGGCGTCACGCGTCTGCTGCCACGGCAACCCGTGGCGGCCGTGGGCACGCTGCCATCGCACGACGCGCGCCGCGAACGCGCCACGATTGCCTGCCGCAGTAGGGGATCGAGTTGCCATGGAGACTGGAGCGGGTGAAGGGAATCGAACCCTCGTCGTAAGCTTGGGAAGCTTCTGCTCTGCCATTGAGCTACACCCGCAGCCGGCTACGATTTTACCGCCATTCGCGCCGCGGGCAGCAGCGTTCGCGCCACTCCGGGGCGGCTCGTCGCCCGGCGGCGGTCGTGCCGGCGCGGCCGGGATAGGATTGGAGGGTCATGAGCAATCCGCCCCCCTCCCTCGCGCCCTTCGCGCACCAGCACTTCCATCCGCTGGAGCTGATTCCGTTCTTCCGGCGCTTTCCCTACAGCTTCGGGCGCGACTTTCTCTACACGTTCATCTGGAGCGGCTTGATCGGCGTCGTGTTCTTCCTTCTCAACTCCATGGGCGCCGGGAGGATGTCTTTCTGGGCGTTCGGGTTATACATCCTCATAGCCAACGTGATCGGCTACTCCATCCATGTCTTGTTCCACGTCGCGGCGGCCTTTGGCCTGGACACGGCGGTGCGCCGCGCGGGCTTCGTCGCGAAGGTCGCGTATTTCAGCTTGCTCCCGCTCCTCGGCGTGCTCATCGGCTTCTGGATCGTCTCCTTCATCGTCGACGTGGGCTTCCGCGGCTGGCTCACCGACCCCGCTGCCATCATTTCGATCACGACGACGAGCCTGGTCATCTCGACCATCATGGCGGTCATCTTTTTCTGGCGCGAGCGCGGTGCGGTCGCGGTGGCCGCGCTCGCCCACGAGCGCGAGCGCGCGCAGCGCATCGAGCGCGAAGCCGCGCTTTCCAACTTGCGCGCGTTGCAGGCGCAGATCGAGCCGCACTTCCTCTTCAACACGCTCGCCAATGTCGCGAGCCTCGTGGATCCCGACCCTGCCAAGGCGAAGCGAATGCTGGAGAGCTTCAACCGCTTCCTGCGCTCCTCGCTCGACGCGACGCGCCGGGAATCGACCACGCTCGCCGAGGAGGGCGAGCTGATCGGCGCCTACCTCGACGTGCTGCAGGTGCGAATGGGAGAGCGCCTCCACTATCGCATCGAGATCGATCCGGCGCTGGGCGCGTTCACGCTCCCGCCGATGCTCCTGCAGCCCGTGGTCGAGAATGCGATCCGCCATGGCCTCGAGCCCAAGGTCGAAGGCGGCGAGGTCGTGTTCCGGGCGCGCCGTGAAGGCAGCCATGTCGCGATCGAGATCGCGGACACAGGCGTGGGCTTCGCTTCCGTCACGCGCGGCGGCGTGGGCCTCGCGAACCTGCGCGACCGCCTGAAGCTGCTCTATGGCGAGGCGGGCTCGCTCGTCATCGCGGAGAACTCACCCGCGGGATCGCGCGTCACGGTGCGGCTTCCCGCATGAAGGCGAGAGCCCTCATCGCCGACGACGAGATCCACCTCGCCGAGCATCTGCGCGCGCGGTTGGGCGATCTCTGGCCCGAGCTCGAGGTCCTGCCGCTCGCGGCCAACGGCCTCGAAGCGCTGCGCGCCATCAACGAGCACGCGCCCGAAGTTGCCTTCCTCGACATTCGCATGCCCGGCCTCACGGGCATCGAGCTGGCGCGCCGCGTCGACACGCGGACGCATATCGTTTTCGTGACGGCCTTCGACCAGTACGCGGTGGAAGCCTTCGATCGCGAGGTGGTCGATTACGTGCTGAAGCCCGTGACCGGCGAGAGGCTCGCGAAATGCATCGAGCGGCTGAAGCGCAAGCTCGCCGCGGCGGAGCGCCCGCCCGCGCTGGAGGAGGTCCTCGCGAAGCTCGCGCGCGCGATCCCGGGCGCGGGCGCGCGGCTGCGCTGGATCCGCGCGCTGAAGGGCGAGATCGTCCAGCAGATCGCCGTCGACGAAGTCCTCTACTTCCAGGCTTCCGACAAATACACCTGCGTCATCACGCGCGAGGGCGAGTCGCTCATCCGTCTTCCCCTCGCGGAGCTCTCCGCCCAGGTAGACGCCGACGTCTTCTGGCAGATCCACCGCGGCACGCTCGTCAACATGAACGAGGTCGCCGCCACGCGCCGCGACCTGGGCGGACGCGTCTTCGTGAAGCTGAAGGACGGCAAGACCGAGCTTCCCGTCTCGCGGGCGTACGCGCATTTGTTCAAGCAGATGTAGGCATGAGGCGTGAGGCACGAGGCCTTATAATTCTGGTCATGGCCATCCGTGTCACGCTCAATGGCGCGCCCCGCGAGTTCAGCGCTGCGCCGACCTTCTCGGACCTCCTCGCCGAGCTCGCGCTCGCCGGGCGCCGCCTGGCGGTCGAGAGGAACGGCGAGATCGTGCCGCGCAGCCGCTTCGCAGAGGCGCGCTTGGCCGACGGCGACCGGATCGAGGTCGTGGTCGCGGTGGGAGGCGGATGATGGCCATGGCGGGCGACGCTCTCGTCGTGGCGGGCAAGGCCTACGATTCGCGCCTCCTGGTGGGCACGGGCAAGTACCGTGATTTCGCCGAGACGCGGGCGGCGATCGATGCGAGCGGCGCGCGCATCGTGACGGTGGCGATCCGGCGCACCAACATCGGCCAGAACGCGGGCGAGCCCAACCTCCTCGAGGTGCTGCCGCCTTCGAAGTACACGATCCTTCCGAACACGGCGGGCTGCTACACCGCGCAGGACGCCGTGCGCACCCTGCGCCTCGCGCGCGAGCTCCTCGACGGCCACGCGCTCGCGAAGCTCGAAGTGCTGGGCGACGCGCAAAGCCTGTACCCGAACATGACCGAGACGCTCGCCGCCGCGAAGACGCTCGTCGCCGAAGGCTTCGAGGTGATGGCCTACTGCAGCGACGATCCGATCATGGCGAGGGAGCTCGAGGACATCGGCTGCGTCGCGGTGATGCCGCTCGCTTCCCTCATCGGCTCGGGCATGGGAATCATCAACCCGTGGAACCTGCAGATCATCATCGACCGCGTGAAGGTTCCGGTGCTGGTGGACGCAGGGATCGGCACCGCGTCGGACGCGGCCATCGCGATGGAGCTCGGCTGCGACGGCGTGCTCATGAATACCGCGATCGCCAAGGCGAGGGAGCCGGTGCGCATGGCGCGTGCGATGAAGCTCGCCGTGGAGGCCGGGCGCGAAGCGTTCCTTGCCGGGCGCATGGCGAAGAAGCCCTACGAGGCGAGCCCCAGCTCACCCGAGGCGGGGCTCATCCAGAAGGCGGGCTAGAACCGCCAGTTCACGCCGACGGTGAAAAGCTCGGAGTCGGGCTCGCCCGCGAGCGGGGAGCCGAGGGGCGAATAGCGCTCGAGCTCCGCGTGGACGCCGAGCGCCTTGGTGAAGTCGTAGCGCATGCCCAGGCCATAGCGCCAGCGCGTGCCGTGCGGTGCGCTCTCGCCGAGGAGCGACGTGGAGTAGGCGGCAAAGGGGTTGCGCGCGTCGCCGCGATAGGCGCCCAGGCGCCCGTAGAAGGAGAAGCTGCGCCAGATGGGAAGGGTCGCCACCGTGTCGACGCCGAACCCGGTGCTGTGGAATGCGGAAGCGAGGTTGCCCGGGCTCGTGAAGATGTCGGCGGGAGCGCGGCCGAAATCGACGAACTCGCTCTCGACGGAGAAGAAGCGCGAGTACTTGTAGCCGAGCTTCAGGCGCATCCCGCTGTCGCCGGCGCGCGCCCCGGACGACGAAAAGGCCGAGAGCGGCTCGGAGGCGAAGGAGAATGTTCCCGACGGCGCCGCGGCCGGCCTGGGAAGCTTGAGGCCGCCGAGATAGTCTTCCGCGTGCGCCATGGCGGGCGCCGTGGCGAAAGCGAGTGCGGCAAACGCGATGCGAGGCGTCATTGTTTTTCCCGGCCCTTTCCGGCCAATTTAGGCGCGTGCCCGGCGGGTGTCAATTCGCGGGGCGCGGCGCAAAGTTCGCTGCGGCGCAGCCTATAATTCGCGCGCCCATTTCAGATTGCGAAATATCATGGCAGCGCCCGAGAGCCTCACCCGGCGGCCCATCCGAAGCTACGTGCTGCGCCAGGGGCGCTATTCGCCCGCGCAGCAGCGCGCCGTCGCCGCGCTCATGCCGCGCTACGGGGTGCCCTACAGGGCGGCGCCCCTGGACTTCGAAAGGGTGTTCGGTCGCAAGGCGCCGGTGGTGGCCGAGATCGGCTTCGGCATGGGCGAGACCACGGCCCGCATCGCCTCCGAAACACCCGGCACCGACTACCTCGCGATCGAGGTGCACGCCCCGGGGGTAGGAAGCCTCCTCAAGCAGGTGGACGAGATGGGGCTTGCCAATGTGCGCATCGTGCAACACGACGCGGTCGAGGTCCTGCGCGAAATGGTGCCGCCCGATTCGCTTGCCGCCATCCACGTGTTCTTTCCCGATCCGTGGCCGAAGAAGCGCCACCACAAGCGCCGCTTGCTGCAGCCGGAATTCATCGAGCTCGCCGCCACGCGCCTGGCTTCCGGGGGCCTCTTGCACGTCGCCACCGATTGGCAGGAGTATGCCGAGCATGTGCTCGAAGTGCTCTCGGCCAACGCCCGGCTTCGCAATACTGCGCAGGGATTCGCGCCGCGCCCCGCGCATCGCCCCGAGACCAAGTTCGAGCGCCGCGGGCGCAACCTCGGCCACGGCGTGTGGGATCTTCTCTTCACCAGGGCCTAGCCAATGAATCGACGCGACCTCATGCGCTACCTCGCCGCCGGCGGCGGCGCGGCGATCGGCGCGCTCGTCTCGAACGCGCTCGCGAAGGGCGACATCCCGCCCGGCGTGAACCGTCTGGAAGGCGAGGCGAGGGTGAACGGGAGGCCCGCAAAGGCCGGCACGCCGGTGCAGGTGGGCGATCGCGTCTCCACGGGGCGCGCGAGCCAGGCGGTGATCGTCGTCGGCAAGGACGCCTTCCTGCTGCGCTCCGAGACCGCCATCGAGATCTCGGGGAGCGAGGGCATCCTGCACGACATGCTCATATCGACCGGCAAGGTGCTCTCGGTCTTCTCGAAGAAGCCCGTGTCGATCAAGGCCGCCAACGCCTCCATCGGCATCCGCGGCACCGGCGCGTACATCGAGGTGAATCCCGGCAGCGTGTACTTCTGCCTGTGCTACGGAGATGCGTTCGTCGAGGGGCCGGGCATGGCGCTCGCGCGAGAGGTGAAGACCCGGCACCACGAGCAGCCGCTCCTCCTGCGCGAGGACGGCGGCATCATGCGCATCGAGCCGGGGCCCTTCCAGAACCACAGCGATGCGGAGCTGATCCTCCTCGAGTCCCTGTGCAGGCGCGAGCCGCCCTTCATGAAGGACGGTACGTACCCGGCCGGGAAATACTGATCGGGATCGCCGCGCGCGCTTCGCGTGCGGGAAGGAAGGGCTCGACCAGGTCGTTCAGGAAGCGCTGCCCCTTCGGCGTCGGCCGGATCGCCGCATGGTCGCGCTCGAGCAGTCCGGCGGCCTCGGCGCGGTCCAGCTCGCGGGCGATCGCGGTGATCGGCATCCCCGTGCGCTGCGCGAAGAGCGCGACCGGAAACCCCTCGACGAGGCGAAGCGCGTTCAGCATGAACTCGAAGGGGAGCTCTGCCTCGGCGACCTCGCACTCCTCCTGGATCGCGTTGCCGTCCAGCGCCGCGCGCAGGTAGGTCTGGGGCTTCCTCTCGCGCTGCTCGCGCGTGATGCGGTCGCGAAAGGAGATCTTGCCATGCGCGCCGGCGCCGATCCCCAGGTAGTCGCCGAAAGTCCAGTAGTTGAGGTTGTGGCGCGCGCGCTCGCCGGGCTTCGCGAAGGCCGAGGTCTCGTAATGCTCGTAGCCCGCTCCCCCGAGCGCTTCCTCGATCGCGACCTGCATGTCGGCGGCGGCGTCGTCGTCGGGAAGCCGCGGCGGGAAACGGTGGAAGTGCGTGTCGGGCTCCAGCGTGAGGTGATACGCGGAAACGTGCGGAACACCCGAGGCGATCGCCTCGCCCACGTCGGCGAGCGCGCCCTCGAGCGATTGGCCGGGCAGCGCGTACATGAGGTCCGCGTTCACCGTCGGGAAGATCGCGAGCGCGGCTTCCAGCGCCCGGCGCGCGTCGTCGGCGCCGTGCACGCGGCCGATGGCGGCGAGCATCGCGTCGTCGAAGCTCTGCACGCCGAGCGACAGGCGCGTGACGCCGGCCTCGCGGTAGCCGCGGAAGCGCTCGCGCTCGAAGGTGCCGGGGTTGGCTTCCATCGTGATCTCGGTGTCGGGGCCCACCGGGAGCCGCGTGCGCACGGCGGTGATGAGGCGCTCGATCGATCCGGGCGCGAAGAGGCTCGGGGTGCCGCCGCCGATGAAGATCGTGTGGATCCTCCTGCCCCAGACGCGCGCGAGGCTCGAGTCCAGGTCGGCGACGAGGGCGTCGACATACCCGTCCTCGGGCAGGTCGCCGCGCTTCTCGTGGGAATTGAAATCGCAATACGGGCATTTGCGCAGGCACCACGGGATGTGCACGTAGAGCGAGAGCGGCGGCAGCTCGGCGAGCTTCACGGGATGATGGCGACGAGGATTTCGCGGTTGTCGGTCATGCGCATTGCTTCTCGGACGCGGAGCCGTAAGGTAACCTTGGAGCTCCAATCTACACCGGCCGGCGATCGGGAACGCAGCTCCGATTTACGCGAAGCTGCGATCCTTCGAAGGCATCGGGGAGTGAACGATGAAGCTCATGCTGAAGCTCGGATGCGCCATTGCCGTCGCGTGCTGCGGCGCCGTGCAGGCGCAGGGAACGGGCCTCGCCGCGGTCCAGCGCATGCAAGGCGAGGCGCGCAGCCGCGCGCTGGTGGAGGGTGCACGCAAGGAAGGCGAGGTCATGGTCTACCACTCGACGCAGACCGATGACCTGAAGCCCGTCTTCGACGCGTTCACGCAGAAGTACGGCGTGAAGGTGCGCGACTGGCGCTCGAGCTCCGAGAACGTGGTGCAGCGCGTCATCAGCGAGACGCGCGCGGGCAAGCGCGACGTCGACTTCATCGAGAACAACTCCCCGGAGATGGAGGCGCTCAGGCGCGAGAAGTTGCTGCTCCCCATGGAGTCGCCGCACTTCGCCGACATGCGCCCGGGCACTCTCGGCGCGCACCACGAGTACGCGACCTCCACCATGGACGTCTTCGTGCAGGCGTACAACACCGACAAGGTGAAGCGCGAGGAGCTGCCGAAGACGTTCCAGGATCTCGCCGACCCGCGCTGGAAGGGGCGCCTGGGGATCGAAGCCGAGGATGAGGCCTGGTTCGGCACGCTGCTGAACGTCCTGGGAGAGCGCGAGGGCGTGGAGCTTTTCACGAAGATCGTCGCCACCAACGCCATCTCCGTGCGCAAGGGCCACACGCTCCTCGCCAACCTCGCCGCGACCGGCGAGGTGCCCTTCGCCCTCACCGTCTACAACTACAAGCCGGCGCAGCTCAAGGCCAAGGGCGCGGCGATCGACTGGATCGTGCTCTCCCCCGCGATCGCGCAGCTGCATGCGGTCGCGGTCACGGCGAAGGCCTCCCATCCGTACGCCGCGGCGCTCCTCTTCGATTTCTTCCTGGGCGAGGGGCAGGCGATCCTCGCCGCGCGCAATTTCGTGCCCTCCAGCCGCAAGGTGCCATCCCCGGTCGGCGACCTCGCGATCAAGTTCATCGATCCCGCCGAGGCGATCGACAAGCAGGACAAGTGGACGAAGGTGTTCCAGGACATCTTCATCAAGCGCGCGGGCAAGTGAACCTAGCGCTCCTGCGCGAGCGGCGAGGAACCGCGCGGCGGTGAAGATGCAAGCGCCTGGCCGAGCCGCGCCGCCAGTGCGGCGAGGGCCTGCCCGCGGTGGCTCGCGCGGTTCTTGTCGGCGGCGGAGAGCTCGGCGGCGGTGAGCGAGCAGCTCTTCACAAGGAAGTACGGGTCGTAGCCGAAGCCGTTCGCGCCGCGCGGCTCGAGCACGATCTCGCCGTGCCACATGCCGTCGGCCACGAGCGGCGCCGGATCGTCCGCGTGGCGCAGCAGCACCAGCACGCAGTAGTAGAGGGCCGAGCGCTCGCTCGAGGCGCGCAGCCGATCGACGAGCTTCGCGTTGTTGCGCGCGTCGCGCTCCTCACGGCTCCCATCCTTCCCCGCGTAGTACGCCGAATGCACGCCCGGCTCGCCGCGCAGCGCCGCCACGCACAGCCCCGAGTCGTCGGCAAGCGCGGGCATTCCCGTCGCCCGCGCCGCGTGGCGGGCCTTGGCAAGCGCGTTCTCGAGGAAGGTGGAGTGGGGCTCTTCGGCCTCGGCGATCGCGAAGCGCGATTGCGGGATGGCTTCGATACCCAAGGGCTCCAGCAGCGCCGACAGCTCGCGCAACTTGCCAGGGTTGTTCGACGCGATGACGACCCGGTTCACTCCGCGTCGAGCGCCGCAGCCAGCGCATTGCGCTGGAGCGAGATGAGCTCCGAGATGCCCTTGGCGGAAAGGTCGAGCAGGCGAGACATCTCCTCGCGCGTGAAAGGCACCTTTTCCGCGGTACCCTGGATCTCGACGAAGTGGCCCGCTCCCGTCATCACGACGTTCATGTCGGTGTCGCACCCCGAATCCTCGGCGTAATCCAGGTCGAGCACGGGCTCCCCGCCGACGATCCCCACCGAGACCGCGGCCACGAAATCGCGCAGCGGATCGACATCGACGAGCTTCTTCGCGCGCAGCCACGCGAGCGCATCGGCGAGCGCCACCATCGCGCCCGTGATCGAAGCGCAGCGCGTGCCGCCGTCGGCCTGCAGCACGTCGCAGTCGATGGTGATCTGGCGCTCGCCCAGCTTGCCGAGGTCGGTCACGGCGCGAAGGCTGCGGCCGATGAGGCGCTGGATCTCCTGCGTGCGACCCGATTGCTTGCCGCTCGCCGCCTCGCGGTTGCCGCGGGTGTTGGTGGCGCGCGGCAGCATGCCGTATTCCGCGGTGACCCAGCCCTGGCCCCTTCCCTTGAGGAATGGCGGCACCTTCTCTTCCACGCTCGCGGTGCAAAGCACCTGCGTGTATCCCATCTCGACCAGCACCGAGCCCTCGGCGTGGCGTGTATAGCGGCGCTGGAAGCGCACGGGGCGCAGCCCGGCGGCGCCGCGATCGAAGGAGCGTTTCATGGGGTGCCTAGCGGGGAACCTTGCGGATGGCGTTCTGGATCTCGTTGATGGCGCGCTCGATGTCCTCGTCGGTCACGTCGTCGGGCGGCTCCTTCGACTCGAGCTCGTCGGTCGTGTTGGACGAGCTGGTGAAGCCGCTGTCCATGCTCTGCGTGTCGGCGACGTGCGCGTCGTCCTGGCTCTCCCAGGTCATCGCCACCACCGAGAGGTTGTCGGATTCGCCCTTGGCGCGGCGATGCGCTTCCGTGAGCAGGCCCGGGAGGAGGTCCACGAGCGACTGCTTGCGCAGCATGGTGCCGAGGATGCTGCCGGGGATCTGCGCCCAGAAGCCGTCGGTGGAAAGGACGATCGTGTCGCCGGTCTCGAGCGCGAGCTCGCGCGCGCTGGAAATCTGCGGCGGCACCACGCCGCCCAGGCAGCTGAAGATCTTGTTGCGCTCGGGGTGGCGCGCCGCCATGTCCGGCGTGATCTCGCCCGCGTCGATCATCATCTGCACGCGCGAATGGTCCTGCGTCTGCGCCACCAGCTCGCCGCGGCGCAGCACGTAGAGGCGCGAATCGCCGGCGTGGGCCCAGTAGGCCGAGCCGTTCTGCACGATGCACGCCACCACCGTCGTGCGCGGGCATTCGAGGAGGTTGTGCTCCACCGCGTGCGAGACGATCGCGCGGTGCGCCGACTGGATCGCGGAGACCAGGAACTCCGCGGGCTTCTTCAGCTTGTTGCGGGCTTCATGCTGGAAGCGGCGCGTGACCTCGGTCACCGCGATCTCGGCGGCCACCTCGCCGTCGATGTGCCCGCCCATGCCGTCGGCGATCGTCATGAGCAGGACGTCGCGGCTGTACGAATAGCCGACGCGGTCCTCGTTGCCCTTGCGGTCCCCGGTGCGGCTGTCCTGGAAGATGGTGAACCGCATGGGGCGCGCTAACGCGAGAAAAGCTTCGAGAGCGGCGTGTTCATGGTGTCGAGGAAGCCGCGCTTCTCCTCAGGCGGCTCCTCCATGAGGCGCTTCTGCAGGTCGAAGGCGGTCTGCGGGCGCTTCATCCGGTCCACCGCGAGGCACGATTCGACGATGTCGTAGAGGTCCGCCGAGTAGTGCAGGCGCGCGAGCGTGCGCAGCGGGATCATGCGGTCCTTTTCCTCGCGAGCGTCGCCGGCCTGTGGGGGCGTGCCGCCGATGCACGTGTACATGGTGGCGCCCACCGAGTAGATGTCGCTCCACGGCCCCAGCTCCTCGGGATTGAACCGGTAGTGCTCGGGCGCGGCGAAACCCGCCGTGTACATGGGCTTCAGCTTCATCGCCTCTTCCGAGAGCGTGATGCGCGCGGCGCCGAAGTCGAGCAGCACCGGGCGGCCTTCCATGGCGATGAAGATGTTGGCGGGCTTGATGTCCAGGTGCAGCAGCTTCCTCGCGTGCACCTCGCGCAGCCCGTTCATGAGGTGGATGAAGATGCGGCGGATGAAGGCCTCGGTGAACTCGTGGCGGTTCCTCTGGATGTGGAATTGCAGGGTCCTGCCGCGCACGTACTGCATCACCATGTAGCAGGTCTCGTTGGCGCGGAAGAAGTTCTCGACGCGCACCACGTTCGGGTGCGAGATCATCGCGAGCGCGCGGCCCTCCTCGAAGAAGCACTTGAGCCCGTGGCGGAAGATCGCGAGGTTCGCGTCGTCGGCGATGATGACCTCGACCCCCTCGGTGCGCAGCGGCAGCGACGAAGGCAGGTATTCCTTGATCGCGTAGGGGGTGTCCTTGTCGTCGCGCGCGAGATAGACGATGCTGAACCCCCCGGAGGACAAGGGCTTCTCGATTCGATAGCCATTCAGCACATAGCCGGCTGGCAACGGCTGATTCGCCTGCTGGGGCATTGGGAGCGGAGGTGTTCCGATATAATTCTCGGCAATTGTCGGCACTCCCCCGCGCCTTGTAAAGGCGAATAATCCCCACCGCCGCCTCGCAAGCGGCCACAGTCCAATGATCTCGAGCATGACCGGCTTCGCGGCCGCCGCGCAGGAAAGCGACCAGGGCAGCCTCGCGGTGGAGCTGAAGACGGTGAACCACCGCTACCTCGAGTTCCAGACGCGCATCCCCGAGGAGCTGCGCCCGCTGGAGAGCGCGATGCGCGAGGCGGTCGCGGCGCGGCTCACGCGCGGCAAGGTCGACTGCCGCATCACCTTCACGCCGGTGGCGAGCGGCAAGCGCTCCCTCGTGCCGGACTCCGACGCGCTCGCCGCATTGAACGCCGCTTCGCGCGAAGTCCTCGCGCGGTTTCCCGACGCGCGCCCCATGTCCGTGTCCGAAGTGCTGCACTGGCCCGGCGTCCTCGCCGACGAGACGCTCAGCGCCGACAAGGCGAAGGAGCAGGTGATGGCGTTGATCGGCAAGGCCATCGGCGACCTCGACCAGACGCGCGCGCGCGAAGGCGCCAAGATGGAGGCGGTCCTGCGCGAGCGCCTCGACCGGATGGCCGCGCTCGTGAGGCAAGCCGAGCCGCTCATGCCCGGCGCGGTGAAGGCCTTCACCGACAAGCTCGCCTCGAAGGTGGCGGAGGCGGGGGCTTCGCCTTCCGACGAGCGCATCCACCAGGAGATCGTCCTTTACGCCGCGCGCATCGACGTGGACGAGGAGCTCTCGCGCCTCGTGGCGCACGTCGCCGAATTCCGCCGCGTGATGGACAAGGGGGGCGCGTGCGGCAAGCGCCTCGATTTTCTCTGCCAGGAGCTGAACCGCGAGGCCAACACGCTCGGCTCCAAGTCGGTGGCGAGCGAGATGACGCGCATCTCCGTGGAGCTGAAGGTGCTCATCGAGCAGATGCGCGAACAAGTGCAAAACATCGAGTGACGGGCCGTGCGCGGTAACCTCTTCGTCGTGGTCGCCCCCTCGGGAGCAGGGAAGACCTCGCTCGTGAACGCGCTCCTCGAGCGCGAGCGCAACATCAAGCTGTCGATCTCGTACACCACGCGCGCGCCGCGCGAGGGCGAGGCGCACGGGCGCCACTATCACTTCGTCGACCGGACGGCGTTCGAGGAGATGATCGCGCGCGGCGAATTCCTCGAGCATGCCAACGTCTACGGCAACTACTACGGCACGAGCCGGCGCTGGATCGAGGACGAGATCGCGGGCGACCACGACGTCCTCCTGGAGATCGACTGGCAGGGCGCGGCGCAGCTGCGCGCGCTCTTTGCCCACATGGTGGGAATCTTCATCCTGCCACCGTCGCTCGCGGAGCTGCGCAAGCGCTTGGAATCACGGGGAAAAGACGCTCCGGAGGTGATCGCGAAGCGGATGGCGAGCGCCCGCGAAGAAGTCTCGCATGTTCTTGAATTTGAATATATAATTGTCAATGAGCGCTTCGAGGCCGCGTTATCGGACCTGATTTCTGTAGTGCATGCGACCCGCGTGTCGCGCGCACAGCAGGCCGTTCGTCTCGCTTCCCTGCTCGGCGAATTCAAGTAACCGGAGAGATTTCCATGGCCCGCATCACCGTAGACGACTGCATGAAGCAATTCTCCAACCGCTTCGAGCTCACGCTCGCCGCGACCAACCGCGCGCGCCAGATCGCGCTCGGCGCCACGCCCCTGGTGGAGCCGAACAAGGACAAGCCGTGCGTGATCGCGCTGCGCGAGATCGCGGGCGGCAAGCTCGGCCGCGAGCTGCTGAACCCGCCGGCGCCGGTCCCGCCGCTGCTCTGACAACGTCGAAGCACTTCCGGGGTCGGCCCATTTTTCACCGCCCGATGGCGGAAACCTGAAAGATGCCCTGACGCCGGTTTTGCACAAATGCCCGCGCTCGGCATCCACTCCGTCGCATCGGCCGTCAAGGCCGCGGGCACGTCGTTGCCCGGTCCGGGGCCCGATGAGCTGACCGCGGTCCTCGGCTACCTCAGGCCGAAGGACGTCGAGCAGATCGAGGAGGCGTACGGCGTCGCGCGCGCGGCGCACGCCGGCCAGTACCGCCAGAGCGGCGAGCCGTACATCACCCATCCGCTCGCCGTCGCCAAGATCCTCGCCGAGTGGCACCTGGACCCGCAGGCGTTGATGGCGGCGCTGCTGCACGACGTGGTGGAGGACACGCACACCACCAAGAGCGAGATCGCCAAGCGCTTCGGCAAGGCCGTGGCCGAGCTCGTGGACGGCGTCTCCAAGATCGACCGCATCGAGTTCGCGACGCTGCAGCACGCGCAGGCGGAGAACTTCCGGAAGATGCTGCTCGCGATGGCGCGCGACGTGCGCGTGATCCTCATCAAGCTCGCCGACCGCCTGCACAACATGCGCACGCTCGAGGCCGTGGCGCCGGAAAAGCAGGAGCGCATCGCGCGCGAGACGCTCGACATCTACGCGCCGATCGCCAACCGCCTCGGGCTGAACGCGCTCTACTACGAGCTCGAGGACCTGGGCTTCCACTACCTGCACCCCAACCGCTTCCGGGTGCTCGACAAGGCCCTCAAGAAGGCGCGCGGCAACCGGCGCGATGCGGTCGGCAAGATCCAGGAGCAGATCCAGGCGCGCCTCAGGGAATTCAAGGTCGACGCACAGGTGAGCGGCCGCGAGAAGCACATCTCGTCCATCTACAAGAAGATGCAGGAGAAGAACATCTCCTTCTCCGAGGTGTTCGACATCTATGGCTTCCGCATCATCGTGCCCGACGTGCCGTCCTGCTACCTCGCGATGGGGGCGCTGCACACGCTCTACAAGCCGATCCCGGGCAAGTTCAAGGACTACATCGCGATCCCCAAGGCGAACGGCTACCAGTCGCTGCACACCACGCTCTTCGGCCCGTTCGGCATGCCCATCGAGATGCAGATCCGCACGCCCGAGATGCACAAGGTCTCCGAGGCCGGCGTCGCGTCGCACTGGATGTACAAGAGCGCCGAGGACCAGAAGGACGTGCAGCTGAGGACGCACCAATGGCTGCAGTCGCTCCTCGAGATCCAGAGCGAGTCGGGCGACGCGCTCGAATTCCTCGAGCACATCAAGGTCGACCTCTTCCCCGACGAGGTCTACGTGTTCTCGCCCAAGGGCAAGATCTTCGCGCTTCCCAAGGGCGCTACACCCATCGACTTCGCCTATTCCGTCCACACCGACGTCGGCAACCATTGCATCGCCGCGAAGGTGGACGGCGAGCCCGTGCCGCTCGGCACGATCCTGAGGAACGGCAACCGCGTCGAGATCCTCACCGATTCCCATGCGCGCCCCAATCCGGTGTGGCTCTCATACGTGGCCACCGGCAAGGCGCGCTCGCACATCCGGCACTATCTGAAGACCATGCAGCTGCAGGAATCCGCCGAAGTGGGCGAGCTCCTGCTGGTGCAGGCGCTGCGCTCGCTCAAGGCCAATCCCGACGAGATCGGCGAAGCGCACTGGACGCGCTTCTTCAAGGGCGACGCCGCCAACACGCGCGAGGAAGTCCTCGCCGACATCGGTCTGGGCAAGCGCCTCGCCGTGGTAGTCGCGAAGAAGCTCCTGTCCATCGGCGACGCGGCGGCCGACGGCGAGCATCGCCTCGATTCCATCACCATCCGCGGCACCGAAGGCCTCGCGGTGCAGTTCGCGCCGTGCTGCCGCCCGATTCCCGGCGACCCGATCATCGCGCAGATCAAGAAGGGCCAGGGCCTGGTCGTGCACACGCACGATTGCCCGGCGATCCATCCCTTCCACTTCGACCCCGAGAAATGGGTCGACGTGCAGTGGGACCCGTCGGCCGACCGCCTCTTCGACGTGAACATCCGGCTCATCGCGCAGAACCATCGCGGAGTCCTTGCGCGGCTCGCGGCGGAGGTCTCGGAAGCCGACTCGAACATCGACCACATCGAGACCGAGCAGCGCTCGAGCCCGCAATACACCACCGTGGTCTTCACGATCCAGGTGAAGAACCGCATGCATCTCGCGCATGTGCTGCGCAGGCTGCGGCGAATTCCCGAAGTCGTGCGACTTTCCCGCCTCAAGAAGAAGTCGACATGATCGCGGTGTCGCTGACAGTGGGAACGGCGTTGGAGCGGACGAGCACGCCGCTCAACGCCGGCGGGCAGAAAACATGAGGTCAATTGCCACGGGAAGGCCGGCGAGCGGAAAACATGAGATCGATCACGACACCTGAAGCTCCGGCGGCCATCGGCACCTATTCGCAGGCGGTGCGCGCGGGCGACACCGTGTACGTGTCCGGCCAGATTCCCCTGGACCCGAAAACCATGAAGATGGTGGAGGGCGATTTCGAGGTGCACGTGCGGCGCGTCTTCGATAACCTGCAGGCCATCTGCAGGGAGGCGGGTGGAGGCTTCGATCGCGTCGCGCGCGTCACGGTCTACCTTCCCGACCTCGGCAACTTCGCGAAGGTGAACGAGGTGATGGCCGCCTATTTCAACGAGCCCTATCCCGCGCGCGCCGCCGTTGGCGTCGCGTCGCTGCCGCGAGGCGCGGTGGTCGAGGTGGACTGCGTGATGTTCCTGGGCGCGCGCGAGGAGCACCTGGCGCCCGCCGCGGCTACGGCCGCCGCGCTCCCGCTGCCCGGCGCCGCCAAGTAGCGTTCTTGCCGGCCACCCGCGCCAAGCGAGCCCCGGGCGCGGAGCGCCCCAAGGCGGACGCCGAATCCACGCAGGCGAAGCTCGAGAAGCTCGGCATCCGCACGCAGCGCGATCTCGTGCTGCACCTGCCGCTTCGCTACGAGGACGAGACGAAGCTCACCGGGCTGAAGGACGTGCGCCCCGGCGAGCCCGTGCTGGTGGAGGCGGAAGTCGTCGACTCGAAGGTGGAATACCGCGGCCGGCGCACGCTCGTCGTGCAGCTCACCGACGGCGAGCGCGAGCTGTGGCTGCGCTTTCTGAATTTCTATCCGAGCCAGGCGAAGCAGTTCGCGCCGGGCAAGCGCGTGCGGCTCTTCGGCGAGGTGCGCTCCGGCTTCTTCGGCGACGAGATGGTGCATCCCAAGTACCGCATCGTCGCGAAGGACACGCCGCTCTCGAAGTCCCTCACGCCGGTCTATCCCACCACCGCGGGGCTGTCGCAGTCGCAGCTGCGTGGCATGATCGAGCGCATGCTCGACACGCTCGCGATGGAGGACACGCTCGATGCGAAGCTCCTCGCTCGCCTCGCGCTCATGCCGTTTCGCGAGAGCGTCCTCCTGCTGCATCGCCCGGCGCCCGACGTCGACGCCGCGAGCCTCGAGGACCGCACCCACCCAGCGTGGCGGCGCCTGAAGTTCGACGAGCTCCTCGCCCAGCAGCTCGCCATGCGCATCGCCTACCGCGAGCGGCGCGCGCGCACCGCACCGGAGCTTCCCCTCGCCCATACGCTCACCAACGCGCTCGTGAAGTCGCTGCCCTTCGCGCTCACCCGCGCGCAGCGCCAGGCGCAGGCCGCGATCGCGAAGGACCTCGCGCAGCCCCACCCGATGCGCCGCCTGCTGCAAGGCGACGTGGGCAGCGGCAAGACGCTGGTGGCGGCCCTCGCGGCGCTGCAGGCCGTCGAGAACGGCTGGCAGGCGGCGCTCATGGCGCCCACCGAGATCCTCGCGGAGCAGCACTACCTCAAGCTCTCGCACTGGCTCGAGCCCCTCGGCGTTAAGATCGCATGGCTCGCGGGAAGCCTCAAGGCCCGCGACAAGAAGAAGGCGGCTGAAGCCATCGCCGCGGGCGAGATGCAGCTCGCGATCGGCACCCACGCGCTCTTCCAGGAGGGCGTCGAGTTCGCGAAGCTGGGCCTCGCCATCGTCGACGAGCAGCATCGCTTCGGGGTCGAGCAGCGCCTCGCGCTCGCCGGACGCAACAAGGCCGCCACCGAGCCGCACCAGCTCATGATGAGCGCGACACCCATCCCGCGCACGCTCTCCATGAGCTACTACGCGGACCTCGACGTGACCGTGATCGACGAGCTCCCGCCGGGGCGCACGCCGGTCCTCACCAAGCTCGTCTCCGAGGAGCGCCGCGACGAGGTGGTGACGCGCATCCGCGAGAGCTGCCGCGAGGGCGCGCAGGCCTACTGGGTGTGCCCCCTCATCGAGGAGAGCGAGGCGCTGCAGCTGCAGACCGCCATCGATACCTTCGAGACCATGAAGAGCACGTTTCCGGACCTCGCCGTGGGCCTCGTGCACGGCCGCATGAAGCCCGCCGAGAAGGCGCAGGTGATGGAGGACTTCAAGGCGCGCCGCATCCAGCTGCTGGTGGCCACCACGGTGATCGAGGTCGGCGTCGACGTGCCCAACGCGACGCTCATGGTGATCGAGCACGCCGAGCGCATGGGGCTCGCGCAGATGCACCAGCTGCGCGGGCGCGTGGGCCGCGGCTCCAAGCAGAGCCTCGCGATCCTGCTCTACTATCAGCCTCTTTCGGAGCTCGCGCGGGCACGCCTCAAGGTGATCTACGAATCGACGGACGGCTTCGAGATCGCGCGCCAGGACCTCCTGCTGCGCGGACCCGGCGAGTACCTGGGCTCGCGCCAGAGCGGCGCGCCGCTGCTGCGCTTCGCCGATCTCGAGCGCGATACCGACCTCATCGAGGCGGCGCGGGGAGTGGCCGAGGAACTGCTGCGCTCGAAATCGCCCGCGGTGGTGAAGCACCTCGACCGCTGGCTGGGCTCGCGCCAGTTCTTCCTGCGCGCATGAACGCCATCCTCGCGCGCATCGACGCCTACGAGAAGCTCATGCGGCTTCACCGGCCCATCGGCATCCTGCTGCTGCTGTGGCCGACACTCTGGGCGCTGTGGCTCGCGACCCGCGGTACGCCGCACCCCGTGATGTTCCTCCTCTTCGTCGCGGGCACCGTCCTCATGCGCTCGGCGGGCTGCGCCTTGAACGACTTCGCCGACCGCAAGTTCGACGCGCAGGTCGAGCGTACGCGCGATCGCCCGCTCGCCGCGGGATCGATCCGCCCGTGGGAGGCGCTCGCGGTCGCGGCGGTGTGCACGCTCGCCGCGTTCGCCATCGTGTGGCAGATGAACGCGCTCACGGTGAAGCTCTCCTTCGCCGCGCTCGCCGTCGCCGCGATCTATCCTTTCACCAAGCGCTTCTTCTGGATGCCGCAGGCGTGCCTCGGCATCGCCTTCGGCCTCGGCATTCCCATGGCGTACGCCGCGCAGGTGGGAACGGTGCCGCCGGTCGCCTACGCCCTCCTCGCCGCCAACGTCTTCTGGACCATCGCCTACGACACGGAGTACGCGATGGTGGACCGCGACGACGACCTGAAGATCGGCATCCGGACCTCCGCGATCCTCTTCGGCAGGCACGACGTGGCCGCGGTGATGGCTTGCTACGCGCTTTTCCTCGCGACGCTGGCCGCGATCGGCGCCTGGCAACGCTACGGCGCTTACTATTACGCGGGGCTCGTCCTCGCGGGTGCGATCGCGCTCGCCCACTATCGCTGGATCCGCGCTCGCACGCGCGAAGGTGCCTTCAAGGCGTTCCTCGGCAACACGTGGGTGGGGGCCGCGGTCTTCCTCGGCATCCTCGCCGACAACCGTCCCTGGGAAACGCTGCAGCGCTGGCTGCCATGATCCTCGTGGTCTTCGCGCACCCGTACCCCCGGCGCTCGCGCGCTTGCGCGGCGCTGCTGGAGGCATTGCGCGACCTTCCCGGCATCGAGGTTCGCTCCCTCTACGACCTGTATCCGGACTTCGACATCGATCGCGGTGCCGAGCAGGCGGCGCTCGCGCGCGCGGGGCTCGTGGTGTGGCTTCATCCCTTCTTCTGGTACTCCGTCCCGGCGCTGATGAAGCACTGGCTGGACGAAGTGCTGGTGCGCGGCTTCGCCTACGGCTCCGACGCGGGCCTGCTCGCGGGCAAGGACGTGCTCTGGGCGACGACCACCGGCGGGGACGAATCCGCCTTCAGCGCCGAGGGCCGCCATCGCCTCGCGTTCGAGGCCTTCGCGCCCGCCATCGAGCAGACGGCGCGCTATTGCGGCATGAACTGGCTCGCGCCGTTCGTGGTCCACGGCGCGCACGAGGTGCCCGCGGAATCGCTGCGCGAATCGGGCCGCGAATTGCGCGCGCGCATCGAGGCCTGGCGCGCCTCGGCGAGCGAGGCGTGATGCGCGAGGCTCTCGTCTTCCTCGCCGCCGCCGTGATCTGCGTGCCGATCGCGGCGCGGCTCGGGCTGGGCTCCGTGCTGGGCTACCTCATCGCCGGCGCGGCGATCGGCCCGTGGGGGCTCGGCTTCATCGGCGATGTCGCCTCGACGCAGAATCTCGCCGAGCTGGGCGTGGTCCTCATGCTCTTCGTGATCGGCCTGGAGCTCGACCCGAAGCGGCTCGTCGCGATGCGCGCGACCGTCTTCGGCGGCGGCACGCTGCAGCTCGCGGTGAGCGGAGCGATGCTCGCCGCGGCGCTCATGGCGCTCGGCCTCGGATGGCAGCCGGCGCTCGTGGGTGGTCTCGCGCTCGCGCTCTCGTCCACGGCGATCGCGACCCAAGCGATGACCGAACGCGGCGAGCTCGACACGGCGACGGGGCGCGCGGCCTTCGGCATCCTCCTCTTCCAGGACATCGCCGCGATCCCGCTGATCGCCCTGGTGCCGATCCTCGCCCATGCCGACACCTCCGCCAACGAGCCGGTGTGGATGCGCGTGGGCATGGCCGTCGCGGCGATCGCGGGCGTGGTGGTGCTCGGGCGCTACCTCACGCGCCCGGCGCTTCGCCTCATCGCGCGCATCGACATCCGCGAGCTCTTCACCGCGTTTGCGCTCCTCCTCGTGATCGGCGTGGCGGAGCTCATGTCGCTCGCGGGGCTGTCGATGGCGATGGGCGCCTTCCTCGCCGGCGTGCTGCTCGCGAGCTCGGAATTCCGCCACGCCCTGGAAAGCGACATCGAGCCCTTCAAGGGCCTGCTGCTGGGGCTCTTCTTCATCACCGTGGGCATGACCATCGACTTCGGGCTGCTCGCGAGCCGCCCGCTCCTGGTGGCCGAGCTCCTCGCCGGATTCGTGGCGCTCAAGTTCTTCTCGCTCTGGGCGGTGGCGCGCCTCCTGGACATCTGCCGCGAGCGCTGGCTCTTCGCTTCCCTCCTCGCGCAGGGCGGCGAGTTCGCGTTCGTCGTGTTCGGCGTGGCGCGCGAATCGAAGCTCTTCAGCCCCGAGTGGGAAGCGCTCCTCACCATCGCGGTCGCGCTTTCCATGGGGACCACGCCGCTGCTCCTCCTCGTGCACGATCGCCTCGTCGCGCGCGGCGCGAAGGCGGAGCGCGCGCCCGACGCCATCGACGCGCATGAGCCGGTGATCATCGCGGGCTTCGGGCGCTTCGGCCAGATCGTCGGGCGCCTGCTCTTCGCGAACGACGTCCGCGCCGTGGTGCTCGACCACGATCCGGACCAGATCGAGACGCTGCGCAAGTTCGGCTACCGCGTCTTCTACGGGGATGCGACGCGGCTGGACCTCCTCGAGGCGGCGGGCGCGCGCAAGGCGCGGCTCCTGGTGAACGCGATCGACGACGTCGAGGCGAGCATCGCCTTGGTGGACCGCGTGCGCGCCAACTTCCCCGGCCTCGCCATCGTGAGCCGCGCGCGCAACGTGAGCCATTATTTCGAGCTGCGCCTGCGCGGGGTGGACGTGGTCGAGCGCGAGACCTTCGAGTCGGCGTTGCGGGTCGGGCGCTCCGCACTCGAGAAGCTCGGCGTCGACCGCTACCGGGCGCGCGAGCTGGCGGACGCTTTCCGTCGCCACAACATCGCGAGCGTGGACGCGACGCTGCCTTTCTACCAGGACGAAGCGCGGCGCATGTCGATGGCGAAGCAGGGGCGCGAGGAGCTGGAGCAGCAGTTCGCGCGGGACCGCGAGACGTTCGAGCAGGAGCACGGAGGGGCGGGATGGAAATAGGCGTGAGGCGCGAGGCGCGAGGCATGAGGACGATGGCGCTCATCATTTCGGCGGCGGCCGCGCTCCTCGCGGGATGCGGCACGACGCATGCAACCCTCGAGACCACGCGCGGCGAGCACCTGATGCTGCTGGGCTACGATCCGGTGGGCTACTTCGCCGACGCGAAGCCCGTGCGTGGCAAGCACACCATCGCTGCCGCGCACGAGGGGCGCACTTATTACTTCGCCACGCCCGCGCATCGCGATGCGTTCGTCGGCTCGCCTGCGAGGTACGAGCCCCAATACGGCGGCTTCTGCTCCAACGGCGCGCCCTACGGCGTGAAGATGGGCAGCGACCCCACCCAGTTCGAAGTGGTCGATGGGCGGCTCTTCATCTTCGGCGACGTGCAGGGCCATGAGTTCTGGCTCCTCGATCGCGACGACAACATCCGCCATGCGGACGACCTGTGGCCCGGCATCCGTGACCGCGGCTGGCGCATGCAAAGCCTGAAGGCGTGGATCTTCAGGGTGCCGTGGTACCGGGACGGCCACGGGCTCATGGCGCGCTGGCGCGAGAAGCATCCGGGACGGGAGATGAGCTACGACACCGGGGGCACGCTCAATAACCTCCTTCTCGAGTATCCGGGGTGGCGCGCGCGGGAAGGATATAGTCAGGAACGCCTGGGGGTCCCGGGTGAACCCGACGACCCCGCCGCTTCCCGCTGATCCGCCGATGATTGCCTGAGCCGTGAGCAAACCCACCAGCTGGCTCGTCGCCGGGCTGAGAAGCCCGTTCGCGAAAGTAGACGGAGCGCTGCGCGCGCTCGATGCGGTCGCATTGTCGGTCCCCGTGGCGAAGGCGATGGCGGCGCAGCTCGCGGCCGCCGATCGTCCCGACCTGGTGGTGTGGGGCACGGTCGCGCCGAACCTGGGCTGGAGCAACATCGCGCGCGAGATCGTGATCGATGCCGGCCTCGATCCCGCCACGCCCGCCTTCTCGACGGTGCTCGCCTGCTCCACCAGCATGGTCGCCGCATTCGAGGCGGCGGGAATGCTGGGCGACGACATCGCGCTCGCGATGTGCGGCGGCGTCGAGAGCATGAGCCGCGTGCAGATCGGCCTGAAGCAGGGGCTCTCCGACTGGCTGCGGCGCCTCACGCAATCGCGCAGCCTCGGCGAGCGTCTCGATCGCCTCGGGGAATTGCGCTGGAAGGATCTCGGCCTGCACGTGCCGAGCGTGGCCAACCGCGCTACCGGCAAGAGCATGGGCGAGCACTGCGAGGAGATGGCGAGGCAGTGGAAGGTCGCGCGCGCCGATGAGGACCGCATCGCCCTGCAATCGCACCAGCGCGCCGTGCGGGCGATGGCGGCGGGATTCTTCGACGACCTGGTGATTCCCGTGGACGGCGTGGCGAAGGACAGCGTGCCGCGCGCCGACAGCTCGATGGAGAAGCTCGCGAGCCTGAAGCCCGCGTTCGACCGTGAGAGCGGGCAGGGCAGCGTCACCGCGGGCAACGCTTCGCCGCTCACCGACGGCGCCGCCGCGATCTGGGTCGCGAACGACGCGGGGCTCGCGCGCCTTCCGAAGGATCGGCCGCGCGCGCGCCTGGCGGACTGGGAGATCGCCGCGGTCGACATCTTCCACGAAGGGCTGCTGATGGCGCCGGCCTACGCCATCCCGCGCCTGCTGGAGCGCAACAACCTCACGCTCGATGCGATCGATCTCTGGGAGATCCACGAGGCGTTCGCGGCGCAGGTGCTCTGCAACGTCGCGGCGCTGGAGAGCGAGGACTTCCTGCACGGGAAGGTGCGCACCGACGCGAAGCTGGGGCGCTTCCCGTGGGAGCGCTTCAATCCCAACGGCGGCAGCGTCTCGCTCGGCCATCCCTTCGGCGCCACCGGCGCGCGCATCCTTTCACAGGCGGTGAAGGAGCTCGCGTCGATGGGGCCGGGAAAAAGAGCGGTGGTGTCCGTCTGCGCCGATGGCGGCCTGGGGACGGTTGCGCTGCTTACGACCTGATCCTGCCCTTGAACCAGTGCTCCACGGGCTCGGGATTCGGATTGAGCATCCAGCCCTTGCGGTAGTGCACGAAGGTGCCCTCGATCGCGTCGCCGCGCACGGTGCCCTTCCACACCAGGCGCCCGTCCTTCTCGCTTTGCGTCTGCGCCTCGAAGGCGACCGCGTCCCCGGCGCTCGAATACCTGTACTCGCCCTTGTCGTAGCCGTACTGATCGCACAGGCTCGAGAGGAACCGTCCGCCCTCGAAGGTGATGACGTCGGCCTTCTCGTCGGCGGGCTTGCCCTTCTCGCCCGCATCGGCGACGAACACCTTGCCGTCGAGCGCGGCACTCCCGGCTTCGGCAAGCGGCACCGCGAAGAGCAGGGCGCCGGCGAGGACGCTCAGCGCATGAAGATTGAAACGCATGGCATCTCCTTTCAGGGTCGTGCTTCGAAGATTCTGTTGAAGGGGGTCTCGGTGGCGCGCCGGAACCTCGTGAAACCGCCGCGTGTGACGACTTCCTTCAGTTCGCATTCGCCCGCTTGCGCGCCGAGGCAGGCGCCGCCTTCCTGGGCACGCGAAGCGGGCGTGCAGATGAGCGTCGAGGCGCAATAGAAGATGCGCCCGACGGGATTGAGGTTCTTCTCGAGCTCGTCGTGCGCGAAGGGCTCTACGATCATCCAGGTGCCATCCCTCTTCAGCGATTCGCGCACGTGCTTCGAGGCGCCGGCCGGGTCTCCCATGTCGTGCAGGCAATCGAACACCGCGACGAAGTCGTAGTCGCCGTCGGGAAAATCCTTGGCATGCGCCACCTCGAACTTGAGGCGCCCGTTCGTGAAGCCCGCTTGCTTCGCGTTCTTGCGCGCCGCCTCGATCGAGGGCGCGTGATAGTCGAAGCCCACGAAGTTGGAATTCGGGTATGCCTGCGCCATGAGGATCGTGGAAGCGCCATGCCCGCAGCCCACGTCGGCGACTTTCGCGCCCTTCTTCAGCTTCGCCTCGACCCCTTCGAGCGCCGGGATCCACGCCGAGACGAGGTTGGCGACGTATCCGGGGCGGAAGAAGCGCTCGGTGCCGCGAAAAAGCCCGGCGTCGTGTTCATGCCAGCCGACGCCCGCTCCCGTCCTGAAGGCTTCGGTGATGCGCGGCACCGCTTTGAGAGCCGAGAGCGCGAGCTCGAAGGCGCCCGGCAAATAGGCGGGGCCGCCTTCCTCGGCGAGCGCGAAGGCCTGCTCCTCGGTAAGGCTGAAGGCGCGCGTGAGCGGGTTGTACTGGATGTAGCCGCCCGCCGCCTGCGAGGAGAGCCATTCGCGCACGTAGCGCTCGTCGGTCCTGGTCGCGGCGGCGAGCTCCTTCGAGCTCATCGGCTTTGCCGCGAGCGCCTTGTAGAGCCCGAGCTTCTCGCCGATCACCACTATGCCCGCGTGGAACGTGGCGCCGAAGTCGGCGACGAACTTGCCGAGCAGATCGTTCAACTTGTCCTGGTCGATGGCCATGGGGGCCTCCGGGTTGCCGAGTGACGGTCCAGAGATTAGGCTTGCAGCCACCAGCCGCAATACGCACTATTGCGTAGGAGAGCCTCGATGGTTCGCCTGCCCGGCCCCAGCCTCGAAGAGGCCTTCGGCTTCATGCTCGACGTGACCTCGGAGCGCGAGCCCAACCGGCTCGTGAGGAACGTGGTCGAGGGGCTGCCGCGCCTGGTCGCCTCCGAGGTGACCACGCTCAGCATCTGCGATCTCGGCGTCGGCACCCGAAAGGTGGTGAGCTTCCCGGAGAACGCGATCGGCGCCGCGGAGCAGGCGTCCTTCAACCGTCTCATCCACGAGCATCCGCTGGTGCGCTTCCACTCGACCCATGCACGGGGCGGCGCGCGCCGCATCTCCGATTGCGTCGCGCGCGCGAAGTTCGAGCGCCAGTCGATCTTCGGCGAGTACTACGCGCGCATCGGCATCGATCACGTGATGGCGCTGCCGATGATCGCGAGCAGCGGCCTGGTGATGAGCTACGTCCTCAACCGCAAGGGCCGCGATTTCAGCGACGCCGAGCGCGGCCTCATGGACCAGCTGCGACCGGCGCTCGCGAACCTCTACCGGATGGCGATGATGAGCGCGGGCGCTTCGGGCGCGGCACCGGTGCCGGGCGCGCAGCTTATACGGCGCGCGAGCGCGAGGTGCTGCGCTGGGTCGCGGCCGGCAAGAGCGACCGGCAGGTGGCCGACATCCTTGGCGCGAGCGTGCGCACGGTGCAGAAGCACCTCGAGAACGCGTACGTGAAGCTGGGGGTGGAGAACCGCACCGCGGCCGCGATGCGGTTCGGGGAGTTGCAAAGGCTCGCCCCCTCGCCCTGAGGGCGCGCGCCACTGCTTGGGCGCGGTTCCGAGGAAATCCTGCTTGCCGATCTCGACGCCGTTATGGCGCAGGATGTCGAACGTCGTGGTGGTGTGAAAGAACACGTTCGGCAGCACGTGGGTGCCTGCTGGAGACGAGAGGCAATCCGGAATACTACGTCACCTCATCGCCGCCGCCGCGCGCCGCGATCGCGGTGAGTATCCCCTGAAGAATCGCCGCCGGCGGCGGCGGGCAGCCCGGCACCACGACATCGACGGGAATCACCTTGGCCACGCCGGCGCAGGTAGCGTAGCTTTCGCCCCAGATGCCGCCGTCGCGCCCGCAATCGCCGAGGGCGACCACGAGCCTGGGCTCGGGCATCGCGTCATAGGCGATGCGCAGCGCCTGCTCCATGTGCTTCGACACCGGGCCCGTCACGAGGAGCATGTCGGCATGCCGCGGGCTCGCCGCGAAGCGGATGCCCAGGCCCTCGAGGTTGTAGTACGGATTGTTGAGCGCGTTCAGCTCGATCTCGCAACCGTTGCACGAGCCCGCGTCCACGTGGCGAATCACGAGGGCGCGGCCGAGGAGCTTCAGCACTCCGGCCTGGATCTGCGCGGAGCGCGCGCGCCACTCCTCGCGCGCTGCGGGCGCGGGCTCGCTCACGATGCCGGTCCTGAGGATCTTGAGGATGATGGGGATCATCAGCCGTCGTGCCCCGAGTAGCTCAGGTTGAAGCTCTTGTTGATGAGCGGAAAGTCCGGGACGATGTTGCCGATCACGGCATGCTCGATGAGCGGCCAGTTCTGCCACGAGGGGTCGTGCGCATGGGCGCGGCGGATGCGCCCGTGCGCATCGGCTTCGAGCGCAACCAGCACCTCGCCGCGCCAGCCCTCGACCCAGCCCACGCCGAAGCCGCCGCGCGAGGCGGGAAGCCCGTCGCGAATCTCCCCGGGGACGGCGCGCGACAGGATCTCGCGGACCAGCCGCAGCGATTCGTGCAGCTCGTCGAAGCGCGCGTGCACCCGCGCCGCGACATCGCCCGCGGAATACACGACCTTCTTCACCGCGAGCTCGCCGTAGGG
This sequence comes from Burkholderiales bacterium, assembly GCA_038244725.1. Lineage (GTDB taxonomy): Bacteria > Pseudomonadota > Gammaproteobacteria > Burkholderiales > Usitatibacteraceae > Usitatibacter. Next base: position 103,096 of record JBBRTF010000009.1, read on the forward strand.
CGCGCAGGGGAAGTCGGCGCGCAGGTCGAAGGCCTGCGCGCTCGAGCGCCCGGCGAGGCCCGCGAGGCCGAGCTTGCGCGCGAGGTCCGGCGTCACGCGCCCCGCGGTGATGAAGCGGTCCTGGATCCCGGAATGTTCGTCGAAGATGTCCTGCAGGGCGCGCGACTCGGCCTCGATCGAGTCGGCCTGACGCGGCAGCGCCGCGAGGTGGGCGCCCGCCACGTCGGCGGTGACTCCCCCGGGAACGATGCAGTCCATCATGAAGCGATGGCCGAAGACCTCGGCGCTCGCCCGCAGCCAGTCCTCCTTCAGCCGCATGAACTGGGAGAGCCCGAAGGCGAGGCCCGCGTCGTTGCCGAGCGCTCCGAGGTCGCCCAGGTGATTGGCGACGCGCTCGCGCTCGAGCATGAGGGCGCGCAGCCACGCGGCGCGCGGCGGGATGCCGATCCCGAGCAGCGACTCGGCGGCCTGCGCGTAGGCCCACGCATAGGCGACGGTGGAATCGCCCGAGATCCTTCCGGCCAGGCGGTAGCCCTCCGCGACGGTGAAATCCTGGAAGCGCCGGTCCGCGCCCTTGTGCGTGTAGGCGAGGCGCTCCTCGAGGCGCAGCACCTTCTCGCCGACGACCGAGAAGTGGAAGTGTCCCGGCTCGATGATGCCGGCGTGGATCGGCCCCACGGGAATCTCGTGCACGCCGTCGCCCTCGACGCGCACGAAGGGATAGCGATCGGGGGCGTTCTCGCGCTTGGCCGCGGCGTCGAAGTCGCGCCGCAGCGGAAACTCGCCTTCGCGCCACGCGCCATGGCGCAGCCATGGGCGTTTGTCGGCGGCGCCCTGCGCGTAGATGCCGAGCAGGTCGAAGGCGGCGCGCTGCATCCGGTCCGCCGCGGGAAAGAGGCCCGACAGATCGGGATAGGAGGGGCTGTCCGCGTCGAGCGCGAGCTCGATCACCACGAGGCCGTCGCGCACCGCGAGCGCGGCGAGGATGGCGAACCCGCGGCCGCGATCGCGATCGTCGGCGCCCCACAGGGCCACGAGCCGGCCCGCGTCCTCGCGCGCGAGGCGAGTCGCCTCGCTCCATTGCGCCGGGTCCACGCGCGCGTGCGCGACCGGCATCGCGCCCGGAAGCGCGCGCACGTCGAGGCCGATCCCGGGGACTCTCATCAGCCGAGGATCCGCGCGGCCTGCGTGTACCACGCCGCGAGGTACGGAGGAATGTAGAGGCCGAGCATGAGGCTCAACCCGAGGTGGACGAACACCGGCACCAGCGCCGGCTGGTGCTTGAACGGCATGGCGACCGTGTCGCCGAACACCATCGGCTGGACGCGCCCGAACACCGCGGCGAACGCGACGCCCAGGGCGAGGAGCAGGATCGGCGTCGCCCACGCGTGCTCGCGCATCGCCGTGGTGAGGATCAGGAACTCGCTCGCGAAGACGCCGAAGGGAGGCATGCCGAGGATCGCGAGCGTGCCGAACATGAGGCCCCAGCCCACCGTCGGGCTCACCTTCAGCAGCCCGCGGATGTCCTCCATGATCTGCGTGCCGGCGTTCTGGGTGGCGTGCCCCACCGCGAAGAAGATCGCGCTCTTCACGAGGGAATGCACGGTCATGTGCAGCAGGCCCGCGAAGCTCGCGATCGGCCCGCCCATGCCGAAGGCGAAGGTCATGAGCCCCATGTGCTCGATCGACGAGTACGCGAACATGCGCTTCACGTCGCGCTGCCGCGAAAGGAAGAACGCCGCCACCAGGACCGAAATGAGGCCGAAGCCCATCAGCATGTTGCTCGCGAAGCGCGTCGCGAGCGCCCCGTCGGCGAGTACCTTGCAGCGGATGAGGCTGTAGAGCGCCACGTTGAGGAGCAGGCCCGAGAGCACGGCGGAGATCGGCGTGGGCCCCTCGGCATGCGCGTCCGGAAGCCAGTTGTGCAGTGGCACCAGGCCCACCTTGGTGCCGTAGCCCACCAGCAGGAAGACGAATGCGAGCGACATGATGGCGGGCTCGAGATCGCCCTTCACGAGGTCGAGGTGCGTCCAGAGCAGCGCATTGCCTTCGGCGCCGAGCACGCGCTCCGCGGCGAAGTAGAGCAGGATCGTGCCGAAGAGAGCCTGAGCGATGCCCACGCCGCACAGGATGAAGTATTTCCACGCCGCCTCCAACGCCGCCGCGGTGCGGTACACCGACACCAGCAGGACGGTGGCGAGCGTCGCCGCCTCCATCGCGACCCACAGGATTCCCATGTTGTTGGTGGTGAGCGCGAGCAGCATCGTGAACATGAACACCTGGTACATGCTGTGGTACAGGCGAAGCCGCGCCGGCGTCATGCGCCCCCGGTCGCGCTCGGTGCGCATGTACGGGCGCGAGAAGAGCGACGTGGTGAATCCCACGAAGGCGGTGAGCGCCACCAGGAAGACGTTGAGCGAGTCGACGAAGAACTGCTCGAAGAGCCCCATCACCGGGCCGGTGGAGACCACCTCGACGGTGAGCCAGGCGGCCGCGGCGAGCGTGGCGAAGCTGAACGCGCAGTTCGCCTCGGGGGCGCTGTCGCGCTCGCCGAGGAACCACAGGAAGGCTCCGCCCATGAGGGGGACGGCGAGGAGCAGGGCGAGGATCTCCATCACTCGTCCTTCAGCGTTTCCAGGTGGTGGATGTCGAGCGAATCGAACTGCTCGCGAATCTGGAACATGAACACGCCCAGGATCACCATGCCCACCAGCACGTCGAGCGCGATGCCCAGCTCCACCACCATCGGCATGCCGTAGGTCGCGCTGGTCGCCGCGAAGAAGAGGCCGTTCTCCATCGACAGGAAGCCGATCACCTGCGGCACCGCCTTGGAGCGCGTGATCATCATGAGGAACGACATCAGCACGCAGGCGAGCGCGATGCCGAGTGTGCCGCGCGCGATCGAGTGCGAGAACTCCGAGATCGGCAGCGCCAGGTTGAAGGCGAACACCACGAGGAGGATGCCGATCAGCATCATGGTCGGGATGTTGATGAGGGTCTCGATGTCCCACTTCACGTTGAGCCGGCGGATCAGCCGGTGCAGGATGAACGGCAACACCAGCACCTTGAGAACGAAGGTGATCGCGGCGGAATAGAAGAGGTGGTGCTGGCCGGTGGCGAAGGCGACGGTCGCGGTCGAGCCCACCAGCGCCAGGCCCTGCAGCGCGAACAGGTTGATGAGGGCGACGATGCGCCGCTGCGCGAGCATCGCGAAGGCGATGAGCAACAGCAGGCTCGCGAAGAGGTTGACGATCTGGGTGGTGAGGGGGTTCATCACGCGCCCAGCAGCAGGTGCACGAGGAGCGCCAGCACGCCGAGCAGGAACGCGGTGGCGAGGAACTCCGGCACGCGGAAGATGCGCATCTTGGCGAGGATCGTCTCGATCAGGGCGAGGAGGAAGCCGCCCACCGCGAGCTTGGCGAGCAGCGCCGGCAGCGCCCAGAGCAGCGCCACGTGGTCGTTGGCCTCCGCCACGCCCCATGGGAAGAAGAGCGCGAGCCCCGCGCACGAATACGCGAAGAGCTTGAGCGCCGCGGCCCACTCGAGGAGCGCCAGGTGGCGCGCCGAGTATTCGAGCACGAGCGCCTCGTGGATCATGGTCAACTCGAGGTGGGTCGCGGGGTTGTCCACGGGGATGCGCGCGTTCTCCGCGAGCGACACCATGGTGAAAGCCACGCCGGCGAAGGCGAGGCTCGGCAGGATCGCGAGCTCGCGGTGGGCGAGCGTGTGCACGATCGTCGCGAGCGAGGTCGAGTTCGAGATGAGCGAAGCCGTGAAGAGCACCATCAGGAAGGCGGGCTCGGCGAGGAATCCCACCAGCATCTCGCGGCGCGCGCCCATCGAGCCGAACGCGGTGCCGATGTCCATCGCGGCGAGCGAGATGAAGAGGCGCGCGAGCGCGAAGAGGCCGACCAGCGCAATCGCGTCCGCGGCCGGCGCGAGCGGCAGGTCGGTCGAGATCGTGGGGATGATCATCGCCGCGAGCAGCATGCAACCGAACACGACGTAGGGCGCGGCGCGGAAAAGCGGCGAGGCGTCGTGCGCGATCGCCGACTCCTTCCAGAAGAGCTTGTGCAGCATGCGGAAGGGCATGAGCAGCGGCGGCGCGCCGCGGTTCTGCAACCACGCGCGGCACTGGTTCACCCAACCCACCAGCAGCGGCGCCACCACCAGCGCCACGAGCATCGCGGCGAGCTGGGCGACGATGCCTTCGAGATTCATGCCTGGGTGAGGAAGAGCAGCGTCACGAGCGTGAGGAAGCTGTAGAGCAGGTAGATCGAGATGCGCCCGCGCTGCAGGAGCCCGACCACGCGCGAGACCGCCTCCGTCGCCCTCGCGATGCGCAGGTAGACCCAGGCCCACAACGGATCCTCGACCGTCACGCGATAGCGCGGTGCGGCGTCGAAGGGCGAGGGGAGCTCGCGCTGCATGCGGTAGAAAGGCTCGAAGATCTGGCGGATCGGCTGGCCGAAGCCTTCCGCGGTGTCCTGCATGCGCGCCGTCTGCAGCGGGAAGCCGCAGTCCCACGGCGCGACCCGCCGCAAGCGGCCGTGATAGAAGCGGCGCACCAGCAGGAACGCGAGCAGCACGATCGCGAGCGTCGCCACCGTCACGAGGAGCGGGCTGTACGAGGCGCGTTCCGCGCTGACCGGCGCGAGGAGGAGCCAGTCGCCCACGCGCCCGCTCTGCGCAAGGCCGCGCCCGACCAGCGCGAACGGGATCGGGTCGATCACCTCGATCACGGCGACCGGGAAGAGCCCCAGCAGCACGCAGCCCGCGGTGAGCCATGCGAGGCCGAGGCGCTCCAGGCCATCGACGTCCTTCGCCTCGGCGAGGCGCTCCTCGCGCGGCTTGCCGAGGAAGATCACGCCGAAGAACTTGACCATCACGTAGCCG